>JAFABG010000043.1 GCA_023426145.1 Bacteroidota bacterium | reverse complement strand
AAAACACCTTTACAAGATCTGTTCAATAAGACTAATTTCAATGAAGTCAAAGAGCAACTTAATCCCTTTTTTCCGGGATGGTTTGATTAATTATTAATTCGTCCCGATTTTAACGGGACACTAATGACGAATTGTTGATTATGGAAGCGCGTACAATGCTTAGTTCTACTAAAATAACGGTGGGAGATATTGCAGTTAAACTCGGGTTCAGTGATGCTGCAGCATTTTGTAAGTTTTATAAGCGAAATACAGGGCAAACGCCACTTAATTATAGAAAAGGTTTATTGATTTAACGTTAAGACTAGTCAAATGGTATCCTAATAAGTAGGAATGACTGTGCCCAATGGCTTTATAAAACTGTAATTTGGGTTATTATCTCCGTAATTTATCTACCTATTATCTTCTTGTTTAGCTATACTTTTGCAAACTCGAAAATAATATCTTTATATATAATGAAACAAATTAAAAATACAGAATACGAAGGAGAACGTCCTTTGTTTGCTTCTCATGGACTTTTCTTGGAAAATGTAACTATCCATACTGGTGAATCTGCATTAAAAGAGTGCAGTGATATTGAAGCGGTGAATTGCCGCTTTGAAGGTAAATATCCGTTTTGGCATAACGATGGCTTTGTGGTTCGAAATTGCTTTTTTACAGATGGTGCTCGCGCTGCACTGTGGTACTCTAGAAACTTGAAGATGACCGATACTGTGGTTGAAGCACCAAAGATGTTCCGTGAAATGGATGGAATTAAATTAGAAAATGTAGAGCTACCTAATGCTCTAGAAACTCTTTGGCATTGTCGCAATGTAGAACTTAAAAATGTACATATTGATAAAGGTGACTATATCTTTATGCATGGAGAAAATATTTCAATAGACAAATTTGTTTTGAATGGAAATTATTCTTTTCAATATTGTAAAAATGTGGAGATTCACAATGCTAATATTCATTCGAAAGACGCATTCTGGAACACCGAAAACGTAACAGTTTATGATTCGGAATTAACTGGAGAATATTTGGGATGGCATTCTAAAAATCTACGTCTTGTGAATTGTAAGATTGCAGGTACTCAACCACTTTGTTATGCACATGATCTTATACTTGAAAATTGTGTAATGGCTGATGATGCGGATTTGGCTTTCGAACATGCAAGTGTTAATGCGACTATACACAGTTCGGTTCATAGTGTGAAGAACCCGCGTACTGGGAGTATTGTTGCAGACAGTTTTGGTACTATTATTTTAGATGAAAACATAAAGTCACCCGCTGATTGTGTGTTGAAAACATGGGCTGACTAAATCTGCTTATAAGGAGTAAGTTATGGTATATAATTTTGATGAATTGATTCAGCGTCGAGGGACAAATTCATATAAATGGGACTCTGCGACGGATGACGAGGTGTTGCCAATGTGGGTAGCTGATATGGATTTTCGTACTGCCCCCCCTGTTGTGGAGGCTTTAAAGAGAAGAGTTGAGCATGGCATATTTGGATATGTGCGTGTACCAGATTCATATTATGAAGCAGTTACAAAGTGGTTTAATAGACGTCATAATTGGCGAGTAGATAAAGATTGGATCATTTACACGACTGGAGTAGTACCTGCTTTGTCGGCTACTATAAAAGCACTCACTAATCCGGGTGATAAAGTAATCATTCAATCTCCCGTATATAACTGTTTTTATTCTTCTATTCGGAATAATCAATGTGAGATTGTATCTAATTCTTTAATATACGGTGAAGGTACTTATCAAATCGATTTTGTTGATTTGGAACGTAAAGCAGCCGATCCTAAGGCTAAAGTACTGTTACTGTGTAATCCGCATAATCCTGCTGGAAGAGTTTGGAGCAAACAAGAGTTAAATCAATTAGGAGAGATTTGTATTCGAAATAATGTGTGGATCATTGCTGATGAAATTCATTGTGAACTTGTTTATTCTGGATATACCTATACTCCTTTTGCATCGATCTCTAATGAGTTCTTGATGCATAGCATCACCTGTACATCTCCGAGTAAAGCGTTTAATTTAGCTGGATTGCAGATTGCAAATATTATTGCTGCAGATGCTGATATTAAGGCTAAAATAGATAAAGCTATTAATATTAATGAAGTCTGTGATGTTAACCCATTTGGAGTGGAAGCTTTGATTGCTGCTTATAATGAAGGAGAAGAATGGTTGGATGCACTGAAGCTGTATTTATGGGATAATTATAATTATTTGCGTACGTTTTTTGAACAATATATGCCTGAACTACCTATCACCAAGTTAGAGGGAACCTATTTGGTTTGGGTGGATTGTAGAGTGCTTAATCAAACTTCTGAACAGATAATTGATGACTTATTGGTCAAAGAAAAGGTCTGGCTGAATGAAGGAAGTATGTATGGAGAGGACGGTGAAGGATTTATTCGCATTAATATAGCCTGTCCCAAACAGCGACTGATTGAGGGTTTACACCGTCTGAAAAGAGTGCTGGCAGCAGATTAATTCGTTGTAATGCAGTGATTGTTGACTGTGAATTTTTCATCTTTAATGTAAGTAGTAGATTGTCACTTGAGTACGTTCTACTACTTACATTTATTATAGGCACTTTTTAAGTTATTCTTTATTTTGATACTCAGTAGGAGTCATTCCAAATTCTTCTTTAAAACATTTGGTAAAGTATTTAGGAAAAGAAAATCCTGTTGCATAGGCCACTTCCGATATGCTTATTTCTTTGTTTTTCAATAGTGTACATGCATATTTTAGCTTTATATTCCTTATAAATTCTAATGGAGTGCATCCGGTGATCACTTTAAGCTTTCGGTTTAACGTGGATCGGGAAATGTGAAGTTCGGATGCCATTAGTATAATGTCGAAGTCAGCCTCTTGGATATGCTCTTCTACGCATTGGATCGCATTTTTTAGGAACTGTTCATCAGCACTTTGATAGTTTAGATTTGAATAGTTCACTTCCATATTGCATCTGAAATTCTGTCGGCTAAACTCTTTTGCTTGTAGTAAATTGTCAATTCTTGCCTGCAATACTTTCATTTCAAAAGGCTTAGCAATATAACTTTCTGCACCAGCTTTATAACATTCTATTTGGTCATCGGTTCTGTTTTTTGCAGTAAGCATAATAATTGGTATATGGCTCGTTTGTATATCCCCCTTTATTCGTTTGCAAAATTCAAGACCATTCATTTGTGGCATCATAACGTCACAAATGATTATGTCTACAGGGTTACTTTTGAGTAAATCGAGCCCTCGAAATCCACTCTCTGCTGTTAGTACAAGATATTTTTTGTTAAAAATATGATGTATCAGTTCCCGAAGATCATTATTATCATCAATGAATAGAATGCAGGGCTTTTCTTCTTGTTCGAAAGTTTCATTTTCTTTATCAAGGGATACTAGAGGGTGAGATTCAACAATCTCCGATTCTTTATATATTTCTCTATCGATTGGGAGCTCAACAGTAAATGTTGATCCTAGCCCTGGTGTGCTACTTACTTCAATGCTTCCATGGTGTAATGTGACTAATTCTTTAGTTAATGACAAACCGATTCCGTTTGACTGAAAACCTTGATTATTTTTATTATTGTAAAATTTGGTAAATATTAATTTAAGATCTTTTTCTTCAATGCCAATACCTTCATCTTCAACCTTTAAGATAAGATATCTACATCCTTCTTTGTACTCAACTTGCATTTTTACATTAACCTTTTTGTGCTCAGGAGTATATTTAATAGCATTAGAAAGTAAGTTAAAAACCATTTTATCAAATTTGTCTATATCTAGATATCCCCAAATGCCATCTTCAATTTGAGAAGTAAGGCTAATGTTTTTTTTCCGTGCTAATGATTGAAAATTTGAGGCTAAAATGCTTGATAGAAAAGATGATAGATTGCTTTTTCCTACACTAAGTTCCATCTTTTTGCTTTCAACTTTTCTAAAATCTAAAATTTGTTGAAGCAATCGTTTTAATCGATTGGCATTCGATCGTAGAATGTCCACTTGTCTCTCTGAGCTTTCTTTGTTTTCTTCCAGATCATCAGCTACACACGAAATGATGGTGAGTGGGGTGAGAAGTTCGTGAGAAATGTTGGTAAAATAATTTAATTTTATTTGCGTTAGTTCTTCTTGAACTTTTAACTTGTTCTTTTGCTCAATACGTTTGTAGTATACTTTTAAGAGAAGATAGGTTAGACAAATAATTATGAAAGCATAAAAAGTGTATGCATACCATGTTTCATACCATGCAGGTAGTCGATGTATGATGATGACTTGTTCATCTTTCATCCAATTCCCATATGGATCTGTGGCTTTAAGTCGGAACGTATATTTACCTTTAGGTAGATGATTATAAAAAGCAGAATGCTTTCCATTTTCAATATAAGTCCATTTATCATCAGCGCCTTCCAGCTGATAAGCATATTTAATTCTTCTCCCTGAGGTGTACGAAAGGGCTGAGAAAAGAATTTCAATATTTCTGGCTTCAGGTAGCAGTGTGATTGTTTTTGATGAATTACCGATTTCTTCTTTTATTGGAGAAAAAAGTACTGAGCGATTATCACATTTTACATCTGTTATCAGTACTTTTTCTGCATCTTTTCTATTTACATCTTGTCTTCCAGGAAGAATCTTTATATAACCGTTGTGCCCACCTGCATAAAGACACCCATCATTATCAATAAATGCAGCATTATGGCGAAAGGAGGATACTAATATATTATCATCGTTGACAAAATAGGTCGTGTTCTCCTTCTTTGTCTCATTATGGCAAACAATATACTTGTCACAAATAATCCAAACTTTGTCTTTATGAGATAAAATTTCTAGAATATGATCACCTTTCAAACCTGAGTTCTCTGTTTCATCAGTTATTTTTCGGGTGTTTTGGTTTAATCGTAGTAAACGACCTAATGAGGTTGAAAACCAAACATCTTGTTCATCGCAACTAATTTTTTTGATGGGATCTTCATGAAGGGGTAATGACTCTTTAGAATAATGATTGAGTAAAGTAGGTTTATCTCTATATTCCATTTGATAAATATCTTCTAGCCCACTAATCCAAATCGTTCCTTTGCTATCCTTACAAAGATCTGATATTTCCGAAACTTTGAGCGGTACTAGTTCTATTCTTTTTGAATGAGCTTTCATGAAAAATAAATGTGTGGAAGTCCCAATCCAGATATTTCCATAATTGTCCTCAACCAGCTGAGATATAATGCCTGGTGAAGCAGTTATTTCTTTTAAGTCGTATTCTTCTAATATGGAAATATGCATCTGATTTTGTTTTACTTTCCAAATCTTGGATGAAAGATTATTTCTTCCTCCTAACCAAACAGCATCCTCTTTTTGTGATGGAACAATGGAAATAACGACTAGTGAGTAAAGTGCATTTGCATTGTTACCATAAGTCGTTTTACCAGTTTTCTCATCAAATAGACAAATTCCATAGCGCGATTGATCGAACCAAATGATTCCTTTAGAATCTTTGTTGAAATAGAGGACATTAGCATCAACGCCTAGCTCTTTCTTCATGTTTTCCATTGTATGGTTCACTATTTCGGCTTTCTCAAATGCGATAGTATAACCTTGGTCATAGGCTCCTAGCCATAAATTCCCCGATTTATCTTTGATGATGCGACTATATGTCTTATACTGATCAATTGGTCTATTGATGTCTTTAATAGAGTTAATATCTACTTCTTCTAGCTCATTCTGTTGGTTAATTCGGAAAACATAAAGTCTAAAATGAGACAAAGCCCATATATATCCATAAGAGTCGTCTTGGACAATGTCAAAAAAGACCTGTTCCAAGGAATGGCGTATGGGATTTATGATAGCTTGGGGATGGAACATTTCATGTTTATTAGGGTTGCTCGGATCGAAATGCCAGATTCCATTGCCCCATGTTGCAATCCAATATCGTCCTTGATTATCTTGTATCATTCGATAAGGACTGCTATTTTCCATTTGAGCATATATCTGAAAAGAATCGGTTGGTTCATTATATTTTAAAATATCTCCGTTCCATGTCAGAAACCATAAGTTCCCATCACGATCTAGAAAAAAAGTGTTTGGGTCATTCTTTAGGGGATATTCTTTCAAAATGCCGAGGCGGGCATTGCATTTGAACAGACTTTTATCTGCAGCTACCCACACATTTCCGTTTCGGTCAGCTAAAAGGTCTCTAATCTCTTCTTTTTGGAGTTCAGTGTCGCTAAATGGAGTTATTTGATAGGTAGATTTATTAACTAGATTGATCCCTTGTAAAGTGCCAACCCATAAATACTCATTATCTTCAGCAAAGCATCTAACGTCATTATGAGTGAGCATATGAGGGCTTTTGTAATTGTTTATAAAGGATTGAATTTCATATCCGTCGTAGCGTTCAAGTCCGTATGTGGTCCCCATCCAAAGAAAACCTTGTTTATCTTGGTATAAATTGAATATTGAGTTGATGGGTAATTTGTCCAAGAAAGGCATAGGACTTACAATAATTTGTTGTGCGAAGAGAGGTAATTCATATAACAAATAGAGTAAGCAGCAAATAATGTACTTAATATAATTGGTTTTCATAATTGCAAGATTAACAGTCATTATATATAAAGAATGATGCAAATATAGAGAATACTATCAGATTCCCAAGCTACATCTGTTTTTTCTTTTATTAATCTAATAGGTATCAAAGGTTCGATTGATAAAGCTTTCTAGATTATTTTGCTATAACTAGAATAATCTAAAGGTATATTTTTGATTCAACAAGGGGGCTTAATTGACTCTGAATAGATTTTATACCCACTATAGGTAATTTATAGACGTGGTTATACAAAAAAGGATTCATCTTTGCGATACTCCTTTTATATGAATAAAAAGGGAGAAATAAGGTAATTATTAGGAGTGAATTGTAAAGTTAAGTAGGGTAGCTAGATTTGTTTTCAGGATAACATGAAGAACATTTTTTATTAAACAAATTTAGTGATATGAAAAAACACCGATTTTTAATGTGGCTTACCCTTTTATTTATAGGGGTGGTAAGCAGTTATGCCCAACAAATCTCTATAACAGGTAGAGTATTGGATAGTAAAAACGAACCACTAATGGGGGTTACAATCCAACTAAAAGGAAGTACTAGAGGTACAATTACCGATCTTGATGGTAATTTCTCAATTCAAGCATCAAAAGGGGAGACATTAGTAATCTCCTATATAGGTTATAAAAAGCAGGAAGTTCTTCTTGTTGATAAATCCAAATTGAATATTGTTTTATCGGAAGATTCCGAATTACTTGATGAAGTGGTGGTAGTGGGATACGGTACCATGCGCAAGAAAGATTTAACAGGGTCTGTAGCTCAAGTTCGTCCTGACGCTTTGGCGAATGAAGCACCTAAAACTGTTCAAGATGTATTGCGTGGAACAGCAGGTTTGAGTGTAGGCTTTGATAATTCAGCTAAGGGTGGAGGTTCAATGACCATTCGTGGTCAGCGTTCTGTATACTCTGATGGTGGACATAATGATCCTTTAATAATCCTTGACGGTATGATGTTCTATGGAGAATTATCAGAAATTAACCCCAATGATATTGCTCAAATAGACGTTCTAAAAGATGCTTCATCAGCTGCTGTATATGGTGCAAAAGCTGCCAATGGAGTAGTTATTGTGAGTACAAAGAAAGGTAAATCGGAAAAACCAGTCGTTAATTTTAGTGCAAACATCGGATGGGCTACTAAAGCTGACGGACGGAAAGTATATGGTGCAGACGGATACCTTAAATATAGGACTGATTTTTATACAACAGATACTTATGGGGTTAATTCTAGTACTGGAAACTACGAAGCATATCAAACAGGTAACAGGCCGGCTGGATATTATGATCGTCCAACTGATAGTAATTTGAATAAATATGGACTTTCACTAGATGCATGGAAAAGCCAGTCTAGTCAGGATGCGAATATGAGTGCTGATGAAATATGGGGAAGACGTATTGGATTGAATGCTAGTGAGGTAACACTTGCTAACTTCTTGACAGGTAAAACATTCGATTGGTACGACCATTCTTTCCACACTGGGTTGAATCAGGATTATAATATCAGTGTTGCTGGTATGACTAATAGAGTAAACTATTACTTCTCATTAGGCTATCTTTCCAATGAGGGAATTGTACGTGGCAATGAGTATAGCGCAGTACGTTCTAACATGAAACTAGATGCGAAAGTTACAGATTGGTTTAGTGTGGGAGCGAATATTAATTTCCAAAATCGTACAGACGGAGATATTGCTACTGATTGGTATAGACAAATCACAAGTAATAGCCCATATTCTAGCCCATACAATGAAAGTGGTGAGTTAGTGGCACATCCCCAAGGCGAAAATGCATATTGGAAAGGTTATAACTTCGATTTCGACCGTCAATACCTGGATCTTGAAAAGGGATATACTGTGCTAAACTCTATATTGACAGCCAAGTTGACGCTTCCATTTGGTATCACATATTCATTTAATGCATCACCACGTTTCCAATTCTTCTATGATAGATATTTCAGATCATCTGAACATCCTGATTGGCAAGCTGAAACAGATGACCGTGTGATTCGTCAACAAAGTAAACGTTTTGACTGGTCAATAAATAACACTATAAATTGGGATTATACATTTGCAAAGAAACATCATACAATTCTAACCTTAGTTCAAGAGGCTGAAGAACGTGAATCATGGGCCGACCGTATTGCCGCTCGTAATATTTTACCTTCAGAAGCTCTAGGATTACATGCTACTGCGAACGCTGATAAAAGTTTAAGTGACTTCAGCTCGACAGATGCTAGAGAGACTGCTAGCGGTTATTTGGCTCGCTTATTCTATTCATATAACGAAAAATACATGGCAACTTTCTCTTTCCGTCGTGATGGTTATTCTGCTTTTGGTACTACTAATCCATACGCAAACTTCCTTTCTGGAGCATTGGCCTGGACTTTCACTAATGAAAGCTTCTGGAAGTGGAGCAATATCTTGGATTCAGGTAAACTTCGTGTATCTTTTGGACAGAATGGTAATCGTAGTTTAGCAGATTCGTATATAGCGTTGGCCAACTTGGCACTTGGACAGTACTCTCAAGGTTACATTAATTCTACCAATAATACATTGATGGATATGAAATATCTTTTTGTGAATCGTCTGCCAAATACGGGTTTGCAATGGGAGAAAACGACATCTTGGAATATCGGATTAGATTTGAGTTTTCTTAACGGACGTATTAATACCAGTTTGGAATATTATATCATGCCAACTACGGACATGATTATGAATCAGTCTTTACCCGACTTCACTGGTTTTAATTCTATTACCACCAACTTAGGAAAAGTGGAAAATAGAGGGTTCGAACTATCACTCAGCACAACTAACATTAAGACAAAAGACTTAGAATGGAATACTTCTGTAACTTTCTCATATAATAAAAATGAGATTAAAAAACTATATGGTGAATATGAAACCACAATTGATGCATCAGGAAATGCAATAACTAAAGAACGTGATGACATTAGCAATAAATGGTTTATAGGGCACCCAATAAGTGCTATTTGGGATTATAAAGTTACAGGTATTTGGCAAAAAAATGAGGTGGAAGAAGCTGCTAAATATGGACAAAAGCCAGGTGATCCTAAAGTTGCCAATAGTTATACTGCTGATGATCGTAAAAATGCTGATGGAACCACTTCTCCAGTTTATAATAACAATGATAAAGAGTTCTTAGGTGAAACAACACCTCCTATTCATTGGTCTATGCGAAATAACTTTACTCTATATAAAAATTGGAGTCTTTCTTTTAATCTTTATTCTTATATGGGACATAAGAGCTTGGATAGTAACTACTTAAATAATGATAATAATTATTCGCAAATTACGAATTGTCAGAATCTATATGTAAAAGACTATTGGACAATTGACAATCCTTCAAACACATATGCTCGTTTATCTGCTCAAGGTCCTACTGGACTTGCTGCACCTAGTAGAGTAATTAATCGTTCATTTATTCGTTTAGAGAATATTTCAGTAGCTTACAATGTTCCAACAGCTTTCTTATCTAAGTTTAAAATCCAGAATGCGAAGGTTTTTGCAACAATTCGTAATGTTGCAACTTGGAGCAAAGAATGGGAATACGGAGATCCTGAAACTGGAGATATTGCTCCTAGAACATATTCTTTAGGCTTAAACTTAACTTTTTAAAAGATAGAAAAAATGAAAAGCAATATATTTAATATTAAACAATTTATGGGAACTGCATGCGTGCTTGCTCTCATGACGGGATGTGCTGATGATTTCTTGAAACCCGATCCCCTTTCTCTATATGAACCGACAGTAACTTTTAGCACAGTTGACGGTTTAAATTCGGCTATGGCATCCGCAGATAAAGCTTTACGTGCATACTGGACCAATACAGAAGCTGTCGATTTGATGTTACCTTTAATGAGTGAATATTTATTCTCTGATTTATCCGTAGCAGGTAAAACGGATGATGCACTCGCATTCTGTGATATTAATGAGCGATTTACTCCGACTGACGGTTGGTATAATTTTGACCAGAATCGTTTGGTTATTTTCTGGGGAGAGACTTATAATGGTATTAAATACGCAAATACGGTTATTAGCTACATAGATAAAGTAGAGGGATTAGATGAGAAAACAAAAAATGAATTTCTTGGGCGTGCTTATTTCCATCGCGCTTATAGATATTTGAATCTTTGTTTTGAGTTTGGTGATGTCCCCTTTGTTTCTAAAATCATTGAAACCCCAAAGCAAGATTATAAAACAACTAAGCGTGAAGCCATTATCAAACGTTTGGTTCAAGATATGGAGTTTGCAGTAGAAAATGTTCCAGATCAAAAGGATATGACTTATATCGGTATGATTAATAAAGGAGCTTGCCGTCAATTGCTGATCAAATGCTATTTAGCTAATGGTGATTTTCAGAAAGCGAAAGATCAAGCGGATATTTTGATTGATAAATCTGGATATTCGTTAATGCGTAACGAGTTTGGTAATTTCTCTAATCCTAACCCCAAAACTTGGAATATCACTAATAATGTAATTTGGGATTTGCATCAGGGTGGAAATAAAGCTATTGCTGCTAATAAAGAAGCTATCCTAGTATTGCCTAATCGATATGGTACCGACTCTGGTATTCGTACTCGTACTATGCGTAATTTAGCACCAAGATGGAATGCGGGTGAGATTACTACTCCTGATAACCTCAAAGCGGTAGAAAATTATGCGATGAACAATGGTAGTTATGATGAAACTTTAGATTTTAACCGAACTTTTGGACGTGGTCAAGCCGTAGTGCGACCTACATATTTTGCAGAAAATTCTCTTTGGAGACTGAATGGAACAAATGATGAAGGCGACTTAAGACATAGCCATACCGTGGGTAACTGGGTTCGCATGGAGGATCTTAAATATAATCGTCCAGATACAAAATACAAGGGAGAAAATGTACGCTTTAGCTGGACAGATAATAATGGTCAGACCAAAGTTCTATGTTCCGACACTATCCGCTGTTGGTTTGATTGGCCTCATTATAAAGTTTGGTCTGCATCTCCTGAAGATGAGGCTCCTTCTGCCAATCAGTATAACGGTGGTGGATATGATGATTTTTATTGCTATAGACTTGCTGAAACTTACTTGTTGAGAGCAGAAGCTAAATATTATTTGGGCGACCCTACTGCTGTGGATGATGTTAATGCTGTACGCGAACGTGCTAAATGTACTCAATACTATTCTAAAGTAGACATCGATGATATTGTTGATGAGCGTGCTCGTGAACTTTATATGGAAGAATGGAGATTCACAGAATTGAGCCGTATCTCTTACTGTCTTGCTCTTAGTGGTAAGCCTGATAATGAAGGTAAGACATATAATAAAGATCGTCTTTATGAGGATAGTTTCTGGTTCCATCGTATCACTAAATATAATAACTATTATAATAAAAATACTGGTGCTAACATTAGAGGACGTAAATATACTATGGGTCGACATAATATTAATTGGCCAATTCCTCAATGGGCTATTGATGCCAATCGTCTAGGAAAACTAGCTCAGAATCCAGGGTATGATGGATATGATCCTAGTGTAGAGAAATGGGGAACTTGGGAAGAAGCAGTAGCTGACGAGAAGTAACTCTAATAAAAACGCAGATTATCGAAAAAAGTAATGAAACACACTATTGATAATCTGCGTTTTCCCACCTCTGAGAGGTAGTTGTATTAATGAACAATTTAAAGACCAATGATGAACATAAACATTCTTTTTAATACATTGACAAGGAAAACTTTCTTGATTTTGATAAGTTTTACTTTTATTACTTCTGCTTTATCGGCGCAACGCACGATGAAGACGATTAATGATGGTTGGGATTTCCGGAAAAAAGGTGAAACGCAATGGCAATCTGTTAATTTGCCGCATACTTTTAATCTCGATGCTTATACTCAAAGGAACTATTATCAAGGCAAGGGAGAATACCGTAAAAATTTGGTCTTAACAGAAATTGATTCTACTAAGCGGTATTATATTAAGGTCGATGCAGCTAGCAAGGCGGCAGACTTGCATTTTAACGGACAATTGGTAGGGAGTCATGCTGGTGGATACACGGCTTTTATCTTTGATATAACCTCTGTGATTAAAAAAAATAATGAAATAGAAATATCTGTTGATAATGCTCGTCGTGATATTACTCCACTTTGGGCCGATTTTACATTTTGGGGAGGCATTTATAGGGATGTGTGGCTGATTACTACTCCGCAGCAACATTTTAACATGAGTAACCACGGTTCAAGTGGAGTTTTTGTTAATACCCCGATTGTAAATGATAAGGAGGGAGCGGTTCAGGTCAGAGCCGAAGTTACTAATGATACTGATTTAAAAGCGAAGCTGAAATTAAAGAGTAGTATTTACGATTCAAAAGGAAAGTTAATTCAAACCGATATTAAACCTTTTACGTTAAAGCCTAGAGAAACAAGTACGATGATATGTGAATCGAATGTGATAGCAAATCCTGAATTGTGGACACCCGAATCACCTACATTGTATCAAATCACAACTACCTTGGTGGATGCTAAAACTGGGGAAACACTAGATGAGGTCTCTAATAAAGTGGGGTTCAGATGGTTCTCATTCGACTCTCAGAAAGGTTTTAGCTTAAATGGCAAGCCATATAAACTTCGCGGGGTGAATCGTCATCAAGATCAGGCACCTGTTGGAGTTGCTATAGATGATGAAGTGAATCGTAGGAATATTAAACTAATAAAGGAAATTGGATGTAATTTTATCCGTATTTCTCATTATCCGCAGGATGATGCATTGCTAGATGCTTGCGATGAGATGGGGTTGTTGGCTTGGGAAGAAATTCCTATTATTAACATGGTACCAGATAGCAAAGAGTACGATGATAATTGCGAAACGAACCTTGTCGAAATGATTCGTCAGCATTATAACCACCCGAGTATTATTGCATGGGGATATATGAACGAGATACTACTCATTGCACCGACACCTGATAAACCTGAGTGGTCAGCTGTAAGAGATCGCACTGTCAAACTTGCTCAGAGACTTGAAAAGCGTTTAAAAGAGGAAGACACTTCACGAGTGAGCGTGATGGCTTTTCATGGTTCCGATCTATATAATACTATTGGGTTAGCGCATGGCGATGTGGCAGGTTGGAACCTTTATCAAGGATGGTATTTTGGTGAACTTCCAGATTTTGAGAAATGGTTAATAGATCAGCGTACTCGTTACCCGAGTCGCCCTATTATTGTGAGTGAATGGGGAGCTGGATCCGATAAACGCATTCATTCTACAAAGAGTAGGGCGTTTGATTTTAGTATAGAGTATCAGCAGAAATATATTGAGCACTATTTGCCTTATATTGAAAACAGTGATTATATTGCTGGTTGCGCTTATTGGTGTTTTGCTGATTTTAATGTGGCTGCTCGCCAAGAGTCTATGCCTCGTGTCAATAATAAAGGCCTTTTTTATAACGACCGATCTCCTAAAGACGTTGCGTACTATTTTAAAGCGATGTGGCGTAAAGATATCCCTGTGTTACATATTGCCAGTCGTGATTGGACTTATAGGATAGGAAAAGAAGGTGAAGAACAATCGATTAAAGTTTATACAAATCTGGATGAACTAGAACTTTTTGTTAATGGTATTTCTTGTGGAAAGCAACAACCATCCAATTATAATACAATATTTCACGTGACTCTTCCAAAAGGTAATTCTTCAGTAATGGCTAGAGGTTATCAGAATGGAATTCTTGTTGAAGACATGATGATGATGACATTCAACCTTCTTCCCGATTTACTTCAAGGAGATGAACTAGCCATCAACGTTGGCAGTAATTGTTCGTTTACTTCAGCAGTTAGTCAGCTAACATGGTTACCAGATCAACCTTACACAGTAGGTGGATGGGGATATGTGAACGGTACAAATCGTACTACTACTTCTGAAGTTTATAATACTGTAGATGGCCCCATTTATCAAACTTGGATCGAAGGTATCACATCTTATAAAGTAGATGCACCGATTGGGACTTATGAAGTAGAGCTCCTTATGGCCGATATTAGTAGGCCATCTCGGCAACAAGCAAATTTGTTAGGGAAAGGAGATGAACGAGGTAGTTCTGCTACGAATCGGTTTGCTATCGTTATATGTGGTCAAACTGTTGAACAAGATTTTTCGCCTGCTGATAATAATCGATATCTCAATGCTTGTCGCCGACGATATATTATACATAATAGCGATGGATGCATTGACATACACTTAGATGCGTTGCAAGGGAAATCCATTCTTTCAGGAATTAAAATTAGAAAGTTGTAGGTATTAGATCTTGAGAGCTTTTTCTCAAAGTCTGTGAGGAGATATAGAGAAGGGCAGGGCCGGAGCTCTAACCAGTAATAGGTATGGGTTCCGGTTTTTTATTCTAAAAATAAGTATCTTTGCTACATAGATAACCTAAAGATATGAAACCATTAGTACCTCAATATACTTTCTTTAAAAATAAATATGGCAGTGAGCTTCTGGTAGATGTTGTAAAGCTAAAAGATATAAAGTCTTTTTTGGCACAGCGAAGTGTTCATAGATTGACTTACTATGACATCACGTTTATTTGTGAAGGGGATGGACGATTCTCAATAAATAATGAACACAACGACGCGACATCTTGTGATGTGTTTTTTTCTAAACCTGGAGAGATCAGAAATTGGGATACAAATAAGATCGAAGATGGTTATGCGCTTATTTTTGAAGATGCATTTTTGTCTTCCCTTTTTAAAGATACTCTTTTTGTTGAGCACTTATCCTTTTTTAAGTCTGGCAAACAAACGTCAAAGCTGCATTTATCTGATATGCTTTACCATCGTATTCTTCTGATACTACAAAGTATCAAAATGGAAATAACAGATTACAAGAAAAATGGTGTAGATGTATTGAAGGCCTTACTCTATGAAGTGCTAATGTTACTTGATAGGGCCTATAAGGCTGAAACCTCGAGCAAGGGTGATAACGTGAAAGATGCTGGCAAAGTACATCTAGATAAATTTATATATATGGTCGACCGTTTCTCTCAAAAGCACCATACAGTTCAGTATTATGCTGATAAACTATGTATTACTTCAAACTATCTGAATGAGATAGTGACTTTTTCATTAGGAATCAGCGCTAAGCAATACATCATAAATAAGGTGATAGATGAGGCTTGTAGGTTACTTCTATATACAGAATTATCCATTTCAGATATAGCATTTGAACTCCATTTTTCAACTGTTTCTTATTTCATTCATTGCTTTCGTCAGCATACCGGAGGAACGCCTTTATCTTATCGTAAAAGTTATAAACCATAAAAAATGCTATTTCTTCCATTCTTTTTGTTGCTATACCCGTGTATAATGTACCTACTTTTGTATTCGATAATAAACAATTAAAAAGAGTTGAATAATGAAAAATGAAGAACTGACTTTGGGGAACATGATTGATAAGTCGAAGACGGCTTTTATAGGTTCCATTGATAGTGAAGGTTTTCCCAACATAAAGGCAATGTTACAACCTCGTCAGCGTGAAGGAATAAAAACGATTTATTTTACGACGAACACTTCATCTATGCGGGCTACTCAATTTATGAATAATGAGCAAGCATGTGTCTACTTTTGTAATTCACGTTTTTTTAAAGGTTTAATGCTTAAAGGGCAAATGGAAGTGCTCACTGATAGTGCAAGTAAGGAGATGATATGGCGCGAAGGTGATACAATGTATTATCCAAAGGGTGTCACAGATCCAGATTATTGTGTTTTAAAATTTACTGCTATTTCCGGACGATTTTATAATAGCTTTAAATCGGAAAATTTTAGAGTAGAATAACATTTCAGTCTCTTTTAGAGAAACTCTTGACAAATGAAAGGAATAAAAAAATCTGTTTTAAAATATTTTAAAACAGATTTTTTTTAATTTATGAGCGGTGCGTACGGGACTCGAACCCGTGACCCCATGCGTGACAGGCATGTATTCTAACCAACTGAACTAACGCACCAAATTTTTTTATTAACAATATTCTTCTCTTCTTCTAAATTAATAGAAGCGGTGCGTACGGGACTCGAACCCGTGACCCCATGCGTGACAGGCATGTATTCTAACCAACTGAACTAACGCACCAGAATTTCATTTTGTTAATCTGCATCTCTCTCGATTGCGGGTGCAAAGGTAATTGTTTTTTGTAAATCTGCAAGTGTTTTCTATGAACTTTTTTTATAGAAAATGCTTAGTTGCTCATTATGAGTACTTTTGTGATTGAAAAAAAAATTTTTTCTTTTTATTAAATATAATGTCATTATCCAGTGTTTATAGTAACTCTATCATTTAAGCATAGTGTCACTATCCGAAAGCAGACATTATGCCTTTTATTGTATTATCATTAATATCATCGGAAAATTAACTAAATATCTTTCTATCTGTAAGAATTCAACGTTTGTAAGTCAACTTTGTGCTCGAATAATTCGTTGTTTTGCAATAAATCGTTATTTTTGCAGACTAAAATCAGAGCGGTGGGGATACTCCACACTGAATCGTAACTTAAGTGAAAAGAATGATGACTACAGCCAAACTGTTATTGCACTGTCCCGATAAACCCGGAATCCTTGCGGAAGTGACAGATTTTATTACGGTGAACAAAGGAAATATTATCTATCTAGATCAGTACGTAGACCATGTAGAGAATATCTTTTTTATGCGTATTGAATGGGAATTGAAAGATTTCTTGGTGCCCCAACAAAAAATTGAGGACTATTTCAGAACGCTTTATGGGCAAAAGTATGAAATGGATTTTCGGCTTTATTTTTCGGACGTAAAGCCACGTATGGCAATTTTTGTCTCAAAGATGTCTCATTGTCTTTTCGACATGCTGGCTCGTTATACTGCTGGAGAGTGGAATGTGGAAATTCCTCTAATAATTAGTAATCATCCTGATCTGCAACATGTAGCCGAACGTTTTGGAATCCCTTTCCATCTATTTCCAATAACAAAAGAGACGAAAGAAGAACAGGAGCGTAAGGAATTAGAGCTATTGGCTAAGCATGACATTACATGTATCGTATTGGCGCGTTATATGCAGGTAATCTCTGAGCAGATGATTAATGCTTATCCCAATAAAATTATAAATATACATCATTCTTTCCTTCCAGCATTTGTGGGCGCAAAACCATATCATGCTGCTTTTGAAAGAGGGGTGAAAATTATCGGTGCAACAAGCCATTATGTAACCACCGAGCTTGATGCTGGTCCTATTATTGAACAGGATGTGGTGCGAATTACACATAAAGATTCTGTTGAGGAGTTAGTTAATAAGGGAAAGGATTTGGAAAAAATAGTTCTTTCACGTGCAGTACAAAAGCATATTGAGCGTAAAGTGTTGGCTTACAAAAATAAAACAGTAATATTTAGCTGATGAAAATTGCAGTTGTAAAATACAATGCCGGAAATATTCGTTCTGTGGATTATGCTTTGAAGCGTTTGGGGGTTGAAGCAGTTATTACTGCTGACAAAGAACTTCTTCAGTCTGCGGATAAAGTGATTTTCCCTGGTGTGGGAGAGGCAGAAACCACAATGAACCACCTGAAAGCTACAGGATTGGATGAATTGATAAAAAATCTACGTCAACCTGTACTTGGAATTTGTTTGGGAATGCAGTTGATGTGTCGATATTCAGAAGAAGGAGATGTGGATTGTTTAAATATCTTTGATGTTGATGTGAAGCGTTTTATCCCACAAAAGCATGAGGATAAAGTACCTCATATGGGTTGGAACACGATTTGCAAGACAAATAGTAAGTTGTTTGAAGGTTTCACCGAAGACGAATTTGTTTATTTTGTCCATAGCTTCTACGTGCCCGTTTGTGAATTTACCGCTGCCGAAACCGATTATATTCACCCGTTTAGTGCAGCTTTGCACAAAGATAATTTTTATGCGACTCAGTTTCATCCAGAGAAAAGTGGGAAGACTGGTGAACTAATTCTTAGTAACTTTTTGGATTTAAAGTAGAATTTTGTTTAAACTTAATATAAGCAGATGATTGAAATTATTCCAGCGATAGATATTATTGACGGGAAATGCGTTCGCCTTTCGCAAGGCGATTATGATAGTAAAAAGGTATATAATGAAAATCCGCTTGAAGTGGCCAAGGAGTTTGAGGCGAATGGAATTCGCAGACTTCATGTGGTTGATCTTGACGGAGCAGCTTCGCATCATGTTATTAATCACCGGGTACTGGAACAGATAGCAACAAGGACTTCTCTAATTGTAGATTTTGGAGGGGGAGTAAAGAGTGATGAAGACCTGAAAATTGCGTTTGAGAGTGGTGCTAAAATGGTGACAGGTGGAAGTATAGCAGTGAAAGATCCCGAAATGTTTTGTCGTTGGATTGAAACGTATGGTAGCGAAAAAATAATTTTAGGTGCTGACGTGAAAGACCATAAAATAGCTGTCAATGGGTGGAAGGATGAAAGCGCTTGTGAACTATTTCCTTTTCTGGAAGATTATGTCAACCATGGAATACAAAAAGTGATCTGTACTGATATTAGTTGCGACGGAATGTTGAAAGGCCCTTCTATTGACCTTTATAAAGAAATGATGGAGGAATTTCCTAAACTTTATCTTATCGCTAGCGGAGGTGTTAGCAATGTAGATGATATCATTGTTCTGAATGAGGCTGGAGTGCCTGGGGTCATTTTTGGCAAGGCATTGTATGAAGGTCGTATTGTGCTTAAAGATTTGCGTGTCTTTTTGTAGATATTTCTTCACTATTTTACAAGCTTTGCTCTCGCTGTGCCTTGGTCAGATTGTAAACTGCGATTTACGGATTATAATTATAAATCAATTTTAATAATATAGGATTGTGTTAGCAAAAAGAATTATACCTTGTTTGGATATAAAAGACGGACAAACAGTAAAAGGAACCAATTTCGTTAATCTCCGTCAAGCTGGTGATCCGGTTGAACTTGGAAGAGCATATAGTGAACAGGGAGCAGATGAGCTTGTTTTTCTAGATATCACGGCCAGCCATGAAGGACGTAAGACTTTTACTGAATTGGTGAAAAGAATTGCTGCCAATATCAGCATTCCTTTTACTGTGGGTGGTGGAATTAATGAGTTAAGAGATGTGGACCGCTTGTTGAGTGCTGGTGCCGATAAAATATCCATAAACTCTTCTGCTATTCGTGATCCGAAGCTAATTGATGATATTGCTAAAAATTTTGGTTCACAAGTTTGTGTATTAGCAGTGGATGCTAAGCAAACGATGAATGGATGGAAATGTTTCCTTAATGGTGGGCGTATCGAAACAGATAAAGAGTTGCTAGACTGGACTAAGGAAGGACAAGAACGCGGTGCTGGAGAGATCCTTTTCACAAGTATGAATCATGATGGGGTGAAAACAGGCTATGCAAATGAAGCGCTTGCATCTTTAGCTGAGCAGCTTTCTATACCAGTGATTGCTTCTGGTGGTGCGGGACTAAGAGAGCATTTTCGCGACGTCTTTCTTGAAGGGAAAGCTGATGCTGCTCTGGCAGCCAGTGTTTTTCATTTCGGAGAAATTAAAATTCCCGAATTAAAATCGTATCTTTGCAGCGAAGGAATTACTGTCAGAGAATGAGCTAGTGTTCAAACTGTTTGGCATATTCAATAATAGAGTATGTTGAGGTGTTATGAATATAGTATTGTTCTGCGTAAAGGGCATACTAAATAGAAGTAGAAATTAGAACTTTATATAAGATGGAATTGGATTTCAATAAAATGAACGGACTTGTTCCGGCTATCATACAAGATAACGAGACACGCAAGGTTTTGATGCTAGGTTTTATGAATAAAGAAGCCTATGATAAAACAGTAGAAACAGGAAAAGTTACTTTTTTCAGTCGTACAAAAAATCGTTTGTGGACTAAAGGAGAGGAGAGTGGCAATTTTCTTCATGTTGTTTCTATGCATCCCGATTGCGATAATGATACACTGTTAATACAGGTGAATCCTGTAGGACCTGTATGCCACACAGGAACCGATACTTGTTGGGCTGAAAAAAATGAAGAACCAGTTATGTTCTTGAAAGTCCTGCAAGATTTTATAGATATGCGTCATGCCGAAATGCCAGAAGGTTCCTATACTACTAGTCTGTTTCAATCGGGTATCAACAAAATTGCACAGAAAGTGGGAGAGGAAGCAGTCGAAACCGTAATTGAAGCTACAAATGGTACAGATGATCGCTTAATTTATGAAGGTGCAGATTTGATTTACCACATGATTGTGTTGCTTACTTCTAAAGGCTACCGTATTGAAGATCTTGCTCGTGAATTGCAAGTGAGACATAGCAAAACGTGGCAGAAGCATTAAAAATAAAGCATATAAAAATAACATTTTAAATAATGGCTGGTATGGATGAAGAAGCGTTGATTTCGTACAATAACGTAGAAATCCATCAACAGGAACTCTGTGTACTCAGTGAAGTTAGTTTTGAACTGCATAAAGGAGAGTTCGTTTATCTGATTGGAAAGGTGGGCTCGGGAAAGACGAGTTTGCTTAAAACTTTATATGGCGAGCTAGATGTCTTGGAGGGTGAAGCTACTGTGTTGGGCTACAACATGAGCACAATTAAACGTAAGCATATTCCTCAGTTGAGAAGAAAATTAGGTATTGTGTTCCAGGATTTTCAATTACTGACAGATCGTTCTGTGTATAACAATCTGGAATTTGTACTTCGTGCAACCGGCTGGAAGAATAAACAAGAGATCAAGGATCGCATTGAAGAAGTTTTGGCACTGGTTGGAATGTCTAATAAAGGATATAAGCTCCCAAATGAACTTTCTGGAGGGGAACAGCAACGTATTGTAATAGCGCGTGCTGTGTTGAATTCCCCAGATATAATCTTGGCAGATGAACCAACAGGAAATTTAGATGTTGAAACAGGGAAGGCTATCGTTGAATTGTTGCATAGTATCTGTGAATCGGGTTCATCAGTAGTGATGACAACACACAACCTGCAATTGCTTAAGGAATATCCCGGCAGAGTGTATCGGTGTGCGGAACATCATATCAAGGATGTCACTAGAGAGTATTCGCCTTTACAGAGAACAATAGAAATTGATTTAAATATAGATAACTAAAACAGTAACGAAAATGAAAGTTTTAAAGTTTGGAGGAACTTCCGTAGGCACTGCACAGCGGATGAAGGAAGTAGCCAAATTAATTACCGATGGTGAACAGAAGATTGTTGTTCTTTCTGCAATGTCAGGAACAACAAATACATTGGTGGAAATTTCGGACTATCTGTATAAGAAGAATCCGGAGGGGGCCAACGAGATTATCAATACGCTGGAGGCTAAATATAAACAGCATGTTGATGAGCTTTATGCAACTCTAGAATATAAACAGAAAGCGCTGGAGGTCATCAAATCGCACTTCGACTACATCCGTTCCTATACTAAGGACCTTTTCACTTTGTTTGAAGAGAAAGTGGTTTTAGCTCAAGGAGAACTCATTTCTACGGCTATGGTGAACTTCTACTTGCAAGAGTGCGGCGTGAAGTCCGTATTGCTCCCTGCTTTGGAATTCATGCGTACTGATAAAAATGCAGAACCTGACCCCGTATATATTAAAGATAAATTGCAAGCTCAGGTTGACCTTTATCCAGATATGGAGATTTATATCACTCAAGGGTTTATCTGTCGTAATGCTTATGGTGAAATTGACAATTTGCAACGTGGAGGTAGCGACTACACTGCTTCTTTGATTGGTGCAGCAGTCGGTGCATCTGAAATTCAAATTTGGACAGATATAGACGGTATGCACAACAATGATCCACGTATTGTAGACGAAACGGCTCCGGTTAGACAATTGCATTTTGAAGAAGCTGCAGAGTTGGCTTACTTTGGTGCTAAGATTTTGCATCCAACATGTATTCAGCCTGCTAAATATGCTAATATTCCTGTTCGTCTACTTAACACAATGGACCCAGATGCTCCTGGTACATTGATTTCTAATGATACGGAGAAAGGAAAAATTAAGGCTGTTGCTGCTAAAGATAATATTACAGCAATTAAAATAAAGTCAAGCCGCATGTTGCTTGCGCATGGATTCTTGCGTAAAGTTTTTGAAATATTCGAAAGCTATCAGACTTCTATTGACATGATCTGTACTTCTGAAGTAGGTGTATCTGTAACGATAGACAATACCAAACATTTAAATGAGATTTTGGATGATCTTAAGAAATACGGTACGGTAACAGTCGATAAAGATATGTGTATTATTTGCGTCGTAGGTGATCTTGAATGGGAGAACGTTGGATTCGAAGCGAAGGCGCTTGATGCTATGCGTGATATACAAGTTAGAATGATATCTTTTGGTGGAAGTAATTATAACATCTCTTTTCTGATTCGGGAAAGTGATAAGAAAAGAGCTCTTCAATCTTTGAGCGACATGCTTTTCAACCAAAAATAATATAACAAATAATGGAGAGCGCTTTTACCAATGTTGATAAAAGCGCTCTTTTCTTACTAATCAAATTAAGTTTTCGAATTATGAAAGGGATCTTTCCAATCGATAAGTTTCGTACATTGCAAACGCCTTTTTATTATTATGATACTAAGGTGCTTCGCGATACATTGTCTGCTATTAATCAAGAAGTTACTAAATACCCCAGCTATTCCGTACACTATGCGGTGAAAGCTAATGCTAATCCAAAAGTTCTTACTATCATTCGTGAAAGTGGTATGGGAGCTGATTGTGTGAGTGGTGGAGAAATCCGTGCTGCGATTCGTGCTGGTATTCCTTCCAACAAGATTGTTTTTGCGGGTGTGGGGAAAGCCGACTGGGAAATTAATCTTGGATTAGATTATGACATTTTTTGTTTTAATGTAGAATCTATTCCTGAACTGGAAGTCATCAATGAACTTGCTGCAGCTAAGAATAAAATAGCTAATGTGGCATTCCGTATAAATCCAAATGTTGGGGCTCATACACATGCTAATATCACTACAGGTTTGGCTGAAAATAAATTTGGAATAAGCATGCAGGATATGGACAAAGTGATAGATGTTGCTTTGGATATGAAAAATGTAAAATTTGTTGGACTTCATTTTCATATTGGTTCTCAGATTTTAGATATGGGAGACTTCATCGCTTTGTGTAACCGTGTGAATGAATTGCAAGATAAACTGGAAGCTCGTCGAATTCTAGTGGAGCACATCAATGTCGGTGGAGGGCTCGGAATTGATTACAGCCATCCTAACCGACAGTCAATTCCAGATTTTAAGAGTTACTTTTCAACCTATGCTGGGCAATTAAAACTGCGTTCTTATCAAACATTGCATTTTGAGTTGGGACGTGCCATTGTTGGACAGTGTGGATCATTGATCTCTAAGGTATTGTATGTGAAGCAAGGGGCTAAGAAAAAATTTGCAATCTTAGATGCGGGTATGACAGATTTGATCCGCCCTGCATTATACCAAGCATATCATAAGATGGAGAATATTACTTCAGAGGAACCCATAGAGGCTTATGATGTTGTTGGACCGATTTGTGAATCGTCAGATGTTTTCGGAAAATCTATAGACTTAAATGCAGTAAAGCGTGGAGACTTGGTTGCTCTTCGTTCTGCAGGTGCTTATGGCGAAGTTATGGCTTCGGGTTATAATTGTCGTGAACTCCCTAAAGGATATACTTCTGACGAACTAGTGTAAATAAAAATGTGAATGTAATTTAAATTTCTGTTTGTGTAGAACAATTCGATCGGAAATCTTGTTTTCTTAATTAGAGAGTTTAAAATGCTTATACATTAACTACTTAATAAAATATACGATTATGATTACAGAAAAATTACAAAAAGCAATTAATGAGCAGATTACTGCTGAAATGTGGTCTTCCAATTTGTATTTAGCTATGTCTTTCTATTTTGAGAAAGAGGGATTCAGTGGCTTTGCTCATTGGATGAAGAAACAATCTCAAGAAGAATTGGAACATGCTTATGCTATGGCTGGCTACATTGTAAAAAGGGGTGGAACTGCTATGGTTGATAAGATTGATGTTGTCCCTAACGGTTGGGGAACACCGGTTGAAGTTTTTGAACATGCTTACAAACATGAATGCCATATATCTGCATTAGTGGACAAACTAGTTGATGTCGCTGCAGCTGAAAAAGACAAAGCTACTCAAGATTTCTTGTGGGGTTTTGTGCGTGAGCAAGTAGAAGAGGAAGCTACGGCTCAAGGAATTGTTGATAAGCTTAAGAAAGCTGGTGATACTGGTATTTTCTTCGTTGATTCTCAATTGGGACAACGTTAGTATATTCCATATATAATAAAAAAGCTGTTTGAGTGATTACTCAGACAGCTTTTTCTTTATTATTTCAATGCTTATCATGTCCGTTTTCCATCGTGCCTAAGTAAATTTCTAATGAACGCGTCGAAATTTGTATTTCACGAAAGGAAACTCCTAGCGAACTAATTAATAAGATTAAAGCGAGTCCAAAAACGTACGCAGAAAGCACTTGAAGTCCGATGTAGATTAGGAACATACTAACAACACAAAGGAACAAACTCGCAATTCCTAACCCTTGCATAGTGCGTGTCAGATTGAGGCGTTTTCGTAAATTCTCAATTTGAGCTACAGTGATATCTGAAGGATTCTCCATGTAACGATCTCGCAGTTGACGTACTAATTGTGCGTAAGATAGAAAACGATTGGTATAGGCCAGTAAGATAAGTGATACTGCCGAGAAGAGTAGGGCAGGAGTCGTAAGAGTTAGTTCTTCCATATATTTGCTATTTTAATACACCAAGTTCTTTACCTACTTTAATAAATGCAGTAATACATTTGTCGAGGTGTTCTTTCTCATGTCCTGCAGAAATCTGAACACGGATGCGAGCTTGATCTTTAGGTACTACCGGATAATAGAAACCTGTGACGTAAATGCCTTCTTCTTGCATACGAGCTGCATAGATCTGAGATAGCTTAGCATCATAGAGCATTACTGCACAAATGGCACTTTGCGTTGGCTTGATATCGAATCCGGCTGCAGTCATTTGATCACGGAAATAGTTCACGTTTTCAACCAGCTTGTCATGTAAATCGTTGTTTTCTTTAAGCATTTTAAAGACTTCCAAACTAGCACCGATAATGCCAGGAGCTAATGAGTTTGAAAACAAATAGGGGCGACTACGTTGACGTAATAAATCAATAATTTCTTTACGGCCAGTGGTGAATCCTCCTAAAGCACCTCCAAATGCTTTTCCTAGTGTACCGGTATAGATATCTACGCGGCCATGAGTATGATATAATTCACTTACGCCGTGTCCTGTAGCGCCTACTACACCTGCAGAATGTGATTCATCTACCATTACTAATGCATCATACTTTTCAGCTAAATCGCAAATCTGATTTATAGGGGCTACATTTCCGTCCATTGAGAATACACCGTCAGTAACTATGATACGAAAGCGTTGAGCTTGTGCTTCTTGAAGACATTGTTCAAGTTCAGCCATATTGGCGTTTGCATATCGATAACGTTTAGCTTTACACAAACGTACACCGTCGATGATAGATGCATGGTTTAAAGAATCTGAAATGATGGCATCTTCTTCCGATAAAAGAGGTTCGAATACTCCACCGTTGGCATCGAAACAGGCAGCATAAAGAATCGTATCTTCAGTCTGGAAGTAATCTGAAATAGCAGCTTCGAGCTCTTTGTGAATGTCTTGTGTACCGCAGATGAAACGTACAGATGACATACCATATCCCCGTTTTTCCATCATGGCTTGAGAGGCCTTAATAAGTCGGGGATGATTGGATAGTCCTAAATAGTTGTTTGCACAAAAATTTAAAACCTCTTTATTCTTAACTTTTATGGCAGCTTGCTGCGCACTTTCAATAAGTCGTTCTTCTTTGTAAAGGCCGGCTTCTTTTATTTCAGTCAAGGTCTGACCGAGATAATCTTTTATTTTACCGTACATAGTGTTTGAGTGATTTGGTTATCGTGCAAAGGACACGATTTTTCTTGGAATAAACAACATCTTTTTGATTTAAATCTGAAAAAAAAGTGTTTACTTTGCGCACTGTTTAGCTTAGTATTTTAAGTAAGAATAAAAAATGAAACACATTTTGATCATTGGGGCTACCGGACAAATTGGATCTGAGTTGACGATGGAGCTACGTAAACGCTACGGAAATGAGAATGTCGTAGCTGGTTATATTCCCGGCGCAGAGCCTAAGGGAGAATTGAAAGAGTCAGGACCGTCGGCAGTCGTTGACGTGACAAATGGAGAAATGATTGAGTCGGTGGTAAAACAATATCGCATCGACACAATATATAACTTAGCTGCGCTTCTTTCGGTTGTGGCAGAGTCTAAACCTAAATTAGCTTGGAAAATAGGGATTGATGGTTTGTGGAATGTATTAGAAGTCGCCCGTGAGCAAGGATGTGCTGTATTCACTCCTAGTTCTATCGGTTCTTTTGGGTGCACCACTCCGCACACAAATACTCCGCAAGATACGATTCAGCGTCCACGTACTATGTACGGTGTAACTAAAGTAGCGACAGAATTGTTGAGTGATTATTATTACAATAAATATGGTGTTGACACACGTGCAGTTCGTTTTCCGGGCATTATTTCAAATGTAACCCCTCCGGGGGGAGGTACGACGGATTATGCTGTTGATATCTATTACTCAGCTGTGAGGGGAGAAAAATTTGTGTGTCCTATAAAAGAAGGCACGCTTATGGATATGATGTATATGCCGGATGCTTTAAATGCTGCTATAATGCTAATGGAAGCAGACCCGGAAAAATTGGTACATCGCAACGCTTTCAATATCGCCTCTATGAGTTTTGATCCAGAGGCGATTTATAAAGCCATCAAGAAGCATGTGCCATCGTTTGAAATGATTTACGATATTGATCCTTTAAAACAAGGTATTGCCGATAGTTGGCCAGATAGTCTGGATGACACTTGCGCCCGTCAGGAATGGGGGTGGAAGCCAGCTTATGATTTGGAAAGCATGACGGTAGATATGCTTGAAAAATTAAGAGATAAATTAAAGAAATGAAAAAACTAATTGCGGGGATTGTGTTGCTTGTAATTCTTGTTTCCTGTGGAAACAAGAAAGCTCACATTGATCCTTTTGCATCTATTACTCACGAAGTGGATTCTATCAAGAATATGACTGATACGATTCACAAGGAGAAATTGCCCGAAGAACCTATGCCTACAGAGGCTGATGAGTCTTTCGATGATTTTATTTACAATTTTGCTTCCGACGATGCTTTACAGCGTCATCGTGTGAAATTTCCGTTACCTTACTATAATGGGGATGTGAAAGCGAGTATAAAGGAGCAAAAGTGGAAACATGATGATTTGTTTACCAAACAGCATTATTATACCTTGTTGTTTGATAAAGAAGAAGATATGGACTTGGTGGGAGATACAGCACTAACCTCGGTTCAAGTGGAATGGATCTTTATAAAAACCCGCATGGTGAAGAAATATTATTTCGAACGCGTAAAAGGGGCTTGGATGTTGGAAGCCATTAACTTGCGTCCTATTGAACGTAATGAAAATGAGGATTTTGTGGAATTCTTTAGTCGATTTGCTACTGATAGTTTGTTCCAGAGTCAACGTGTGCAACAGCCGTTAGCTTTTGTTACAACAGATCCTGATGACGATTTTTCTATTTTAGAAACCTCATTGGATTTAAATCAGTGGTTTGCTTTTAAACCCACTTTGCCTGCTGATCGACTTTCGAATATTAATTATGGGCAGAAAAATGAAGATAACTCGCCTACTAAAATTCTTGCACTAAAAGGTATAGGTAATGGCTTCTCTAATATCCTTTACTTTCGACGTAAGGGGAGTGAATGGCAGTTGTATAAGTTCGAAGATACAAGTATTTAATATAAAAAGACTAAAATATGTACTCTCTTTTATCACACAATACATTTGGCATTGATGTGAGTTCAACTCGTTTTTTTGAATATGCTTCGGTAGAGGAATTACTCGAATTTATAGCTCAAGGTGCCCTAGTGACACCTTTTTTGCATATTGGAGGCGGTAGTAATCTTTTGTTTACTCAAAATTACGATGGACTTGTTCTACATTCTGTTATTAATGGCATCGAGGTGACTCAAGAGGACGAAGATTTTGTTTCTGTAAGAGTTGGTGCTGGTGCTATTTGGGACGATTTTGTAGCCTATTGTGTAGAACATAATTGGTATGGAGCGGAAAACTTGTCTCTTATTCCAGGAGAGGTAGGGGCGAGTGCTGTGCAAAATATTGGTGCCTACGGAGTGGAGGTTAAAGATATCATAACTGCTGTTGAAACGGTGAACATTCATGGGGAAAAACGTGTTTATAGGGTTGATGAATGTGAATATGCTTATCGCAGTAGCATGTTCAAAGAGTCAACGAATAAATCAATATTTGTAACTTATGTTCATTTTAAGCTTAGCAAACATGAAGACTACAAAATAGGGTATGGGGCTATAAAACGGGAAATTGAAAAGTATCCTGAGCTTTCATTACCACTTTTACGTAAAGTTATTATTGAAATTCGGGAAAGTAAATTGCCTGATCCCAAAGTTGTAGGGAATGCTGGGAGTTTTTTTATGAATCCAATTGTTTCGCTAGACAAATTTGAATCATTAGCCTGTGAGTATCCTCAAATCCCTTATTATGATTTAGGAGGAGAGAGGATCAAGATTCCGGCAGGATGGTTGATTGAACAGTGCGGGTGGAAAGGTAAGTCTTTAGGGCCTGCGGCTGTGCATGATAAGCAAGCATTGGTTATAGTAAATCTTGGTGGAGCTACAGGAAAGGATATTATTCGTTTGGCTGAGGCTGTAAAGGCTTCTGTGTATGAAAAATTTGGAATAAAAATTTATCCTGAGGTGAATTTCATTTAATAGAGAATAGTCTTTTTATTATTCTCGTTTTTAAATAGATAAACAATGAAAATAAAAATACTAGGTAGTGGAACCTCAACAGGAGTTCCACAAATTGGATGCAATTGTTCTGTTTGTACTTCTCTCGATCCGAAAGATTCTCGTTTGCGTGCATCAGCAATCGTTGAAACGGATGATGCTCGGATACTGATAGATTGTGGACCTGATTTTCGAACCCAAGTGTTACGCTTTCCTTTTGAAAGGATCGATGGAGTTCTTATCACTCATGAACATTATGATCATGTTGGGGGATTAGATGATTTACGTCCGTTCTGTAGCTTTGGGCCAGTTCCTATTTATGCTGAAGAGTATGTAGCAAAAGCGTTGCGTTTACGCATGCCCTATTGTTTTGTGGATCATAAATACCCAGGTGTGCCTGATATCCCTTTGCAGGAAATTGTAGCTGGAAAACCCTTTTCTATTAACAAAACACCAATTGTTCCGTTGCGTGTTATGCATGGTCGATTGCCTATTATGGGGTATCGTATTGGTAAATTAGGATATATTACTGATATGTTAACTATGCCCGAAGCATCCTATCAGCAATTGCAAGATTTGAACGTGTTAGTGGTTAATGCTCTTCGTATAGCTTCACATCCTACTCATCAAAATCTTGAGGAAGCAATAGAGGTAGCACGGCGTATTCAGGCTAAGCATACTTATTTTATTCATATGAGCCACGATATGGGGCTGCACAGTACTATGGAAAAACAACTTCCAGAAGGTATTCATTTTACATTTGATGGAATGGTGATCGATTTTTGAATATCGGTGATCTTTTTTAGTAAAAGTTTTGTTTTATTTATAGAGTTTATTACTTTTGTGGGTAGCCGATAAACAGAAATATTATGAAACTTCGTACGATAGTGAAAATAGCGATAACTTCTTCTGTTGTGCTTTTGTGCTCTGGTTTTGCGCTGTATTCTTATTTTAAACTATCAGCTACGCAAGAACGGAAAAAGATTGATCTCTATACTTTAGTGCCTTTGTCAGCATCGGCGGTATTTGCCACCGATGACGTTGCTACGTTTGTAACTGACGTAGATGGTTTGGCTTGTAGCAAAAAGAATCATTTTCTCCACATATCTAAAATTTTTTCATATTTAAAGCAATATCTTTATACTTTTCTTGATGGTACTCCACATGGTTCTAGTCGCGAGATGAGCCAGGTACTTATTAGTTTTCACGAACCGGATAACGATCGGAATCAAGTTCTTTATTGTAGACTTGGAACCGGGGATCGAGAATTGGTAAATAATTTTGTTCAAAAGTATATTTCAGCGGGCTATCCCCCCAAAGCATTTGTTTATAAAGGGGAGAGTATTATGATTTATCCGATGATTGATGGAGGCTTTTTGGCTTGTTACATGACTCCGGATTTCTTGGTTCTTAGTTGCCAGATAAAGTTAGTTGAAGAAGTTATTAATGTTTATAAAGTAGGAAAATCATTATCGTCTGATCTTGCTTTCCGTCAATTGCAAGTGTCAAATAAAAGTAATGCTATCGCGACTCTTTTTACTCGAGTTACGGGTTTGATGGGATGGACAAAGTTTGATATGAAGTTGAAAGAAAATTTTATTTATTTTTCTGGAGCTTGTCGCGATGTTGATAGTAGTTTTTCATTTATAAATATGCTCAGCAAACAGCAAGTTCTTGAAGGTTTTCCTGGAGAATATTTGCCTTCAACAACTTATTATTTTAGCAGGCAGTCTGTTGTAAATTGGGACTCTTTATTATCTTTGGAGCATGTTTTCGATACGAAAAAGGAGATGTCTGTCGCTGCTGATGTCTTATCTTCAAACAAAATATTCTCTACTTATTTGATGGAAAATGCAGGTAATAACATGCTTGCATGCCTTTTTTATGAGAACGATACGACAGGGAGGCAAGCGGAAGTGTTAAGCATACCAGTGTTTGATGTTGAACGAGCTGAAAAGAACTTGCGTTATTGGGTGAGTTCGGTATCGGCTAAGTTGATTGATAATGAGACCGGCCGCATAACCCTACATTACACTCCTGATAGGGCATATTCTATATATAAACTGCCACTTACTACTTTGTTTAATCGGTTGTCTGGGTTTATTGAACCATCATTACAAATATACGCCGTTTTTTATCGAGGTACTTTATTGTTGGCTCCTAATATAAATAGTTTGTCTAGTTATATTGATTATCTTGATAAGAAAAATATACTTTATAATGAATCATCATATCGTGTTGTTGTCGATGGGTTGTCTGATAGTTATAATTTTATGCTGATGACTGACTTCTCTCGATTGTTGCCGGATTCTCAATTTCATGTTCGATATGTGCCTTCGTTTTTTCTCCGAAATTCGGATTTCTTTAGCCACTTTATTATGTTCGTGCAGCTTACGTGTACGGATGGGTTGATATACCCTAATATAGTTCTAAAATATAAGGCAGATGAATAGTTCTCTCTGTTTTATATAATTATTAAGTACTAAATAAAAACCTCCCAATAGATCGTATTACTATTGAGAGGCTTTAGAATATGATGTCTTTTTAGAACGGCAGATCATCTTTTGCATCACCAGAAGCGAAGTCTGGAGTTGCAGAAGGAGCTGGTGGAGGAACAGGGGCGCCCTGAACCATTGGAGCATTTACACGTTCAACTTTCCAAGCACGAATACTGTTAAACCAACGATCATTCCATTGTTTGGCCTCAATGTCGAAAGAAACAGATAATTCTTCACCCATTTGAATGTTAAATTGTTCAATTTTATCTGCTCCAAATACGTCGAAACACATTTTACGTGGGTATTGATCATGGTTCTCAATTACGTACTCTTGTAATTTCCATTCGTTGCCGCTACTTTTTGAAACTCCACCTTTCGGAGGAAGGATAGCAATAATTTTTCCTGTAAATTCCATTGTGATGATTTTAAATTCTGCGGCGAAGTTACAATTTTTTAGGAATATCCCTTATACATAGCGTGTTTTTTCTTTTGTTTTCTTGGGCGACACAAATCTTTTTTCGTAACTTTGTGCGATATATAATTCAAAACTTAAATACTCGAAAATATATGAAATTTATCGTTTCAAGTACTGCACTTTCAAGCCATTTACAGGCTGTGAGCCGTGTAATCAATTCGAAGAATACGTTGCCTATCCTTGATTGTTTCCTCTTTGAATTGGAAGATGGAACTTTGTCTGTGACCGTATCTGATAGTGAAACGACTATGGTGACTACTTTGGAAGTAAATGAAAGCGATACAAATGGACGTTTTGCTGTTGCAGCAAAAACGCTACTTGATGCGTTGAAAGAAATTCCGGAACAGCCGTTAATGTTTCATATCAATCCAGATAATTATGAAATCACTGTTCAGTACCAAAATGGAAAATATAGTTTGATGGGGCAAAACGCAGATGAGTTCCCTCAATCAGCTATTTTAAGTGATAGTGCTGTTCGTGTAGAATTAAAAGCTGACATTTTACTTGCTGGCATCAATCGTTCTGTTTTCGCTACAGCGGATGATGAACTTCGTCCGGTGATGAATGGTATCTATTTTGATATTACAACTGATGATATTACAATGGTAGCTTCTGATGGACACAAATTAGTGCGTTGTAAAACGCTTGTTGCCAATGGAACAGAGCGTGCAGCGTTTATTTTACCAAAGAAGCCTGCTGTTTTACTTAAGAGCTTACTGCCCAAAGAACAAGGAAGTGTTGTGATTGAATTCGACGAACGTAATGCAGTTTTTATGTTGGAAAATTATCGGATGGTGTGTCGTTTGATTGAAGGTCGTTATCCCAATTATAATTCTGTTATTCCTCAAAATAACCCTCATAAAGTAACTGTTGATCGTCAGCAATTGCTTGGAGCGCTACGTCGTGTATCAATATTTTCTTCACAAGCAAGTAGTTTGATTAAGCTAAGAATGCAAGAAAATCAAATTGTGGTTTCTGCGCAAGATGTTGATTTCTCAACTTCTGCTGAAGAAACATTGGTTTGTCAATATGCAGGAGTTGCTATGAGCATAGGGTTTAAATCTACGTTCCTGATTGATATTCTTAATAACATTGCAGCAGAAGAGGTTGTGATTGAACTAGCCGATCCTTCTCGTGCAGGCGTTGTTATTCCTGTTGAACAAGAGGATAATGAAGACCTACTGATGCTATTGATGCCGATGATGCTGAATGATTAAACTTATTTACTTCATTTTTACACAGAGTCTCACAGAGAATATATGCAAAAGTGCTCTGTGGAACTCTGTGTCGTTTTGAAGTAAAGAAAACATAAATGAATATGAAATTAAATTTGAAAAATCCGATTGTTTTCTTTGACTTAGAGACAACAGGAACCAATATAAATACGGATCGGATTGTTGAAATATGCTATCTTAAAGTTTTCCCTAATGGGAATGAAGAAGCTAAAACAATGCGTATCAACCCCGAAATGCATATTCCTGAAGCTTCATCTGCTGTACATGGAATTGTTGATGCAGATGTTGTAGATTGCCCTACTTTTAAAGAAGTGGCAAAGAATATTGCCCGAGATATTGAAGGAGCAGATTTGGCTGGATTTAATTCTAATCGTTTTGATATTCCTGTTCTAGCCGAAGAATTCCTTCGTGCAGGTGTAGATATGGATATGACAAAACGAAAATTTGTAGATGTGCAGGTTATTTTCCATAAAATGGAGCAACGGACGCTTTCGGCTGCTTATAAATTTTATTGTGAAAAGAGCTTAGAGGATGCGCATACTGCTGAAGCAGATACAAGAGCAACTTATGAAGTGTTAAAAGCACAGCTTGATCGTTATCCGGACCTCCAGAATGATATTTCATTTTTAGCAGAATACTCTAGCTTTAACAAGAACGTTGATTTTGCCGGACGAATGGTTTATGATGATAATGGAGTTGAGGTTTTTAATTTCGGAAAATACAAAGGAATGTCTGTTGCTGAAGTATTAAAGAAAGATCAAGGGTATTATAGCTGGATTTTAAATAGTGATTTTACATTGAACACTAAAGCTGTACTTACAAAGATTCGTTTACGTGAAATGAGTAATTTGATTACGAAATAATGCTAAAAGGGAAAAAAATAATATTAGGTATTACTGGAAGTATCGCTGCTTATAAGGCTTGTTATATCATTCGAGGACTGATTAAGTTAGGGGCAGAGGTACAGGTCGTGATTACCCCCGCAGGGAAAGAGTTTATAACTCCCATCACACTTTCAGCATTGACTAGCAAGCCCGTTATTAGTGATTTTTTTGCTCAGCGTGATGGAACGTGGAATAGCCATGTTGATCTTGGGTTATGGGCAGACGCTATGCTGATTGCACCGGCCACGGCCTCTACTATTGGCAAAATGGCCAATGGAATTGCTGATAACATGTTGATTACTACTTATCTTTCCGCTAAAGCTCCAGTGTTTGTAGCGCCAGCTATGGATCTTGACATGTATGCACATTCTTCTACGCAAAAAAATCTAGATATACTTCGTTCATTTGGTAATCATATTATTGAGCCGGGGACAGGAGAGCTTGCAAGCCATTTAGTAGGTAAAGGACGTATGGAAGAGCCGGAGAATATTATTCGTGCGTTATCTGAGTTTTTCTCTGCAAGTACTGAACTTCAAGGGAAAAAAATAATGATAACTGCTGGCCCAACCTATGAGAAGATTGATCCAGTTCGGTTTATCGGCAACTATTCTTCTGGTAAAATGGGTTTTGCTTTAGCTGAAGAATGTGCTCGTCGTGGCGCTGAGGTGACATTGATTTGCGGCCCGGTTCAACTAAAGACTAAGCATTCTCGTATTCGCAGAATTGATGTTGAGACTGCTCAGGAAATGTATGACGAAGCGCATACATGGTTTCCTTTTACAGATGCTGGCATTCTGTGTGCGGCTGTTGCTGATTATCGTCCGGAAGATGTAGCTACTAAAAAGATTAAACGTGAAAAGGACGAAGACTTGACATTACGTCTTCATGCTACGCAAGATATTGCTGCTACATTGGGCAAGATCAAATCAGCAAATCAAGTATTGGTTGGTTTTGCTCTTGAGACTAATGATGAACTACAAAATGCGGAGCATAAGCTTGAACGGAAAAATCTCGATTTTATAGTGCTTAATTCTCTTAATGATGAGGGTGCAGGGTTTCGGCACGACACTAATAAAATTAGTATTATTGACCGTAAAAGTCGACAGGATTATCCCTTAAAATCAAAACAAGAAGTTGCTCAAGACATTGTCGACCATCTTATAAATGTTTTAGCTCTTTGATTTATATTTAATTTAAATTCATCTAACGTGTTACGTTCACTCTATATTCAGAATTATGCATTGATAGAAAAACTGGATATTCGGTTTGAAACTGGATTTTCAGTTATTACTGGTGAAACAGGAGCCGGAAAATCAATTATTCTGGGAGCTATTGGTCTTTTGTTAGGCCAGCGTGCTGATCTTAAAGCTATTCGTCGTGGTGCTTCTAGATGTATCATTGAGGCCCGCTTTGATATCTCTTCATATGGAATGCACTCTTTTTTCGAGGAGAATGGTTTGGAATATGATGACGAATGTATTTTACGCAGAGAGATTCAATCTTCAGGTAAAAGCCGTGCTTTTATAAATGATACGCCTGCTTCTTTGTCACAAGTGAAGGAGCTAGGTGAGCAATTAATTGATGTTCATTCTCAACATCAAAATTTACTATTAAATAAAGAGGGCTTTCAGCTGAATGTACTTGATATCCTAGCGCATAATGACATTGCGCTTGATAAGTATCATTCTTTGTATGAGGACTGGAAAAGGTTCGAACGGGAATTGGCGGAGTTAACCGCACTTGCCGAACAGAGTAAAGCAGATGAAGATTATTTAAGATTTCAATTAGAGCAGTTAGAAGAAGCTCATTTGTCAGAAGGTGAGCAGGAAACATTAGAATCAGAGGCAGAGGTGTTAAGCCATGCTGAAGAAATTAAAGCCAATCTTTATCGAGTGGAACAGTCTCTTGGAGCTGACGAAGGGGGAATGCTTCCAGCATTGAAAGATGCATTAAATTCACTTAATAGTTTAAGAAATGTATATCAACCGTCTAGTGAGCTTGCAGATCGGATGGAGAGTGCATACATTGAGCTGAAGGATATCTTTCAAGAAGTTTCTTCTCAGGGTGAATCGATTGAGTTTAATCCAAATCGTCTTGAAGAGGTCAATGAGCGGTTGAATCTTATTTATTCGCTGCAACAGAAACATAGAGTACAAACCTTAGAGGATTTGATCGTTTTGGCAGGCCAATATCGAAGTAAATTGGCTGATATTACATCCTATGACGAGCGTATCGCTGAGCTAACTGCTCTTAAGAATCAGCAATATACTATGGTGAAGAAACAAGCTGTTGCTTTGACCGAGTCGCGTTTAGTTGCCGCCCGTGAGGTTGAAAAACAGTTAGCGTCGCGCCTGGTTCCTTTGGGGATGCCTAACGTCCGTTTCCAAGTCGAAATGGGATTGAAGAAAGAACCTGGTGTGCAGGGCGAAGATACAGTAAATTTCTTGTTCTCTGCAAACAAAAACGGAGCTTTACAAAGTATATCAAGTGTAGCATCTGGAGGTGAAATCGCTCGTGTGATGCTTTCTATTAAAGCAATGATAGCTGGTGCTGTGAAATTGCCTACAATTGTGTTTGATGAGATTGATACGGGTGTCTCTGGTGAAATTGCTGATAGAATGGCTGATATGATGCATGAAATGGGTGATTTTAATCGTCAGGTAATAAGTATTACCCATCTTCCCCAAATAGCATCTCGCGGTTCGGCTCATTATAAAGTCTATAAGCAAGACAACGATACAGAGACAAATAGTCACATTCGCCGTTTGACTGCCGAAGAACGAGTTGAAGAAATAGCCCATATGCTGAGTGGTGCAACATTGACTGAAGCTGCTTTAAGCAATGCAAAGGCCTTATTGGAGGGAACACTCTAGCTTAATATTCAAAATAAAAAGAAGTATAATTCATAAAATAATAAGATGACTGATAATAGTGAAATGATTTTCGGTGTTCGTGCCGTGATTGAAGCCATTCAGGCTGGAAAAGAAATCGATAAAATCCTGGTGAAGAAAGATATTCAAAGTGATCTTTCAAAGGAGCTTTTTGCTGCGCTTAAGGGTTTGCTGATTCCTGTTCAGCGTGTGCCTGTGGAACGTATTAATCGTATCACTCGTAAGAACCACCAAGGGGTAGTTGCTTTCATTTCCTCAGTGACCTATCAAAAGACAGAAGATTTGGTGCCGTTTCTTTTTGAACAAGGTAAGAATCCTTTGTTTGTAATGCTCGACGGAATCACGGATGTACGTAACTTTGGTGCAATAGCTCGTACTTGCGAATGTGCGGCAGTAGATGCAGTCATCATCCCTGCTAGAGGTAGTGTTTCTGTGAATGCTGATGCGATGAAGACCTCGGCTGGTGCTCTTCACACTCTTCCAGTCTGTCGTGAACAAAGTTTGCATACTGTTTTACAGTATCTTAAAAATAGTGGTTTCCGTATTGTTGCTGCAACAGAAAAAGGCGATTATGATTATACAAAAGCTGATTACACTGGCCCGACTTGTATTATTATGGGAGCTGAGGATACAGGAGTATCGTATGATAATCTTGCTCTTTGTGATGAATGGGTGAAAATTCCAATGTTAGGATCGATAGAATCTTTGAATGTATCTGTTGCTGCCGGAATCTTAATCTATGAAGCTGTGAAACAAAGAAATAATGACTAATATGAAGAGATTTTTTGTAATACCTTTGATGCTTTTCCTTTGTTTTCATGCAGGAATGGCGCAAACCCCTAAATGGGTTGAAAAGGCGAAACGTACTGTTTTTTCTGTGGTAACTTATGACAAAAACGATAAAATGCTTAATTCAGGCAATGGCTTTTTTGTCTCTGAAGATGGACTTGCTTTATCGGATTATAGTTTGTTTAAAGGAGCTGAACGTGCTGTGATAATAACTGCTGATGGGAAACAAATGCCTGTTAGTCTTATTATGGGAGCAAACGATATGTATGATGTGATCAAGTTTCGTGTTGCTATTACTGAAAAGAAAGTACCTGCTTTATCCATAGCTAGTACTACTCCTGTTGCAGGATCACCAGCTTGGATGCTTCCATATTCTACCCAGAAAAGTATTGCATGCGTATCAGGTAATGTAAAAGAGGTATCGAAGGTTGCTGGTGAGTATAGTTACTACACGTTGAATATGCAAATGAAGGATAAGATGGTTAGCTGTCCTGTTATGAATGCTGATGGTGAAGTCTTTGGTCTTTCTCAGAAGTCTTCTGGCATTGACACGGCAACAATTTGTTATGCTGCTGGCGCTACTTTTGCTATGTCGCAGAAAATTAATGCTTTGTCTTTAGGAGACGATGCATTAAAGCAAATTGGTATTTCTAAGGGTTTGCCAGAGACCGAAGATCAAGCTTTAGTATACCTTTTTATGGCCTCAGGACAATTACAAGCTCAGGAATATGAAAAGTTGTTGGATGATTTTGTGACCAAATTTCCTAATAGCACGGATGGATATCTTCGACGTGCAAATTACTATGTGGCGAAGTATAAAGATAATAACTCTGATTTAGATAAAGCGGTAGCCGATTTTAATCAGGCTTTGAAGGTTGCACCTAAAAAGGATGATGTTTATTATAATCTGGCAAAAGCAATGTATGGCTACCAGTTGACGAAGCCTGAAAAGACTTACAACGATTGGACTTATGAAACAGCTTTAAATAATGTGCGTCATGCAATTGAAATCTCTCCGTTGCCTGTATACACACAACTAGAAGGTGATATACTTTTTGCACAACAAAACTATGCGGGAGCTTTGTCAGCTTATGAAAAAGTAAATACTAGCAATATAGCTTCTGCTGCGTCATTTTTTAGTGCAGCTAAAACAAAAGAATTATTGAAAGCCGACAAAAATGAAATAATAGCATTAATGGATAGTTGCATTGCTTACTGTCCTAAACCTATTACTGCAGCTTTTGCACCTTATTTACTTGAACGTGCACAAATGTATATGAATGAAGGTCGTGCACGTGATGCTTTACTCGATTATGATGCTTATCATAAAGCATTGAATGGACAGGTGAATGATCTCTTTTATTATTATAGAGAACAGGCTGCTATGAAGGCTAGACAATATCAGCGTGCATTAGATGATATTGCTAAAGCTATTGAGATTAATCCTAAAGACTTGACTTATAAAGCTGAGCAAGCTGTAATCAATTTGCGTGTTGGGCGTTATGAAGAATCAATGCTACAATTAAATCAGTTATTAAAGCAAGAACCTAAGTATGCTGAAGCCTATCGTTTACTGGGACTTTGCCAAGTACAATTGAAGAAGATGAATGAGGCGTGTGCTAATTTTCAAAAAGCCAAAGAATTAGGCGACCAAAATGTAGATGCGCTTATTCAAAAGTACTGTAAATAGTTACTATTGAATCCATTGATGATTTTAGATAAGATAAATGCCCTCCTGTTGTATACCATTTCAACAGGAGGCATTGTTTTGGGAAATTCTAAAGATTCTCTCTCTCTTCATTCTCTCCCACACAGTCAAGTCAAGGTTCTTGGTTTATATAGGTTTGATTTATTGTCTTTTTCATTAAATGCAGATATTTCTCTAATACTGCATGGAAATATTCTTTTTTTTCTTTATAAGTACAGATTTCAGATTACACATTCCTGATAAATAAGGTGATAACCTTGTTTTTATTTACAAAAAGAAAGGGATCATTTCTTTTCAATAATTATAAGTAAGAGAATTCAGGGTTTATTTTTATCTTTGCAGAATAGGATTGAGATAGGAATTGTAAGATAAACTAATTATAAATATAAGAAATATGAAAAAAGTAATTTGTAGTGAGAAAGCTCCTGGAGCTATCGGACCATATAGTCAAGCCATTGAAGCGAATGGAATGGTTTTTGTTTCTGGACAATTGCCTATTGATGGGGCAACAGGGAATATGGAGGCAAGTATAGAAGAACAAGCTCGCCAATCTTTAGAAAATATAAAGCATATCCTTGAAGAAGCCGGCTTAACAATGGGAAGCATTGTTAAAACGACTGTATTTCTTCAAGATATGTCATTGTTTGCCGGAATGAATAGCATTTATGCTACGTATTTTGACGGCGCATTCCCAGCACGCTCGGCAGTGGCAGTAAAAGAATTGCCAAAGGGAGCTTTAGTGGAAATTGAGTGTATTGCGGTTCGTTAATACATCTGCAACGATAAAATTGCTGCCTCCTATAAAGATGAAATCTTTTGGGAGGCAGTTTTTCTTAGCCTCTTCTACAGCTTCTACTACTGAGGGATAAGCATTTCCATGAAGATCATATTCCAATGCCATTCTCATCAGTTCATCCTCATGCAGAGCACGTTTAACGCTAGCTTTGGTGAAGTAGTAAGTAGCTTCCTTTGGCAAGAGCTCCAAAACGCTACGTATATCTTTGTCATTAACCATACCAAATACAATATGTAGCTCTTTATGATATTTTTCATGTATTTGTTGGAGTTGTTGGCTTAAGTACTTAAATCCATCTGCATTGTGACCTGTGTCACATCTAATTTCAGGCGAGCTTTGCAACTTCTGCCAGCGTCCCGTTAAACCCGTCATCTCGCATACAGAGGAAAATCCTTTAAGATAGTCTTTTAACCTAATAGTATAGCCCATCTTTTTTAGAATACTTAAAGCTGATAGTATTGTAAGGCAATTTTCAGCTTGGTAATTTCCGTTTAACTCAAAATATAATTCAGCTTTGATCTCTGTGTTGGTAATCACTAATGCGTCCTTTTGGGTCTCAATGAATCTGTCAATGGCCTTTATGGATTCATTAACGCAAGCTTCATCATTTATCTCTGTTATTGCTAAAAGAGATAACTCTGTTTTGCGTTTTATAAGATCGTCTATGTTCAATAAATGAATAGAAGTGCTTTGGGCTGAATGTTCTGCATAGATAATGTCGGAATTCATAGTTTTCGCTTTCACGGTGAAAACCCTTTTTACTGCGCCAGATGCTCTGCCCACGACAACCGGTATATTTTCTTTAATAACTCCAGCTTTTTCTATTGCAATTTTAGTCAGTGTATCTCCAAGATACTGCATGTGGTCTAAACCGATGTTGGTAATAACGGAAACATCAGGAGTAATAATATTGGTGCAGTCCAATCGTCCTCCCATTCCAACTTCTATCACGGCTACGTCTACCTTTTGGTCTGCAAAGTATCGAAAGGCCATGGCTGTTGTTAGTTCAAAGAAAGATGGGTATAGTGGTTCGAAAAAGGTACGATGCTTCTCAACAAAGTTTACTACATATTCTTCTGGTATCATTTCTCCGTTTATGCGAATGCGTTCTCTAAAGTCAACGAGGTGTGGGGAAGTATATAGCCCCACTTTATAGCCAGCCGATTGAAGTACAGCAGCGATTGTGTGGGAGCAAGACCCTTTGCCATTCGTTCCCGCAATATGTATTGTCTTGAACTGTTGATGAGGATGACCGAAATATTTGTCTAATTTAAGTGTCGTTTCTATTCCTGGTTTATAAGCTTTTCCTCCTATTTGTTGAAACATCGGAGCGCTTTCATACAGATAGTTTAAAGTCTCTTGGTAATCCATGTTTTGTAATATTTAACGTCGAACAATCTTTTTTGCTCGCAGAATTGTTTATCTTTAGGACAATCATCTAAACTAAGTGCTGATGATTGATGAATTAGACTGCAAATATCAACATTAAAATCTAAGAAATCATGGGAAACAAGAAAAATTTTGTAATTGACACGAATGTAATCCTTCACGACTACAATTGTTTGAAAAATTTTCAAGAAAATGATATTTATCTGCCTCTCGTTGTATTGGAAGAACTTGATAAGTTCAAGAAAGGCAATGAGCAGATTAATTTTAATGCTCGGGAATTTGTTAGAGAATTAGACTTATTAACGAGCGACGAACTATTCTCAAAAGGGGTTAGCTTGGGAGAAGGTATGGGTCGATTATTTGTTGTTGTAGGCAATGTCTCAGCTCCAAAAGTTGCAGAATCTTTCCCTGTCAGAAAGCCTGACCATTTGATTTTGGCTGCAACTGAATATCTATCGACAAAGGATCCTAATACAAAAACAATTTTAGTGACCAAGGATGTTAATCTGAGAATGAAGGCGCGTTCATTAGGTATTCTATGTGAGGATTATATAACTGATAAAGTATTGAACGTTGACATCTTCGAGAAATCAAATGAGATTTTTGAGAATGTAGATCCAGCATTAATTGATCGAATTTATTCAGATAAAGATGGAATTGATTTAAATGAATTCGACTTTAAGGGAGTAATACACCCCAACGAATGTTTCGTATTGAAAAGTGATCGAAACAGCGTACTAGCTAGATATAACCCGTTTACGCATACGATTGTTCGTGTATCTAAAGGACGAAATTATGGGATTGAACCTCGTAATGCTGAACAGAGTTTTGCGTTCGAGATTCTTAATGATCCTAATATAAAATTAGTAGCTCTGACTGGGAAAGCTGGAACAGGTAAGACCCTGTTGGCTTTAGCTGCCGCTTTAGGCAAATTGACTGATTACAAGCAAGTCTTGCTAGCTCGTCCTATCGTAGCCTTATCAAATAAGGATATAGGTTTTCTTCCTGGAGATGCTCAAGAGAAAGTCGCTCCATATATGCAACCGTTATTTGATAATCTAAATGTTATTAAACGTCAGTTTGCAGCAAATTCAGCTGAAGTAAAACGCATTGAAGATATGCAGAAAAGCGAGCAACTAGTTATTGAAGCTCTGGCTTTTATTCGTGGGCGTAGCCTTAGTGAGATGTATTGTATCATTGATGAAGCTCAAAATTTGACTCCAAATGAGATTAAAACAATTATAACTCGTGCGGGAGAAGGCACCAAAATGGTGTTTACTGGAGATATTCAGCAGATTGATCAGCCTTATCTTGATAGTCAGTCTAATGGATTAGTCTATATGATTGACCGTATGAAGGATCAGAATATATTTGCCCATGTTAATTTGGTGAAAGGAGAGCGAAGTGAGTTGAGCGAACTGGCAAGTAATCTTTTATAGATTAGGCAAGTGGTACCTGACGTACTGTATAATAAATTACCCCTGCTACAAAATGTAACAGGGGTAATTTGTTTACAATTAAGCTATAAGCTTTATTCTTGTGTTCTATTACTCTTATATTTATCCACCAAAATATTTTAAGAACTGTGTGCGCTCGAAGGTATTAATGCCTTGTATATCTTTGGTATTTAGTTTGCCCTTAAATTGCTCAATAGTCTTGAAACCTTTGCGTTCCATCCAAGCTGAAAGAAAGCGTGTTGCGTCTCCTATGAATGCATTAGTGTGCAGATAGACAGCGCTACAAACTTCCACAGCAGAAGCACCCGCTAAGATTGCTTTAACAACAGATTCAACATTCGCTACACCACCTGACGCAGCATAATCAATTTTAGAAACCTGTGCAGAAGCAATACCGATCCAACGGAGAGGAGTAGAAAAATCAGCTGGTGTGCTGAATATTTCACCTGATACCTGTTCCATGTTTTCAATATTGATATCTGGTTGATAGAAACGATTGAAAAGGACAACAGCTGCTGCTCCATTTGCATATAGTTGATCGATCAGTGCTACTGGATTAGTCAGATTATCACCTAACTTCATTATTACAGGAATCTTGATCGTATCTTTGATACGTCGTAAGATGTTGATATGACGTTGCTCAAATGTGCCAACCGTATATTGTACTTCCGACTGCAGTGCTAATATGTTTATTTCAAGAGCATCAGCTCCAGCTTCCTCAATTTGTTTGGCAAAATCGGTCCATTCTGTATCAGAATAGCAGTTGATACTTGCTATGATAGGAATGTTACATTCTTTTTTGCTTTCTCTGATTAGAGTAAGATATTCAGTTAATTTATGTTCGCGAATATACTGGTCAAGATAATCACCAGCTTCTGGGTAAAATGCAGGATCTTTTAATTGATCCGCTTCCAGCATAATTTGTTCTTCAAATAATGATTTTAATACGATGGCTCCTGCACCCGCTTCTGCCAATCTTTTGTTCTTTCCGGCACTATTCGTTAATCCGGAGCTGCTAATGATGATTGGGTTTCTGAGAGAAAGCCCAGCGAAAGTAGTTTTTAAATCTGCCATGATAATAATGATATATTAAATATTATAATTTCTTTCTCCGAATATTTTGCTTCCAACACGTACTAGCGTACTTCCTGCAGAAATAGCTTCATGATAATCGTGAGACATGCCCATTGATAGTTCCCGAAAGGTACTAGTATTCATAAACCAAGTAGATTTTATCTCTTGGAAGAGCCTATCTAATAAACAGAATTCCTTATTGATTTGTTCTACATCGTCAGTATTGCTAGCCATACCCATAAGTCCACATATACGCACGTTGGTAAGAGTTTTCCATTCCCCTTCGCTTAGCATATCTTTGCATTCTTCAGGACTGAATCCGAATTTAGTTTCTTCCTGTGCAACATGGATTTGTAAGAGGCAATTGATGACACGTCCAACTTTTGCGGCTTGTTTATTCACTTCAACCAGCAATTTGTATGAATCGATTCCATGTATCATCGCTACATATGGGACTATGTATTTTATTTTGTTAGTTTGTAGATGCCCAATAAAATGCCATTCAATATCTTTCGGTAAGCTTTCGTATTTAGCTGTCATTTCCTGCACTTTGCTTTCCCCGAATATACGTTGCCCCATTTGATAAGCTTCTTCAATAGCTTCGTTGGGGTGGAACTTCGAAACAGCAACTAGGCGAACCTCTGGTGGAAGTTCGTCTAATACTTGCTTTAAATTTTCAGCTATACTCATGATCTCTTATGCTTTAGTTGGGTCAAATTCCGGTTTGTCATTCGGCTCGGCGCTGTACGGATATACATCCATTAATGGCGTTTCCGATACCATTCCAATTTGGTAGTCAGCCATAGTGCCTTTCATGCCTTCATCGAGTTTTTTTACAGCATCGCGTAATTCTGCTGCTTGCACCAATACCTGTGTAGAGGTCTTTTTCTCCGCTCCACTTTTCTCATCTAATGTTATAAAAATTAGTTTGCATTTAAACCAGCGGTCAGCACTTTCTTCATCGCTAGGGAAAAGTTCGCTGTAGTTGGCACGTTTTATATCTGATACAGTAAATTCGCCTGTAATAAATGGAGTCATTTCTTCGATAATGCGTGCTTCTGCTTCTGTAAAGCTGAGTGCGTCGACCAAGTAAGGCTCAGTCACCTTCTTTTGCATTCCGTTTTCCATCACTTTTTCATAACGGATTTTGCACTCAAACCATGTATGCATTGCCATAATTCTATTCTTTTTTTTGTTTATTGATTCTAGTAAATTGCCCACAAAGATAAGCAAAATACAATGGAAGTACTTAAAGATTTTTATTTTCTTTTTTGGAGGTTATTTGATCTAAGAAAAATTGTTTTGTAAATGCGTTCCTTTGAACATATTTGTGAGATGAGTTGTTTATTAAGCAGTAATTTAAAAATGTAAATGTATTATGGCAACAACAAATTTCAAAGGACAACCGGTGAAACTAGTCGGTGAATTCGTTCAAGCAGGTAAAGTCGCTCCAGACTTTGAATTAGTAAAAACTGATCTGTCTTCTTTCTCTTTGAAGAGCTTGAGTGGCAAGAATGTTATTTTAAATATTTTCCCAAGTCTCGACACTAGTGTATGCGCAACTTCTGTTCGCAAATTTAATAAGGTAGCATCAGAATTGAAAGATACTGTTGTGCTAGCAATTTCTAAGGATCTACCTTTTGCTCATGGACGTTTTTGCTCAACAGAGGGTATTGAGAATGTAGTTCCATTGTCAGACTTTAGAATCTCTGATTTCGATGAGAATTATGGTCTTGTTATGGCTGACGGCCCATTGGCTGGTCTATTGGCTCGTGCAGTTGTAGTAGTTGGTAAAGATGGTAGAGTAGCCTATACAGAACTTGTTCCTGAAATTACTCAAGAACCAGATTATGACAAAGCTTTAGCAGCAGTGAAGTAAGTGTATAAATGATTGATGATATAAAAAAAGGAGTAGATTTATCTACTCCTTTTTTATTGTTATATATTTCTTTAACCCGTTGGCGGAATTAAATTAGCGCATATTTAATCCTTCCAATAGGTCTATTGTTGATTTTGTTGATGTATTGCAAAATCGTAAGAGCGCTAATCTTACTGATTATCCTAGTAAAAATCCCA
>JAFABG010000042.1 GCA_023426145.1 Bacteroidota bacterium | reverse complement strand
TATGCCATCGGATTAATCTGATGCAAAGCTACAAATTCAAGTCCGTTCGCTCGAAAAACCTCTGTAACTAACTAAATTTCAAATATTTCAAAGAGCTATTTTAGATTTTAATGGGACAGCAATGATTTTAATTATAATAAATAAAACGTTGTTATTGATTTAATATGGGCTTTTCATATTTGATTTTAAGTAACACAAAATTAAGACTTCATTGATGTAGATAGCATTTTGTTCCTAATTTTTACAGTTAATTAACTGGCAAATTATGAAGTTGCTACTAGATATTTTAGGATAAAAGTAGGAGGGTGGAAATCAATTAATTTTATGTAGCTCCGTCTAATTCACCCTCTTTTGACTTCTCTGAAATGAGTAATAACTTGTCTCCACGATGTAATTTAAGGGTTCCATTTGGTATAAGAAACTCACTGCCACGCTTCACGATCATTACAAGAGTGCCTTGAGGAAGGTTCATATCTTTCAAGGTTTCAGCTTCTTCGAGCATTTCTTGTGTGATAGTCATATCAGTTAGATCAGTTTCTATTTCTTCAGGAAGTTCTACTCCAAATGCATTGCCTGTTTTTTTCATAGGTGTAGATAAATGGAGTAGGCGAGCAACAGAGGAGACTGTTGTTCCCTGTATGATCAGTGAAACAATGGTAATGAAGAAAACGATGTTGAAGATTATTTTTGACCCTTCTACACCTTCAACTACGGGATAAGTTGCGAAAATAATTGGAACTGCTCCACGCAGTCCTACCCAAGAAATAAAAAGACGTGATTTTATATTTATGTGTTTGAATGGAAGTAGAGATAGGAATACACTAAGTGGTCGACCGATAACAATCATAAAAACGCCAATTAACAAAGCAACTATCGCTACTTCCAACATCTCGTGTGGGTTGACAAGAAGTCCGAGGCAAAGAAACATGATGATTTGAAATAGCCAAGTCAGCCCATCCATAAAAGTGTATATTTGTTTGCGGTGCATGATTTTGTTATTTCCAACCATTATACCCGCAATATAAACAGCCAGATAACCATTGCCTCTTAGTAAGTCAGTAAATGAAAAGGTGAAAAAAACGAAAGCAAGCAATAATATAGGATAGAGCGCCTGATTATCAATATTTAATTTGTTTAGCATGTGGATGGCTAGCTTCCCTAATAAATATCCTGCGCCAGCTCCTACAACAAACTGAACGATAAATGAAATAACAATGCTCCCGATGCCCATTCCTGAGGATTGTATCACTTGGATTAACACGATGGTAAGCATATAGGCCATGGGGTCATTGCTTCCACTTTCTAATTCTAACATGGGGCGTAGATTGTGCTTTAGATTCATTTTTTGCGATCGGAGTATGGCAAATACTGAAGCAGAGTCGGTGGATGACATTGTTGCTGCTAGAAGTAATGAGGTCGTTAGGGGTAAGTAAATGGAAGTTAGCCCCATGCCAGAGAGCCACCATATGAACAAACCCGTGAATAGGGCCGTTAAAAGAACTCCAATAGTGGATAGGACAATTCCTGGGCCTAATATAGGTTTTATTTCTTTGAATTTAGTGTCCATACCTCCTGAGAAAAGTATAATACTCAAAGCAACCATTCCTATAAATTGTGCTTCTTTTGCGTTACTAAATTGAAGACCTAATCCATCGCTACCAAATAGCATACCCACTACAAGGAATAGTAGTAGCGCAGGGACTCCGAATCGATAGCCGGTTTTTCCAACGACAATGCTGACAAAAAGTAAGATAGAACCAATAAGCAAAGTATTTCCTGCGGTAAATGTCATCATAGGTCGTCTGTTTTTGAGGATTAAAGAAAATGATAAAAAACTTTCTCTTTGCAAAGTTACATATTCTTTAGAACAAATAAAAAGTCTTTTTTGATGTATTTTTGTCGGAAAAGGTCATTAAATAGTATCAAAAGATTAATTTTGCATGGAATTAATCTACTTTATACTTATGGATTCGAATAATCTTTCTCCTTTACGTAAAGGGGTGGTGGGAGTGCAATTTCTTTTTGTGGCTTTTGGGGCCACTGTGCTCGTACCTATACTAGTAGGGCTAGACCCTTCTACTGCTTTATTTACAGCCGGTATCGGTACACTTATTTTTCATGCGGTGACGCGAGGTAAAGTTCCTATTTTTTTAGGAAGTAGTTTTGCATTTATAGCTCCAATTATTAAAGCCACTGAACTTTATGGCTTATCTGGTGCTTTATCAGGCATGATTGGAGTTGCTTTAGTCTATTTTGCAATGAGTGCATTAGTAAAATGGCAGGGTGTACGAGTTATTGAACGTTTGTTTCCTCCTGTTGTAATTGGTCCGGTTATTATTCTTATCGGCTTGTCTTTGGCTGGAACAGGCGTAAATATGGCTAAGGAAAATTGGGTACTTGCTTTGTTATCGTTGGTTACGGCTGTAATTGTTTCGATGAAAGCCAAAGGGCTTTTGAAATTAATTCCTATCTTTTGTGGTATAATAGTAGGGTATCTAGCAGCATGGCTGTTTTATGATTTAGACTTATCCGGTGTAAGTCAAGCTAACTGGATTGGGCTTCCTCAGTTCGTTTTCCCCAAGTTTTCTTGGGAGCCTATACTTTTTATGATTCCTGTAGCGATTGCTCCGGTTATTGAGCATATAGGCGATGTGTATGTGGTAAATACAGTGACGGGTAAGGATTTTGTTAAAGATCCAGGTTTGCATCGTACACTGCTTGGAGATGGACTCGCTTGTTTTGTTGCTGGATTTCTAGGAGGCCCTCCAGTGACTACTTATTCTGAGGTGACAGGCGCTATGTCGCTGACTAAAATTACTAATCCACAAGTTATTAGAATTGCAGCAGTCTCAGCCATTCTGTTTTCTGTTATTGGTAAGGTTAGTGCATTGTTGAAGTCTATCCCGAGTGCTGTGCTTGGTGGAATAATGCTTCTACTTTTTGGGACAATTGCCTGTGCAGGTATTGGTAATCTGGTAAATAGCTGTATTGACCTGAGTCGAACTAGAAATATTATTATTGTATCCCTAACATTAACTGTGGGTATCGGTGGCGCCGTTCTTACATGGGGAGAATTTTCTTTGTCTGGTATCGGTTTAGCTGCATTGGTCGGTGTACTTCTAAATCTGATTTTACCTAAAGAAGATTGACCGTATAAAATAAAATCACCCTTACAACAATTGGTAAGGGTGATTTTTCAACATCACTTGCTTAAAGATCAGTTAGAATTTAGGATAAGAATTTCATTATATCCTCATCCGCTGTACTGATTCCTCCAATACCGAACTGCTCGATCAATACATTCTTCACATTCGGCGAGAGAAACGCCGGAAGGGTGGGGCCTAAGTGAATGTTTTTGACTCCTAGTGCTAGTAGGGCTAATAATACAATAACAGCTTTCTGTTCATACCATGCGATGTTGTATATGATTGGTAGTTTGTTAATGTCGTCCAATTCAAATACTTCTTTTAACTTCAGAGCTATAACAGCAAGAGAATAGCTGTCATTACATTGTCCAGCGTCAAGCACACGTGGAATACCATTAATATCTCCTAATGCTAATTTGTTGTATCTGTATTTTGCACAACCTGCTGTGAGTATAACGGTGTCTTTGGGTAGTTTTTCTGCAAATTCGGTGTAGTATTCACGACTTTTCATACGTCCGTCGCATCCTGCCATCACGAAGAACTTGCGTATCGCACCTGTTTTTACTGCCTCTACTACTTTATCGGCTAAAGCAATCACTTGAGCGTGAGCAAAACCTCCAATAATCGCTCCACTTTCTATTTCTACGGGAGGCTGACACTTCTTTGCATGAGCTATTATTGCAGAAAAATCTTTGCTTTTACCTGCTTCACGTTCAGCAATATAGTGTGCTCCTTCCAATCCACATGCTCCAGTGATGTATATACGATCTTTATATGTGGCATTGGATCGTGGGGGAACAATGCAATTACTTGTAAACAAGATTGGTCCATTAAAACTTTCAAATTCTTCTTTTTGTTTCCACCAAGCATTACCGTAATTACCTACAAGGTGCTTGTATTTTTTTAGTTCTGGATAGTAATGGGCCGGAAGCATTTCGCTGTGTGTGTATACGTCTATACCTGTGCCTTCAGTCTGTGCTAATAGTTCTTCTATATCCTTCAGATCATGTCCACTGATTAGAATTCCAGGATTTTTATGTACACCAAGGTTTACTTCGGAGATTTCTGGATTTCCATAACTACTTGTATTTGCTTTATCTAACTGCTCCATTGCAGATACACCATGCTTTCCTGTCTCAAGAGTCAGGCTAATTAATTCTTCAGCAGTGATATCTTCTCTTGTCAACTCTGCCAGTGCATGCTCAATAAATGCCATAATTTCTGCAGACTGTTGATTGAGGTTGTTTGCATGCTCTACATAGGCTGCCATCCCTTTTAATCCATAATGAATAAGTTCCTTTAGTGAACGGATATCTTCATTTTGAGTGCGGAGTACACCTACCATTTTTGATTTTTCATCAAATTCATTTTCATCTCCTTCCCACAGACATTCTTCTGGAGCCTTCTCCAATGTAATTTTGCTGGCAAGCTCTCTTTTAATTTTCAATCCTTCTTTGATTTTATCTGTAATGGATGCTTTATCAAAGTTAGCATTAGTAATTGTGGTAAATAGTGCATCATAAATAAATTTTTCGGCTTCTTTTGATGCCTCTTTACTTTCACGTAAGCGCTTGTTATATACAGCGATTCCTCTAACGACATAGAGTAACAAGTCTTGCAAATTTGACACTTCGGGTGTTTTTCCGCATACTCCTTTTAAAATACAGCCAGTACCCATTGCGGTTTCTTGGCATTGATAACAGAACATACTCATAACTTTCTATGTTTAAAAATTAGTATTCTTGAATATGTTGCAAATGTCGGGCAATTATGGGAGGTAATTCTGTAACCAATGTTACAAGTGGTGCTTTTTTTAGGTTTAAAGATGAATAGAATACGTTTTTTTGAGCAAATGGTTTATTGGATAAGATGAATCAGTGATTCTTTATGAAGAATAGTGATCCGTTTCCTATTGGTCACAATTAGTCCATCTTCTTCCATACGTGATAATTCGCGTGCCAAAGAAGGACGAGATACTCCGAAATAGTCGCTCAGCTCTTGTTGAGAACGGTCGAGAATTATATCGAGTTGTTGTTGTTGCTTATGTAATCTAAGTAAGTAAGAGGCGATTTTTTGCCGAATGGTTTTAAAAGACATGAAAAATAGTTTGTCCGACAAGGTGCGTGCATAATTGGCGGAGATATTCATATAGTTCTCTAGATATTGCTCATCTTTGCGAAATAATTGCAAGACACTTTTCTTTGGAATTTCAATAATCTCGGTTATTTCATTGGCGGTAACCTCTACTGGATAAAAATTTTCTTCGCCAAATAAAAAAAGAGGTGCAAGCGCCCGGGGGGCATTAATATCTTCAACTTTTATGAGTCTACCAGAATAATCAATCATTTCCCCCCTTACACTTCCCTTAATAAGAATGATGAGGCGGTTACAACGATCACCTTGTCGCGCTAAGATTTCACCTTTCTTATAGGAACGAACATGAAAATGAATCTCCTCTAGGTGAGCAGATAAGTCATTCGGGGTAATGCCCCTAAATAGGGGGTTGTTAATGAGTGCTGATATCATGGTGTACAAAACTACAAAAAAACTGTTGATAAAGTACACTTTATCAACAGTTTTTCATCTATAGCCATTGGAATTTTAAGCCAAAAGATAAACTTAAGTAGTCACTAGGACGAAGGTATTTATTTGTTGCTGCACTTATTAAATATAGGTCACAAGTACTAATTTCGTAAAAGAAGGTAACAGATTTTGCTAGAAATCTTCGCCGGGGATCAATTTCATAAGTTAGTCGCTGTCCTATATATATATGAATACGTATTTTGCTTGAAAACCCATAATAACCTTTTGGATAGCGCTCTGGTTCGTGTACCCAAAATTCATCACCAAATACCGTGTTTAGATAAAGACCGCAGGCGAAAGGCTCTGTGGAAAAACCTTTTCCTAGGTCAATACTCCAAGGCATATAATTTTGCTTGATGGTCATGGTCATTTTTGTCCTTTTTGAATCATACTTAGGGATAAAACCGAATAGTAGGTCGGTTTCCCATTGATTGTGTTTACCATAATCCCATCCAGTACCGAAAGATAATAATCCCATATTGCCTGCAAACTGAATTTTTGAATGTGTAGGGATAAGGCTTTCCCAACTCTTCCTGAAACGGTGTATCCGTTTGTCATAAGCTGTATGGATTGTTTGAACAGGAATGTCTTTTATAACAGAATCAGCTTTAAAAGTGCTAAAAATAGAGTCTTTAGTATGGAATACTATAATAGAGTCTGATTTGATGATCAAACGTATTGAGTCTGCTTTTGATTCAATTCCTGATGTAGCTGAGGCAGCTGAGATTTGTATAGGGAATAGAAATATCACGATTCCTAACAGAAGGATATATTTAATATTTAACAAGTTCATATTCATATTTTTCAGGGGTTATAGTAAATACGAGGTAGCTTCTGCTTTTCATGCAATCACTAACGATATAATGTACATTATCGTCGAAAAGAATTCTATCATCGAAGCTGTGATTATGCGCTGCAGTGCAAAATTGCAACCCAGGATATTGAGTGATAAAGTATTGAAATGCTTTAGCTACATTGTCATTGAAGACATCAGCATATGGATGTGCATGCATACTGATGACCGTTTTGCTAAACTCATCTTTTCTGTTGATTAACTCTTCTTCAATAAAACTGAAATTTGGAATCGGTTCAGAATAATCATATTCAAGTGCATTAGTATTCAGACATACAAATTTTATATCTCCAGCTATGAAAGAGAAATTTGTAGGGCCGAATACTTTCTTATAGGTATCTTCTCCAGTACCTAAGCAGTCATGATTGCCAATTAAAGCTACATAGGGTATTTTAAGGCCATTCATGATATCACGTTGCCAAAGAAATTCCTTGGTCAGCCCGAAATCACTCATATCTCCTCCATGAATCACAAAGTCAATATCATCTCTCTTATTGATTTCTTTCACGAAATCTTCGGTTTCATCATACCAACGTTGTGAATCGCCCATGGTGACAAAGCGAATAGCTTTTTTCCCTTTGCAGTTTACTTCAATTTTTGCTATGTTATGGGCATTAACTTCTGTCTCTCCGCTGATGCGTACATCGTATGGGTGATAGTCAATCAGATCACACCCTGCTAAGCCCAAACTTAGCAGGAGTATACATAAACTCTTATTTATCATTATTTAGAATAGTTAGTTAAACGAAAAAAACTAGGCGCAAAGATAGAGTTTTCTTTTTGTTCTTAAAGAGTCAGCAATGTGTAAAAGGTGTTATTGGACAATAATTGCGTGAAATATCATACTTTCTTTATGAATATCATCAAGCTAAATACAGCAGTAATGAAGGCTAGAAAATCCGAAACTGGGATGCTCAGCCATATCCCTGTAGGCCCCACCATTGAGGAAATATTAATAAGCAAGGCAGTAAATAAAGTAATTGGCGGGTTAATGAAAGGAAAATACTGACTTTGGCTTTCCCAATACTTTGAAAAAAGTTTCCGATGACAATCTGAGCTCCTATCAATGGGAACATTAGTACGGTCAGTCTTAGCCCATTTACTGCCAGTACAATCAGTTCATTACTGTCGGTAAATAGAGCAGATACCGCATGTGGAAAGCACTCGCAAATGATAAATCCACTGCTAGTGATAATTACTCCAGATATAATCCCCAACTTTAAAGTCCTTTTTACCCGATCTATCTTATTGGCTCCAAAATTATAGCCAACAATCGGTTGCATTCCCATCGTTAGGCCTAAAACAATCATCACATAAAGAGTCAACAACCTGTTTATTATACCATACGCACCGATAGCCATGTCTCCTCCATGAGCTTGCAGACTATTATTTATAATGATAACTATTCCACATGCACATACATTCATAAGAAAAGGAGACATACCTATCGCAAATATGCTTTTTACTATTTTCTGGCTCATCTTCCAAACAGTTCCTTCAAAATGTACTGTGCTTTCTTTCTTGAAAAAATGGCTAACTACCCAAACCATTCCAATGAGCTGAGAGGTCACTGTAGCGATCGCTGCTCCACGCATTCCCCATTCAAAATGAAAAATAAAAATTGGAGCAAGGACAATATTGGCAACCACTGTTACCATAGAAGTAAGCATTGCTTTTTTAGGATAACCAGTTGCACGCATTACATTATTAAGTCCGATCATTGTATATGTTATAGGCGTTCCTAATAAAATAACCTGCATAAAACTTCTAGCATAAGGCAATGTATCCGTGCTAGCCCCAAAAAAAATTAAGATTTTATCTAAGAAGAGAAAAGAGATAATTCCGAAAAAAAAGGAATTAGTGATGCACAGCATTAATGTATGTGATAAGATTTCTGTAGCACCTTTTAGATCTTTTTGTCCTAGTCGGATAGAAGCGATCGTAGAGCCACCAGCTGATACAAGTGTACAGAATGCAACCACCAAATTCATTAGTGGGAAGCTTACTGCTAATCCTGCTATGGCCATTGCTCCAACTCCGTGGCCTATGAAAATGCTGTCGATAATATTATAAATCGATGTAATGGTCATGCCGATAATGGCAGGGATAGAATACTGCAACAGTAGTTTACCAATGCTTTCTTTGCCTAATATATGTGGGTCGTTATTACTCATATGCTTGTGAAGATTCTTTAGCGTAAAGGATTGTTACGTTTTTTTAAGTGAGGCAAAGTTACTAATAATTTGCCTGATTCAATGATTATTCAGAACTTTGCACCTTTTAATAGACAAGGTTTAACGTTTTTGGTAAAAATGAAATATGGAAATGAAAACAACAACTATGGCTGCTCTGTTTGATTTTGATGGAGTGATAATGGATACAGAGACACAATACACTGTGTTTTGGAATGCACAAGGATTTAAATATTTAAACGAGGTTGATTTTGGTCGTCGTATAAAGGGGCAGACTTTAACACAAATTTATGAAAATCATTTTTCGGGAATGCATGAAATTCAGCAAGAAATTACAGCTGAACTTAACCTTTTTGAGAAAAATATGTCCTACGAATATATTTCTGGTGTAGTTTCGTTTATTGGTGATCTTCGTAATCATGGAGTAAAGATAGCGGTAGTAACTAGTTCTAATGATGAAAAGATGCAAAACGTATATAGTGCCCATCCCGAATTTAAAGAAATGGTAGACCGTATTTTAACAGGCGAAATGTTTACCCGTTCTAAACCTGCTCCAGATTGTTTTCTTCTTGGTATGGAGATTTTTGGGGCAAGTCCTGAAGATACTTATGTATTCGAAGACTCTTTTCATGGTTTGCAAGCAGGAATGAGTTCTGGAGCCACTGTGATAGGCCTTGCTACAACAAATGACCGAAAATCAATAGAAGGAAAAGCTCACTATATTATAGATGATTTCATTGAAATGAATTTTAGTAGGTTGACCTCGGTTTCACGCTAAATAAAGAGACGCGCTTGTGTATTGATGTTTTCGTTAAAAAGATTGTTTAATCAACCTTTTTTTGCTTTTCATTGTCTGTTATAAATTAAAAGTTGTAAATTTGCGCAATTTTTGATGGCGTAATGCTATTTTTATTTTTTAATTTAATATTTAGAGACATATGGCTGGTTATATATCAGATGATACAAGAAAAGTGACTACTCATCGTTTAGTTGAGATGAAACAAAGAGGCGAGAGAATATCTATGTTAACTTCATACGATTATACGATGGCGCAAATCGTAGATGGCGCTGGAATGGATGTTATTTTGGTTGGGGATTCAGCCTCTAATGTCATGGCGGGGAATGTAACTACACTTCCTATAACGCTTGACCAGATGATTTATCATGCTAAATCAGTTGTTCGTGGAGTAAAACGTGCGATGGTTGTAGTTGATATGCCTTTTGGGTCTTATCAAGGTAATGAAATGGAAGGTCTTGCTTCTGCTATTCGTATAATGAAGGAAAGTCATGCAGATGCTTTGAAACTGGAAGGTGGTGAAGAAATTTATGATACAGTAAAGCGAATCATCAGTGCTGGTATTCCTGTGATGGGGCATTTGGGATTAATGCCTCAATCTATTAATAAGTATGGAACATATACGGTTCGTGCAAAAGATGACGCAGAAGCTGATAAATTGATTCGCGATGCTCATCTTCTCGAAGAGGCAGGTTGCTTTGCAATTGTACTGGAAAAAATACCAGCAGTTCTTGCTGAGCGCGTAGCCTCTGAACTAACGATACCAATTATTGGAATTGGTGCTGGTGGGCATGTTGATGGACAAGTTCTAGTGATTCAAGACATGTTGGGTATGAATAATGGTTTTCGTCCTCGTTTCTTGCGCCGTTATGCTGATTTGTATACTGTGATGACAGATGCTATCAGTCGTTACGTATCTGATGTGAAGAATTGCGACTTCCCTAATGAGAAGGAACAATATTAAAATAATGTATGGCAGTTAAATTGTGGACAATTCATTTTATGCGAGTATGCGTAGCTAATTTGCTGTTGTTTATTTCCTTGTATGTTCTGTTTCCAGTGTTACCGATTGAAATGGCTGAACATCTAGGAGTTTCGGTTGCAAAGACGGGTTTGATATTCCTCTTTTTTACATTAGGAATGTTTTTTATTGGGCCGTTTCATGCTTATATAGTTGATGCTTATAAGCGTAAGCATGTCTGCATGTTCTCTTTTGCTTTGATTATTGCGTCTGCTGTGGGATATAATTTTGTAACCAATTTGACGGAACTTATTTTATTAAGTGCTGTTCAAGGGGTTGCTTTTGGTATTGCTACTACTGCTGGAATTACTCTAGCTATTGATGTAACTAATACGGCACTTCGGAGTGCGGGAAATATTAATTTTTCTTGGCTAGCACGATTAGGAATGATTATAGGTATTGCACTGGGAGTATGGCTTTATCAGTATTATTCATTTAATAATCTACTAACTGTATCTGTCATATGCGGTGCAGTAGGTATATTGTTAATTGCTGGTGTATATGTACCTTTTAGGGCTCCAATAGTTACTAAACTTTATTCCTGTGATCGTTTCTTGTTGTTGAGAGGATGGCCACTTGCACTAAATTTAATTTTGGTATCTTTTGTTTCTGGATTATTGATTCCGTTGGTTCATCCTTTTCTCAATGATTTTATGCTTGCGGATTGGGGTGTTTATATTCCCTTTTTTGCAGGGGTGGGAATAGGGTATCTTCTTTCATTGCTGTTTGTACGTATTTTTGTCTTGGGAGAAAACACCTTAAGAGCAGTTGTTTTAGGCATTTTATTACAATTAATATCAATCAGTTTGTTAAGTGGCGGATATCCAGTTGCGCTTTCTTCTATACTTCTTGGCTTAGGCTTAGGTTTGATTATGCCGGAATTCCTGGTTATGTTTGTTAAATTATCGCATCATTGCCAGCGGGGGACAGCAAACACTACTCACTTGTTAGCAGCTGAAATAGGATTGTCATTGGGAGTTGCTGTTGCTTGTCATTTTGATTTGCAAACAGATCGAATGCTATTAATAGCTCAGCTTGCTTCGTCATTAGCTTTGCTTTTATTTATATTTGTCTCTTACCCTTATTATAAGAAAAAAAAAGCACGATAGGCTAATAGATTTAGAATTTTATTTTTGAAGTAAGCAGTGCTTTACTTTAATAAAAAAGCCATATTATTCTCAGTTGTAGAGTTTAATATGGCTTTTTCTATATCTCCTTTAGTTTCTGCTGACTTGTTTTACCCCTTTGATGGTTCTTAGCTTTTTTATTAAGGCTTCTAACCTACCAGTGTCGCTTACCATGACTGTTAGGGTTCCCGAAAATAACCCATCGTTAGAATCAATGCCTATGGAACGTAGACTAATTCCATTTTCTTTGGATATGATGGATGTTATGTTGGTAACTATACCTATATCATCATGCCCAACAACACGAAGAGTTATAGGATACTGTGTGCCTTCGGATTTACCGGCCCAACGGGCTTTCACTATTCGATATCCGAAACGCTCTCTCATCTGGCTTGCATTAGGACAATCTGCACGATGTATCTTGATTCCACCGCTTACAGCAACAAAACCAAAGACATCATCTCCATAGATTGGATTACAGCATTTAGCTAATTTAAACTCTAAACCCTTAAGGTTTTGGTCTATAACTAATACATCTTCTTTAGATGTTGTTTCTTCTTGTGTGGGTTGCAGGTTATATCCCTCGGCACTTCTATAAGTGACTTCGTCACGCGTATCATTGTCTCTTTTTTGTTGCTCGAGATATTTGTCTAGGATGTCATTAACATCCAATGTTTCATCGGCAATCTTTTGATAGAACTCTGTTACATTTTTAAATCCTAACCTTTTGATAAGGCGCATCATGGTAGCTTCATCATACTCCATCTTCCGGTTTTTAAACTTACGCTCTAATGTTTCTTTTGCAAAATCATGTTGACGACCAGCCATCTCTTTTAGAGCTTGGCGTATTTTTGTACGAGCCTTGGAGGTCGTAACGATGTTCAGCCAATCTTGTTTCGGCGTTTGCAAATTAGAAGTCATTATTTCCACTTGGTCGCCGCTGTTGAGTTTTTGTTTTAACTGAACGTTTTTATTATTTACTTTAGCACCAATACACTTGCAGCCTAATTTGCTATGAATGTGAAAAGCGAAGTCGAGCACTGTTGCTCCTTTCGGCAATTTGAACAAATCTCCTTTTGGGGTAAAGACAAACACCTCATCTTCATAAAGATCCATTTTGAATTGATCCATTACCTTTAATGAATCATTGTCTGCATTTTCAAGAGCTTCACGAACGGATGTTAGCCATTCGTCCAATCCGTTTTCCCCTTTTATGCCTTTGTATCTCCAATGAGCGGCAAGACCACGTTCCGCAATTTCATCCATTCGGCGTGTTCGAATTTGCACTTCAACCCATTTTCCTTCGGGGCCCATAACAGTGATATGCAAGGATTCATATCCATTGCTTTTAGGTATGGAAAGCCAGTCTCTCAGTCGCTTTGGGTTGGGCTGATACATATCTGTAACGATCGAATACACCTGCCAACATTCTTGTTTCTCTTTTGCTGGGTCTGGTTCTGAATCAAGAATAATACGAATAGCAAACAAATCGTAAATGCCTTCAAACGGTGTTTTTTGCTTTTGAATCTTGTTCCAAATAGAGTGAATAGATTTAGTACGTCCTTTGATGTCAAACTTGAGCCCGGCTTCTGTAACCTTGTTTTTAATTGGTTCAATGAAAGAGGCAATATACTTATCACGAGAAGCTTTAGTTTCATTTAACTTATCCTTAATAAAATAATAAGTATCTCGTTGAATATATTTTAAAGATAAGTCTTCCAACTCAGATTTGAGTTTATAGAGTCCAAGTTTATGGGCTAAAGGAGCGTATAAATAAGCAGCTTCGTTGGCAACTTCAATCCGATCCTCTTCTCTTCCTGTATCCTTAATTTGCCTCATTATATTTACACGATCGGCAATCATTATTAAGATTACACGCATATCCTCTGCAAAAGATAGAAGCAAATTACGAAAGTTTTCCGATTCAATGGCAGGGCTTTTTGAGTAAAGTTCATTAGTCTTAACTAAGCCCTTGATAATACTTGCTACGTCATCTCCATATTCATTGTGAACTTCATCAAGTGTCAAGATCTTACTCTTCACAATTTCATGTAGCATGATTCCGATCAAGCAAGAGCCTTTCATGCCAATTTCTTCAGCTACTATGACGGCTGTCTGTAGATCTCTAATTACGGGGTTCATCCCGAAGTTATTTCGTTGCAGTCCGTTGCATTGAGCGGATCTGATGAGGTGTTTCTTTAATTTTTGACAATCTTTCCAGAATATCGTTTCTCCTGCAGATTGTAAAAGATGTCTGTAAAGTGAAAAAAGCTCCTTCTTTTCCTCTAATGTAAAAAAGTCGTCCATATTCAGTCTTATTAATTCGACGTAAAATTAGTTTTTTTATTGGTTAATCGGCAAGAAGTAAATAACATTTTGTATTTTTGGGCATCAATTAATAAAAATAGATATTATGGTAACGACACAAGACAAAGAGTTGCTTGCCCAGAAGGGGATTACAGAAGCACAGATAACAGAACAACTGGTTTGCTTTCAGACAGGATTCCCTTTTTTGAAATTGTATGCGGCCGCCTCTATTGAGAAAGGTATCTTGGGTTTAGATACAGAATCTCTTAAGACATATATTGAAGCCTGGAATACGTATCAAAATTTGGATAAGAAGATTGTGAAGTTTGTACCAGCATCAGGCGCTGCGAGCCGTATGTTTAAAAACCTTTTCGAGTTTCTATCCGCAACGTATGATGAACCTTCTACACCATTTGAGAAAGCTTTTTTTGAAAGGATTACAGACTTTGCTTTCTATGATGATTTAGATTTAGCTTGCTTACGAATGGTCGGGAAAAACATTGATAGCTTGCTAGGTGATAAAAATTACAAAGCGATAGTATCTGCTTTATTGAATGCAACTGGATTAAATTATGGATCATTACCGAAGGGATTGCTTAAATTTCATAAGTATTCTGATAGTGTACGAACACCTTTGGAGGAGCATTTAGCTGAGGGGGCTTTGTACGCTGCTGTAAAAAATGGAAAAGTAAATGTTCATTTCACTGTTTCTGCTGAACACCGTGAATTATTTAAGAAACTGGTTGAAGAAAAGCTTCCTGAGTTTACTCAACGTTATGGAGTGGATTATGAGATTACTTTTTCCGAACAAAAACCGAGTACTGATACAATTGCCGTCGATATGGACAATCAACCGTTTCGTGATAATGGCAAACTTTTATTTCGTCCAGGTGGGCATGGTGCACTGATTGAAAATCTAAATGATCTTGATGCTGATATTATTTTTATTAAGAATATTGATAATGTGGTTCCTGATAAGCTGAAAGATGATACCATCACTTATAAAAAATTGATTGCTGGCTTATTAGTAAGTTTACAAAAGAAAGCCTTTGAATATCTTGAACTCTTGGATAGCGGGAAATATGAACATGAACAAGTTATGGAAATTCTCCAATTTTTGCAGAAACAGTTGTTTTGTAAAAACCCTGAAGTGAAGAATTTAGAGGATGCAGAGCTTGTAATTTATTTGAAAAATAAATTAAATCGTCCTATGCGTGTGTGTGGAATGGTTAAGAATGTTGGTGAACCGGGTGGTGGCCCTTTTCTTACATACAATAATGATGGAACTATTTCCTTGCAAATTTTAGAAAGCTCTCAGATTGATATGGATGATCCTGAGAAGAAAGAAATGTTTGAAAAGGGAACTCATTTTAATCCTGTAGATTTGGTTTGCGCAGTCCGTGATTACAAAGGACAAAAATTTAATCTTGTTAAATATGTAGATAAAGCGACTGGGTTTATTTCTTATAAATCAAAGAATGGGAGAGAGCTAAAAGCGCTTGAATTGCCTGGATTGTGGAATGGTGCAATGAGCGACTGGAATACCGTATTCGTTGAAGTTCCACTTACTACCTTTAATCCGGTCAAGACTGTTAATGATCTATTGCGCGAGCAACACCAGTAGTATATGGAACGAATAGAAAAAGAAATTGATATAGAAAAATGGTCAAGAAAGGAGCATTTTGAACATTTTAGTGCATTTGATGATCCTTTTTTCGGGGTTACGGTTCAAGTAGATTGTACGCATGCTTACCAAGAAGCAAAAGCGAAAGGGGTATCTTTTTCCCTATTATTACTTCATCGGATTATAACATCTGCTAATAAAGTTGAAGAATTTCGTTATCGTATTAAAGAGGGGAAAGTGGTCTGTTATGAATGCCTTGTACCAGAAGCAACAGTGGGACGTGAGGATCACACGTTTTCTTTTGCTTCTTTTGAATATGATCCTGATGAACTCTCCTTTATAAGGAAAACGAAGACTGAAATGGAACGAATAAAAGCTACTACCGGACTGAACAAGGAAACGACTTTTCATCCTAATGCAATACACTATTCTGCTGTTCCTTGGTTGGTTTTTACCGATATGAAGCATCCTACGAATATGCGTTCTGGAGATAGTGTTCCTAAAATATCTACTGGAAAATATATTTGGGAAGGGGAAAAATTAATGATTCCAATTTCTGTCACTTGTCATCATGGGCTAATGGATGGTTATCATGTTGCAAAATTTATTGAGTTGCTCAATCTCTAAAGGATAAATGAGCTCTAGATTATATTTAGCTCAATGTTCTTATGCAGATGAAAAATGCATGCTTTAATGTTTTAATGTAAAAATACACTTGAAATAATGAAAAAAATATTGTTACTAGGTTCTGGAGAATTAGGAAAAGAATTTGTGATTTCTGCACAGCGCAAAGGTCAATACATAATAGCTTGTGATTCTTATGCTGGTGCACCAGCAATGCAAGTTGCAGATACTTTTGAAGTCTTTGATATGTTGAATGGGGAGGAACTTGAACAAGTAGTAAAGAAACATCAACCTGATATTATTGTTCCAGAGATCGAAGCTATTCGTACAGAACGTTTATATGATTTTGAAAATGAAGGTATTCAGGTTGTGCCTAGTGCTCGTGCTGTTAATTACACAATGAATAGAAAGGCTATTCGTGAACTTGCAGCTAAAGAGCTTGGACTCAAAACGGCAAAGTATTATTATGCTAAGTCTTTAGAGGAATTGAAAGAAGCAGCAACGAATATTGGATTCCCTTGTGTTGTTAAACCGTTAATGTCATCTTCTGGTAAAGGGCAGTCTTTAGTTAAAATGGCTTCTGAGCTTGAAAAAGCTTGGGAATATGGCTGTAATGGTAGCAGAGGAGATATACGTGAACTCATAATAGAAGAGTTTATTAAATTCGATAGTGAGATAACATTACTTACTGTTACACAAAAGAATGGACCTACTTTGTTTTGTCCTCCTATTGGTCATGTTCAGAAAGGCGGTGATTATAGGGAAAGCTTTCAACCGGCGCATATTGATCCTATCCACCTAAAAGAAGCAGAAGAAATGGCAGAGAAAGTGACAAGGGCTTTAACTGGTTCTGGACTTTGGGGAGTTGAGTTCTTTTTAAGCCATGAAAATGGTGTCTATTTCTCAGAGCTTTCACCACGCCCACATGATACTGGAATGGTGACATTAGCAGGTACCCAGAATCTTAATGAATTTGAACTTCATTTACGTGCGGTACTAGGGCTGCCTATTCCAAGTATTAAGCAAGAGAGGATTGGAGCAAGTGCAGTTATTCTTTCGACAATATCAAGCCCAGAGTGCCCCAACTATCGTGGAATTGAAGATGTGACAAAAGAGGAGGATACTTATCTTCGTATTTTTGGAAAGCCATTTACGCGTGTTAATCGTCGCATGGGGGTAGTGCTTTGTTACGCGCCAATAGATTCTGATCTTGATATTTTACGGGATAAAGCAAAACTAATTGCTGAAAGAGTTGAAGTCTATTAATGTAAATGATTTATTTATATTTGAGTATATACAAACCTTTACAGTTTGAAGCTAAACAGGTTGTTTATGCTACTATTCTGTTAATAAATCACCATTAATAAATGGTTGAATATAAAACTTAATGTTTTATATTTATTGTAATTCGTTTAAATACAATAGGCATATTTTATTATTGAAAGATAACTAAAATATGCCTATATTGCTTTTTTTATCGGCCTAATAGGGCTAATAAGTGTTATCTAAGGACAAATAATGAAAAAGAGAGGCTAACGGTACTGATTTGTTTCTACATTTGCAAAGTTGTTGGTTTAACTATTAACTAAGTGTAGTTATAAAACGATTTCAATAGGTTTGATAGGATTTGGTTTAGTAGGTGTTAGTATGACAAAAGGCATGATTGAACAAAAGCTAAATTTAACTGTTTAGTATACTAGATTAAAGTACATAAAACGCAGACGTTCTTTGCATGCTATAATACGATAGAAAAAAGATTAATATAAAAAGATTGCTTATGTCACAAATTGTCGGACATATCTCACAGGTTATTGGTCCTGTGGTTGACGTGTACTTTGAGGGTACAGATGCAGAGTTAATGCTACCAAGTATTCACGATGCCTTAGATATAAAGAGACCAAATGGTAAAAGATTGGTTGTAGAAGTTCAGCAACACATTGGAGAGAATACAGTTCGTACTGTGGCTATGGATAGTACTGATGGTCTTCAACGAGGAATGAAGGTATATCCTACAGGTAGCCCAATTACGATGCCGATTGGTGAACAAATTAAAGGACGTCTAATGAATGTTGTCGGTGACTCCATAGATGGTATGCAAGGGCTTGATCGCGCTGGAGCCTATTCTATTCACCGTGAACCTCCAAAATTTGAAGATTTGACAACAGTACAAGAAGTTCTTTTTACTGGTATTAAAGTAATAGATTTACTAGAGCCTTATGCTAAAGGTGGTAAAATTGGACTTTTTGGTGGTGCTGGTGTAGGCAAGACCGTTCTTATTCAGGAACTCATCAACAATATCGCTAAAAAACATAATGGTTTTTCTGTTTTTGCCGGTGTAGGAGAGCGTACCCGTGAAGGTAACGATTTGTTGCGTGAAATGATTGAATCTGGTGTTATTCGTTATGGAGAAGCCTTTAAAGAGAGCATGGAAAAGGGAGATTGGGATCTTTCAAAGGTTGATTATAACGAATTAGGAAAGTCTCAAGTTTCATTGATTTTTGGACAAATGAATGAACCTCCAGGAGCACGTGCATCTGTAGCATTGTCTGGATTAACGGTTGCTGAATCTTTTCGTGATGCTGGAGAAGAAGGTGAGAAAAGAGATATTTTATTTTTTATTGATAATATATTCCGCTTTACTCAAGCTGGTTCGGAAGTGTCTGCTTTGCTTGGTCGTATGCCTTCTGCTGTTGGATATCAACCAACTTTAGCTACCGAAATGGGAGCGATGCAAGAACGTATCACTTCTACCCGTAAGGGTTCAATTACCTCTGTTCAGGCTGTGTATGTACCTGCCGATGACTTAACTGACCCTGCTCCTGCTACAACATTTAGTCACTTGGATGCAACCACAGTGCTTGATCGTAAAATCACTGAACTTGGTATTTATCCGGCTGTTGATCCGTTAGCATCAACGTCTCGTATACTTGACCCGCATATCGTAGGTCAGGAACATTATGACATTGCTCAACGTGTTAAGCAGATATTGCAACGTAATAAGGAATTGCAAGACATCATTTCTATCCTTGGTATGGAAGAACTTTCTGAAGAAGATAAGATGATAGTAAATCGTGCACGTCGTGTACAGCGTTTTCTATCTCAACCTTTTGCTGTTGCTGAACAATTTACAGGCGTTCCTGGTGTAATGGTGAATATTGAGGATACAATAAGAGGCTTTAGAATGATTCTTGACGGTGAAGTCGATAATCTTCCTGAACAAGCTTTCTTAAATGTAGGTACGATAGAAGAAGCAATAGAAAAAGGGAATAAATTGCTTGAGCAAGCTAAAAAATAGCTTTCTAGTTGCTCAAATCAATAAAAAAAAGCATAAGATGAAAAAACTTCATTTGAGTATTGTATCACCCGAGAAAAGTATATTTGATGGAGATGTTAATATAGTAACGCTTCCTGGCACTGTAGGATCCTTCTCTATTCTCCCGGGGCATGCTCCTATTGTATCTTCTTTGAAAGAAGGAACTTTAAGTTACGTTTCAATAGAAGATGGAGAAGAACATACTCTTGATATTCAGGGTGGTTTTGTAGAAATGAGTGCTGGTGAAGTTTCGGCTTGCATCTCATAATAAATGATTAGATACACTAGAAAAACACACATAACATGGTAAATATAAGTAAGACTAAACGGAATTTTATTGGGCTTAATGGATTGTTTACAGTATTAACTGGCGGATTAGGGGCTATAATTTTGCACATTTTTTTGCCAGGGCATTATTTTGAGGGATATCCGTTTATACCGATTTATTTCTTTACTTTCGGTTTATTTAGTATTTATATGTTCGATGCATGTCGTCGGCATGCTCCACAGAAAATGGTATTGCTCTATTTAGCAATTAAAATGATAAAATTGATGTTGTCATTAGTCTTATTGTTAATATATTGTTTTGCAGTGCGTGAAGAAGCTAGGGCTTTTTTATTGACATTTATGTCGTTCTACTTGTTGTATCTAATTTACGAAACGTGGTTCTTCTTCTCTTTTGAGGTGAACCTGAAACGGAAAAAGAAAAATAAGAATAAAAATGAAACAGTTGTGTAATATAGTAACTTCGATATTTCTGCTTTGTCTTTTGACTGTAGCTAGTGAGTCGATTTCCGCACAGGAGGGATCTTTATCGACTCCGTTGCCGGTGAATAAACAATTGAATGCCTCGAAAACTGTAACATTGCAGGCTGATAAGGATGAAACCTCCCAAGCTTCAAAGGAAAATCCTGTAAACGTAAAGAGTATCATATTTGGGCATATTGGTGATTCTTATGAATGGCATATTACTACATGGGGCAATACTAAGATTGTAGTTCCTCTACCAATAATCGTTTATAGCAATACTACTGGGTGGCATATCTTTTTATCTTCGCGCCTAGAAGAAAATGAAGGAACATACGAGGGCCTTTCTATAGCTCCTGAAGGTAGTAAGTATGAAGGGAAGTTAGTTGAATACAATATAGGTGGTGAACAAGTTCGTCCTTGGGATATTTCAATTACTAAGGTAACCTTTGCTTTATTATTTAATTGTGTACTATTAGTAGTAATAGTGTTGAGTGTAGCGCAGTGGTATAAGAAACGTCCAGAAGGAGCTTCTGCTCCAGGAGGATTTATTGGTTTTATGGAAATGTTTATTATGATGGTAAATGACGATGTAATTAAAGGTTGTGTAGGCCCTAATTATCGAAAGTTTGCTCCATATTTACTTACTGCCTTTTTCTTTATTTTTCTCAATAACATTATGGGACTAATTCCAATATTCCCAGGAGGAGCAAATGTAACAGGAAATATCGCTATTACGATGGTACTTGCTATTTTTACGTTTTTTGCGGTTAATCTTTTTGGTACTAAGCATTACTGGAAAGATGTTTTTTGGCCAGATGTACCTTGGTGGCTTAAAGTACCAGTTCCAATGATGCCCTTTATTGAGTTCTTTGGGGTTTTTACAAAACCTTTTGCTTTGATGATTCGTCTTTTTGCCAATATGTTATCTGGGCACATGGCTATGTTAGTTCTTACCTGTTTGATTTTTATATCTGCAAGTATGGGGCCAGCTCTTAATGGCACACTGACCGTGATTTCCGTTCTTTTTAATATTTTTATGAATGCGCTAGAATTGTTGGTTGCCTTTATTCAAGCTTACGTATTTACTATGCTTTCAGCCGTATTTATTGGCCTTGCCCAAGAGGGTAGTAAAGTAAATGCTGAGAAGAATAAATAACTTGCAAATTCTAGAAAATAGAATAGTGAGAACAAAAATATAAATCAAAAATAAATTATTTAAAAACTGAAAATTATGTTACTATCAGTATTGTTACAAGCCACTGCAGCAGCAGTAGGATTGAGTAAATTAGGTGCAGCTATCGGTGCAGGTCTTGCAGTTATCGGAGCTGGTTTGGGTATTGGTAAAATTGGTGGTTCTGCTATGGAAGCTATAGCACGTCAACCTGAAGGGGTGAGTGATATTCGTATGAATATGATTATTGCGGCTGCCTTGATTGAGGGTGTAGCTTTGTTGGCTCTAGTCGTATGTTTGATGGTAATCTTCCTTTAAAGTAAGCCTTGATGTCTTTCTTTAAATTATTGAATTTTAATCTTTAATTATAAAAAAATGTCATTACTATTACCCGATAGTGGCTTGTTGTTCTGGATGTTTGTCGCATTCGGGGTTGTGTTCGTGATATTAGCTAAATACGGTTTCCCCATCATTATTACGATGGTGGAAAGCCGTAAAACTTATATCGACCAGTCTTTGGAGGTAGCAAGAGAAGCCAATGCTCAATTAGCCCGTTTGAAAGGTGAGGGCGAAGCGCTAGTAGCTGCTGCAAACAAAGAACAAGGACGGATCTTGAAGGAAGCGATGGATGAACGTGATAAAATTGTTCATGAGGCCCGTAAACAAGCCGAAATCGCCGCACAGAAGGAACTTGATGCGGTGAAACAACAAATTCAGATAGAGAAAGATGAAGCTATTCGTGATATTCGTCGTCAGGTAGCTGTTCTTTCTGTCGATATCGCAGAGAAGGTGCTTCGTAAGAATCTTCTAGATAAAGAATCCCAAATGGGTATGATCGATCGTATGCTGGATGAAGTATTAACCCCAAATAAAAACTAAGAAGATGGAAGTCGGAGTACTCTCAATGCGATATGCCAAGGCAATGATTGAGTATGCACAGTTGAAAGGCATAGAGGACAAACTCTATGAGGAATTTGTGGCTCTATCTTACTGCTTTGTTTCTCAACCTGGATTGCGTGAAGCACTTGATAATCCTGTGATTTCTATCAAAGAGAAATTGGCATTGGTCTGTACAGCAGCCGATGGTAACGGAAAATCAACTAGAGAGTTTGTCCGTTTTATTACCTTGGTGTTGAGAAACAGACGTGAAGGTTATCTGCAGTTTATTGCTTTGATGTATCTTGATCTTTATAGAAAGCTCAAACATATTGGAGTTGGTAAATTGATTACAGCTGTTCCGGTAGATAAAGAGACTGAAGGTCGTATTCGTTCTTCTGCGGCGCATATTCTGCATGCCAAAATGGAACTCGAAACTGTAATAGATCCCTCAATTGAGGGTGGTTTTATTTTCGATATTAATGATTATCGACTTGATGCCAGCATTGCTACACAGTTGAAACGAGTGAAACAACAGTTTATTGATAAGAATAGGAGAATTGTATAATGTCTGAAAATATAAAAGTAAGCGAAGTATCTGAAATCTTGCGCAAGCAACTCGAAGGTATTAACACTAGCGTTCAGCTTGATGAAATAGGTACGGTGCTTCAGGTAAGTGATGGAGTGGTGCGCATCTATGGATTGCGGAATGCTGAAGCTAACGAATTATTGGAATTTGACAATGGTATTAAAGCCATTGTAATGAACCTTGAAGAGGATAATGTAGGTGCTGTATTGCTAGGACCTACCGATAAGATAAAAGAAGGCTTCGTCGTTAAACGTACTAAGCGTATTGCTTCTATCCGTGTAGGCGAAAGCATGTTAGGCCGTGTTATTGATCCATTAGGTGAACCTTTAGATGGGAAAGGTTTAATTGGAGGCGAATTGTATGACATGCCTCTAGAGCGTAAAGCGCCAGGAGTTATTTATCGTCAGCCTGTGAATCAGCCTTTACAAACTGGATTAAAAGCGGTTGATGCGATGATTCCAATTGGACGTGGACAACGTGAGTTGATAATTGGTGACCGCCAAACAGGAAAAACATCAATAGCAATAGATACAATTATCAACCAGCGGAATAATTATTTGGCAGGTGACCCAGTTTATTGTATTTATGTAGCTATTGGTCAGAAAGGTTCCACAGTGGCATCTATTGTGAATACACTTCGTGAAAATGGAGCAATGGATTATACTATAGTAGTTGCTGCTACAGCAGGTGATCCTGCAGCATTGCAATATTATGCGCCTTTTGCTGGTGCCGCTATTGGGGAATATTTCCGTGATACAGGTCGTCATGCCTTAGTGGTATATGATGATTTATCGAAGCAAGCTGTTGCATATCGTGAGGTTTCATTAATTCTTCGTCGTCCATCTGGACGTGAAGCTTACCCAGGTGATATATTTTATTTGCACTCTCGTTTATTAGAGCGTGCTGCTAAAATTATCAAAGAAGAAGGAGTAGCTAAAGAAATGAATGATCTTCCCGAAAGTCTTAAGGATGTTGTAAAGGGTGGTGGATCACTTACAGCTTTACCTATAATTGAGACACAAGCAGGTGATGTTTCTGCTTACATACCTACGAACGTGATTTCTATTACTGATGGACAGATCTTCCTAGAAACAGACCTCTTTAATCAAGGTGTACGCCCTGCTATTAATGTTGGTATTTCTGTGTCTCGTGTGGGTGGTAATGCTCAAATCAAGGCAATGAAGAAAGTAGCGGGAACATTAAAGATGGATCAGGCTCAATATCGGGAGTTAGAAGCTTTCTCTAAGTTTAGTAGTGATATGGATCCTATCACGGCCATGACCATCGATAAAGGACGTAAGAATGCTCAATTACTTATTCAGCCCCAATATAGTCCAATGCCTGTAGAACAACAGATTGCTATTTTGTATTGTGGTACTCATGGCTTGCTTCATGATGTTCCTTTGGATAATGTTCAAGGATTCGAACGTAGCTTTATTGAATCTCTGCAACTCAATCATCAGCAGGATGTACTTGATGTTTTGAAAACAGGAGTTATAGATGAAAGTGTGACAAATGCAATTGAAGAGACAGCAGCTATGGTTGCTAAGCAATATTTGTAGCATTTGGTATTAGAGAGGATACTAGTACTAGAATCCTCATTCAAATAATTAATTTAAAAAGTTATGGCTTCACTGAAAGAAGTAAAAACCAGAATAAATTCGGTAAAAAGTACCCGAAAAATCACTTCAGCAATGAAGATGGTGGCTTCTGCCAAATTACACAAGGCACAAGGAGCCATTGAGAATATGTTACCTTATCAGAGGAAATTGAATAAGATATTGACAAACTTCCTTGGTGCGGATCTTCCAATAGAGTCTCCCTATATAAAAAAGAGGGAAGTGAAGCGTGTGGCGATTGTCGTCTTTTCTTCCAACACTTCCCTTTGTGGGGCTTTTAATGCAAATGTTATAAAAATGTTGCTGCAAACTACTAACGAGTTCAGTTCATTGGGACAGGAGAATATTCTGATATTTCCAGTTGGAAAGAAAGTGGATGAAGCAGCAAAGCGCATGGGATTCGTTCCTCGGGAGAATTCTTCGGAGTTAGCAGATAAACCCTCATATCAGGAGGCTGCTGAACTTGCTCGTCAACTTATGACTATGTATGTAGCTGGAGAGATCGATCAAGTTGAAATTATTTATCATCATTTTAAATCTATGGGAGTACAAGTGCTTTTACGTGAAACTTATCTGCCTATAGATTTGACTCATGTTGTTGATGGTGATTCCGAAGAAGAGGCTACCGGTGCTGCTGAGTTGACTAATGATTATATTGTTGAACCTGCTGCTGAAGAATTGGTTTCTGAGTTAATACCAACAGTTTTGAGCCAAAAGATATTTACTGCTGCTGTTGATTCAAATGCGTCTGAACACGCGGCTCGTACATTGGCTATGCAAGTTGCGACTGATAATGCAAACAATTTGATTCAGGATTTGACGAAACAATACAATAAGAGTAGACAACAAGCTATTACCAATGAGTTGTTGGATATAGTTGGTGGGTCTATGAAGTAATATCGTTGTTTTATAATTTTCGATAATATTTGTTTTAAATTTTACGTAATTTCTCTAATTTGATATAGTCCTGGTTTTCTTCAATAGATAGAAAGCTAGGACTTCTTCTTTGGTTATATAGCAAGTAAATAGATCTTTTTTTATGATCAGTTTCTATAGGTGAAATGTATTCTGTATCTTTACAAAAAATAAAGAAAAATGGAAAATAATTCTGAACTACAACTTGCTTGGCAGTTCATAGAGAATACAGGCACACATTTGTTTCTAACCGGAAAAGCAGGAACTGGAAAAACTACATTCTTAAAACGATTAAGGGAGAGTACTCCTAAACGTATGGTGGTGTTGGCCCCAACAGGAATCGCAGCAATTAATGCTGGTGGGGTGACAATTCATTCTTTCTTTCAATTGTCTTTTGCTCCATTTGTGCCCGATACTACTTTCAATTCATCTCAAATTCATTATCGCTTCAGCAAAGAAAAACGAAACATAATCCGTAGTATGGATTTGCTTGTTATAGATGAAATAAGCATGGTACGTGCTGATTTACTTGACGCCGTAGATGCAGCTTTGCGACGGTATCGAGATCGTGAAAAGCCTTTTGGAGGTGTACAGTTGTTATTAATTGGTGATTTACAACAGTTAGCTCCTGTTGTGAAGGATAATGAATGGGAGGTTTTGAAGAACTATTACGATACGCCCTATTTTTTTGCCAGTAATGCATTGAGAAAAACAGTGTATATGACTATAGAACTAAAGAAAGTATATCGTCAAAGTGATACTTTTTTTCTTTCACTTTTGAATAAAATACGAGAAAATATTGCAGATGATGAGGTTTTAAATGAATTAAACCGACGCTATATGCCTTCCTTCCATCCATCGAAAGAAGATGGTTATATCCGATTGACAACCCATAACTATCAGGCACAGCAGGTGAATACCTGCGAATTAGCATCGTTGCCCGGCCAAGCATATAGTTTTCGTGCCGAGATAACGGGAAATTTTCCTGAATATTCGTTTCCAGCAGACGAAATTCTTACTATTAAACAAGGGGCTCAAATCATGTTTCTTAAAAATGATGCATCAACTGAGAAACGGTATTATAATGGCATGATTGGAGAAGTGGTGAGTGTGAATGAGAAAGGAATGTCGGTGCGTGGAAAGGATAGTAGTGATATTTTTCAGTTGTTGCCTGAAGTGTGGTCCAATTATAAGTATGTGCTAAATGAAGAATCAAAGGAAATAAATGAGGAAGTAGAAGGTGAATTTAAACAGTATCCAATTCGTCTGGCATGGGCCATTACGATTCATAAAAGCCAAGGATTAACGTTTGAACGTGCCATCATAGATGCTCGCAATTCATTTGCACATGGGCAGACTTATGTAGCGTTGAGCCGTTGCAAAACTTTAGAAGGTTTGGTTTTGGAAACCCCTTTGCGTAGGGAGGCAATTATTAGCGATAGTGTAGTTGATAATTTCTCAAAGAAAGTGGAGCAAAATAAACCTGGTAGCCAGCAATTGAGTGCTATGCAAAAGGCTTATTTTTTCGATTTATTAAATGATTTGTTTAATTTCTACTCCCTTGATCAAGCTTACAAACGTTTGCTTCGGTTTATGGATGAGGAACTTTATAAGCTTTATCCTAAATTACTTGAAGAGTATAAAACAACGGATTTGCATTTAAAAGAAAAGATAGTGGAAGTATCTAGCCGTTTCAGTAATCAATACACTCGTTTAATTAATGAAAATGAAGATTACGCTGCAAATGAAGGCTTGCAACAAAGGATCCATTCAGGTGCTACTTATTTTAGTGAATCATTACTTCCCATACGAACGTTATTTGATAAAACAAGTATGCCTCTAGACAATAAAGAATTACGCAAGCAGTTAAATGAGCGTTTGCAAGCACTTGACGATGCATTATGGATTAAAGAATCTTTGTTGAATGCCATGATAATTCGAAAATTTACTGTTACAGATTATTTGAAACAGAAAAGTAAAGTGATGTTGAGTTTAGAAAGTGCATCCAGTTCTTCCTCAAAAACTTCTAATGATCGAAAAGATACAAAGGAACGTATTCGTCGGAAATCCGGCAAAGTTAAGGCAGATATACCAACTGATATCTTGCATCCAGAACTTTATCACTCTTTGTCGGAATGGAGAACTTTAAAGGCGCATGAAGTGAACATGCCTTCTTACATTATTATGCAGCAAAAGGCATTGATGGGTATAACAAATCTATTACCAGATACACCAGAAGCTTTGGAAGCAATACCCTATTTTGGGGCAAAAGGGGTAGAAAAGTATGGACTTGAGATTTTGAGTATAGTTCGTAAATACATGAAAGAGAATAACCTAGAAAGGCCGGATATTTTTAATACACTTTCGGACATAGGAAACAAAAGAGAAAGTAAAGTCGATATGCCTGCAAATAGCTCTCAAGATCAATTGAAGGAGAAGAAGAAAGATACAAAGTTAATAAGTTATGAGATGTTTTGTGAAGGAATGAGTATTGAGGATATAGCTAAAGCTCGTGATTTAGTTACTGGAACAATCGCAAATCATTTAGAACACTATCTCCGTGAGGATAAGATTAAAATAGAACAACTAGTAGCAAAGGAAAAAATAATGAAGATACGGAATTATTTAGAAACGCATGAATTTATGGGTCTTGCTCCTATTAAAGCTGTTTTAGGAGATGATGTCTCTTATGCTGATTTGCGTTGTGTGCTGGCAGCATCGGGGTACTAATAGATTAAAAATGTCCCCTTATCTTACCTTGAATTTACTCTGACGAGTGAAAGAGCGAATAAGATAGGGGATTTTGTGTTATTATTGACTATAGATTGCAGAAAAAGGAGACAAAGATAGGTACGCTGATATCAATGAGCACACCGTGTAATATGGCAATAGGAATCATCTCTTTTCCTAAATATCGACTAATAGAGGGAAGCAATACATCCATAGAATTTACTCCTGCAGCCGATATTGGTGCAAGTTTACCGAAATATTTATTAATGAGTGGTATTCCTAGGATAGCCATCATTTCTCGGAAAATGTTGCTTAATAAAGCAATTGTTCCAAGCTCTGTAGCTAACTGTAGTCCCATGGTTGGTTCTTTAAATTGGGTGATTAAAATGGACGAAAGGGAATAATAGGCGAATCCACTTCCCACTGCCATGCAATCGAACACACTCCATTGACTAAGCAAAATGCTCGCTAATGCCGAAAATAATAATGTACCGCTTATGGTGGCTAATGGTATTAATAACATTTTCGGATGCAAATTTGAAATAATGACTTTCAAGTTTTTGTTTGAGCCAATGCTGATTCCTACCTGAAGCATTAATGCGTAGAGTATGTACATGGAGACAGTATGCGTGTCGAATTGGAATTTATTATATATTCCAATAAGACAACCTACGCCAAAAAAAAGGATAACGGTGATATTGCCTTTCATAATTTGCTTTCCCTTTTAAAAAAGACTTTTAATACTAGTCGAGCTGCAATTAAACTGCCTAATACGCCTGATACAGAAAGGATAATTGCTTGCCATCCAAATTTCCCTAAGTTGTTTATAATTAGACTATTTGATCCGATTGATATGCCAAGAATAAATAGCAATAAGAAGATAGTTATAGAAATTGTTTTATCTGTTTTTTGTAAAATAGACCAGTTACGTAATCCGTAACCAATGCAGACTCCCAAAAACATAATAGATAGGACCGAAAACATATTGTGATGATTTTTTAGTTGGGTCATTATTTTGAATAAAGACAATACACGACACTTCTCAAGAAGATGACTATCTCATTGAAGTTAAATTATAAACCTTTCTGTAAGTATTGCTCTACAGATGTTAGAATAAGAAAAAGAGGGGAGAATTAGATAAATCCACTGAACCAATGTACATGCGCATAATATAACATACAGAATATGAAAAATTCTGTATGAATTATAACTGCATTATATAATTGAATAAATTGATTCATTCTGATGTTTTTAATTATTGCTGCAAAGATAAGAAGATATTGCATATTTTCAAAATAAATATGCAATATAAGAATCGAATTATATTTGAATGATAGACTTGAAAAGGTTAAATATCTTATTATCAATAGATTATTTAACTGAGAATTACAAACAACTATCTACTATTCACTAATGGACATAAAAAAAAGGAGCAACGCCTTGCTCCAACCTTTGTTAACCTTAAATCTAATACTATGAAAAACACAATGCAAACATATGCATTTCTTATGTGTTGGGCAAACAAAGAGTGAAGAAAAATATGTTTTATAACATTGATTAGTATAAAGCGCTAATTGTTTTGTTTTTATTAAGAAACTGTAGAAGATTTGATATCTTTGCCGTTAATCATTAAATAACTAGTATATGAAAGTTTTATTCATTGGAGGTACTGGTACTATTAGTACTGATGTAGTAGAGTTGGCCCAACAAAAAGGATGGGAAATTACATTGCTCAATCGAGGTTCGAGAAAGCAGCTAGCTAGTATGCGTAGTATTATAGCTGATATACACGACGAACAAACTGTAAGAAAGGTAATTGCAAATGAAACATACGATGTTGTTGCTCAGTTTATAGCATATTCTGCTGAAGAAGTGAATCGTGATATTCGTTTATTTCGGGATAAAACGAAACAATATATTTTTATTAGTAGCGCCTCAGCATACCAGAAGCCGCTCAATGATTATCGAATAACCGAAAGTACTCCTTTGTATAATCATTATTGGGAATATTCGCAGCATAAAATTGAAGCCGAAGAGGCACTGATGGCTTCCTATCGAACAGCAGGCTTTCCTGTTACTATTGTTCGTCCTAGCCATACATATAATGGGACTAAAGTTCCAGTAAGTCTCCATGGTAATAATGGGAATTGGCAAATTCTTCAAAGAATACTCAGCGGGAAACCTGTGATTATTCCTGGGGATGGGAGCTCATTATGGACGTTGACTCATTCTAAAGATTTTGCAAAAGGCTTTGTCGGCTTGATGGCAAATCCCCATGCGATTGGAAATTCCTATCATATTACATCAGATGAAAGTATGACGTGGAATCAAATTTATCAACTTATTGCTGATGAATTAGGAAAACCACTGAATGCTTTGCACGTAGCTTCTGATTTCCTAGCTAAACATGCTGAAAATTATGATTTTAGAGGGGAATTGTTGGGTGATAAATCGGCTTCCGTTGTTTTTGATAATTCGAAAATTAAACGGCTTGTTCCTGATTTCAATTGTACAGTTTCAATGGCTACAGGCTTAAGGCAAGCAGTAGCTTATATGCTTTCGCACCCAGAGACACAAGCTCCTGATAATGAATTTGATTCATGGTGTGACCGTATTGTAGATGCTATATCTGCAGCAGATAAGGCTTTTGGAAGTAGGTCATAAAAAAGGATTAGTACAAACTATTTCGCCCTTGTTGAACTTCGATACGGATGCCAAAGTTCCCATTACCTGATTTTAATTCAAACGCTCCACGGAAATTATTTTTTTCCCAAGGCAAAGCGCTTTGATTGGGAACTCTCCATCCCTCTTTATTATAATCACCGTACGTGCTGATCCTCCATCCATTTTTTAATTTGAAGGTACTCATTTGCATAATCTGAGGTGAATAGGACATTCCCAAATCATAGCTATATCCCAAACCCGAAAAGGAAGATCCTGAGAAAAGATTAGTAACCCCCTGTGTATAAATCGAATTGGTATTGAGGCTAAATAGTTGATTATAATCTTTGCTAATGTTTGATGGAGCTAGATCATATTTGGGAAGTTTAGGTGTGGAAACACTCATTAATCCCATATCAAGTAGGAAGCCACCAAAATCTTTCATCTTACTAGGTGTAGTATGCTTAATACTATCCGAAGGAACTTCAGATTGTGCTGACGCAAAACTTATCGATAAAATAAGTGAAAGAAATAGAATTAGTTTTCTCATTGTCGTAAAGGTTGATGGTTCACAAAGATAAGAAACTTTAATCTTATAACTTGTTTTGTTCTGTTATTTTTGTAAAAAATGAATGTGCAAGTATAGTTTCATTATCCCCTAGATATACTGATACTATATTGTGATGATCATGACACTATGCTAGAGGGATGCTGACATTATTTTGGGGGAATGATTTAATAATGTATAATTTAACTTTTTTGTTTGTGTTTACTGATTATGAGACAATTAATTTATAACCAATGCCTCTAATATTCACTATTCGTATTTGCTTATCTTGTGATAGCTTATGTCTTAATTTTGTGATAAAAACATGTAAACTTCTCGAATTAAAGAAACTATCATCTCCCCATAAATCAAGTAAGACATCTTGAGTTTTTACAATTTGATTACGATTATCACATAACCGTTTTAATATTTCAGATTCCCGATGGGAGAGTTCTTGCTTTATTCCTGCATACAGTAAGGTTTGTTCGATGGGGTGGAATAAATAATGGCCGATTTCATAATGAGTCAGATTGACCTCTTCACTGAAATGAGAGGCTTTTCCGAGCAAAGCTTTGATTCGTATTATGAGTTCTTGCATTCCAAAAGGCTTCTTTAAATAATCATTGCCACCGAGTTCAAAACCTTCCACTACATCGTTAATTGCAGAGCGTGCTGTCAGAAACAAAATCGGAGTATGTTTGTCCGATTGTCTGATTCTTCGGGCCATTTCGAAACCGTCCATTTTAGGCATCATCACATCGGCTACTAAGACGTCGGGACGAAGTTCAAAGAATAGACGCAATCCTTCTTCACCGTTTGATGCTGTGTGCATAGTGAATCCATTCTCGGCTAGGGTATCGCTTATAATCATCCCAAGGGTTAATTCATCTTCTACTAATAGTATACTTATGTTATTTTTGTTCATGTGTCTACTCATTATAATGTTATAGTAAATGTGCTACCTATGTTGGGTTCGCTCTTTACCGTTATAGTTCCGCCATGTTTTTCTATCATGGTTTTCACGTAGAATAGCCCCAAGCCATACCCCTTTACGTTATGAAGATTGCCTGTAGGAACTCGATAAAACTTGTCAAATATATGCTTTTGTTTATCTGATGAGATTCCCATGCCTTTATCTGAAATACTTATCGTTGTATTGCTCTCCTTTTTTTTGCAATCAATAGTAATATAGGCTTCATTTTCCGAATATTTTACTGCATTATCTATCAAGTTGCTAATGATATTATTGAAATGAATACGATCTGCTACGACAGTAAATGATTCCGGTTCAATATTGAGTTTTACGTTCAGAGGAATGTTGGATTTTAGTTCATGCTGTTTGATCAAAGAAGAAATCAACTCATGGATATTTATTTCTTCGGGGTGTAGTTTAAAGGTCTTACGACTTTCCATACTCATCGAAAGTATCTGTTCTACTAGACCACTCAAACGTTGTAATTGTTCTTGGCTAATTCTCAAGTATTGTTCACGTTTTGTTTTTTCTTCAGCCTGGTTGAAGTTTAATAATGCATCGTTTGCTGCATAAGCTACGGCAATAGGAGTCTTCAGCTCATGGGTGATATTATTGGTGAAGTCGCTTTTCATTTCATCCAATGTTCTTTGTTTTAAGAGTGTTTGAATCAGAAACCAGAAAGAAAATCCTAAAACGAGGAAGACTACGAATGAAGTAACGAGTATTCCACTCATTTTTTTCCAGACTAATGGGGCGATAGGTTCTGAAGTGAGTTGATAGCTTTGGTTATGAGACCGATTGAATTCATAGTCGTAGTGTATAGCTTTCCTGCTAGGCACGTATGTACTGTCTCCAGCTGTTCCTAGTGTATCAATATAGGCATTATTGCTCGCGGTATATATTAATAGGGTTTTGTGCGGCACATCGATATGATGTGTTTTCAAAGTAGCGGTAAGAAGGCTATCGTATCTTTGCAAATTAATGTCGATATAGGTGTCAACCCCTGAGTGTATGCCTTGTTGAATGCTATAAAATAACTCTTTGAGGGAGTCTTTCTTCTTTAATAACACATCAAGCCCACTTTTGCTGGTGGCAACAGGATCCGATTCTTCATCTTGACCATCCGTGGACAAGGTGTCTACCGTAGTTTCAGTTTGAGAATGAAAGTTTGCTTTTGTTGTGCTATCTGTGTAGGATATGCTTTGTTTAGCGACTAAAGTATTGCCATCAGCGCCATAGCCAGCAGAGACACTTACCGAGCCATGTTTTGTGTTGTCTTCTTTTAGTTGATTGACGCGAAGTACAATTTCGTTAAAGTCACTCATACGCATAGCATCCTTGATGCTGGCATCCATTTCTTGCTCCATGGTATGGTAGAGGCCAGTTAACCAGTATGCTTGGTAGGCAAATATTCCCGATAGCGAGCATACTACAAGAATGATAATATTTTTTAGAGGCAATTTCATATTGACAAAGATAATATGAAACTATACTTTTTCTTCTTTTTGATAAGACTAAATAACACTAGATAAGCATAAGATAACTCATATTCTGACTTATTCTCCCGTATTTTGCAGCATATAAAAAAAATATTCGATATGAAAAGACTTTACTTTTTACTATTTTTACTACTTTGGCATTGGATGAATGCATCGGCCCAACAAGAGGCTTCAAAGGCTGAATTAGGCGATAGTGTTAAAAATGTGGGTTATATTGATAGCCTTTATCAAGAGCTTCCTGAAGTAATGATTACCGGAGAACGCCCACTTGTAAAAGCTGATCACGGTAAATTGGTATATGATGTTCCTCGATTGGTGGGTAATCTTCAGGTTGATAATGCTTTTGATGCAGTGAAAAATCTACCAGGTGTTATTGCTATGAATGATGGTTTAACCTTAGGAGGACAGCCCGTGACGATTGTTATAAATGGCAAGGTGACTACTTTTTCAGTTGGACAACTAGCCGATCTATTGAAGTCAATGCCTATAAGTCGAATAAAAAAGGCAGAAGTGATGTACTCTGCACCGGCACGTTATCAAGTAAGGGGCGCTATGATCAATTTAATACTTACTTCTGGTTCAGGAAAAGAATCTTGTCTGCAAGGTGAACTTTATACTGCTTATAAACAATATCATTATGAGTCTTCAACGGAGCGTGCGAGTTTAATGTACTCCAAAAATAAATTCTCAACCGATCTTCTTTATTCTTATTCTTATGATCGCGACCGAAGAGAAACGGACAAGGAAGCAATCCATACACTTGCTGATGGTTCTGTGCATCCAATGAATATGTATGATGTCACTACTTCCCGAAATAATTCTCATCATATACGTCTTGGCATGGATTATGCATTTTCGGATAAACATTTGTTGAGTTTGGTTTATACAACAGCTTTCACCAATAATAAGCCTTACGCTATCGTCACTGGTGTGCAGAATTCCTTAACAGTTTCACATTCGGAAAGTCAGTTGCATAATTTAAAGCTCGATTATCAAATGCCTATTGGATTGAAAATGGGAGCTGAATTTACTTTTTACCACTCTCCTGGGAGTCAATTATTGCACAGTACATTGGGGGAAGAAACATTAGACTTCCTAAGTAAAGATAGCCAACGAATTAATCAATGGCGCTTTTATGCTGGAGAAGAACAGACACTTGGTAAAGGGTGGGGGATTAATTATGGTGCTATTTATATGACAGCATTGGATAATAGTTATCAGAGGTATTTCAATTCAGAAACTAATGATTTGTTACCAGATAACAATATGGTATCTCGTCATCGAGAGCAAACATTGAATATTTACGCTGGTCTCAGCAAGAATTTTGGTGATAAGGTTTCTGCTGATATCTCTTTAGCTGCCGAACAATATCACACAGATATTTGGGATGAATGGAGTTTTTATCCAGTAGCAAATCTGAGCTATTTGCCTGCGCCAGGGCATGTGGTGCAATTTTCTTTGAGTAGCGATAAAGAATATCCAGAATATTGGAGCATGCAGAACGCAATCTCATACATGGGGGCTTATTCTGAGATTCATGGCAATCCTTACTTAAAGCCTGAAACAAACTATGAGGTTAATCTTAGTTATATATTGAAAAGTAAATATGTATTGACAGCTTTTTATAGCCGCACTAAGAATAAAGAATTGCAAACATTGTACCAGTCTCCTGAGCGTTTGGTCGAGATTTACAAATTCTTCAACTTTGATTTCTCTGAGCAAACAGGCTTTATGATGGTATTTCCTTTTAAAGTGAAGAAATGGCTGGATTCTCGCTTTACAGCTGTAGGCCTTCGTTATCGTCAAAAAGATAGTGATTTCTGGGATATTCCGTTCGATCGGAAACTATACACATTTGTGTTGACAATGAATAATACATTTTCTCTCTCTACAAAGCCTGATATTAAATTCATGCTTAGTGGATTTTATCAGAATAAAGCCATTCAAGGGATTTTTGACCTTCCAAGTTCTGGGTATTTAAATGCTGCTCTGCGTTATACTTTTGCAAAAGGGAAAGCACAAGTGACCTTAATGTGCGATGATCTATTCAACACCTCTACCATTTCTACGAGAGTACATTTTGGACAACAGAATGTTGATAACCACTATATAAAAACGACTCGGGCCTTCGGAGTATCATTTACCTATAAATTTGGTGGATATAAAGAGAAGAAAAGAACAGAGGTCGATACTTCTCGCTTTAAATAAACCATTTATCTCAATTTTTATTTAATATATAGCTATCTATGTTTTATCGCTTTTGAGGAGCAAGCTAAATGTTAAAACTGTTATTTTATTCTTTATTGTTCCTTTTTTCTTTAAAACTGTTACTATAGTATGGCTTATGACAGATATGATGTGTTTGTGTGATACCGTTCTGATATCATGTGAGTTTTAAATTTCTCATTTTCGCTTTTTTGTTATACTTTTGTTGCTTCAAATAAACCTAATCATATTCTGTATGAAGTCAGACATAGAAATAGCTCGCAGCGTCGAGTTGAAGAAGATTAAGCAAGTTGCCGAAGGTATTGGAATCCCTCGTGATGAAGTCGAGAATTATGGTCGTTACATTGCGAAAATTCCCGAACAGTTGATCGATGAGGAGAAAGTAAAAAATAGTAATCTTATTTTAGTTACTGCAATTACAGCAACAAAAGCTGGAATTGGTAAAACAACAGTATCCATTGGTCTAGCCCTAGGATTGAATAAAATAGGCAAAAAGGCAATTGTAGCTTTGCGTGAACCTTCTCTTGGCCCTTGTTTTGGAATGAAGGGAGGAGCAGCAGGTGGAGGATATGCTCAGGTTCTTCCTATGGAGAAAATCAATCTTCATTTTACTGGTGATTTCCATGCTATCACTTCTGCACATAACATGATTTCTGCATTACTTGATAACTATCTTTATCAGAATCAGTCTAAAGGATTTGGATTAAAAGAGATCCTTTGGCGTAGGGTGCTTGATGTTAACGATCGTTCTTTGCGAAGTATTGTTGTAGGGCTCGGTCCAAAATCGAACGGTATTACTCAGGAATCAGGATTTGATATAACTCCGGCATCGGAGATTATGGCGATTCTTTGTCTTTCCAAAGATATAAATGATTTACGTAGACGCATCGAAAATATTCTTCTTGGATTCACATACGATGATCAACCGTTTACGGTGAAAGATTTGGGAGTAGCTGGTGCAATTACTGTTTTGCTAAAAGATGCTATTCACCCCAACTTAGTACAAACTACTGAGGGAACAGCAGCTTTCGTTCATGGTGGACCATTTGCAAACATTGCTCATGGATGTAATTCTCTTTTGGCTACCAAAATGGCTATGACTTTTGGTGATTATGTGATTACAGAGGCTGGTTTTGGTGCAGATCTTGGGGCTGAAAAGTTCTATAATATTAAGTGCCGAAAGAGTGGTCTTCAACCCAAACTGACTGTGATTGTTGCTACTGCACAAGGATTAAAAATGCATGGTGGGGTAAGTCTTGATCGTATAAAAGAGCCCAATATGGAGGGACTCCAAGAAGGATTACGTAACTTGGATAAACATATTAGAAACCTTCGTTCTTTTGGGCAAACAATAATCGTTGCTTTTAATAGATTTGCTTCAGACACAGAAGAAGAAATGGAAATGCTTCGTGAACACTGTGAGCAGTTGGGCGTGGGATATGCTATAAATAATGCCTTTAGTGAAGGAGGCGATGGGGCAGTAGATATGGCTCGTTTAGTAGTTGATACCATCGAAAATAAAGCATCTGAACCTTTACGCTATACCTATAAGGAAGAAGATACAGTACAACAGAAAATAGAGAAAGTCGCAACAAACATATATGGGGCAAGTGTTATAACTTACAGTAGCATAGCACGTAACCGTATAAAGTTAATTGAAAAAATGGGTATAACCCATTATCCTATTTGCATCGCTAAAACACAATACTCATTTTCTGCTGATCCCAAGATTTATGGGGCTGTGAATAATTTTGAGTTTCATATTAAAGATATTGTTATCAATAATGGAGCCGAAATGATTGTAGCTATTGCAGGAGAAATTCTTCGTATGCCGGGACTGCCTAGAGATCCTCAGGCTTTACACATAGATATTGTTGATGGTGAGATTGAAGGTTTGAGTTGATATATTATTTCTTGAATATTTATAAAGCTACATTGAAAGTGTAGCTTTATTTTTATTTATAAAAAATGATAGCCTGTTTTCCTATGGAAGGGAAACAGGCTATGCCTAAACTTTAAAAATACAAAAGAAAAATGCCCCTAATTCACATTATTGACATCCGATGATTTGTCTTAGTTTTAATATGCAAAGAGAGGATAAGCTTTCATAGTCTCGTTCACACGAGTACGAACTTGTGCAATAACCTCTTCATTTTCTACATTTGATAAAACGGTTTCAATCATTTCTGCGATTTCAACCATTAAATCTTCTTTTGCACCACGAGTTGTGATCGCAGGAGTTCCTAGACGTATACCAGAAGTTTGGAAAGCTGATCGGCTATCAAAAGGAACCATATTTTTATTTACTGTAATATCTGCTGATACTAATGCTTTTTCAGCCACTTTACCAGTCAAATTAGGGAATTTGCTACGTAAGTCAACTAGCATAGAGTGATTGTCAGTTCCTCCAGATACAATAGTAAAACCACGATCTACCAAAGCTTGTGCCAAAACAGTTGCATTTATTTGTACTTGTTTTGCATATTCTTTGTATTCTGGTTGTAAGATCTCGCCGAAAGAAACTGCTTTAGCAGCAATAACGTGCTCTAATGGGCCACCCTGTACACCTGGGAATACTGCTGAATCTAAAAGTTGAGACATCATTTTGGTCTCACCTTTAGGCGTTTTCTTTCCCCAAGGATTAGGGAAATCTTTTCCCATTAAAATTACGCCGCCACGTGGGCCACGGAGTGTTTTATGTGTAGTAGAAGTGACGATGTGTGCATATTTAACAGGATTATCCAATAATCCAGCAGCTATTAATCCTGCAGGATGAGCCATATCAATCATTAATATAGCACCAACCTTATCTGCGATTTCGCGCATACGTTTATAATCCCATTCACGTGAATAAGCAGAACCACCGCCTATAATCATTTTGGGCTTTTCGCGAAGAGCTACTTCTTCCATTTGATCATAGTCTACACGTCCTGTTTCTTGATTTAAATTGTATTCGCAAGGTGTGTAGATGATACCTGAAGTATTTACTAATGAGCCATGAGATAGATGCCCACCATGAGCAAGATTTAATCCCATAAATTTATCTCCAGGGTTTAATACTGCAAGGAAAACAGCAGCATTTGCTTGGGCACCAGAGTGTGGCTGAACATTTGCCCACTCAGCTCCGAAGATTTCTTTTAATCGGTCGATAGCGATTTGTTCACTTTGGTCGACTACTTCACAGCCTCCGTAGTAACGCTTGCCTGGATAGCCTTCAGCATATTTATTAGTCAGGCAAGAACCCATTGCCTGCATAACCTGATCACTTACAAAGTTCTCAGATGCAATCAGCTCAATACCTTTTAGCTGACGTTGGTGCTCTTTTTCGATGATGTCGAAAATTAAGTCGTCTCTTTTCATTCTTTTTATAAGTAAGATTAATGTTTTAATTCGAGATACCTATTTTAAGCGCACAAAGTTAGTGAAAATAAATAAAGAATGAATGAACTATAAGAAAAATCTTGGTGAGAGTGATAATTTAGAATATGAACCCAAAAGAAAAGTTCAGGGCGCTATCGCGACGGCGAAAAATGATATTACTAATTCCAGTACTGCCGTCAGAATTTATGTTATCGTAAACTATTGATTTAGAAATATTGCCTATGCCCTGTTCATATCGAAAATCGAAGTAGATGCTGGAGATATTAATTCCAACACCCACAATGATGCTAACATTGAATGGATATAGCTTTTCGTTAATGCCTTTCTGGTCGAAATTTGTGAACGTAATTTCATTTTTCTTACCCCATAAATAGCGAAGCTTTGGCCCACCGAAAACTGACATTCCATAAGGTCCTTTCTTTACTATATTGTATCCATACAATATAGGGAAATCAATGCTGTGAAGAATTGATTCTACAGAAGCATAATCAGGCTCAATAGCAGGATGCTGAGAACCTAGTTTGTCAAACATGATTTCTCCTTTACTTACATTGAATGAAACCTCCGGTTGAATGAAATGCCTATTCAAGTTGAAGCGTACGAAAATAGCTCCAAAGTAACCTATTCTATAGTTGTTTTGAACCTCGTCAATAGTGACATCTTTTATCTTAAGTTCAGACACTAAAAACATCGATGAAGTAAACCCGGCTTTAAATCCAAAGTTTACTTTTTTATTGTTAATGTTTTCGATATTATTGCTTCCATTTTTAATTTTTCCAGAAGCAAAATTGCTAACAGTGAGTAAGGCTAAGCTGAACAGGAGGATTTTATACAATAGGTTCATGGCGGAATATATTTTATTTTTTCTTTTCCACACTCCAGCCAAATTTACCGACTTTTTCTCCCAGCTCATAATATCCACCGTGGACATATACTAAGGGATTTGCTTCTGCCAATTCCAATTTTCCACTCGTTTGATTTAAATGTCTATCATCGGCACGAACATTGACAACGTCGGCTATAAACATATCGTGCGATCCGAGTGATACAATTTCTTTCACTCTGCACTCAATGCAAAGAGGTGATTCTTCGATAAGAGGTGCCTTGACTATGCTACATGCACCTGGAGTGAGATTCATTTCTTTAAATTTGTGATAATTTCGTCCAGAACGGACACCGCACCAGTCAGTTGGATATGCCATATCTTTCGTAGTCAAATTAATGACAAATTCCATATTCTTTTTGATAATGTCATAAGAATAGCGTTCTGGTCTGATGGATATATAGCACATGGGCGGGTTTGTACAAATTGTTCCCGTCCATGCTACAGTGATTATATTATACTCAGTTTCGTTTCCACCACAACTTACTAAAACAGCAGGTAGAGGATAGATCATTGTTCCTGGTTTCCAGTCTTGTTTCATGCTTTTAATTCACTGTTTTCTTTAAAACTTTTTTAAATTATATTGTTTCTTGATTCTTGTTTGTTCTTCTCTTTCTAAAGAGCTGAGATATGCTTTCCATCCAGGACAAAATTGAGTGTGCCAACGCCATAAACGACCAATTAATGACTTTGGTGCCTTTTCGTATTTACTACGTAATGAACAGGTTTCGCATTTATGTTCCATGGCTCTATTGGTGTCACTCTATTCCTATAAGATCGTTATCTCTTCGCGTTTTTGCTCTTTCTCGCAATAATGACATTTAACAATACAGTTATCCTTGTCAATGACATGGAATCGTGTAGCCATCGGCTCATTATTAGTGATGCATTTGGGATTAGCACATTTTACGATACCAAGAAGTTCGTCTGGCATTTTAACTTCTTTCTTTTCCACAACTTCATAATTGCGGATTATATTAAGTTTAACATGTGGAGCTACTACCGAAATTCGATTGATCTCTTCGTCGCAAAAGAACTTATCAGCAATTTTAATAATGCCTTTTTTTCCTAGTTTTTTGCTGTCAAGGTTGAAACCTATAGTGATGTTTGTTGCCATTTGTTCAACACCTAAAAGTTGAACTACGGTGAAAAGCTTTTCTGAAGGGATATGATCTATTACGGTTCCGTTTTGAAGCGCCGCTACTTGGAGTTCTTGTTTATTTTCGCTCATAACAAAATATCGTTTTTAACATCTTCTAATGTGATACCTAATACGTCGCAAAGAATTGCTTCACGGGCGTAAAGTCCGTTTTGCGCTTGCTGGAAATAATATGCTTTAGGATTGTCGTCCACGTCATATGCTATTTCGTTAACACGAGGTAGCGGGTGGAGAATACGAAGATTTGGACGAGTGTTTTCGAGCATCTTGTTTCGCAAAATATATACGTTCTTAACCCGTTCATACTCCATAAGATCCGTAAATCTTTCACGTTGTACACGAGTCATATATAGAATATCTGCGTCGGCAATGATGTCTTCTGTGAATTCTGTGTGCTCGATATATTTAATTTGATTGTTCTTGCAATAAAGTTTGTACTCTTCCGGCATTTTTAATTCTTCGGGAGCAATGAAGTGAAAGGTTGGATTAAAATGACGCATTGCCATTAAAAGTGAATGAACTGTGCGTCCGTACTTCAAATCCCCTACAAGGTATATATTTAGATTTTCTAATGTACCTTGAGTCTTATAAATGGAGTAGAGGTCAAGCATGGTTTGTGAGGGATGTTGATTGGCACCATCTCCAGCATTAACGATTGGCTTAGGAGCGACTTCACTAGCATATCTTGCAGCTCCTTCAAGATAGTGTCTCATTACAATTATGTCAGCGTAACTACTAACCATCATCACTGTATCTTTTAACGTTTCTCCTTTCGAAGAACTAGTTGCTTTCGGATCAGTAAATCCGATGACGCGGGCCCCGAGTCTATTAGCTGCAGTTTCAAAGCTTAATCGGGTGCGAGTAGAGGGCTCAAAGAATAGGGTTGCCACAACTTTTCCTTGTAATAACCGGCGGTTAGGGTTCATTTCAAACTGCTTCGCCATTTCGAGCATGTAGAGGATTTTTTCTTTAGAATGTTCGGCAATGGTTACTAAACTTCTGTTTTCCATTTTGTTATCTTTTATGTGGATAGAACTTGTTTTAC
>JAFABG010000037.1 GCA_023426145.1 Bacteroidota bacterium | reverse complement strand
TAAAACACCTTTACAAGATCTGTTCAATAAGACTAATTTCAATGAAGTCAAAGAGCAACTTAATCCCTTTTTTCCGGGATGGTTTGATTAATTATTAATTCGTCCCGATTTTAACGGGACACTAATGTTAATAAATAAAAAAGAATGAATCAAAAGAAAACTATCAAAGAAATTTCTAAACTTTGGAAAGAGGACAAAAAGCAATATGTGAAACAATCTACATTTGCAGCGTACGTACTAATTCTTGAAAATCACATTTATCCAACATTTGGAGAAATGTATGAATTAGAAGAAGATAAAGTACAAGAATTCGCTCTTCAGAAGATTAATAACGGACTAAGCCAAAAATCAATTAAAGACATTTTGATTGTATTAAAAATGATATTAAAATTCGGAGTAAAACATGGATTCTTAGATTACAAAGAATGGGAAATCAGATTTCCAACAGAAAATGAGAAACAACATTTAGAGGTTCTTAGTATCACACATCAAAAAAAAATCATGAGTTTTATCCAAGAACATTTCACATTCAAGAATTTAGGAATTTATATTTGCCTAAGCACAGGACTACGAATAGGAGAAGTATGTGCCTTAACTTGGGATGATATAAACATTGAATTAGGTATAATTTCTATTAAAAGAACAATTGAACGTATCTATATCATCGACGGAGATAAAAGACATACAGAACTTATTATCAATACTCCAAAAACAAAAAACTCCATTCGCGAGATCCCAATTACAAAAGAATTAATCAGAATTTTAAGGCCATTAAAAAAAATAGTGAACGGTAATTATTATATTCTTACAAATGAAGAAAAGCCCTCAGAACCTAGAACATATCGCAATTATTACAAAAGACTAATGAAAGATTTAAAGATCCCGGAACTTAAGTTTCATGGCCTTAGGCATAGTTTTGCAACACGTTGCATAGAAAGTAATTGTGACTACAAAACAGTAAGTGTCATTTTAGGACATTCTAATATCAGCACAACACTTGATCTATATGTTCACCCAAATATGGAACAAAAGAAAAAATGTATAGACAGGATGTTTAAAGGATTAAAATAATTAATGTAGCGGGAAAAAGCTATTCTCTTTTTCCCGCTATTCACTCTTCTTTTATATATTTGTACTTTAATCGGTTTCAACAAGATTACACAATTTGAATTTATAATCTTAATACTAAATAGCCATGGGAATCATCAAAATTGGAGAACTATTAAAACTTAGAGGGTTAGATACAAATAAAAGAATCAAGTTAGTACGACATAAGGACGCACGTCAGAAACAACTTGTAAATGGGGTAGAAATAGAAGGGAATCCGTACGATTGGTACAGAAATGATAAAGATAAATTCATTGCATATCAAAGTGAACAACATAGAGATGTGTTCAAGAATGTGGATTACATTATTTCTTTTATTGGAGAAAATGGCACTATTGCGCGCTTTATCGGCATTTACAAAATTGAAGGTCCCGATAACGAACGTAACACAGACAAATTTTGCTATAAAATGACTGAAGTTGAAGGCTTCGATGAACTAAAAGAACGTATCATTATAGACTGGGGACCTTCAGCCATATCTTGGCATCAATGGCTTAACGATAAAAATGACAAAGATATTATTGAGATCACTGCAGGATTTGATCATATTTTCCCAGGATATGAAAAAATAATTCTAACCCTCAATCAGCTAAAAAATATAATATTGGAAAAAGAATATCCTGAATGGAAGAAAATGCTTTCCGCAGTAAATTGTGTATATATAATAACAGATAGAAAGACCGGGAAGAATTATATAGGCTCAACATATGGGAAAGAAGGAATTTGGGATAGATGGAAAGAATATGCGCAAACAGGAGGACACGGGAACAATGTTACCCTGAAAAAATTATATGATCAAGACAACAACTACCCTAATAATTTTTCTTGGTCTATACTTGAGACATTATCCATTACAATCAGTAGCTATGAAGCTATAAATATTGAAACATGCTACAAGAAAAAGCTCGGAACTTTAGCTTTTGGTCTAAATAACAACTAGAAAATCCATGAGTTTGTAAGCTAAAGTTCTATTAGGAAGATCAGCAATATCCTCTATCAGGATTGCATCCAAAGGATCTACTGAAGGGCTTATCCTACAAACTGCAAAGTAATAATCCAATAAACCACACATCGAAAAATAAAGCTAACTTTAATTTGTATTAAATTGTTTCTTATTATCTTTGCCTATACGTATTTACTAAAAGAAACAAGCATATGGATGTCGAAATAAAAGGAAGGCAGAGTCAGAGGCACGTAGGGCATAATCTGCAAAGAATCCGTGTATATTTGGGAATGAAGCAAGAAGCTTTAGCAGCAGATCTTGGTCTTAATCAACAAGCTATTTCAAAAATAGAGAAACAAGATGAAATAGAAGAAGGACTTTTAACAAAGATCGCTGAAGTATTAGGGGTCTCTACTGAGGTTATAAAAGACTTTGATGCAGAAAAAGCGATTTATAATATCAATAGCTATAATTATAAAGATGCAACTATTTCTGACGGAACAACCATTGTCCAACAAATTAATCCGGTTGAAAAAATTATTGAACTGTATGAACGTTTATTGAAAAGTGAACAAGAAAAGATTGAGCTCTTAAAAAAATCAAAAAATAGCCTCTAACAAACAGACCATAAAACTGATATTCAATAAAATGGAAATAAATAACACTATCAAAGCCAATCACCTTGGAAGAAAAATAGAACGAGTGCGTAAACTACGTGGCCTGAGCCAAGCAGAGCTCGGTGAACTGCTAGGTATAACAAAGCAAGCTGTTTCGAAAATGGAACAAAGCGAAAACATTGAAGACGAACGGTTGGAAAAAATTGCTACTGCACTAGGAGTCACTATTGATGGATTAAAAGAATATAACGAACAAGTGATCTTATGCAACACAAATAACTTTTATGAAAATTGTGGCGTTAAAAATGCAGTTAGTAATACATGTACCAACCAAACTTTTAACAATTTTCCTGCTGAACAGGCTTTTGAGCTGTTTGAAAAGCTGTTAGACAGACAAAAAGAGATTCTTGATAGCCTAAAAAAAGAGAATTTGTAGGCGATCACGAAAGATATATATCCAGCAATTATTATCCAAAAGATGTTGTCAATGAATTAATTGCCTCAAAGAACTCAGAGATTGAATGGCTTAAAAAAGAAATTAACGACCTCAAGCAAGACAAGAAAACTTTATTACAACTAATCACCGCTAAGCATTAAATAAACATCTCACAACCACCCTATTTTCAATAAAATGAAAGAAGAACTCGACAGCCTATCTATCCCCTATAATTTTGCCCGTTGCCTCAACGACCAATGCCCACAAGCTTCTACTTGCCTACGACACATCGCCGGCCAACACCCTACAACAGATAATCTCTACCTGACCATCATCAACCCTACGCGTTACCCTACGAATGGCAATGCATGCGAAGCATTTAAAACAGCCGTAAAAGTTCATCTGGCTTGGGGACTGAAACGATTGCTCGACAGAATCCCTTATGAAGATGCAGTCAGTATCCGAACACAGCTTATCCGGCAGTATGGAAAAACTGGATACTACCGCTTTTATCGTGGAGAGCGTGGCCTGATGCCTAAAGATCAAGCCTACATCAAACAGCTTTTCCAAAATAAAGGCATACAAGAAGAACCGACTTACCAAAAGCACACGGAAGAATATATTTGGTAAATTGCTGTCATCTGTCACATTGAGATACGTAATTATCTAATTACAAGCCAATAAACCGGTGACAGCAAGAGGTGATAGTAAGGTGACAGCAATTTTACCGTCACCATCGCTTACTCCTCTCCCAGCCTCACTACATGATAGACTGTACCTCTCCGCGTATGCTTGGAAGGAATCTCCTGCTTCTTCAGTATTCTTCCGAAAGAACTTACTCTTTTGATGGACATCGGAATGGAACTGCTTTTCTGAATGTCTTCCATGATCTCTGCCGGAGAAAGCCACTCGCCTTCTTCGGCCTCAGCCGCACGAAAATTACGAAAAAACAACTGCTCTTCGGGAGGCACTTGCTCGAATTCACGGTTGTTCTCCATCATGATCTTTTCGTCTTCCTGATCGAACCAATAGCGTTCGCCATGCTCCAACTCATACATGGCTTGCGCATAAAGTTGCTCATAATCTATCGGACGATTGGTATCAATCACGCCGCCTACTTCGATGCAAATGAAACGACGACTTCCGGAGGGGTCGGTCAACAGCTCTTTCTGGTTGCTCGTTGCAATGAATGAAGCATACCGACGCATTTCGAGTACGGCATTGGCATAGGGTTTACGCACATTGACCACGGGCTTTTGAAGAATGTGTTTCAAAAATCCTTGTTGCGTGGAACTCACCTGATCAAATTCATCAATGTTGATGAGTGCAAAGCGATTGAGGTAGAGCTCTGCGTCTTTCTTTCGGGAGAAATCAATGCTATCGGTATAGTAGGAACGTTCCGAAGGGGGCATTATACTTCTGCAAAAGGTCGATTTCCGTGTTCCTTGAGGACCAACTAACAAGGGAGAAACACTATTTGCATATTTTTTATCATGCCCTCTCCAATGTGACACCATATTCAAAAACCAACGATGAAACAAGTCTGCCCAATAGGGATTCCGACAAGGAACGGTAGCTGCTAACGCACGAATGCGATCTGTTCCATCCCACACAGGAAGTTGATAGAGAAAATCTTCCAACGGGTTATACACGGGTACGCGATTGGAGTAAATATACCGACTAATGTCTCTATCCCACAACGGAACGCCCTCGGTTTGTGCATCCAGCGCTATACTGTTGAGCCCACGTTTATCAATAGGATTGAAACGAAAGCGGAAAGAGAGTCTTTCCCGATATTCCACTTCACCGATCTGTGTGTTATAGCGAAATTCATAACGACGTTTCATAAATTCTTCAGTCTGCATGGACAATTGTTGTTCTTTACTCAGACTGATCGTACTGCCAAAGCCTTTGCACTCGGTATATACATTGCCAATCATCTGACGGATGAGTACTTCTTGCTTAGCTTTATAGAAATGGAAAATGGTGCGCTTCACCACTTCTTCTTGAGGCAATCCGGAAGCAAAACAATTTCTGGCTAGTTGCACCACGAGTGGATGCCATTTATCTTCTTGCCATTCCAACCCCTCTTCATGCAGATCTATATAAGCCTTTCGTAGTGCTGCTTCAAAGAGCATCAGGAAGGCATGTTCGGCGTCATATCCCGGTACGGCACGCGTAAGAGGAGATTTTTCGGCTTGCACAGCTTCGCGATAGGTCACTTCTTCGGGCATCGCCGTGGGTTGTGACAGATAGAACTGTACGGAATCCGGACGATAGAGGACATCGGGATCATGAGATAAGCGTGAGTATTGCTCCAAAGTAGGCTCTTTAGGCAGAATATCGAACGGGATTTGGGGCTGATAGCATTTCACAGCCAAGCGATAAGCATGCGCGTGAAAGAGTTCGGCTTCTTCGCGGGTTTGAGGGAGTGAATTGTCTGGGCGAGTAAAGGTGGTCCAGATTTTCACAGTCTTGCCACTTGAACCGACAAAAGCGCAACGGGTTTGGGGTTGCTCAATCGCTTTTTGCTTCACCAAAGCAATTTCTGATTTGTTAGACAAGGGACCAATCGTCAGTTCCACAATTCCATTGTACAGCTTGAACTGTTTTTGTCCGTTCACTTTCCGAAACTCAGCAGCAGGGAGAATCTCAGGTAGATTATCGGCAACTGCGCACCGATCATCGGGAAGCGCATAGTTCAATTGTGCTCGAAAAGTGGATACCGGACGAGATTTGATCTCTGTTTTTATTTTGCTGATCAGGGTTTCTACCTCCATTACGGAAAGTGCTATGGCATCTCCATTAAGACGAATTTGGGTTATCTTCATTTTTTATAGGATTAAATGTGTTTATGTCAGCGTCGTTGTAAGCGTTGAGACAGCTAATGTACTGAATATATCCCATAAGAACAAAGAAATTGAAGCGTTTGGAAGGTAAAATATCACACTATTACAAGACTATACTAAGCTACAAAATAGGAATACATAGTTTATTTGGTTTCTATTAGATGAAACCGTTGTTTCGACCCGTTGAAACTAAAGTTCCACCCGCTTGAAACTAGGAGTTTCAAACAAATGAAACTTTAGTTTCAAGCAATGGAAACAAATGCCATAATTAATGTTAATATTTAAAATAAACAGCTTTCTATATATTGGTAATATAATTTGTCTACAACAGACATGAGGTGACAGCAAATTTGCCTTCACCATGCTGTCACACGTTGCTATCACACTGTTAAGCGTTTATAATCTGAATGTTACGGCCCAATCGGTGACAGATGACAGTTCTATTTCTATTTTATTTTGTTTAAGAGGAACAATATTCTATTTGCATAATCGTATCCAATTAATTACGTTTGTATTATGAAAGCAGCAGATAAAAAAGATAACGATATTCGTGAAGGGTATTTTTCAGATAAATTAGATGAAAATAAAAAACAATTAAAAATAACCCAACAAGAATTGGCTGAAAAGGTTGGTACAGCAAGGAGTTATATCGCTCGCGTAGAAAAAGGAGAAACAGATATTCAGATTTCGAGTTTTTTTCGTATTGCTCGTGCTCTCGACATTGAGTTTACACCTACATTTTTATAGTCAATAATGGAAATAAAATCACTACAAGACACGGACTTCCATACTTTAAGCAAGGCATTCAGCGGTGCCTTTGCTGAAAATGTTCTTGTTGGGTATTGTATTTTCGAGCCAACTTCAGGAGATGGGCAGTTGCAAAGTACTGAATACTGATACGGTTTGTACTAGTATGACTGGATTTCTAAAAGCACGAAACGTAGAACTGAAGGGAAAACAATATGAGATGATCAGGACTTGATATATCCCTCTTGTTCATATCCTCTTCTATACTTATGGATCATGGCAATCAAAGGTAACAAGCGTTGATCGGGAACAAGCATAGCTTTATATCTCAAATATTGGCTATCATAAAGTTCCCGATTCCCTATTTGAAGACGCTGCTCTACATCTTCCGGAATAAAAAATTCAGCGCGATCGCCTAAACGGCTATAAAACTCTGATAGAAAAATAGACACACCAGCCAAATCAATATCCCCAAAATGAATATATCGATTAGGAATCATTTGCAACCAATCACATAAATCTTTAGACTGCGGATAACGAGAAACAAAAAGTACTTTATGCCCTTCAAACAAATATTGCTGCTTACGAATTTCTATGAAATTTTCGCCGTTTTCAATACCGACTACAACTACCTCTTCGGGAATACGAAAAGTATCGTAATCCTGCATAAAAAGAGAGGTACCTTGTAAAGGAGAAAGCATACAGGTTTCACCTCGAAGAGTCCCTTCAATAGGCGTGTAGCAATTAAGAAGAAAACCTTTGAATGTACGGGTATGCCTTAGTTTTGAGTTTCCTCCCTTTGCCACTTGCTCCGAACGAGAAACTTCTTCCCGACGACTCTTCATCTCAATCCAATCTTCTAATTTCATGCCCGAAGTATAATTCTGCTCAACAAAGAGGCGACAACCTCTAGGATCAATCACTCGAAAACTCCGTTTGGTTCCTCGAGTCACAATAGCAAGAATACCTTCATCCATCAAGGTTTTTGTGATCATTCCCTCGATTTTTGTATAAGACACAGAATCGCCATTCAGCATATTCAAAAGATGTCTTGCCAATGCTAGTGTAAATAAACTCCCACTCATTACTCTTTATGGTTATAGGTCAACAATGGAACAACTTGGGTATATGAACGTCCGTCTTTACTCAACAAATAGGTATAACGATAATCTTCTACGTTATAAGTAGTAGGCGAACTATTCACCAATAATATATTTCGACAATTAGCAAAATCGAGAATACCTTTCACATTGTTAGGATGCAATTTCCCTATTTCATCCATCATACAATGGATTTTGAATTCACCAAACTTGCGCGATGCCTTTTCCTTAAACACATTAATCAACATGATATTGACCATCGCCTTCACTAAAATATCTGTACCATCGGAACCCACATTCGATATTTTCTCCACCCATCCTGTATCGTTATCATTCTCTTTCACACGGAACTCTAATTTAAATGTATCAGCAAGTGCAAGTCGTTTGCGTCCAGGCTCATCAAGCAGGTATTTCATAAATGACAACAAATATCGAACAGCAGTTGCATTTACATCTTCTCTAGAAGCTTGCGAGAACAAATCCACTTTTCCCATATTATGCTGATTTTCATCACTGAATCGCTTTATCTCTAACAATAACTGCATCAGTTTATCGCTGCTCTGAAGCGGACGAAGCGCAATCTCTTTTATCACTCCGGCAAAGTTGCGCTTGATAAAATCATCATTGATGTCTTTTATAGTTTTATGTATTTCACTCTCATTACGGGTTAAGTCTCCCACTTCCTTCGAGATTCGACGAATAATATCTGTATATCGTTCACTGATATGTTTCTGATATTCGGAAATTTTATCATTATCTACAAACTCACACAAATTGGATGCAAAATCGTAATAGTCTTGTTCTCCTATGAGTTCCGTACGGAAATGGAACGTATTTTTCGACGAAAAATTTCCATTGAATTGCATGACTGCCTTTTTAAACTCATCCGTCTTTCTGATAGTAGATACAATGAGAGACTTCAACTCATCCACAAGTAGATCACAACTTTTCCGAGTAGGCTTCTCGTCTACTTCCATAACAGACGGTGGACAGAAAGTTTCATCTTTACGAAATGAATCTACTTTCCTAAGTCCGTCTTCTAAAAGATGTAAATCGTTATTTATTCGTTCAATGCTGGTATTTACTTCTTTGATTTGAGCCTGAATCTTCTCCTTTTTCAAATCAAAACGCTCATCAAGCGCAAGGAGTTTCGCACCCAACTCTTTCTTCCGACCTCGAGTAGCAGGTTCTTTTTCGAAAAGATCCACTTTATCTCTTTCATAATAAAGAACTTGTGGGCGGGACTCTTTGATATATCCCAGCTCTTTACTTATTTCAGCAAGCTGATCATCATACTTCCGAATCGTAATCGTATCAGCTCCCTTCCCGTTCAATTCATTCTCCTGAGCCTGCGTCAATTCAGCCTTTCGCTCTGCTGTTTGCTGCTTCAGTTGATCTATTTCATGCTGCACACCTGCAACAAATAGATTTTGTTCATTTAGAAGATTAACTCTACCATCATTATAAACCTTCTGACAAGCTTTTAACAACTTATCTCGTTCCGTTATGAGATTATTTTTCTCCCCATTTACTTTGTAAAGACGATGCTCTATCTCATTCAACTCAGCCTGAATCTCCTCAATTCGTGCTTTTTTCCATTCCTCCTCTTTTGTCTTCCAAGAGGCATAGTCAGCTTGCAAATTCTTCAATTTCGCTGGAATAAGTAACCGTTCCGCCTCCATCAAATGTTGCTCATCCAAAACTGCACGAAGTTGTTTTGAATATTTCTTTTCTAAGGCAGAAACGGTTTCATCCGCTTCAGCTGTGAGCTGATTCAATCTGTCAGTAAAGTGCTGCCAAGCTGATTGTTTTCCTCCACGTTCCTGTTTCATCTCTTCGGGAGTGCGAATAGAGCGTTCGATAGCTGACAAGCTAAGAGAAACGCCGAATAAAGTGGACTCATTATTAACCAATTGAGGTTGTAAGTCATTACTATACAGCACTAATTCTTCATCTGCCACCTTACCAATTGTTTCCTGCCAATCGGGTTTATTTTGTTCCAACCACTCACATAACGAGCCTTTTCTCTTCTCAATCAGGGTATCCAAGGTCTGAATCTGCTCTTCAATTGCACTGCGCTCTTTACGAACAGCCTCTATTTTAGTCTGAAACTCCCATCTCAATTCTTTGACTTTCCATTCGCATTCTTTCCTTAATCTATCAGTTTCTGCCTGTTGCTCACGAATGTTAAGTTCCAATTCTTTATCTCGCTTACGAAGTTCATTAATCCCATCTTCACAATAAGTCATTTCTTTTTGATGAGGATGTTCATAATTCACTTTTTGACGTTTCAAATTACATTGTGCCCGGTCATCTCGTAGCTGTTCAATGTGGCTATCTATAAGACTAACTTTTTCCTCATGTGTCGTTCTTACCTTTTCTTCTTCCGTACGAAGTTGCTTCATCAACGTCTCCAGTTTAGTAGCTATCTCCGACTTTCGATCAAAGAGTCGTGCCTTCTGGCTATTATCAAATGAACGAAAATCAGCCTCCAAACGATCAAACAACAAACGATATTTACTCAATACATCCTCATACGCCTTCGTCAGTTCAGACTTCATGCTCCGCACTTGTTCCAATTCGCGAATCAACAATTCCTCCCGAGACACCCGCTTGATTATTTCTTCAATCTGCATCTGCTCATAATACAAACGTTTGTCACGAATCGTTTTGAGCAACTCATCAATCACACCTATATCCTTAATCAAGGTATCACGTTCTTTGGTGTATTTATCTTTCAACTCACTCATAAGCCTTAGCTGGCGGTCTCGTTCCTCTCCCGCTTTACCCTGCTCTTCTTTCACAATCGGAATCTCTTGCAAAGCTCGTTTCTCTGCAAAATTAAGTTCGGCACGTCCCTCACCAATCTGTTTATGAGTATATATCAAATTTCGATAGGTGTTCATCACCTTTTCTGCCATCTTACGGACAGGGACCTCTCCGTTTTTATTCTTTGTAAACCAGAGCATCACATCCCTATATTCTTGTTCGAACTCCTTAATCTGGCTACGATAGAAATCCAGATCAACAGAGATGTCTTCATCACTCATCGAACGGATAATGGTATCTTTTATAAAATCCGCATCCAGCTTGGAATTGAGGAAAACATTCTGAATCGTGCGGGGAATATTCTGATATTTAATACTCTCTACTATGGCAAATTTCCGGTAAGGTATCATCTCATGTTTGCGGTTATTGCCAAAAATGATGTCTCGGTACATTTCGTAACTGGTCACCTGTGGAGTTATCTGCACCTTTGAACCAATATGATCGCGAATGCGATTCCATTCAGCATGAACGGCATTATGCTCATCAATAAACCAGCTCTTTTGAAACGGTGCATCCACAAATCGGAATAGGACTCTTCCTTGAGATTTGGAAGCAACCACACAGTATGCACCATTTTCCCGCATCACTTCATAGATAATATAGGAATTGGAATAAGGAAAATAAAAAGCATCGAAGTTCTTTTTTTCTTTAGGAATACCGAGCCTCAATTTATCTGCATTATAAAAGAAGAGCAAAGCCCGAAGCAAAGTGCTCTTGCCCACTCCTTGGGTACCTATAAAATGTACATTACCATCTAACTTCACTTCCGCAAACGGAATATGGGCACTATTCAGAAAAAAAATCCTATTCAGGTATCTCATCTTGCACCTCCTCCGAAATAGTGATACAATCAATTAAATCTTCCATATAATGAAATGCGGTTAAGACTTTATAAGTCCCGTCGAGCTCATTTTCTTTTTCTATCACTCCTGTACTTTCAAGTTCTCTCAACAGCTTGCTTACTACCTCATCAAATTTCTTTTTATCTGAAAACAGTTTAGTAGCTTTCTCTTTTAATTCAATATCACATCCTATCTGAATTTCAATATCAGCAGCACGAAACAAAAATCCTGGTCCGAATGCAGAATGAAAAGTCTTTAAAAAGCTCAGATAATCAATCCACTTTTGAATGGACTCTAATTTACGTTCTAAGTCAACTTTCGCTTCTTTACGGGTAAAATAGTAATACCCGTCACCTCCTTCAAGATAGAAACCGATCCCCTTATAATAATCGTAATAATCGGTCAAATCTTCTTCTATAGCATCATATAGGCGCTTCACCTGGGTGGAAACACTATTAGAGGATATGAATCCTCCTTTGCTAAGTATATTAAATATTTCTTCGGTATATTTCATAGTCATTTGTTATTTAAGCACTTAATATGCATTACTTGGCATATATCAAAGGGTATTCCACTTCTTCGGAAACTTTATAGACATCAGTGAAGCGAAGTTCATCGGCATACTGCGATGCCAGCTGACAGAAAAACACGAGTTTGTCTCCACGATTCACTTCTTTACGGTAGCGATAGTTCATCACAAAAGCAAACAGATGGGTACTAGAAGCCATAAATGAGTTATGCACTTCCTGCAAGTTTACAGTATCTATCGTTTGTGCCCGTCCATCTAAATAGTCTTCCGGAATAGCATCTGCCAGTTGTTGAATTCCCCTTGTTGAATTCTTCTGCCTATTAGCTAGCTTCTTTAGTATTTGAAAAGCTTCATCTGAAGTCCGTAGATAATCAACAGACAATTTAATGCGATATCCCCCTTGGGGTTCCATCCATACAGGATTCTTTTGCGAAGCCACAAAACGGATACTGGTATGTTCTTCCAATAGAAACTGATCTTTTAAATACTTCAATTTCTTTACTTTCTCTAAAATACGATTCTGATAATCAATCAAATTTAGATAATGGATGATTTGCTTTTGGATTTCAATCAGATTGTGATACGAATCATTCAACTGGAGCTTCACATCACTTACCACATTCCGCATTTGAACATCCATAGCCACACGAAAGAAGGTTGGTTGCCCATGATCGATTAATTCCTCACTTTTACGAATCAATAAAGCTATATTATTTCGCTTTTCATCGAGTCGAACAAGTTTCGTTTTCTTTATTTTATAATTAGGTTCATTTTTATAGGTATTATCCATGTTCCGCTTCAGATCCATTACATTTCTTACAGTAGTCAGAGCAATGTTTTTAAGGCAGCGCTTCACCTCACGCTGATAATTGTATTTGCGTTGTTCGTTATTCTCTTTTAAATAATAGTCTATGTTTTCATTGAGTCTTGACAAATAATCCTGCACGAAAGAAACATTAATTTCTTCATTCACTTCGAGCACATCTTCAAAAAATTTCAAATAAATATCTTCCATTTCCAGAAAATCCCCAGTATCGCGTATGACTCCATAATCTATCAAATAACGGATACGCTCCTCTTTATAATCGGTCATTTCAAGAGCATAATCATAACGAAACGAAAGTGATTTTCGTTTAGCAAACATTTCTTTGAGGAGTTCTTTCTCGCGGTCTAAACTTTTGACCAATTCTTCGATGGAACGAAACGTGCTCATATTAGCTTTGTCTTATAATAACATTTACTACTTCTATAATCCTCCATTACAAAGAATATAGAAGAAACAATACTTCACAAAAATAATGTAAATGAAACTACAAACCTAATTTTACTGTTAAGATATTTATTCAATATAACCTTTTTTGCTTTCCATAGTAAAGAAAATACCTTGTTAGTTTGCCACTAAGGCTATTCTAACAAGGCATTTTATTAAAGAAATGACTTTAAATCGTTTCTATCATCATTTTCTATATTTACAGCATCCCGGCAATTGGTTATATACAGAATCGGCAGCTTTATACTTTTCAGTATCATGTCCCACCTTCGCTATAGCTTTCATGATCGCATCTTCAGATGTTTTAGAAGGATCGAAATTCAAGTGAACCATTTGTTTCTCTTTATCCCAATGAGCAGACTGAACACCATTGACACTTAAAGCTGCCTTTTCAATACGAGCTTTACACATATCGCATAATCCATTTACGGTAAACATAGCGTGTTTAACAGTCGGTTTTGCAGCTTCTTTTGTAGCGGCATGTCCACCCATATCCATGTTCATACTCATTCCAGCCATCTGATGTGTGGCATGTCCTTCCATTTGCATTGGGGCTTTTTCTCCTTGATTCATCATGGAAGACTTACCTTCCAACTGTGCACTGGCATCAATCGAGAAAACACCATTGGTTACCACCTCTTCTCCATCGGTCAGACCACTCATCACCACATAAGCACCTCCCAAAGAAGGGCCTAACTCAATCTGACGCATCAAAAATGCAGGGGATGAAGTATCAGCCTGACGAACATAGACTATAGAACGTTTACCCGTCCACAACACTGCTGTCTGAGGGATAACGATCAAATCCTTGTAGCCCTTCAAAGGAGCATCCACCTCTGCCGTAGCGTACATCTCAGGTTTCATCTCCTGTTTAGGATTGACAACATCTACGCGAACGCGTGCCGTACGGGTAGTGGGATTGATGATCGGATCAATGAAAGAAATCTTCCCCGTGAACTTTTTCCCTGGAAAAGAAGGTAGCGTAAATCCAATCTGATCTCCTTTGCTTAAAAAAGGTAGGTCGACTTCGAAGGCATCAAACATGGCCCAAACATGAGACAAATTGGCAATATCGAATAGCACGGCTCCTTGAGAAACATAATCACCTCTGTTCACTCGTTTAGCAATAACAATTCCACTGGTATTGGCTTTGATCTCTACTGTGGGCGAAGCTTTACCGGATTGTTGCACAGCATTAATCTGTGCATCGGTCATATTCCAAAGTCTCAATTTTTCACGAGCAGCCTGTACCAATTGTGGCTGCTGCATGTTGAGGGCTTGCAACAATTCTTGCTGAGCAGTAAAGAGTTCGGGCGAATAAATGGTAGCCAAGTTCTGACCTGCACGCACTGCTTCTCCTGTAAACTCAACGTTCAACTTTTCGATACGTCCGCCCACATAGGCTGTTTGCGACTGCAAGCTACGTTCATCTGGTGTAATCTTACCATATAGGCGAATTTTCTTCACCGGATTTTCCCTACTTACACGAGAGGTCTGCACATCAGCCAAAGCCATTGCCTCTTCAGAGAGTTGGATGGCCGAAGGGTCAACGGCGGCATCACCAGCAGAAGCTGTTTTCTTTAAAGGAATTAAGTCCATAGCACAGATCGGGCATTTTCCCGGTTTGTCCATTCGTATTTGCGGGTGCATGGAACAGGTCCAGATGCCGCTTTCATTTTCTTCCGCTCCTTGAGTTTGCTCGGTAGCGTGGTTATGTCCCTCGTGAGAGGCTTCAGATGAAGTACCAAAAAGTAACCATCCTAAAAAGAGACCCAATACAACAAACAGTGGATAAAGCACTGATTTTTTCCGGATTATATCATATATATTTTTCATTTGTTTTCTACGTTTATAGAGGTGGATATTAATTTTTCAATGGAAGCAACGTTCGTGTTATAAGCAGCGATAGCCTCACTTTTCTTTAGTTTATAATCAAGCATCTGGCGTTCAACCTGAATGACATCGGTAAGCGATTGACGACCCGCCGAAAACTCCCGCACGATTAACTGCCATGTGGAAAGTGACAACTCATACTGATTGGTATAGAGCGTGATTTTACGCGCTGCATCTTCCAATTGTTGACTAGCACTGACATAGGCTGTATGTAATTGATTCTGCACATTGTCTCGCTTGAGCTCTGTGGCAAGCCAATAATTACGATTTTCGCGCTGCTGTGCATTATATTTACGGCGGAACAAGGGCAGACTGATTTTCACCATCGGCATCACCATGTCTTTCCCATTCATATCGGGCATACCGATGGGGTTGTCCATCTTGTTGATTAGTGAATATTGCAGTCCGATACCAATCATCGGATAACTCATCCGACGATCCATCTTGGCCTTGGCCCGATAGGCATCTGCTTCTGCATCAATCATCGTCAACATCGGATTACGCGTAAAGATGCTATCTATCATAGGTTCTTCATCGAGTTGAAAAATGACTTGTTCCAACGAATCGGGAACGGCCACCGGACTGGTTGAAGTTCGATTGAGCAAAGAGTTGAATCTTGCTTCGGCTACCACACGGAGCGAAGCAAGGTTCGTCAATTTATTCTCCAGCTCGGCTCGCTCCATCTGAATACGCAATACGTCGGACATACCGCCTGAGGCCGCAGTCATCGAACTGCCTCCCATCGCAGACTTTCCTGCCATACCATTCATACCGCCACCAGTACTTGTAGAAGCGGATGGAGCGGATAAATTATTTTTAGAGGCAGAAAAACGAGTTAATGCGAGTTGCTCTAACTGCTTAAGCAGGTCGATGGTATTCTCGGTAGTCTTATACTGTTCGTTCAGATTACTGAGTTGATACCATTGCGCTTTCACATCGTACCAAAGGGTGTTCCTACTATCTCTAAATTTTTCATAAGCCATACGAGCCATCTCGGAGGCTTCGCTGCGAGCTGCTTTACGCGTTCCAAACCAGGGAAACATCTGCATCAAGGTAAAGTCTGCCACTTGTTTGCCCATCAATGTTTCCATGGGTTTAAAGAAGAAACCGACTTCCAACTCCGGATCGGGGATGGCTCCTGCCTGAGGGATTTTTTCCAAAGATGCCTTGTAGAGCATGAAGTCGGCATTGATCTGAGGATTATTACGCGCAGCCTGTTCCAAATAGGATGCAAGACTGTCCGGCTGTTGAGCAAAAGCAACAGTACCTGTGAGGAATACAGCTACTAATAAGGTCATTTTTTTGATCAGACTAGTTTTCATGATTTTCAACCTCCATCTTTTTGTTTTCTTTCTTTTCGGCTCTCTTTTCTACTCCTTCACGCCACCAACATTGCAACACAGGGACTACAAACATAGTCATTGACTGTATCAACATTCCTCCAAAAGTTGGAATGGCCATTGGCACCATGATGTCGGCTCCTTTTCCTGTAGAAGTGAGCACGGGGAGTAATGCAATAAGTGTGGTTGCCGTAGTCATTGCCGCCGGACGTACACGTTTCAAACCAGCCTCAACAACGGCTTCACGTATGTCATGTCTCGTCTGCGGACGACGTTCCTTAAAGATCTGATGAATATAGGTTCCCATCAAAACACCGTCGTCGGTAGCCACACCAAACAAGGCTATAAAACCGACCCAGACTGCCACACTTAAATTAATGGGATGCATCTGGAAGAGATCACGCATATTCTCACCGGCAATGCTGAAATTCATGAACCACGGCTGCCCATACAACCACAGCAAAATAAATCCTCCTGCAAAAGCAACGAACACACCGGAAAAATGGATCAGTGAAGCGGTTACTGTTTTGAATTGGAAATAGAGCACTAATAATACGATAAGGAGTGCCAACGGTACAACGATCAACAACCGATTCGTAGCTCGTTGTTGCTGTTCATAATTTCCGGCAAACTTATAGGATACGCCTTTAGGAAGTACCAACTCACCACTCTTCACCTTCGCTTCTAGCAAGGCATTGGCTTCTTTCACTACATCGACCTCTGCCTTGCCGGACAGTTTGTCGAATATCACATAACCAACCAAGAAGGTGTTCTCACTTTGTATCATCTGAGCGCCTCGAGAATATTCGATATCTGCCAGTTCCTTCAAAGGTACCTGAGCTCCCGTAGCTGTAGGTACGAGCAACATAGAAAGTGTCTCCGGATCATCTCTCAACTCCCGTGCATAACGCAAACGAATGGGGAAACGTTCGCGGCCCTCAACGGTACGAGTAAGAGCCATACCTCCTACAGCAGCACCTAGCACTTCTTGCAAATCGGCAACAGCAACACCATAACGTGCCATATTCTCTCGGTTCAGCTTAATCTCTAAATAAGGAGCACCTACAGCACGATCATAGAACACGGAAGAAGGAATCACGGACGGAATTTCTTTTAATGCTTTTTCTAAAGCCTTTCCTCCTTGTTCGATAGATTCCAGATCAGGGCCGTACACTTTCAATCCCATCGGTGCCCTCATTCCGGTAGAAAGCATCACTAATCGAGCTTCTATCGGTTGCAATTTAGGAGCCGAAGTTAGTCCGGGAAGATGAGTGACATTTACAATCTGTTGCCAGATGTCATTCGCATTCTTTATTTCCGGACGCCATTGGCGAAAATAATCGCCTCGAGAATCGGGTATAAGGCTGTCGGCGGGAATCTGTCGGAAACCTTCAGACGGATCGTACACACCTCCCCCTTTGAGTAGGAATGCGCCTTTCCGATTCACCTTAAATCGTTCACGATAGCCATTATCATTTAGGATGTATTCGGGACGATAATTAATGGTGTTCTCAAACATTTGGATAGGTGCAGGATCGAGCGCTGAGTTCACACGCCCCCATTTGCCTATGGCTGTCTCAATTTCCGGAATGGCTGCCAACCGTTTATCTAACTTCTCTACATAATCCAGATTTTGCTCTACCCCGGTATGTGGCATACTAGTAGGCATCAACAAAAATGATCCTTCATTGAGGCTAGGCATAAACTCTTCCCCTACTCCTCTCCAGATGAAGAACCCGCAAATCACTGTAAGAACCGGAATAGCCATAAACTTCCAACGATTGGCCAGACACCATCTGAGGATACGTTCGTAGAAGACCACTAACAACCAAAGCAAAGCAAGGATAAAGGCCACACAACCAGCTACAAACAACACATTGACAGGTAAACCGCGTTGAGGCCCCATAGGTAACCATTCTTCAGAAAGGTAGAAGAGGGCAATAAATAGGGCTATACCAATATTTATATAGTTGCTCATCTTCGGATTCTTGTAGCGATGAGCGAATAAATTATTCACCCCTACGGCAACGATTCCCAATGCAGGAATGCTTTGATACCAGATAGCTAAAGCAATGCCGGATACCACTAATACATAATTGAGTATGCGGCGAATCATTTTAGCATTGATTCGTATGGAGAATAAATAATAGGCCAGCGTTGGTAACAGAATGATGCCCAGCACAAATGCAGAAGCCAAAGCATACGTTTTGGTATAGGCCAACGGAGAGAACATCTTTCCTTCTTGCGCCTGCATGGCAAAGACGGGGAGGAAGCTAACGATGGTGGTAATCATTGCAGTAGCAATAGCTCCGGACACCTCACCGACAGCTTTATAAATGAGTTGCGCCAAGGCTTTACCACCAGTAATTCCTTTGTTCTCCGGCATCTCCATATATCGGATGATACTCTCCACAAACACAACTCCAACGTCGACCATGACTCCAATAGCTATGGCTATTCCGGAGAGGGCAACAATGTTGGCTTCAATGCCGGTATAGCGCATCAAAATAAAGGTGGCAAGCACCGCAATGGGCAGCATACTAGCGATGACGACGGAAGCACGAAGATTGAGTACCAACACGATAATAACGATGACACAAATCAGAATCTCATGGGACAGACTCGTCTCAAGAGTACCGATTGTCTCTTTAATTAATCCGGTGCGGTCATAAAAGGGAACTACGGTTACTTTAGAGACTGTACCATCGGGCAACACTTTCTGAGGGAGTCCGGCATCCATCTCTTTGATCTTTGCTTTAACATTATCGATCACCTGCAAAGGGTTAGAGCCATACCGAGCAATAACGACTCCTCCAACGGCTTCTACTCCCTCCTTATCCAGCCCACCACGGCGGGTAGCAGGACCAATATTGACAAAAGCAATATCAGAAATGCGCACAGGAACTCCTTCACGCGCCAGAACGACAGTGTTCTCTATATCAGCTATATTCTTAATGTAGCCAAGGCCACGAATCAGGTATTCTACTTTGTTGACCTCCATCGTTTCAGCACCAATATCCAGGTTACTCTTTTTGATGGCTTTCATTACGTCCATCACCGACACCTTAAATCGGTACATGGCATCGGGATTCAGCTCGATCTGATATTCTTTCACAAATCCACCGGCTGAAGCAACTTCGGACACGCCTTCTGCTGAAGCAAGGCTATATTTCACATAAAAGTCCTGTACCGTACGAAGCTCCTCGGCGTTCCACCCACCGGTCGGTTTACCGGTAGCCGGATTACGTCCTTCCAAGGTGTACCAATAGATTTGTCCCAAGGCCGTAGCATCCGGTCCTAAGGTGGGTTGTACACCTTCCGGCAGAGTTCCCGGAGGCAAAGAGTTTAGCTTTTCCAATATGCGGGAACGACTCCAGTAGAATTCCACATCGTCTTTAAAGATGATGTAGATGAAGGACATACCAAACATGGAGGAACTACGAATGGTTTTCACACCCGGTATGCCTAATAAAGAGGTGGTCAGTGGATATGTGATCTGATCCTGAATATCTTTTGGTGAACGCCCCATCCACTCGGTAGCCACAATTTGTTGGTTATCGCCAATATCTGGAATAGCATCTACAGGTATTGGGTTTCGGGGAATTATGCCGCCATGCCAACTAAATGGAGCCGTTGAAATTCCCCATACCATAACCAAGAGGAGCAATAAAATTGTTATAACCCTGTTTTCAAGGAAATAACGAATAATTTTATTTATCATTCTTATTCTATTATCAAGTTTATAATCAATGAATAGCTTTCTTTTTGCCTACTAATAAGTACAACAAAAAGTACACGATTTCAGTTCTCAATGCATAGCACATTAAGAAAGAAAATGAGAAGAAAAATAAGAATGAAATCGGCTAAATCAAGAAGAGACAGTTGTGGATAAAAATAGGAACTTCATCTCTTCTGAAATCAGAATCGAGGCGAAACGTTAGGTTGCTATCCTCTTTGGCTTCAGATAATAAATGATTCTCCCACAAATCCGCAAGTAAGTCGAGCACGACGGGAGTAAAATCTGCCACATGAGTGTGTTCAGTTTTGTGGTCGGCTGCCAACTTAATAAATTCGGTTTGCATAGAACAGCAATTGCAAGAAAGGCCGTCTTTATGCGCACAAGAAGAGCAATGGGCAAGTGTACCAAATTCCCAATCAGCCAAACTTCCCATACAATAATGGAAGCTGATCATAATGCCGGAAGACATTACAATATAGAGGGTAACGAATAGGATTGATAAAAACTTTTTCACTGTCTAAATCTATTAAAATGATCGGTATAGGCAAGGTGCCTATTGATTGATGCTACAAAAATGAGAAAATTATTTCTAATAACCATTAGCAATTTTGCCTTTCTTTCTGGCAATTTATCCTTTTAAACTAAAATAAAGTTAATGAATCACTTTGATATATGAACAATAGTTCATATATTTGCAGAAATAAAAAGAACAAAATAATGAAAGGGAGACCCAAGAATATTAGAATAATTTCTTCTATACCAACCATTTCCGGGTTCAAACCGTATGGTGGAGAAACAAAACTACAAAAACAAAAAGCGATATTTCTAAACTATGAAGAATATGAAGCGATTCGCTTAAACGACTATGAAAAAAATACTCAAATTGAATCGGCAAAAATTATGGGAATTTCTCGCCCTACGTTTACACGTATCTACATGTCTGCGCGCGAAAAAATAGGAAAAGCTTTCGTAGAAGGACGTAGAATTATTGTTGAAGGGGGGAAAGTAAAACTTGACGATCAGTGGAGAACTTGCGGACAATGTGGTGCTATTTTCTCTATCGTTGGAAATGAGGAAGAAGACAGCAGATGCCCACTTTGCGGAAGTAAAAAAGTAGAAGTTTATAACATCAACACAAATTTAATTCCACGCGATTCTAATGAGGAGGACCATTGCACAAACAAGAGATGCACTCGTAAAAAATACGCCAATTTCTAACCATTAAAATAGATAACTGAATGATAATAGCTATTACCAGTAAAGGAAACAGTGAAAAATCACTGATTGATTCGCGATTTGGCCGATGTGCTTATTTCGCAATCTATGACACCGAAACACAAAAGTTGGACTTTATAGAGAATCCTAGTTTAGATGCAGAAGAAGGTGCTGGACCTGCAGCAGTGAGCTGTGTGGCCAAGCTAGGGGTTACCAAAATAGTCTCTGGCGAATTCGGGATTAAAATAAAGGGGCTAATCAACGATCTTAAGATTCAAATGATAATGATTAAGCAGGAAAAAACGATCCAAGATATTATAGCGTTACTAATTTCAAAACAAGAATAATTATGTCAATCGAAAAAACAACAGCAGCAATATGCAATAGTGCAGTTGAATGCACAATAGCCATACCTACGACAAACGGCTCATTGAGCCAGCACTTTGGACATTGCGAAATCTTTTATTTTGCCAAAGTGAATCAAACAGAGATTCTAAAGGAATGGTACCTAACGCCTCCAGTACACGAACCAGGCTTGTATCCGAAATGGGTAAAAGAACAAGGCGCTGAGCTGGTAATTGCAGGAGGTATGGGTAAAAAAGCGTGTGATCTTTTCAAACAAAACGGCATATCAATCTGCACGGGGGCAGAATCACTTAATCCGTCTATCCTAGTGAAAGAATTCCTTTCGAACACACTTCAACTTAGCAATAACGCTTGCGAAAACCACGAGCATACATGCGAATAGCAATTGCCAGTGGGAAAGGCGGAACAGGTAAAACTTTTATTTCTACCAATCTTTTCAGACTGATGGATTCATTGGGCATGGATGTGGTCTTAGCGGACTGTGATGCTGAAGTACCCAACGATTCCATCTTTTTGAAGATGAATCGGACGGAAGAACATCTAGTCAAATCGTTTATCCCATCTATTAATGAGGATAAATGTGTGTATTGTAGTGCTTGTGCAGACCTTTGCCACTTTCATGCTATTACGTGTATTCCTTCCGTATCTTATATCAAACTAATGGATGACAATTGTCATGGATGTCATGCCTGTGAATATGTATGTAAGGAAGGAGCTATTGAAACGAGTTGGAAAAATAGAGGCAAAGTATCTGTGTATGAGCGAAACGGACAACCCAAGTTAGTAGAAGGAAAAGTGAACGTTAAGCAGAACTCACCCGTACCGGTCATTCAAGAAACTATCCAAAGAGCAATAAATACTGGGGCAACCCATATCTTGCTGGATGCTCCTCCGGGATGTTCATGCCCTTTTGTACATTCAGTACTCCTATCTCATTTTGTGCTATTAGTCACAGAACCAACACCCTTTGGACTCAGTGATTTAAAACAAACCATTGAGGTACTAAACTCATTAAATGTAAAATTCGGAGTGATCATCAATAGAGCTGACTTAGGGTTTAGCGATATGAGCAAGTATTTAGAAGCCGAGAATATAGAGATTTTGGCACAGATACCGTATGATGAAGAGATAGCCAAATTGTATGCAGAAGGGAATCTACCCATAGACTATCTAACCCATATAAAAGAGGTTTTTGAAACCATACTAACTCAAATATTGAACTATGAAAATAGCTATTGTTAGTGGGAAGGGTGGCACTGGAAAATCGAGTATTACAGCTGCATTCATTGCCTTATCCCCAAAAGTAATTGCCATTGATAGTGATGTGGACGCCTCTAATCTCCCCCTTCTTTTCGAACATGAAATAAAGGAGAAAGAACCATTTGTGTCTGGGAATCATGTCGTCATCGATCACGAACTTTGCACTCAATGTGGTATGTGTGTGGATCATTGTGCTTACCACTCCATCAGCCTTGAGAATGCAAAAATAGAAGTGAATCAAGTGTTATGTGAAGGATGCGGATTATGTCAGCACCTTTGTCCACAACAAGCTATAACGTTGGTTGACGAGGCTAAAAGTGTAATTTATCAAAGCCATTTTGAACACGGTGTACTTGTACACGGACATTTAAACCCAGGAGACGACAACTCGGGAAAAATGGTGGCTAGAATAAGAACCATAGCAGACCAACAGCAGGAAAAAGAAAATATTGCTTTGCAACTATTAGATGGTCCGCCGGGGATCGGATGCCCTGTCTTATCAACCATCACCGGAATGGATCGAGTGATCATTGTTTGTGAACCTACCCAGTCTGGCATATCGGACTTAAAAAGAATTTATCAAGTCACTCTTTCTTTCTGCCGAAATATGTTGGTGATTATCAATAAATGCAATATCAACAAGCAAGAGTATAAAGCAATTCGACATTTCTGCAAATGCCTGAAATTGCCCATTCTTGCCGAATTGCCATTCGATAGAAAAATGGTGGAAGCACAAGTTAAAAAAGAAACGATCATCACTTATGCTCCTCAATCACCTTGCGCGCTATCTTTAAAAGAAGCTTACAAGCGTATGCTTAAATAAAATTAAGCTTACAATTTTCGCATAAGTATTTGTCTAAAAGCATAGTATTTATATCTTTGTAGATTGAAAATCACAGTTATAAACTCTGAAAATAATTATTCACTATGCGTAAAATAGCCCTACTCCTTTGTCTGGTCCCTACATTTATGTTTGCCCAGCAAATTCAACTTCAAAAGCAGCTTCAACAAGCTATAAAAGAGAAAAAAGCAGAAATAGGAATTGCTGTCATCATCGATGGAAAAGATACAATTACCGTAAATAACGATGTACATTATCCCTTAATGAGCGTCTACAAATTCCATCAGGCATTAGGATTAGCCCATTATTTAGATCAGAAGAAACAATCACTTAAAACTCCTATCCTGATTAAAAAGGAGGATTTGAAGCCTGTCACTTATAGTCCGCTTCGCGATAAATTTCCAGAAGGAGGATTTGAAATGAGTATTGCAGATTTATTGAAATACACGCTTCAACTAAGCGATAATAATGCTTGCGACATTCTTTTTGACTATCAGGGAGGAACGGGCTTAACAAACGCATATATTCATTCGCTTGGCGTGCATGACTGTGAGATAAAGTATACTGAGCATGAGATGAGTCAAGACGTAAACCGCTGTTACGGTAACTGGAGCACACCGCTAGCTGCTGCCAAACTGCTGGAAATATTTCGTCACGACACACTCTTTAATAAAGTATACAAAGACTATATCTACCAAACCATGATTGAGTGCAAAACAGGACTAGATCGACTTGCTGCTCCCTTACTTGAGAAGAAAGTAGTTATTGGACATAAGACCGGAACAGGGCCGTTTAATGCCAAGGGGCAAATGATCGGTTGCAATGATATAGGCTTTGTCAATTTACCTGATGGACGCTCTTATAGCATAGCAGTATTCGTGAAAGACTCTAATGAAAGCCCTCAGGAAAATAGCCAAATTATAGCAAACCTTTCACGTATGGTCTATGATTATGTGACCCAACAACCTAAATAATAAAAATGAATTTACGCACCAAACTTTCCGAACGAGTACACATAGAAACCATTAAAGAGATTCTTCACTTGATAGAAGAGGATGAAAAGCTTTTAGCGGAAATTTATCAATTGTTTTTTGATGAAGATCATATTGTCTCTTACCAAGCCTTGTGGGTTGGTACACACTTCACTAGGTCGGAAATGGAATGGTTGACTAACAAGCAGGATGAATTGATTGATGCTACACTAAAGAGCACCCATTCGGGTAAACGAAGAATGCTTCTGAACTTATTGTGTAAGCAGTCAATGCCCGATCCACCAAGAGTGGACTTACTTGATTTTTGCCTGACACATATGGTATCGCGTGAAGAGCCTCCAGGAGTGCAATCTCTTTGTATGAAACTAGCCTATCAATTGACAAAATCGATTCCGGAACTGCTAGAAGAATTTCGCGCACTATTGGAAATGCTGGAACCTGAATATCTAGTTCCAGCTATACGTTCTGTACACAAAAACACATTGAAGACTTTAAAAAATAAAAAGCCAAGAGGTATAGCTTAGTGAGCAACCTCTTGGCTTTATCTCTTCGATAAGCTATCAATTACGCATTAAAGTAATAAAGGAATACAGCAATTCCTTCCAACGCTTTCTTAGGTTGGTCCTTAATTTCAATGGCAAACTTGATTTCAGCTTTTGCAACTCCACGCAAATTAGCTAGTGAATGCAATGTAGTGGATAAACGAATACTTTGACCGGCCAATACAGCTTGTCCGAATTTCATTTTATCCATACCGTAATTAATCATCATTTTCAGATTATTGACCTGAATCACTTGATTCCAAAGGTAAGGAAGCATAGAGAGGGTCAAATAGCCATGAGCTATCGTGCTGTGGTAAGGACTGTCTGTTTTAGCACGCTCGGTATCCACATGAATCCATTGGTTGTCTAATGTTGCCTCAGCAAAAAGATTAATACGTTCCTGTGATAGCTCTACATAATCAGAAACACCAATCTGCTGACCTACTAATTTTTCAAATTCTTCATACGAATTGATTACTACTTTTTCCACCTTTTTATCGCTTTATGGGAATAATACATTTTATTTTGAACTGCAAAAATAGAAAAAATAAACGATATGATATCTATTATAGAGGCAAAAGAGCAAACTAGGCGGATGATTACAACTATATGCTTTCAAAAGCCTGCTTCAAAGTCTCAGTTAATATACTATACCCTTTCCCATTTAAATGCAAATCATCAATAGTTAGATCTGGATCAAGTCTGCCATTGAGCAATAATCGGTCGAAAATATCCAAAAAGACGATAGCCGATCCTTCTAACCGTTGTTGGATTTTCCGATTCAGCATGCGAATGAATTGATTCACAGCGGTACTGTAATCATCATAATCATTGCGAGGAAAGATACAATAAAGAAAAGTTTTCAATGAAGAAATAGAAAGCACTGCCTTCACATATCGTTCTACGTAGGCATCCACATTTTCATCATTAAGCTGGTAAATATCATTGGTACCAAATTGGATGACTACATACTGATCGGAAAGATCGACCGAAAAGGATTCTACATAGTTTAATCCTTCACCCGGAGCACCATAATTGGTACATTCCCAATGAGGAAAATAAATATTTAGTGCCCAAAAAGCCATATGGCTGTTACCCACAAATGCAAATTTTGTTATCTCTGTCATCGCTCCCTCCTGCTTTGATTCAAACTTGAAAACAAATATAGGATAAATTCCGCAGATTTACTTTACTTTTGCACCGATAACGATATTCAGATATAACGATGATACATTTTTTCAACTCACCTGTTACTCATATTACATTACCGGAAAAGTTTACTTTTCCTTTTCATTACACTCCACACCCTTTGTGTGTATTAGCGGCAGAAGAAGTGAAGAAATACATCGCTGAACAAAAAGAATGGCTAAAGGAATTAACCCTTGGGAAAATGTTTGGCGTGCTTGTTGTACAGACTTCTGAAGAAGTTATCGGTTTTCTTGCCGCTTTTTCGGGCAATCTTGACGGAAAAAATCAGCACGCTTATTTCGTACCTCCTGTTTACGACTTATTGCAGCCTCAAGGCTTCTTCAGAAAAGAAGAAGAACAGATATCATGCATCAACAGACGAATCTCGGAATTAGTACATCATATTCATTTTAGCACTGCTAAAAATAAGCTTAAGGAAGAAATTCAAGAAGCTGGACTGAGCTTGCAACAAGCCAAATTGGCGCTAAAAACAGCCAAGGAAGCGAGAGAGATTCGTAGACATTCTGCCCCTGCACTTACGGACAAAGAACAACAAGACTTGATTCGAGAAAGTCAGTTCCAGAAAGCCGAATACAAACGTTTAGAGAAGGACTGGAAACAGAGGATTGAAGAAAGTCAGAAAGAAGTCAGTCGTTTCGAAGAAGAAATTGATGCCTTAAAGACTGAACGAAAAGAGCGTTCTGCTGCTTTACAACAAAAGCTATTCAACCAATTTCTCCTATGGAATGCCAAAGGAGAGGTGAAAGATCTAGGCCTGATCTTCGAACAAACTGTTCATAAAACGCCTCCGGCAGGAGCAGGCGAATGTGCCTTACCCAAATTGCTACAATATGCTTTTCTTCATAAATTAAAGCCACTAGCCATGGCAGAGTTCTGGTGGGGTAATTCTCCTAAAAATGAGATCCGTCACCATGGATCATATTACCCATCATGCAAGGGAAAATGCGAACCGATTCTGCAACACATGCTCCAAGGGCTAGAAGTCGATGAAAATCCATTGTTAAACAATATACATAAAGAAACGGTTCTTGAAATTGTTTATGAGGATGAATGGCTATTGATAGTCAACAAACCGGCTGGCATGCTATCGGTTCCCGGTAAAGCCGAAAATATAGATTCGGTGTACAGCCGCCTAAAAGAAAAATATCCAGAAGCGACTGGGCCTATGATTGTACATCGGCTGGATATGGCTACTTCAGGGTTATTACTGATAGCCAAAACAAAAGAGGTTCACCAACATCTGCAAGCGCAGTTTGAGAAGCGAACGATCAAGAAAAGATATGTTGCTATACTTGACGGCACTTTAAAAGAACAGAAGGAAGCTGGAAGAATAGAGCTGCCTATTTGCCCGAATCCTTTAGATCGACCACGTCAGATGGTAAGTGAAGAACAAGGCAAAGTTGCCATCACTACCTACCAAGTCGTTGCTGAAACTGATGCATGCACTCGAATCTTATTATATCCATTAACAGGACGTACACATCAATTGCGCGTACACGCCGCCCATCCAAAGGGATTAGGCTGTCCTATTTTAGGGGATGAACTCTACGGCAAGAAAGCAGATAGACTCTATTTGCACGCCGAGTATATTGAATTTCGTCATCCTGTTTATGGCGACTTAATTAGCATACAAAAAGATGCCGATTTCTGAGAATGACTACACTTATTTACCGTTGATGTAATCTCTTCGGCGAGCCATGCCATGAGCACCCCAAGCAATACACTTCCGTCAGATCAAATCCGTCCATAGAAGAGGCTGGATCTTTCGGAATCACATCTCCATTCTCGTTCACGTAGACCAAAAGACGCTCTTTATGTTCATTCATCACATAAAAAGCAGCAATTTTACATTGCGGACATAGTAACTTTTTCATGGCACAAAGATAGAGATACTTTTAATGATTTTCCCAAAATCCGGGATAAAACAGTAACAAAACGCTGAAGAGCTCCAAACGACCTATCAACATTAAAAATGAAAGTACCCATTTAGCGGCATCGGGCAAAGCATTCCATGAATACGCCGGACCACAACTGCCAACGCCCGGCCCCACGTTGCCCATACAAGATAAAACTGTACTGATAGATTCTGCAAAGCCAACTCCTAAAAATAAAAGAACCGTCCAGCCTATAAACGCTATGGTAAGATAAAATGCAAAGAAAAGTAATACGGTAGATACAATAGAGGGCGCCACCGTACGATCATTAACTCTCATAGGGATCACTGCACTCGGATGAAGCAAACGCTTAAATTCATTTCGAACGGATCGTGCAAAAATTAATAAACGCATATTTTTGATTCCACCACTGGTAGAACCTGTACACCCGCCCGAAATCATTGCTATAAAAAGTAACAACCAAGTGAACTGGGGCCACATATTAAAATCGTCTGTTGCAAATCCACAAGAAGTATGAGCCGTGGCTACCTGAAACAAGGATTTTCTAAAAGCTAACTCCCATCCATAATGATTCTGAAAAACAAGAGCTAACGTTATCATTAAAGTTAAGACACCTACAGAACCAAGAAACCAATGAAGCTCTTCGTCTTTAAAAAGTCGGCTGATTTTTCCTTTCATACACATTAAATACAAAGAGAAGTTCATACCGGACAATATCATAAAGATAGCAACCACATATTCAATATAAGGTGAATTCCAATAGGAGATGCTGGCTTGTTTGGTAGAATATCCTCCTGTAGCAGTGGTAGTGAACGACTGACATATAGCATCAAACAAATTCATCCCGCCAAACATAAGCAAGATCGCCTCGGAAACAGTCAGTATGAGATAAACGCTCCACAACCATTTCGCCATCACATTGATTTTCGGATGTGTGCGGTCATGAGTAACTCCGGTAGACTCAGCAGAAAAAAGCTGAACTCCTCCACTGGTAAAGATAGGCAGAATCGCAATAGTGAAAAATACAATTCCTAATCCGCCAATCCACTGTGTGAGACTTCGCCAAAAGAGCATTCCGTGTGATAGAGATTCTATATCGTCGAGAATAGTGGCTCCGGTAGTCGTGAAGCCGGACATTGTTTCGAAAAATGCATTCGTAATGGTAGTAATACTACCACTGAAATAGAAAGGCAACATGCCAAAAGCAGTAAAGAAAACCCAAGATAGCGTAACGACACAGTATCCGTCTCTACGGCTCATGATGTTCTCCGCTCCTCTTCCATAAAGCACTAACAGTCCTCCCACTACAGCATTAATCACACTAGTGTAGAGAAAATAGATATAATCTTTTTCGCCGTATCCCAACGAGATGGCAGCACACAACAAAAACATCCAAAATTCAATAAAAAGCAAGACGCCCAACACACGCGCAATCATCTTCGGATTGATCATGCTATTTCCTTTAGCATGAGCGTATACGCTGTTATCTGAAATAAACTCTTCCATTATACCTATTTTTACACTAGTTCGATAGCTAATAGCGGGCCAAAATTACACAATTTAACTCAAAATACGAGTTATCAATAAAACATTTTTTCGATCACCATTGTAGAGACCAGATCGTGGTCAATCAGAATGGATAAATCTTAGCCAAGCGGATGTGTCAAAAAGGTAAATAACCTGCAAAATGAGTTTATACAAGTTTATTTTTTATCTTTGCCTAAAAAAATGAAAAGAGCCGTTATTATAGGTGCCACTTCGGGTATCGGACAAGAAGTAGCTCAACGTCTCCTCTCCGAAGGATGGAAAATTGGAATAGCCGGAAGACGCCAATCGGCACTCAGTGCTTTCCAAAATCAAGCGCCCAAACAGATTGAAATTCAAGAGTTAGACGTCACTCAAGAAGAGAGTGGTGAGAAACTCCTGACTTTAATTCATCGACTAGGGGGTATGGATCTATTCTTGCTCAGTTCTGGCATTGGGTTTCAGAACCCAGAGCTAATGATGGACACTGAGCTAAATACAACGCAGACCAACGTAGTGGGCTTTACTCGAATGGTAGACACTGCTTTCAATTACTTCAAGAACAAGGGTGGCGGACATCTAGCTGTCATAAGTTCTATCGCTGGAACTAAGGGCATTGGGATTGCACCGGCCTACTCAGCCACGAAACGCTACCAGAACACCTATATTGATGCCCTTGAGCAACTCGCTCATCTACAAAAATTAAAGATTCACTTTACCGATATTCGCCCGGGATTTGTGGCAACAGCACTATTAAACGATGGAAAAAATTATCCACTACTAATGAAAGTCGATAAAGTAGGATGCCATATCATGCATGCACTCCACCGGAAACAACGCGTCGTTATCATTGACAAGCGCTACCGCATTCTGGTTTTCTTTTGGAAAATGATTCCTCAATGGATGTGGAAACGCTTGCCGATAAAAACAAGCTAACTACTCACCTTTTGAAGCAATTTCCGGATGACGCTCGAGCCATTTCACTGCATAAGAACAAGTGGCTTTAGGCTCCATTCCGTGGTCAAGTGCATAGGCATAGGCTGTTTTCACAAGCGCAGAAGCTATACCCCTACCTTCAAGTGGTTTTGGAACTACAGTGTGAGTAATGTCTAGAGAATTGCCCAATAAACGATATTGAGCAAAAGCTGTTCTGCCTTCTACCTCTGTTTTAAAGAGGTTATGATCGGGCTGATGAATAATTTCGTAATCCATAAAATTTATTTTTTAGTTTGTTCTGTCCACAACAATTTTTCTGTATCATAACCGCGACGGCATGCGGCATCTAGTAAGATCTTCTTATTCTCATCCGATAGCTGCGGAGTACGGCTCAAGATCCAAAGATAGTTATCACTACTACTACCCACTAAGGCATAGCTGTAATCTTCTTTATCCAATTCAAGAACATAATAATCGGAGTAAAAATTAAGAAAGAAAGAGACCCGCAACTCACCTGGACGAGCAGGATTAGGAATCTTTGCTCTCCCTGTAGATGACTGGGCGATGTCATACGGCAAACTACGCTTATACCCCCTATTCTCCACCCGAATGGTTCCGTTAGGGCGAAGGGTGTATTTAGCTGTCACTTCCACTAAGCCGCGTTCAAAACGATTCTCATAGCGAGCTACTTCGTACCAAAGCCCCATATAACGTTTCACATCTAACTCGGGCACAGTAGTGTGATCCTTGGGTTCAAATAGTTTCTCCACACTAGGCACAGAAAACTTAAATCCAGATTCCAGCAAACGCTTCGGTCGCACACGCTGCCCGTCAGTCACCAAAGAGGCTGCCTGGCCGAACCAGATTCGAAGTAAGGCTTTAGGAATTGCAAAAGTCATCCATGCGCCGTATGCCTTACCCATAGCCTTCGTAAATGAAAGTTGAGATGAAGTTTGCGGTGCTACTAAATTAAACACTCCGTTCAGTTCTTCCCTCTCAATAAAAAATGCCATAGCACGACAGAGGTCGCGCATATCAATCCAAGAAAAAGGTTGCAATCCTTCACCAATAACTGTAGCCACTTTCATTGCTTTCAACGGTCGAAGCATTTGTTGCATAGCTCCCCCATCTGGTGAAAGCACAACGCCGAAACGCGTAATGATGAGCCTCGTTGGTGGAGCACATCGTTGAGCTTCTTTTTCCCACGCATAACAAAGATCTGATAAGAAACCATCTCCTCGGGTTGGAGTGTATTCATCTGATTCCAGTGAGGAAGAATAATACCCAATAGCTGAAGCAGAAATCATTAATTTAGGTTTAGTCTTCACAGCATTCAGTGCTCGTATAATACGATGCGTAACTAAGATACGGCTATCAAAAAGTTTCTGTTCGTAGGCAGAAGTCCAACGTTTGTTAATGGGTGCACCAGCCAAATTAATGATGACATCACAATGCGTAAGTGTCTGAATTAAATGTGCAGACATCCTCTCCCGGAACATAGCTCGTCCAAGAGGGATAATCCGATGTCCTCCCGTTTCTGTCAGATAATTGGAAAGATGTTTACCTATATATCCGGTAGCTCCGGTCATTGCTATATTCATCTTGTTTTTTTTGTTTTTAACTCTAAAAGGAAAACGTATGAAAAACGAGAAAAGTTCTTTAGAAACAGGAAGATTACGTACCTTTGCAGACATTTTTTCGGGAAAACATCAATAGAAATAGGTATTATGGTACAAAATCAAGAACAACCTGTAGGGAAAATAACATTCTCTATCTTAATTGCACTAAGTCTTTCGCACTGTCTTAACGACCTTTTGCAATCTGTAGTTTCAGCCGCTTACCCCCTATTTAAAAATGATTTAGGGTTAAGTTTTGCTCAGATCGGACTAATCACATTAGTTTATCAACTTTCGGCCTCGGTGTTTCAACCGATCACTGGTATTCTCTTCGATAAGTACCCCATTGCATGGTCGTTGCCCATAGGCATGAGTGTGACAATGATCGGACTGACCAGCTTAGCCTTCTCGACTAATCTTCCGTGGATATTACTATCTGTCTTTCTTATTGGCGTGGGTTCTTCAGTATTACACCCGGAAGCATCACGAATAACCTTTCTCGCTTCCGGTGGAAAGCGTGGATTAGCTCAATCACTATTTCAGGTGGGAGGAAATTTCGGAGGTGCATTAGGCCCACTCTTGGTTGCTTTACTGGTAGCTCCCTATGGTAGAGATCATCTTTTCATCTTTTCCTTTGTGGCTTTAGCAGCCATACTAGTGATGTATCCAATATGTAAATGGTATAAATCCTACCTCAACAGGATGAAGGCAGAGGCGATAAGCATACGGAAACCGGTACATCTTCCACTACCGATGGACAAAACGGCCATTTCTATCGGAATATTATTGATTTTGATCTTCTCTAAATACATCTACATGGCAAGCCTGACGAGTTATTACACGTTCTACTTGATCCATAAATTCAATGTAACGGTACAAGAGTCGCAGCTTTATTTATTCATCTTCCTTGTGGCTACTGCCATTGGTACACTAATCGGAGGTCCTGTAGGAGACCGAGTAGGAAGAAAATACGTAATCTGGGCGTCTATTCTTGGTGCTGCTCCTTTCAGTATGTTAATGCCACATGCCAATCTAGTTTGGACCATAATTCTAAGTTTCTGCGTAGGTTTAATGCTTTCATCAGCTTTTCCAGCCATCCTACTTTATGCACAAGAATTGTTGCCAACCAAATTAGGATTGATATCGGGTCTTTTCTTCGGATTTGCTTTCGGTGTTGCAGGTGTTGCCTCAGCCGTTTTAGGGAATCTAGCTGATAAAACAAGCATTGAATACGTATATAACCTCTGTGCGTATATGCCCCTGCTAGGATTAGTCACCTTCTTCCTTCCTAATTTAAAGAAACAGAAAAGTTAATATTTTGAATCTTTTAAAGCAAAGCTTACTTCTTATAAAAAAGGTAAGTAAAAAACGAGTCTAACCGTTCAAACATCGAACGGTTTTAGGCTCTGTTTTTTTCTAAACAATTATTAGCATAAATCAACGAAAGATAGTATATTCGTGTCATGAAAAACATTGCATCATAGATACGTAAAATCTCATGAGGAAACGAGTAGTCCTTTCTATCTTCTTATCAATGTCACTTTTCCTACAGGCTCAAACTGAAGGAAAAGACACGCTCATCAGTCACCCATTACAGTCCAATGTAATACTCTCTAAACCACCCTCTATGCTCCAAAAAGCCATAAAGAAATTTATGAATTTCAGTGACTTTGACACCCTTTATATCAGCCCCAATCGATATAATTACGCATGGATGATTACACATTTCAGCAATTTTGAATATTATTCCGTAACAAGCCAATCGCCACAACCTCAGAAACTAAGCTTTTCTCCTAATCCACATAATAAGGTCGGATTATACTTTGGTTGGCGATGGATTTTTCTAGGATGGTCTGTAGACGTTGATGACCTTTACCGTAAAACGAACAAAAGGAATAAAGGAACAGCTTTTGATCTTAGTTTATATAGTTCTAAACTGGGCGTTGATCTATTCTATCGTCGAACCGGTAATAACTACAAGATTATTAAGATCAATGGCTTCCCGAATATTATTCAAAGCAACAATTCTACAAATTTCAATGGAATAAAAGTTGATATTAAAGGATTGAACCTATACTATATTTTTAATAATCGAAAATTTTCCTATCCAGCAGCATTTAGCCAGTCGACCAATCAACGACGTAATGCAGGATCATTGATTGCCGGATTTTCTTTTTCGAAACATAACATCGAGTTTGATTATTTAGATCTTCCTGATTTCATCCAGCAGACCATGAATGAGGGAATGAAAGTGAATCATATCAAATACACTAATGCTAACATCAGCTTTGGGTATGCCTATAACTGGGTATTTGCTCGCAACTGCTTGGCTAGTCTTTCTTTAACTCCTGCAATTGCCTACAAAGCTTCGGATGTTGATGCAGAAATTCAGGAAGCCAAAAGCTGGTACCGCCATTTTAACCTAGATTTTCTTCTGCGGGCCGGCGTGGTTTATAACAACGGAAAATACTTTGCTGGAGCCTCCTTCTTAGGCAAAAACTATAATTATCATAGAGCTAATTTTTCATTAGACAATGGTTTCGGAACTCTACAGGTATATATAGGATTCAACTTCTGTTTACGCAAAGACTACAGAAAAAAGAAGTAAATATTGAGAAGAAGGCCAACGCAAGCTCCTATGGGAAGTTTAGCCAAGTGTTCCAGCCAAATTGCTATTTCACAGCAGATAAAATCAAAGTACTTTTGCATTATAGAAAACAAATAAAGTGATCTGAATAATGAAACTAATTAAAAGTCTAATAAGCACCTTCACTATTATATTGGCAACAACAGCTTGTGCAGGAAATGGCGGAGAGCGTAAAAAAAGTAATGAACCCAAAGAGGAGGATAATAAAATGGAAATAGTAGAATTGAACAAAGCAGTTTTTTTGAAAAAAGTATATAATTACGAAGTGAATTCTAAAGAGTGGAAGTTTGAAGGCAACCGTCCAGCCATAGTCGATTTTTATGCGACTTGGTGTGGCCCTTGTAAAGCACTACATCCTATTTTGGAAGAGCTGAGTAAAGAATATAATGGTAAAGTAGATTTTTACCAAATTGATGTAGACCAAGAGCAAGAGCTAGCAGCTGCATTCGGCATACGAAGCATCCCGACTTTACTATTCATCCCGACAAAAGAGGATCCGAGAGTGACACAGGGAGCCTTGCCCAAAAATGAACTAAAGAAAACGATTGAGGAATTTCTTCTAAAACAGACAAGCGAAGCGAAATAAACGGTATCTGTTTTTTGCTAATAAACAATGGCCCTCTATTGGTGTTTTTAATGCCAATAGAGGGCTAACTATTATAAAGAGACCAGAGATGTATTGGATATTCGATGGTAAAAACAGTTCTATTTTAATGTCTAAATTACCAAGAAATAGGGATTGATAAACAAACTATTTTATCGGAAATTTGCAGCCAAAATCACTATAAATGAAAATCCATTCTATATTATTAGCCGTTTTGTTTGCGCTAACAATTTCTGTTTCTGCACTAGGACAATCAACAATCTCTATTGGAACAAGCCATACGTTGTTTTCACAGATACTAAATGAAGAGAGAACGTATTGGATCTACGAACCTGAGGGGTATTCACCAGAAGACTCAAAGAGCTATCCGGTTCTTTACTTACTCGATGGAGATTCCTTCTTCCATTCTGTTGTTGGATTTACTCGATTCTTTGCCTCATCCAGAATTTCAAACTTACCTCCCTGTATTGTTGTTGCCGTTTTAAATACAGATCGAACTAGAGATTTCACACCCACCAGCTCAGCTGCCCGTCGAGATGGTACCCTTTCGGTAAAGGATCAGCCTCAAGGAGGTGGAGCAGAACAGTTTTATCGCTTCATTACAGAAGAACTACGCTTAGAAGTAGAAAAAAAGACGTCAAGCAATAGACCACATTTTTTAGTAGGACATTCCTATGCCGGCCTGTTTACTCTGCATACCTTGCTCAATCATCCCGAGTCATTCGATGCTTATATAGCTATAGATCCAAGTTTGTGGTGGGATCAAGGCGTTATTTTAAAAGAAGCACAGCAAAAGGTATTTAATAGAGACTTCTCCCAAAAACAGTTATACGTTGCTTTTGCCACAAAACAGCGCCCTGAAGCAAAACTCGTTCAGTTTTCGCTTGCTGATAGCTTGAAAGAAAAAGTGATTCCAGCAATGGAGAAACAACATCTGCAAGTTGTTTGTAGGAAATTTCCGGAAGAAGTGCATGGTACAGTAGCACTGCCTGGTATATTTGATGGGTTAAAATCATTGTTTCGACATTAAAACAAGGTCTTTAAAGAGCATAAAAAAAGGCTATCTATCCCAGACAGCCAATCTTTTGTTAACCTTAATCTAATACTATGAAAAACACAGTACAAAGATACGGAGTTTCCACATTTCTCCAAATTTTCGGGATAATGCGACGCATCTTATAACATGGTTTAATAGAACTAATAGACTAGTTAACACTTTACACAATTAAATCTAATAATAACCAATATTCCGAATTATTCATATCGTAATGAGTGCGCAGGCTTACTCAGTATTATTTTCATAGTCTGAAATGCTATCGTAATGAATGAAATAAACAACATAAGCAACACAGGCAATATAAAAAACCAAGCTTTTAAGTCCGTTCGAAAGGCATAATGACTTAGCCAGTTATGCATACTAAACCAAGCTATCGGAAGAGCTATTACAACTGCAATAAAAATAAGCAATAAGAAGCCTTTGGCCAATTGATAAAAAAGAGTCCAACGAGAAGCTCCCAGAACTTTACGTATCCCCATCTCTTTGGTACGAGTGGAACAAGAAAACATCACTAATACCCATAATCCCAAGCAAGATATAAATATGGCTAATCCTGTAAACGACCCAATCATCACTCCGAATACTTCATCTTGACGATATTGATGATCAAAATACTGATCAAGAAAGAAATAATCAAAACTAGAATCTGCAAAATACTGGTTCCACATTTCTTGTGCCTTTGAAACTAACTCGCGAGAATCACCTGCATTCATAACGATAGAAATATAACGTTGTGGTATCCAATTTATCTTATCTTTATGAATCAACATAATAGGGGTATAATGCTTACTCAATGCCTGTTGATGATAATCTTTGACTACTCCAATAATTTGCATCGGAGCATCAGTACATTCTACAGTCACTAATTCTCCTACCGCCTCATCATTAGAACCAAATCCAAGATTGCGGACAGATGTTTCGTTAATAACTAACTTATCGACATCATCGCCATATTCTTCAGAAAAACCACGCCCAGCTATCACTTTCAAACCATACGCCTCAATATAATCCGGATCACAAGCTAGCATTTCATAAAGACGGTTTTGCTTCAACACATCATTAGTACGGCGATTGGAAAGAAAAGTAGCCACTTCTTCACCTGGCACTGCACCTGAAACGGCCACATAATGTACCAAAGGTAACCCCTTTAAAGCTTTCTTCATCGCTTCCAACTTCACATTCAACCCATCTGTATGCCCCGGGAACTTTATAACTAGTATCTGATCCGTTTTCACTCCCAATGATTGACCACGCATAAAATTCAGTTGAGCAAAAACGATTAATGTACCGCAAAGCAAAATCATAGAAGCCGTGTATTGAATAATCACCAATACTTGACGAGTCCGCTCACCTGATTTACTATGCAAGAATTTACCTTTCAACAAAGTGATCGGTTTTCGGTTCAACAAGGCCAAAGCCGGATAATATCCGGAAAGAAATATGCCCGCTACAAAAACAATCAGTAGTAAAACCCACCAATATCCCATCAACCAAACTGAAAAAGTAACTGTACGCCCCACCAACTGATTAAAATAAGGAAGAACCCATTCTATCAATCCTACAGCTACAATGAAAGCAATCAAATTCAGAACTAGAGCTTCGAACAAAAACTGATGAATCAGCTGGGTACGAAATGCCCCCACTACCCTACGTATACCAACCTCCTTAGCACGCTCCATGGAACGAGCTACAGTCATGTTGATATAATTAATCCAAGCAATTGCTAAAATAGCTATAGCAGCAAAAATCAGAACAATCATGGAGGAACGATTTCCTTTTACCTCTGCCTCGTAGCCCACTTGAGGAGTAAGGTGAATGTCCGCCAGAGGGACTAAATCGACTCCCCATGTTTTGTTTTTCAAAGCCTCTTCCGTTTTATATTTCTCAGCCATGAGTGGGAACTCATTCTCTATTTCAGTTTCTCTTTCAGGAGAATCAAGCAATACATATGTATAGGCTTCATGCTTATACCAATATTCTTGCATATATTTAGGAAGTGACGTATAGGAAATCAAGAAGTTATAGTGAATATGCGAGTTAGAAGGCATTTCTTTCATAACTCCAGTCACTTCACATGCCACCTTATCGTATGAACCGGTAAATATAAAGATCTTGCCTATTGGATCTTCATCTTTGAAGTATTTACGCGCAATACGTTCTGTAATAACCACCTGTCCAGGCATGGATAAACAAGTTTTCTTATCCCCTTTTAGGAGTTCAAAATCGAAAAGCCGAAAAAAGCCAGGATCAGCATAAGCGATCTGATTCTCACGTAAAGTCAGCTCCCCATATTTCACAATTTGTTCTGGTTGCAGTAGCGTTCCGATTCGAGTATAATCTTCGATCCCTGCTAGATTCTCTTTCATTGCAGAGCCATAGCCAAAAGAACTGCTCGCCCAGTAGTCAGTCAGTACTTCCCCTTCATGGAAGGTACTTTGAACACGATAAATCCGATTATGCTTTGCGTGCATTTTATCGAAACTAAATTCGAAGCTGACATAAGTAAGTATCAACAACGCTGATGCCATACCAATGGCTAAGCCAAATACATTAATAAAGCTAAATTTCTTCCGCTTCATCAAATTCCGGTAAGCACTATTCCAATAATTCCCTATCATAAGGCTTCACTTTTAGAGGAAATTCCTTTATCTAGCACACGATTAATGTTTTCAGACACAACCTGCCCATCCAACAATTGAATAACCCGATGAGCGTATGTAGCATCCCGTTGAGAGTGGGTTACAATAATAATCGTAGTCCCTTGGCGGTTTAATTCTCCTAATAGTTCCATGACTTCCACGCCATTCACCGAATCTAAATTTCCGGTAGGCTCGTCGGCCAGCAATAATTTGCAGTTAGTCACTACTGCACGAGCGATGGCTACTCGCTGTTGTTGCCCACCCGATAATTGTTGAGGAAAATGATTAGCCCGGTGTAGGAGGTTTACTTTTTCTAAAACTTTGTTTACTCTCTCTTTACGTTGAGCCGCCTTAATTCCTAAATAAACAAGCGGGAGTTCCACGTTCTCGTATACAGTCAGTTCATCAATCAAGTTAAAACTCTGAAAAATAAAACCCAAATTATTCTTCCTAAGTGCCGTTAATTGATTTTCGTTCATTATATCCACTTGTTTCTCCTCAAAGAAATAGGAACCAGAAGAGGGAGAATCTAAAGTACCTAATATATTCAATAGTGTTGACTTGCCACATCCGGAAGGTCCCATTATAGCAACAAACTCGCCTTGTTCTACGTTCAAGGTAACTTCATTCAATGCTTTTGTTTGTACCTCTTCCGTAGTGAAAAGCATAGATAGTTTTTCTGTTTTAATCATGGTAAATCGTTTTTATTATTTTAGTATTAGTTTTTCATTGTCTCCAAATAGCTCATAACCAGAAATAATTACTTTCTCCCCAGGAGACAAACCTTCAGTGACCTCATAATATTGTGGATTCTGTCGTCCAATCTTTACAGGACGCCTTGTCGCAAATTTACCACTTTCATCTACAATATACATCCATCTTCCACCAGTAATTTGAAAGAATCCCCCACGGGGAACAAGAATAGCTTGCGCAGGATCACCCAATTGAAGGTTGATGTGATATGTTTGCCCAGCGCGTATATTCTCTGGCCGTTCGGAAGTAAAAGCCAAATCTGTGCGGAATTGACCTTCTTTCACTTCAGGATAAGGTTTAGTTACTTCCAACTTATAAGTTGCCCCATCACGAGTAAAATTAGCAGGAAGTCCGGTTAATATACGTTCCACATAGTGCTCGTCAATCTGCGCCTGTACTTTTAGATCGGGAGTAATAATCTGACCAATATGTTCGCTTACGGAAATGGACTGCCCCACTTGTGCATTCAAGTTGCCTACTTGTCCGTCAATCGGAGCTTTAATTTTTAAGTTTTCCAGCCGTTCACGTACTAAGGAAAGACTTCGTTTCATATTAAATATATTCTCGTCGAGGCTACCGATCTGATTTTCTCGAAAAAGATTGTCTTGGCGAATGCGTTCATCAATGACCTCCAATTGTTCTTTAGCCGCTTCATATTCTTCTTCTGCTAACCGATAGTCTTCACGAGCTATTAGTTGATCTTCCATCAAACGCTTATATTGTTCATACCTACGCTTTTTCACTATAAGATCCTTATTTACACCAATGCGTTCTTGTTTCAATTGTAAGCGCTCTTGTTCCATACTAAGCCGGGTATTTCGAAGCTCATTTTCCTGATAAGCTAGATCAGCTTCACTCTGCATAATTCCAATATTCAGCAATGGATTGCTTAGGCGTAAAATGACATCTCCCGCTTTTACCATAGCACCCTCTTCTTTCAGTCGTTCCTCCACACGTCCCCCCTCAATGGCATCCATATAAATTATCCGACTAGGCATCACTTGCCCTATCACGCGGATATAATCATTGAATTCTGCTTGTCTGACGGTTGCTATCGTCAAACGTTCTTTTTCAACGGTCATAGAAGAAGCTGTATCTCTAAAAACAAAATATAAAACAATAGCAACGACCAGCAACGCGCCACCAATTGAAAAAAGGTGCTTACGGCCTATACCGGGTTTACGCTCAATAAGTGTATCCATAAAGATCTATTCAAAAATAAGTGATTATAAAATGATTCGTTGGATAAGAGTAGGAGACTTTTTCATAGAAAAGTTCCTTCCCGATAATATTTCTCTAGCTTTAACATGATTTCTACTTGCAACCGGACACGAACAAGCTCTGCTTTTGCCGACAGATATCTATTGCGAGCTTCCATCAGCTGAAAAACTGGAATAAGCCCTTCCTCCCATTTTCTTTCTGACTCTTTCAGTACTAATACATCAGCCTTCAGCTGCTGTAATGCTTGTCGATGCTCACTATAAGCCGCATGCAAAGAAAGAAGCGTCTGCTCTACATCGGTATATAATTGGAGCCTTTGCCTTTCTTCTTCATTTTTCAGTCGATAGAGATCCAATTTCAACTTCCTCTGATTAGTGACACGTTCAAATCCACTTAACAACGGAAGTGAAATGCCAATGCCTACGTACTTCCCCACATTATCACGCAATTGTCTTGCTGAAAAAGTTGTATTATAGAAATTGGAACCGATACTAAAACGAGCATAAATGGAAGGAGCAAAAGCACCTCCAGCCATAGCATATTGCTTACGAGCAGCCTTAAGCTTTAAATCAATTATTCGCAGGGTGGGAAGCATTTCCTGAGATTGTCCATAGAGCGTTTCTACATTGGTTACAGTAAGCAAGGGGAGTTGATCAACTGCAACAATTGTATCCTGAACTATCAGTGTATCATTCGGAGGAAGATTCATCAAATTCTCTAAATGTAACAAAGCCAACCGACAAGTTTTTTCACGAGATTTATAACGATAGACATCCCCTTCACTTCGAGCTTTAACTTCTAGCAAATCAGAAACTGACTTTAGTCCTAAATCAACAAATGCTTCAGTTTGTTTTAAGTATCGTTCAGTTAACCGAGTTTGTTCTAAAGTAAGAATCAAAAGTTTTCTCTCCAATATCAAGTTATAATAAGCATCAGTCACTTGATAGGCTATTTCATTCTGCTTCTCTTTCAATGCCCATTTACTTCGTTCTTTATTATATTTCCGAAATCGAACACCATTTATGCGTGAAAAGCCCTCAAAAAGCAAAAGAGTGACATCAAGCCCCACATTCCCTTCTTCAAAAGTTTCAGTAGTATATCCATTAGTATCCGGGTCTACTGAGCGCCCGAATCGCTTTCCTGTTTCAGCATTGGCCACCACTCTAGGAAGGAAAGCTCCAATCGAAGCCATATAATCTGCTTGAGCTTCTTTTATATCTATAACACTATTCCGTACAGAAATATTTTGCTTAAAAGCTAAAAGGATGCAATCATCTAAGCTCATCGCAGGCTGAGCAAACAAAAGAGGTGATCCTAAAATAAATAGGAAGAAGAGATAGTTTTTCATTCGTTTCATATATACGGTTATTCTCTGTTCGAATAGAAAGCAAATAAGATGCCAAAATCACATCTTCCTGATTTTTAAACTAATACAAAAAGCAGAAAAGTATTACTGTCTAAAAATTGAACACTAAAATGTCCATTTATTGGACTTGAAAGATTATTTATAACTTTTAAAGTGCGATTTTCTATTATTTCAATTGAGAATGAAATAAAAGTACCAAAAGCGTCTAATTCTTAGACACACCCTTGCAAAGAAAAACAAAAACAAATATCTTTACCCAAAACAAAATAGTCGTTCAACCTGATAGTCCACCTCGATCATACATATGGAAACCGGAACCGTTTTAATAGTAGATGATAATAAAAGTGTATTAACCTCCCTCGAGTTACTACTCGAAAATGAGTTCAGCACAATTCGAACAGCTACTAGTCCCAACCAAATCTCTTCTTTGTTAACTGCCACAGCAATTGACATTGTGATTCTTGATATGAATTTCACTACAGGTATAAATAATGGGAATGAAGGACTGTACTGGTTAACACAAATCCACCGCATTCGCCCCTCTCTTCCTGTCATCATGTTGACCGCCTACGGAGATATTGAACTGGCAGTAAAGGCTTTAAAACAAGGAGCTACCGATTTTCTGCTCAAACCATGGGACAATAAAGTATTGGTTCAGAAGGTCAAAGAAGCTTATAGGAACAATAACGGCAAAGCCAAAAGCGCATCTAAAACGAATCGTAAAACTACTGAGCCCTCGAATCAAGGTAAAACGGATATGCTGTTTGGATGCTCACCAGCCATGATTCAGCTGATGAAAGTGGTGCATAAAGTAGCCCGAACAGATGCCAACGTTCTTATTACTGGAGAGAACGGTACGGGAAAAGAGATGTTAGCCAGAGAAATCCATCGCTTATCTCCCAGAAATGGGCGCCAGATGCTAAGTATTGATATGGGAGCCATCAGTGAATCTCTTTTCGAAAGCGAATTGTTCGGACACGAACGCGGAGCATTTACCGACGCATACGAAAGTCGTCCAGGAAAATTTGAAGCTGCTAGCGGTAGTTCTCTCTTTATGGATGAAATCGGCAACCTCCCGATTGCTTTACAAGCCAAGTTGTTAACCATATTACAAAACAGAAATGTCACTCGTATCGGAAGCAATAAAGTGATTCCTATTGACATCCGCTTGATATCGGCTACCAATATGGATATTCCTGAGATGGTGAATCAGGGACTATTCCGGGAAGATTTATTCTATCGCATCAACACCATCCATTTAGAAATGCCCCCATTAAGAGACCGAGGAGATGATATTCTATTATTTATCGATGCCTTTATCCAACGCTATTCTCTAAAATATGATCGTCCAGAAATTCGAATGCACGAGCAAACCATTGAGAAACTACGCTCCTATCATTGGCCCGGAAATATCCGTGAACTACAGCATGCTATTGAGAAAGCTGTTATCTTGTGCGATGGTAACGTAATACGCCCCAAAGATATTTTAGTGAAACAGAGTTGGAAACCTCAAACAACGAATCTTGTTCCCAATCTGGAGGAGGTGGAAAAACAAGCTATCGAAACAGCTATCCTACACAATAATGGTAATCTAAGCGCTGCTGCCGAGCAACTAGGGATTAGCCGCCAAACACTTTATAATAAACTGAAGCGATTTAAGCCATGGTTAAAATGATATTCAGTCGACACATCTATTGGGTCCTATTACTTCAGATCCTATTTATCCTCGCAACTTCGGGAACTGGTCTTTGGCTCATCTTCTCTAGAACAGGACTTATCATAGGAACTCTGCTCATCCTCTGTGCCTTGTTTCAAATCAGTGCAATTGTTTCCTACCTTAACAACATCAACCGCAAACTTCGCTTTTTCTTTGATTCCATTGAAGACAGAGATCACACATTTAGCTATCCCGAACAAGGAGTAAGCAAAGAACAACAACTGCTCAATCATTCTTTAAACCGAATTCTGGATCTTTTGGCACAAACAAAAATGGAATATGAAAGACAAGAACATTTCTATCGGTCACTACTTGAAAAAGTACCCAATGGAATTATTGCATGGAATAATTTAGGGAAGATCATATTCATCAATAATACAGCATTGAGTTTGTTAGCCTGTGAATCGATTACTTCTTATACACAATTAGAAAAGCTGCTTCAAAACGAAAAACAGAAGAAAAGAATCAATCTTTCTAAAAGTCAAATGAAACTTCAAGATGAAGTGATCACCCTACTGTCTTTACAAGACATTGATGATAAACTTAACGAAAACGAAAGCGAATCTTGGAGCAAACTCAGTCATGTTCTTACGCACGAAATCATGAACACAATAGCCCCCATCATTTCTTTATCTCAAACACTAGCTTCGTATCCTGAGGCTAGTGAGAAGGGCGTTAGAGGTTTACATATTATTCAGGCACAAAGTGAAAGATTGATGGAATTCACGGAATCTTTCAGGCATCTTTCATACCTCCCGCACCCCGAAAAAAAACGCTTTTCTATGTCCGATCTTTTGCAAAACTTAAAAGAATTACTACAAACAGACTTTCAAGTAAATCATATTTCATTCACACTCCAATGCGTTCCCGAGTCGATCTTTATAGAAGGAGATGAAAAACAGTTATCACAGGTTTTTCTCAATCTATTCAAAAATGCCATGCAAGCCTTGGAAGGAAATCCCAAAGGAATACTATCGCTTCATGTGGAACAAGATGATCATATACATATTGACATCATAGACAACGGGCCAGGCATTCCTCCTGAAATTCAGGAAAAAATATTCATCCCTTTCTTTACAACAAAGTCAGAAGGCACAGGTATCGGTCTTAGTCTTTGCAAAGAAATTATCCGCCGACATGAGGGGCACTTATCAATCAAAGAAAGTAGACCCGGTAAAACAGTTTTTCACATCGAACTTCCTTAAACATTCACTTTACTTTTACTCTTATACCCCGAAACCTTTTTCATTCTTCTTTTGTTTACAAAGTAACCGAATAGCATAGATCTCATGAGCATCAAAGAACAATACTGGAAATATTCCCTCATCATTATCATCCTATTTATAGGAGTCATCATTTTCCGGCAGATCACCCCTTTCTTAGGAGGATTGCTTGGAGCGCTCACCATCTACATATTGGTGCGCAGACACATGATTCATCTCACAGAGAAATGGCACATCAAACGTAGCTTTGCTGCTTTGCTCATTACAGTAGAAACGATTTTAGTCTTTCTTGTCCCATTGGGGCTCACTGTATGGCTATTAGTTAGCCAACTTCAAGACGTCAACTTAGATCCACAAAACTATATTGCCCCTCTACAACAAGTCACAGAATTTATAAAAGAAAAAACAGGTTTTGATGTGCTAGGAAAAGACACACTAGCTTTCTTAGTGTCGATCCTCCCACGCATTGGGCAATTCATCATGGAAGGTATCAGTAGCCTAGCTATTAACTTATTTGTCCTTGTATTCGTGTTATATTTCATGCTTATAGGTGGACGCAAGATGGAACAATACATTAATGATATACTCCCTTTTAATAAAGAGAATACGCAAGAAGTTATTGATAAAATAAAAATGATTGTCCGTTCCAATGCCATCGGTATTCCTCTGTTAGCCATTATTCAAGGAGGAGTGGCCATGATAGGGTATCTCCTTTTCAGTGCTCCTAATGTTTTGATCCTAGGATTTCTTACTTGCTTTGCCACCATCATCCCGATGATCGGAACCGCACTGATCTGGTTTCCTGTGGCGATCTATCTCGCCATTACCGGAGATTGGTTCAATGCTATCTGTCTGGGTGCCTATGGAGCGATAGTTATTTCACAGTCCGACAATCTGATCCGATTCATCCTCCAAAAGAAAATAGCCGATATTCACCCACTCATAACCGTATTTGGAGTAGTCATAGGTTTACGGCTTTTTGGCTTCATGGGCATCATCTTTGGTCCGCTACTGTTATCCCTATTTTTCCTTTTTGTGGATATGTTCAAAAAAGAATATCTTGAATCCAGAAATAACCTCCCTCCTAGGTAAGAAAGATCTCAAAAAATTGCGTACTTTTGCGAATGAAAAATGACACTTTAAGGCAATGGAACCATTTATCTTCGATACCCTCGAACTGATACTTTTATCGGCAGCGGGGATTCTTTTTATCATCCAACTTATTTACTATATCGGTATATACAATCGTATACATGCTCGTAACAAATCCTCCCGCAAAGAAGAATTACATTTCAGCAAAGATCTTCCTCCAGTATCCATTCTGCTATGTGCACGTAATGAGGCTGATAACCTCCGCCGACTCTTACCAGCTTTATTAGAGCAAGATTATCCAAACTTCGAAGTGATCGTTATTAATGATGCTTCCACCGATGAAACGGAAGATGTGCTATGCCACATGGAGGAAAAATATCACCACCTTTATCATAGCTTTACACCAGAAAGTGCCCGTTATATCAGTCATAAAAAATTAGCCCTTACTCTAGGGGTTAAAGCAAGTAAACACGACTGGCTAATATTTACAGAAACCAACTGTATGCCTGCAAGTAATCAATGGCTAAAATTAATGGCGCGTAACTTCACCTCGCAAACTCAAATTGTGTTGGGCTATAGTGGTTATGACCGAACAAAAGGTTGGATGCACAAACGTATTGCTTTCGACACTCTTTTCCAGTCTTTACGTTTTCTGGGCTTTGCACTTGCCGGTAAACCATATATGGGTATCGGGCGTAATATGGCTTATCGAAAAGAATTGTTTTATCAAACTAAAGGGTTCTCTAGTCATCTAAATCTACAACGTGGAGAGGATGATCTATTTATTAATCAAGTGGCCACCCCCACTAATACAAAGGTGGAAACCGACATTAACGCTACTATGCGCATACAACCCGTATATCGTTACAAAGATTGGAAAGAAGAGAAAATCAGTTATATGGCTACTGCTCGCTTCTACTGTGGCATCCAGCGCTATCTCTGTGGTTTTGAAACCTTTTCGCGGTTGTTATTCTATGTTGCATTCATCTCGAGTATTGTCATGGGTATACTCAATCAACACTGGTTGGCGGCCGGCATAGCTTTATTGTTATACGTATTGCGCTTCACCACGCAGGCCCTCGTGATCAACCGTACTGCTAAGGAGATGGGAGGCGAAAGAAGGTATTATTTCACCCTGCCGATATTCGATCTACTTCAACCGTTGCAGTCGCTCTATTTTAAGTGCTGCCGATTATTACGGGGAAAAGGAGATTTCATGAGAAGATGATCCGAAGCTCTACAGCGTTCGTTGCATATAAAGAGCATCCGAACCATCATGGTAATATGCTGGCTTCACTCCTTCTGGAGTAAAGCCATTTTTTTGATATAAGCTGATAGCAGCCCGATTGCCCACTTTCACCTCAAGCGTTATTTTGTCAGCACCATAAGCTTTAGCGGTCTGCACGGATTGCTCCATGAGCAATTGTCCCAATCTTTGTCCTTGGAAATCTGGATGAACAGCTATCGAATAGACTCTCAAATAGCGTGTACGTTGATGAAACAATAGCGTAATATAGGCAACAACTTGCTTTTGTTGAATCACCACATAAAAGTCCCCTTTCGAACGAGTGATTAAATAAACAAATTGTTCTTTCGAAAAACTATCTTCTAAAAAGCACTTCCATTCTATTTCCATAATAGCAGGAATGTCTTCTATTGTAGCCTTGCGGAGCTCCGCCATTGCCTGATCCTTCATTAATTAATAACGCTTCGTTTCTAAGGCCTGCTCAAAATGATTTAGCAAGCGATAATACATTTCATCACCAATAATAGCATCCTCCAACTCATGATCGATACTCGGATTATCATTGATTTCAATGACATACGCCTTATCATCTACCATTTTAAGATCAACCCCATACAATCCTTTGCCTATAAGATTCGCAGCTTTCACAGCAGTATCAAGTACTACGCGTGGAACTTGATAGATCGGAATGGTATCAACCAGTCCACAACGACTTCTTCCGGAATCGTAATGGCAATATATTTGCCAGTGTCCTTTGGCCATGTAATACTTACACGCATAGAGAGGAACACCATTCAACAAGCCGACACGCCAATCAAACTCAGTAGGCGTAAACGCTTGCGCCAATAAAATGGCCGACTTCTGAAAAAGAATATCCAAACTAGCTTTCAGTTCTTCTTCATTGGACACCTTTTTCATGCCAATCGAATAAGAACCATCAGGGATTTTCAAGATAAAAGGAACACCCACTTCTTCGCCGATCTGCGCAAAAGAATTCTCGTTGGATTGAAAAACCAATGTTGACTTTGGAGCCGGAATTTTTTCTTTTTCAAACAGTTCTTTCAGATAGACCTTGTTGGTGCATCGGATAATAGACAAGGGATCGTCAATAACAACCATACCATTTTGCGCAGCCAACTGTGACATATGAAAAGTGTAATGATTCAGCGACGTGGTAGTACGAATAAAAAGCGCATCAAACTCAAGCAAACGCATTGCATCGTCTTCGGTAATCATCTCCACATGGATATTCATCTTTTTGGCTACCTCTGACAATTTATGCAAAGCTCCTTTATTACTAGGTGGGAATTTCTCTTTCGGATCCACTAGCACTGCCAAACTATATCTAGAAGTTTTTGCCGATTTAGGTGCGCGCCAAATTTTCTTATTGAAGTTATCCAATGTATCCGCGAAAAAATCTTGCTCCTCATCAGTTAACAGATTTAAAGGTAGAAATTGAATGTTCTCAATCTGATTTTTTGGATTCGTATTCAGAGCAACTCTTAGTAGCGGACACGGATAGTTTTCAAAGATGAATCGAGCCACCCTTTCTAGCCCCTTTTCACGGCATTTACCAAAATAAATATTCAAAAACCAAATATCACTTTTAATTTCATTCTTCTGTATCCACTGATAACAAAGTGCCTGAAGACTACGTCCCATTCGAATGCCGGTTCCGGTTTCCAGTTTATTGATGATGTCCACATCGGGAATCACTCGCTGCCCTCTCGTTTGGGCTAGCAACGAACAATAATAGCCTTCAGAATTATAACTATAGTCATTACTAAGATTAATAACTAACTTCCGGTCTTTCTCAACCGGCTTGTTCTTCAGATAATCAGAAACAGTCAAGACGCTTTTGGTCTCGCAATAGGGTTTCCAATCATCCGGATTATCCAAGAGAATTAACACATTATTCATAATGGTTAAAAATTAAACCTACAAGAGGATATTAAGTAAATCGGCCGCAAATATAGACATATTATTCACTCGCTAATCGGCAAGAGACTAATTTATTTTTAATATAAAATCGGGACAGAAAAGAGGATGATTACTCGTAGCGCATGGAACTGGCCGGATTGATTTTTGTGATCAGATAGGAAGGACCAATCAACATGATTACTGCCGCCAACAAAGTGCCTATATTGATCAATAAGAAAAGTAGCACGTTGAACGAAACCGGCACAGTGTCAACATAATAAGTTTCCGGATCGAGTTTAAATAGGCCAAACTGAGATTGAAGAATACAGAAGGTAAGACCCACCACATTTCCCCAGAACATGCCTTTGCCAATGAGGAAGACAGCAAACCAAAGAAAGGTTTTCCGAATCGTAAAATTATTTGCGCCCAAAGCCTTGAGTATCCCAATCATATTGGTACGTTCGATGATAATAATCAATAAGCCTGAAATCATCGTAAAACCGGCCACTCCAACCATTAATATAAGGATCACCCATACATTTAAGTCGAGCAAGTCGAGCCAAGCAAAAATCTGTGGATTGAGTTGCTCAATATTGCGCACGTAATAGACCCCGCCAAAGGCGTCTTTACGATTATCGTACTTTTCGGCTATCGAATAGGTTATATCTTCCAGTTTATCATAATGCCGTACCTGCAATTCGAGGCCGCTCACCTGACTATGTTTCCAGCCATTCAGCCGATTCACTAAGCTTAAATCTGTCAGCAGAAAAAGATTATCATATTCGGAGAAATTTGTTTGATAGATGCCTGCAATGGTCAAACGCCGTGCACGCACTCCGTCTTGTATATAATAAGTGTATATCTTGTCGCCAACCTTTAACTTCATTTTAACTGCTAAAGACTTGGATATCAAAACCTGATTAGTGGAGACAGAATCACTAAACTCGGGAATGTCACCCTCCACTAAGTATTGTTTCATAAAGCTAGGATCAAACTCAGGGCCTACACCTTTTAATACCATCCCCTGAAACGCATCATCTGTTTTAATCATTCCAGGTTTTGTGGAATAACGTTGCACATGACTGACCTCCGGAAGAGCCGAAAGAGCAGACATTACACTGTCGCTGGCCACTATCGGATAAGTCTCATAGGAATTAACGGCATCCAAGTTGGCGATCTGGATATGCGATCCAAAGCCAATAACTTTGTTTCTAACCTCACTCTTAAACCCAATGACTACGGCTACCGCAATAATCATTACGGCCAATCCAATAGCAATGCCAGTCATAGCAATGAGAACGGCAGGCCGCGAAACTTGCTTTCCGCCATCACTATCACGGTAAATACGACGAGCTATGAAAAGAGAGATTGACAAAATTCTAATGTTTTAAGCATTAATCACAATGAGGCTTCATACCGAACCATTATACGGTTCTTCCTGGATAGGCTTCCAAAGCTTTTTGCAAGATGAAAAGTGCACGAACCAAATCTTTCTTTTTTAGCACATAGGCAATACGCACTTCATTGATACCAGAACCGGGAGTGGTATAGAAGCCGGAAGCAGGTGCCATAAAAACGGTTTGTCCTTCATATTCGAAATCAGAAAGACACCAAGCACAAAATTTATCCGAATCGTCTACCGGCAATTTGGCTACAGTATAGAATGCCCCCATAGGAATAGGAGAATAAACACCGGGTATGCGGTTCAAACCATCAATCAGACATTTACGACGTTCAACATACTCATCATACGTTTCGCGATAATATTCTTCAGGCGCATCGAGGGAAGCCTCAGCAGCAATCTGTCCAATCAATGGCGGACTTAAACGAGCTTGACAGAACTTCATGACGGCATCACGAATCTCTTTGTTCTTAGTTATGAGTGCACCGATACGTATGCCGCATTCCGAATAACGTTTTGATACAGAATCAATCAATACCACATTATTCTCAATGCCTTCCAGATGACAAGCTGAAATATAAGGCGAACCGGTATAAATAAACTCGCGATAGACTTCATCCGAGAAAAGGAATAGATCGTATTTCTTCACCAAATCACGAATTTGATTCATTTCGCGACGAGTATATAAATAACCAGTCGGATTATTGGGGTTACAAATTAAAATAGCTTTAGTACGTTCATTGATCAGTTCTTCAAACTTTTCTACTTTTGGCAATGAGAAGCCTTCTTCGATAGTTGTAGCTATCGTACGAATGACGGCTCCAGCTGAAATGGCAAAAGCCATATAGTTGGCATAAGCCGGTTCGGGAACGATGATTTCATCTCCCGGATTCAAACAAGACAGAAATGCGAAAAGCACAGCCTCAGATCCTCCTGAAGTAATAATGATATCATCAGCAGTGAGGTTGATATTGAATTTAGCATAATAGCCTACTAGTTTCTCCCGATAACTACGATAGCCGGCACTAGGACTATATTCCAACACATTGCGATCAATATTACGTATCGCATCAATCGCGGCCTGAGGTGTCGGCAGATCAGGCTGTCCGATATTCAGGTGAAAGACATGGACTCCACGCTGTTTTGCATTTTCAGCAAGAGGAGCCAGTTTTCTAATAGGAGATGCGGGCATCTCATTTCCGCGAATAGATATAATAGGCATAATTTTAATTACAAATTACTAATTACTATTTAGATTTTAGACTAAGAGCTGCAAATGTACTCAATTATTTGAATACAGAGACATAAAAACTTTAAAAACCTTAGTAAGGTTAAAAACGTAGTAGCTATATGAAAAGAAAGCTATACATTTGTCATATTGAAAACTTTAATTAATATCAGAATGACGATACACTTGATTTCTTTCGCTTCCATCCTTCAAAAACAGATCTCTTTACGAATCTCTCATGAAGCCATTTTGAGCGAGCTCGAAAAATACTACACCGTGAAGCTTGTAGATTGTAAAGATATGGATCAGCTAAGTAGCGATGATTTCAAACTCATTTTTATAGCCACCGGAGGAGTAGAGAAACTTGTCATTCAACACTTCGAACGCCTCCCCCGCCCTGCTATTTTATTAGCCGATGGCATGCAGAATTCACTGGCAGCCGCCTTAGAGATTTCTACTTGGCTACGTAACAGAGGCATGAAGAGCGAAATTCTTCATGGTGAATTGTCAACTATTGTTCAACGAGTACATATCCTTTATAATAACTTTCAAGCGCAACGTACCTTATTCGGTAAGCGAATTGGGGTTATCGGAAGCCCTTCTTCATGGTTGATTGCAAGCAACGTAGATTACCTTTTAGCTAAAAGGCGCTGGGGAATCGAATATATAGATATACCGTTGGAAAGAATATATGAATATTTCGAACAAATAACGGATGATGAAGTCGGTGCATCTTGTGCCGCTGTTGCCTCGCAAGCCCTTGCCTGCCGCGAGGGTACTCCAGAGGACTTAATCAAAGCTATGCGCTTATATCGAGCCATAAAAAAGGTCTGTAAAGAAGATAATCTGGATGCTTTGACGCTCAGTTGCTTCAAACTCATAGAACAACTGAACACCACGGGCTGCCTCTCTCTATCCCTATTGAATGATGATGGCATTATAGCTGGATGCGAAGGTGATCTTCAGTCAGTTTTTACGCTTTTAGCCGTAAAAGCACTCACAGGAAAAAATGGATTTATGGCAAACCCATCCATGATTAACGCCAGAACAAACGACTTGGTGCTAGCGCACTGCACTGTAGGACTGCAACAAACGGAAAGATATATCATCCGCAACCATTTTGAAACTGAAAAAGGAATAGCCATTCAAGGTATTCTTCCAACGGGTGACGTAACGATCGTGAAATGTGGCGGAGAATGTTTGGATGAGTATTATCTGACTACGGGAACGCTTACGGAGAATACTAACTACATTAATATGTGTCGCACGCAAGTACGTATCCACATGAACACCCCTACGGACTACTTCTTAAGAAATCCATTAGGCAATCATCATATCTTGATTAATGGCAACTATGAAGAAGCTCTGAATGACTTCTTATTGGCCAATTCGTGTAAACGAATAGACTAAAAATCAGCACTTAGATTCAAGGCATAAGGGGCATATCTTTCCATTGCCCGTTATGCCACTCTACGACTGTAGTAAACCCTGCCTTTTTTAAAGCGAACAAAGCTTCAGTACGACTATTATTGATCCTTTCCGGATAGTGCGCATCGCTATTGACCTGTACTCGGATACCTAATTCTTTCAACAAGGTAAAATAGCGTTCGTTCGGGTAAAACGTACCCAAATCATGATAGGCCTTTGTATTAATTTCAACGATGTAGTGATGACAAGCAATCTCTGCAAAATAATCGCTTACCAATTGATCATACCACAGCTCATCCAATAAACCGGGTCGGTAGCAAGCGGCATTATAATGCATCTTGTCAGCATGTCCCAGAATGTCGAACCCTCCTAGCTCAACCATCCGAAGGAGATTTTTATAATAGAGACGAATCACATGATCCAGATCACCCTCAAAATGAGTGTCAACAAGTTGACGGAAAATATCGGCCGGTGTATCAATGTCTACCACTCTCCCTTGAGGAGAATAGAGCATGTGTACGGAGCCAATCCGGTAGTCGAGAGGTAGCCTTTGGAAAGCTGAAATGCCAGGATGACTATCTTCATTCAGGTAATCGATTTCGAGTCCGATGATCAGTTCTATCTTAGCTGCATATTTTGCTTTCAATCGAAAAAATTCAGCAAGATAATCATCCATGCGATCCCATTCCATCGTCCATGCTGTGGAAAAGGATAGAGGAGCGTGTGAAGAAATGCCATAAGAAGAAAAGCCTTGGCTAATAGCAAAACGAATGAAATCTTCCATATTAGCACGTCCGTCACAATAGAGACAATGGCTATGATAGTTAGTCAAGTTGGTCATATCAAGGTTATGTTATCAAGGTTATTATCTTTACTAGGTTATTTGTGCACGATATAGAACTTTGCTTGTGCCAATAGGGTGGCACAACTATGCCACTCTATTGGCACGGCCTTGCCAACGTATTGGCACACTTGTGTCAATACGTTGGCAATCATCAACCTTCTATTTCGCTGAGTTCCAACCAGCGCATCGTTTTCTCATCAATCAGTTCGTTTACTTCGGGCAAACGTTTTGATTTCTCGGTAAGTTCATCCACAGAAAGCGTACCACTACAAAGTAATTCTTCGATTTGAGCTTTCTCTGACTCCAATTCCGCTATTTCTTTTTCCAATTGTTCAAATTCACGTTTTTCCTTAAAGCTCATTTTCCGTTTATCGTTCAGGCGAACGCGAGCAGTCTTTTCTTCCTGCGGCTTCTCGGCTTCTTTTTCCTTTTGAGCTTTAGCTTCTTTCCAATCACGATAATCGCTATAATTTCCGGGGAAATCGCGAATATCGGCCTGACCGTTGAACACCAAAAGATGATCTACCACTTTATCCATGAAGTAGCGGTCGTGCGATACCACAATGACACAGCCTTTAAAACTTTGAAGGTATTCTTCCAGTACATTCAAGGTGATAATATCTAAGTCGTTGGTAGGCTCATCCAAAACAAGGAAGTTGGGATTCCGCATCAAAATGGTACAAAGGTAAAGTCTACGACGTTCTCCCCCACTCAACTTATAAACATAACTATGTTGTGTTTCGGGAGTGAACAGAAAATGTTGCAAGAATTGCGAAGCAGTCAGTTTCTTCCCGTTGCCCAGTTCAATCACTTCAGCAATATCCTGAACAACGTCTATCACCTTCATTTGATCATCAAATTGAAGCCCGTCTTGCGAATAGTAACCGAAACGAACGGTCTCCCCAATATCAAGCACTCCACTATCCGGCTTCACGAGCCCCATCAGAATCTTGATAAAGGTCGATTTACCGGTACCGTTGTTCCCAACAATTCCCATTTTCTCATAACGAGAGAAAATATAGGAAAAATCTTCCAATATTTTTAAGTCTCCGAAGCTTTTAGATAAATGATCGGCTTCAAAGATTTTACTTCCGATATATGATGCTTTGACCTCAAGCTTTACGTTATCATTATTAAAACGTTGTTTGGCCACTTTCTCTAATTCGTAGAAAGCATCTTCACGATAGCGCGCTTTATGCCCACGAGCTTGTGGCATTCTCCGCATCCAATCAAGTTCTGTACGATAAAGATTGTTGGCACGATCAATTTCCGAGCTTTTAGCTTCAATGCGTTCTTGGCGCTTTTCTAAGTAATAGCTATAATTTCCTTTATATTGATAGATCTGCTGATTATCAATTTCCATGATCTCAGAGCAAACACGATCTAGGAAATAGCGATCGTGGGTCACCATCAACAGACTTAAATTAGTACGACGCAAATACTCTTCCAGCCACTCAGTCATATCTAAGTCTAAGTGATTGGTAGGCTCATCTAAGATTAATAAATCCGGCTCAGTGATCAAAGCATTGGCCAAGGCAATCCGCTTCAATTGTCCGCCGGAAAGTTGCTTCACTTGTTGATCAAAGTTACGGATTTTCAGTTGAGAAAGAATCTGTTTTGCTTTCTGTTCATATTCCCAAGCCTTTTCCTGATCCATGCGCACCAATAAATCTTCCAAACCAGGATGACCTTCGGTTTCCATACACTGTTCGTACTCCTTAATCAACTCTACCGTGCTGTTTCCATGATGGAAACACGCTTCCAACACCGTCAGTTCTTCCGGATAATTGGGGTCTTGCTCCAGATAATCGACACGAAGATCACGTCGGAAAGCAATGCTTCCGCTATCGTACCCTTCTTTTCCGGAAATAATATTCAGTAAAGTGGTCTTTCCACTACCGTTTTTAGCAATCAACCCGACACGTTGTCCTTCGGCTATGCCAAATGATATATTTTCAAAAAGAACCAAGTCTCCAAAAGACTTGGTTAAGTTGTCTACTTGTAAATAAGGTACCGCCACGAAATATAAAATTAGTTGGTTAGTGATCAGCGCATACCTAGCGCTGCATTATACTCTTCAATGACATGGCAAGGTTGGCCTGCTTTTATTTTGCTCCAAACCAATGTCATCGGATCAATTACTTTTTCATTGTACAGCAATACTGGAACCTCACGATTGCCATCAATCAAAGTTTGCCATTCCATACCTTCCACTTCGTTGGTTAGTATCGTGCATATAGCTATACCGATGGCAAGCCATTCTTCTTTCTTCTTCGCACCGATCTTGCCACTATCAATGATCTGTTGAAGTTTCTCCAAATCTTCTTCCATGCCCTGAAAGTCTTTCTTGAGTTCCTGCTTCACAGTAGAAACAACCCACTCATATCCCTCGTTGATCTGATAGATTTCTGAGAGACGAACCGGGATCAGTTCAGCAGGATATTTCACTCCATCTTGACGAACTTCTAACGTAGCAATCACTTCTTCAGCGATTTCCACACTTTCACCTTTAGGCACTGTGAACGAACATTCGAAAGCAATATTACCTGCGCCGATAATCCAGACATGAGAAGTATAATAGGTGCCTTCTTCTTGAAACATTTCTTTGCTATAGGCACATTCCAACGAACCGATTTTATGAAGTGTAGCCGAACTATTTTCGCCAAGTTCCTGACGAATGGCCTCTTTGCCGTAAGTGGCTTTTCCTTTGAATGCGGATATACGAAAGTTTCCCGTCCACACATCGGGGTTATAAAAAAGAAAAGAGCCTTCACCATCTTCGAACTCATTCCAGTCCGACGGATAGATCATTGAAAACCAGGCTCCCGGAGAGATAAATTTCTTGCCTTGCATCCTTTTTTCATTAATGATTACTTGGCAAAAATACAATAAAATAGGGAAATTTCATGAAGTTCGATAAGAAACTATTTCCCTATCGGTTGTATTTTCCTTCGTACTTCCTTCGATATTTCTAAAAACATATAGTTCAATTTCCCAGAATGGATTCCTTCTTCATTGTCTTTGTATTTCTTATTGGCATATTGCTTGGATTTTTCAAAAGTAAGTAGCGACATCTCATTCTGAGATTTGCCAACCATCGTCGAATCCAGCTGTTCATCGGGGAAAAAGTCATCCAAGTCGACATCCCCAATCATGGTAGTCTCCAAAAAATTCATATCCTTATGCGAATTATCGGTGTAGTACCCAACAAACATATGTCCGGGAGTACGTACTAAGATCGGTTCAATATTAACGGCGCGCATCAGAGAAGCAAAAAGAACACTACCATCCACACAATTGACCTGTGAAGACTCCATCGCATCATCAAAGGTACGAACACGCTGCGAAAAAACTACATTACTCGAAAGACTGGTATTCGATACTGAGCTATACCGAAACTTACGCTTTTGCAAGATATTCCATAAAGCATATACTTGCTTATCGACAGCTCCCTTAGCTTTACTCTGATAGCCCAGAAAACGATTAACGATGCGGGTATCTAAAGCTTCACGAAGTAACTTATCTATCATTGGGTTCTCTTCGTTGACATAAGCTGCAAAGAAAATACTGGTATCATAGAATTTTGTTCCATTAGCCACATACCCTAATAAACATTCATTAAGGCTTCGCACAGAGAATGTCCGCACTCCTTGCCCTAAGTCTTTTCCATTCATCTCCACCTTCACAGCTACACTCACAGGTTCAGCCTGCGCATTCTCTTTGAGGGCTTCGTAATTCCAAATAATATCAGGATAGATGGTATATTCTGTTCGCGCCTTATCTAAAATAAACTCAGAGACCGAACGTGCAAAAAAAGGCGTTTCGGACACTTCAATCCTCACCCGGCTATAAGCATTTCTAGACCGCACTCGAATGGCAATGCAAGATTTAGAATTTCCTAAATACGTAGAATCGGAAGGCGTGATGACCTGAGCATCTGTAGTAGCAACAGATAAAATGGCTGAAGGGAAGATGTTTCCTCCCAAGTCGTCGACAATCTCAAAACCTGAATTGGATGAATTATATTGAAAAACCGATATTGCACCTATCAAAATAAGTAAGACAATGATTGCCCCCACCCATTCACGCTTATGCTTTTTGAGATCTATTTGTATCATTATTTCTAGACTGTATGTGTTACTTTATTTTTCTTCATCACCTTTTGCTCAACAAAGATAACAAATAAGATACGTTTTTTCTTCGCAAGCCCCATAAAAACTTTTAGCCCGAGCAGAATCCGCTTTCAAATGCAATGTAACAGGATTGTAACATTTGTTTCATTCAGCCGTAACAAAATATCCTCATCTTTGTTCCAAAATAAAAAAAAGACTAACTTTGTCATATCACATTAATACATATATCCTATGAACGATTACCGTATTTTAGTTGTCGACGATGAAGAAGACCTCTGCGAGATTCTAAAATTTAATCTTGAGAACGAAGGTTACGAAGTAGATGCTGCCAATTCTGCTGAAGAAGCATTAAAAATGGATATTGGAAGTTATCATTTAATTCTTCTAGATGTAATGATGGGAGAAATTTCCGGTTTTAAAATGGCTAACCTCCTTAAGAAGGACAAAAAAACAGCCAAAGTACCCATCATCTTCATTACGGCTAAAGATACAGAAAACGACACGGTGACAGGCTTCAATCTCGGAGCCGATGATTATATTTCTAAACCTTTTTCTTTGCGTGAAGTCATTGCTCGTGTAAAAGCCGTTTTGAGACGCACTTCCAATGGAGAAGCCGATAAAGCACCCGAACGCTTGATTTATCAGTCGCTCATTATCGACATCACAAAGAAAAAAGTAAGCATAGACGATGAAGAAATCTCTTTGACCAAAAAGGAATTTGAGATTTTGTTTCTTTTGGTTCAGAATAAAGGACGTGTATTCTCACGCGAAGATATCCTGACCCGTATATGGAGCGACGAAGTATATGTATTAGATCGTACAATCGACGTAAACATCACCCGTTTACGCAAAAAAATAGGCCAATATGGCAAATGTATCGTCACCCGTTTGGGTTATGGATACTGCTTTGAGGTCGAATAAGCATAAATTATGAATCTACCTGTCAATCAAAAACATTTTCTGTCTTTCAGCCAAAAGCTTTTTCTTTCGGTGATCTCGTTGTTTGTCTTCTTTGCAGCTTGTTTCATAGCCTATCAGTACCAACGTGAGAGAGAGTATAAAGTGGAGTTGCTGAACACCCAGTTGCAAGATTACAACAGTAGGCTGTATGAACAATTAGACCAGCAAACGTTTAATCAAAATATGATTAATGATTATATCAAGACTCATTTTTTAAAGGACTTGCGCGTCACATTAATCAGCCTCCAAGGAAAAGTGCTTTTTGATAGTTATAAACGAGACTATACCCAAATCGAAAACCATTTGCACCGTCCTGAAGTGCAAAAGGCATTGAAACAAGGGCAAGGCTTCGATGTTCGACGAACTTCTGAAACCACCGGATTACCTTATTTCTATTCCGCCACCGGATATCATGATTATATCATTCGGTCGGCTTTGCCTTATGATGTCAGCTTAGTAAAGAACCTGAAAGCAGATTCTCATTTCTTATGGTTCACGATTGGGATCACACTACTCTTAATGATCATTTTCTATAAATTGACTAATAAACTGGGAACTTCTGTGAACCAACTTCGTGAGTTTGCCATGCGCGCTGACCGAAACGAACCTATAGAAATGGCAATGCAATCTGCTTTCCCTCACAATGAATTAGGAGAGATTTCGCAACACATCATACAGATCTACAAGCGACTGCACGAGACTAAAGAGGCCCTGTACATCGAACGTGAAAAATTAATCACCCACCTTCAAATTTCGCATGAAGGATTGGGTATATTCACCAAAGGCAAAAAAGAGATTCTTGTTAACAATCTATTCACCCAATACAGTAATCTAATCTCCGATTCCAATCTTGAGAATACGGAAGACGTTTTTGCCATTGATGAGCTAAAAGAAATTATCCATTTCATCAATAAAAACCAGCAACAGCGTTCGCGGGGAAAAGATGAAAAGCGAATGTCGGTAACCATTAATAAAAACGGGCGAACATTCATTGTAGAGTGTATCCTCTTTCAAGATGCTAGCTTTGAGATTTCCATCAATGATGTGACGCAAGAGGAAGAACAAGTGCGACTAAAACGACAGTTGACCCAAAATATTGCTCATGAACTGAAAACACCAGTTAGCAGCATTCAAGGCTACTTGGAAACGATTGTCAACAACGAAAATATCTCGCGAGAAAAAATTAATACGTTCCTTGAACGATGCTACGCACAAAGCAACCGCCTCAGCCGTTTACTACGTGACATATCAGTGCTCACCCGAATGGATGAAGCTGCCAATATGATCGATATGGAACGGATAGATGTCAGCATGTTAGTGGGAAACATTATTAATGAAGTTTCGTTGGAGCTTGAAGGGAAACAAATCACAGCGATAAACTCTCTGAAAAAGGGCATCCAAATTAAAGGTAACTACTCGCTGCTTTATTCCATTTTCCGCAACTTGATGGATAATGCGATAGCGTATGCTGGAACTAACATACAGATCAACATCAACTGTTTCCGAGAAGACGAGAATTACTACTATTTCAGTTTTGCCGATACAGGTATAGGTGTATCTCCCGAGCACTTGAATCGCCTCTTTGAACGCTTCTACCGCGTTGACAAAGGACGCTCACGGAAATTGGGCGGAACAGGGCTTGGATTGGCCATCGTGAAGAATTCGGTCATAATCCACGGAGGTAACATTTCTGCCAAGAACAAACCGGGTGGAGGTCTAGAATTTGTCTTTACACTTGCTAAAGAAAAATAAAATTTGAAAGGAACTGGAAGGAACTTATCTTTATATTTTATATTTGCAAAGCACAACAATAAAAAATATCAAATTATGAAAATAAAGATAAGCTACCTGTTTCCCCTCTGTATGTTATTTATTTGCTCTTGCAAAAACAGCAATGCTTCAGCGCACAAAAACAGTGAGGTGCTAAAAGACACCATCAAAACTTTTACCCTACCGACTATCCCAAATACGATAGAAGAACCTGAGCAACGTGCCGCTTATCTTGTACATCACTATTGGGATCATGTAAACTTTGCCGACACCAATTACATTCATCATCCCGAAATTACAGAGCAAGCTTGGGTAGACTACTGCAATATTCTCATTCATGTCCCACTCCATACAGCGCAAGAAGAGGTTCGTAAAACGATTGATCGATGTAATGTAGAAAAAAAAGTGCTGAACTATATCACGGACTTAGCTGACAAATATTTATATGACCCGAACTCCCCCATCCGCAACGAAGAATTCTATATTCCCGTATTGGAAGCCATGGTAGCTTCACCAACACTCAACGAATGGGAAAAAGTGCGTCCGGAAGCTCGATTAAAACTCGCACAGAAAAACAGAATTGGCACTAAAGCCATAGACTTCACTTTTACACTCGATTCTGGCATACAGAAGAATTTGTATGCGCTCAAAGCTGATTATATTCTTTTATTTATCAATAATCCAGGCTGCCATGCTTGTTCGGAGACAATCAATGAGCTAAAACGTGCCCCCGCCATTAACCAACTCCTAGCTACAAATAAGCTAATCCTCTTATCACTCTACCCCGATGAAGAGCTCGATGAATGGCATAAACATCTCGATGAATTCCCTAAAAAATGGATAAATGCATACGATAAGAAGTTTGTTCTTAAAGAAAAACAATTGTATGATTTAAAAGCCATTCCTACCTTGTATCTGCTCGATCAACAAAAGAAGGTTTTACTCAAAGACGCTACTACACAATCAATTGAAACATTTCTGAGCAGGAACTAAAAAGACAAGAATAAAAAAACGCCCCTTCTTGGAAATAATAAATAAACTCTCTATCTTTGTTGCGCATTGGTTTGCAACTCTCATGCACGAGGGAAGCAATTAAAAGGGAATCAGGTGCAAATCCTGAACAGTCCCGCTGCTGTAAGTTCGTCATTTATATAATGAGCAACGACTTTTAGCCACTGGAAAGCAAAATCCGGGAAGGCGCTCATTATCTGGAACAAGTCAGAAGACCTACCATGCAAACTCGTTTCACTGCTTTCGAGGAAAAAGCGTTGAATCTAATGAACCGGACAAATCGTCTATCATTATCATTCGCAGCTCTCATTCAGAGAAAGTGTGTACAAACTAATAAACTCTGCCAAGTTTATTATGATGTCCGGTCGAAGTGAGTTCGCCCGGACATCTTTTAATGTAATTGCAATGGATAGAGCATGAAGAAAAAAATCATTTATATAACGCTTTATACACTGGCTAATTGCCACTTGTTTTCTTTACCACTTTTTGCACAACAACAAAAAGTGGATACAACTCATATCTATGCCATTCCGGAGGTCAAGATATCGGATCCCTATCAAACACGAGAAACAAGAGCGGCTAGCCCACTACAGATTCTCACAAAAGAAGAGTTGAAGAATTTGCATGCCTTGCAAGTTTCGGACGCCGTAAAACACTTTGCCGGAGTGACTGTGAAAGATTATGGAGGCATAGGAGGCTTAAAAACTGTATCTATCAGAAGCTTAGGCGCGCAGCATACTGCCATTGTATATGACGGAGTTACTGTGAGCGACTATCAAACGGGACAAGTGGATATCGGACGTTTTTCGCTCAACAACATTGATCGCCTTTCGCTCAATAACGGCCAAAGTGATAATATTTTCCAGCCTGCACGGCTTTACGCTTCAGCAGGTATTCTAAATATACAGACCTTAACTCCGCATTTCTCCGACCAAAAACAGACGAATGTTGGAGCAACATTTAAAACAGGATCATGGGGGTTAGTAAATCCTTCTGTTTTACTCGAACAGCAACTCGGAAAGAAATGGAGTTTATCGGCCAATAGCGAATGGATGTCGTCAGATGGACATTATCCATTTACACTCCACTACGGTAATAATGAAGATGTGCAAACGAGCAAAGAGAAGCGCCGAAACACAGATGTGCAAAACCTTCGGGCTGAAATTGGGCTTTACGGGAACCTCTCTGATAAAGAACAATGGAGACTAAAGGCGTACTATTTCCAGTCATCGAGGGAATTGCCCAATGCAACAACTCTGTATTATGACTATGCCCGCCAACGACTGAAAGATAAAAATGTCTTTGTACAAACGCAATACAAAAAAGAAATAAGCCAACGATGGGTGCTCCAAACATCAGCTAAATGGAATTGGAGCCACCAGAACTATAAGGACCCTGATTCTAAAACAGCGGCAGGAGAGATTGAAAATAGTTACTTTCAGCAGGAATATTATGTATCGGGATCAGCCCTTTACCGAATGCTGGATAACCTATCTTTCTCGTTATCGACTGATGGCAGTATCAACACAATGAATGCCGACCTAAATCAATTTGTATCTCCCACCCGGTATTCCTGGCTAAATGCTTTAGCCGGCAAATACGTTAACGACCGCATTACTCTGACAGCTTCCGTTTTAGCTACTTTGATCAATGAAAAAGTTGAGACGGGAGGAAGTGCAGGTAACCATCGAAAATTATCTCCTAATGTAAGCTTTTCTTTTCGACCTTTTCTAGAGGAAGAACTGCGTCTTCGTTTCTTTTATAAAAACATTTTCCGACTACCCAGTTTTAACGATTTATATTATGACCAAACAGGGAATATTGATCTTAAGCCCGAAAAGGCTACTCAATATAATATCGGTATAACATACAGCAAAGAAATTAGCCGCTTTATACCTTATTTGTCGGCCACTATAGATGGATACTATAACAAAGTGACCGATAAAATCGTAGCTGTCCCCACTAAAAACTTATTCATCTGGAGCATGGTTAATCTTGGAAAAGCTGAGATTAAAGGAGTGGATGTGACAACAAGCCTCAGCCTTCAACCTCTACCCAAGTATCGGATTAATCTTTCGGCTAACTATACCTATCAGGAAGCCTTGGATGTGACTAATCCGGATATAAACACAGCCGAAGGAAAAGTGTATAAGCATCAGATAGCTTATACTCCGAGAATTGCTGCGTCGGGACAAGCAGAACTGGAAACGCCTTTTGCAAACATCTCCTATTCATTTCTATATTCAGGGAAACGCTATATGTTGGGACAAAACATCAGTGACAACAGGCTCGACAGTTATAGTGATCATAGCATTGGAATCAACCGAGATTTCAATCTACAAAAGTCAACTCTCTCACTCAATGTAGAAGTACTGAATGTACTGAATAAGAATTATGAAATAGTGAAGTACTTTCCTATGCCTGGAAGATCTTTCAGAATCACTGTGGGAGTACAATACTAAAACGAAAAAACTTCAAGATTTCACCTATGAAAGAAAAGATCATCTATATGCTTCTAGCACTTGCGTTTGTGGCTTGTGCCGATTTAGAAGATCAACCGAATAGTTTTCCTGCTGAAAGCGGAGACGTTAGTGAAGCAGGAACAGCGGAAATGTATATATTAAGCGAGGGATTATTCAATCAAAACAATAGTTCCCTAGCACGCTATTCATTCCTTGAACACAAACGTACATCGAATTATTTCAGTGCAACCAACCAACGAGGATTGGGTGATACTGCAAATGACATGGCTATATATGGCAATAAGATCTATATCGTAGTCAACGTGTCGAGTACCATAGAGGTCATTGACTTCACTAGTGGTCAGTCGCTCCGCCAAATTCGGATGCTTCGAGAGAATGGCAGTTCACGCCAACCTCGCTCCATAGCTTTCTATGAAAATAAAGCTTACGTTTGCTCCTTCGATGGCACAGTGGCTAGAATCGACACCACTTCACTAGAAATTGAAGCTGTGACCCAAGCTGGAAGAAACTCAGATGACCTCTGCGTACAAAATGGTAAATTATATGTTTCTAATTCTGGAGGTTTAGACTATTCGGGACCGGGAGTAGACACTACAGTATCGGTTATTGACCTCTCCACGTTCAAAGAAATAAAAAAAATAGAAGTGGGGCCGAATCCCGGAAAGATACTTGCAGGACCGGAATATGGAGTGTATCTAGTGACTCGAGGAGCTGACATCAAAGAAGGTGCTTATCAATTCATCCGTATTGATAGTCGGACGGATGCGGTAGCCGAAGTGTATGATGAAAAAGCACTAAACTTTGCGCTTGATGGAAATATAGCCTACTTATATACCTATAATTATCAAACGCAAGACACTGCCATCAAAGTGTTCGATTTAACTACGGGAACTGTTCTGAGAAATCAATTCATTACAGATGGAACAACTATTCAGACTCCATTTAGTATTGAGATAAACCCATACAGCGGCAATGTCTTTCTAGCAGAAGCCTATAATTATACCGTAAAAGGCGACATCCTTTGTTTCAACCAGCAAGGACAGCTCCAATATCGTCTGAATGACATTGGTTTAAATCCTAACACAATGGTGTTCAGCGACAAAGCGTCACAGAACAATACAGACGATACACCGAAAGATCCGGATGCACCTTCCGCATTTGCTACCAAAGTGTTAGAATACATTCCGGCTCCCGGACAATTCATTAATACGACTATCTCTGCTTATGAAGAGGGTTACTCTACTAGAGAAGTTTTAGCAAAGGCTACAGAGAAGCTAAAGGATAAATCGGTGATTTCTTTAGGAGGATTTGGTGGATCAATCACTGTTGGTTTTCACCAATCGATTCACAATATGAACGGTGAATATGATTTTAAAATCTACGGTAATGCTTCATACAATCAAACTACAGGTACGGGAGCTTTAGGCGGAAGTGCGGAACCGGGGATTGTCTTAGTTTCTAAAGATGATAATGGCAATGGGCTGGCTGATGACGAATGGTATGAGTTGGCAGGAAGTGAATATGGAAAAGATACGGAAACACGGAATTATGAGATCACCTATTATCGTCCTCAACCGAGTGATGCCGATGTTCGGTGGACGGATAACCAAGGAGGAGAAGGGTTTGTTAAACGCAATACTTTCCACCAACAGAGTTCATATTATCCCAATTGGATAACGGCAGACGCAATAACATTTCACGGCACACGCTTAAAAGATAATGCGCTACAGGAAGGAGGCGTATGGGTGGGTTATAGTTATCCTTGGGGATATGCAGATAACCACCCGAACAGCACTGAGTTTAGTCGATTTAAAATAGACTGGGCAGTAGACCAAAACGGGAATCATGTGTCACTAGACAAGATTGATTTCGTGAAAATATATACAGCCGTTAATCAAGACGTAGGATGGACGGGTGAAATATCTACTGAAGTGATCACAGTAGAAGATTTACATTTTGAGAATTAATCAAATTAAATAATTTAAATTTTAGAAGAATGAAAAAGTTATCTTTATTATTACTGGTATCGTTACTGGCTTTTTATAGTTGTAGCAGTGACAATGATGAAATAAATGGTGGTGATGAAATAAGTGGTGGTGATGAAAAAAAAGAAGTGGTCATTAGTTTCGAGGATCAACTAACAGAACCAGAAAGTGAATTCATCTCAGCCAAGCCAATAGATCCGTCAACTTTCTCTAAAGATACATTTACTGATCCGAATGGCAATGTGAAGTTCGATCATTACTATGCTGATTGGGGTACAGGATATAGTTTCGCAGGCTTTACATATACTAATAAAACAAACTACACTATGAAATGTCAGCCAAATTGTGGATACGCAAAAAGCGGCAAAGTATATTTGGGAGTCTATAGCAACGAATACAGCCCGGCCTCTATTACAATTGTCAATCCTCAATATGCCATTAAAGGAGTATGGATAACCAATAGTAAGAATGCCTATGATGGAATGACAGAAGGTGATAATTGGGCAACAGCCTTTAAAGCAGGTAGTTGGTATAATGTTACCGCCACAGGATTCAATAATAAAGGAGACAAAATAGCTGAAGCTACCATAAAACTCGCTGATTACAAAAACGATACAGACAAGCCTATTAATACTTGGATCTGGTTTGATTTAACGGCTTTACAGGGCGCTGCTAAAATAACATTTACCCCTTCATCTTCAGACTCTGATGAAACAAATGGAATGAAAACCGCGCAATATTTCTGCATGGATGATCTTACGCTTATAGAAAAAGCGATAAATTAAAAGACTTAGTACTTTTATTGAAGATATAACTATCTTAGAATGCGCTATCGAAATACTCTGAGCGATAGAAAGGTATCAAAAATTATACCGATACCGCCCCATAGTACATTTGCAATCTAACCAGACTTAGCATTTCTCAGAATTACAAGTAAAAACAGCACTCCAAAAATTATATGTCTAACTTTTGGGGTGCAGTTTTGTTTAATTATTTGGGACTGTTTCAATATAAAATTCAAGAATTTAACAGTTTCATTTTTTGTTTTTGAAATTCTTCATCACTTAGAACACCTTCTGACTTGAGCTTTGCCAGTTTTGTCAATTCGTCCGCAACCCATAGCTGCCTCACTTTAGATTCCGTCACAGAATTCACTGAAGAAGTTGAAACTTGCTTAACATCATCAATAATGACAGCTAATACATCTTTCGCTTGATTGACTTGTTCTAAGTAGGTTTCATATAAATGCTTATCTGCATTACTCTTTGTTGATAATATTTTATCACATACTTTGAAGTTAAGAACACAAGATGAGCGAGATACATTTCTAAGCAAGATCTTTAGATCCATATTTTTAATTTCCATATTGAGTTTACTATTTCCAGAAAGCCCCCCAACAACAGCCCCAGCTCCTCCCATAAGCATACCCCCAACTACAGCTCCCCCAACAGTACGAGTGGCAGATTTAGTATATAGTTGATCACCATTTTCTTCATAAGAAACTTCAATTATATCTGAATACTTAAATAATTCATGGGATTTAGGAGTAACAATAACAAGTACTTTAAAAAAATCATCCATTATAAACTTATAATTACCGATTCCTTTTGATATAATATTAGAACAATTACCATATTTCTGAGACAAATAATTCGCATTTATATAGTTAAATATCTCCCTGACTTTTCCTGCTTCTGTTATTGCTATAAGACCATGGGCTTCATCAATCAATATCATGATATTTGAACTCGACACCTCCACAGACACCGCACTTTTAGTCGTTGAATGTGAAAGTAAGATAGGAGTAATTGTATTGTTTATATTTACATCTTCATTCTTGTCTAATAAAGACATATCGGTTACAGTGAAGTCAATATTCAAATCATTATAAGAACCAGTCATAAGTTTTCTCGTAATGGGATCATAAATATTAAAATATGGAGCATTATAATTCGCTAAAGAGATGCCTGGATATCGAAAATCTTCAATATATATCTTTTTAATTCCTTTTGTCATAACACGTAAAATCATCACCTTATTTTGGATTGCATCAAAGTAAATTTTACATCTATCATCTCCAATTGATATAGACCGATCAATATCTTTATTATTTTGTTCGTCTTCTTCTATCATCTCTAATCGTTGTTTCTTATTCTGACTTCCAGCAATAGATACAAGGATCGCACCAATAACTATAACACTGACAATTACAATAATAATGATAAAAAAGTTTCCAATATCTTCTCCTTCTATAGAACCTCCAGCAATTACTGCAAAAAAAAGAAGAATCAATGAAGATAAAATAAATTTCTGTTTCATAAGTATAGTTTTTTATTGATTAAAATATTTTCATTATTATATACATCAATATAGAACAAAAATAACAAGCTAAATCCAATAAATCAAAAACCCCAGGAAGTAAATTAAAATATTGAAAGAATTCAGATAGTAGAGCAAGGATTGGCAACGAAAAAATAAATAGATATGATGAAATGTTTTCATGGCCGTTCCAAATCGAATCTATAATTAGCATGTATGCAAATAGCCATAATCCGTCAGGCAAGCTATATTTAACCCAATTGTACTGAATATCATATGCAATATTTCTCAAAATAATCACTTGAGGAGTCAAACCAATTGTATCTACCCAAGTAAACATTTGCAAAGACATTGGTCTATATCCCAAGTAAATTAGTCCGCCTATAAAAAAGAGTCCAAATGCTAACAAAGACCTGATTATCCTTATGTTCATGGGATAATGCCTACAAAATCTTTCTTTTATGACTAGAACTCTAATTTGGAAGCATTTGTCTTCTAAAAAAATTGCTGCGAATTTGACAATTCCATTTAAACTCATAATATATTTATTTATGCAAATATAACTATTTAACTATTAATCTATAAATTATTCAAACCCGTTGGCGGAATTAAATTAGCGCATATTTAATCCTTCCAATAGGTCTATTGTTGATTTTGTTGATGTATTGCAAAATCGTAAGAGCGCTAATCTTACTGATTATCCTAGTAAAAATCCCA
>JAFABG010000034.1 GCA_023426145.1 Bacteroidota bacterium | reverse complement strand
AACCCCAGCATACTGGTAGCGAACAGAGCACTTTTGGAAGTGATGATTTTATCAATTTGAAAAAAATGAAACAGGGGGGCAATTTACATTGGACACTGGGGGGCAGTTACGTTGGATTTTCCACTATATAAAGTACTTAATTTGTTTTTTGCATTCATTCCAATCTCCTTCTTTCAAATCTTTCTGTTCTTGTTTTTCTACATCTTCTCATATCACTTTGTTCGTGATAAAGCGATAGAGAAAACAAACATAAAAAGCAGCAAGCTACAATGGCTCTACTAACAGGATTAAAGTCCATCGTAAACCTCAATCCCGATATTCTCTCATAAAGCATGGTAGCTAACTCTCGCCCATTCCTAATATTTAGCACTTTAAAAACCTCTTGAATCTGATTATTAATAGTGCTAACAGCTCTGCATTTTAAAGAGGCTATCTCTTTTTTCTCATACCCTTGAGCATACATTCTTGCTGTGATTTCGCATTCGGGTGTTAATTCATTAAATATTCTTTCCATAATCGTGTAAATTGAAATTCATTATTGTCCATTATTGATGATAAACATCTTTCCAATTCTCTTATTCACCGAAATAGTGTAAAGAGGTTTTCCTTCTGGGACAATTATCCCACCATCCTTAGCTTTCTTGCTGATCCTATATGCATCTTGTCTATATCCATCAATATCAATTTTATCCGTGGATATAGATTTCGTTTTACCAGCCTTAACGCTTAGAATTACTTCTCTAATAGTCTTCTTTGCCATACAATAAATTTTGATTAATTATTTGTGGGGCAGTTTAGGAGTCGAACCTAAATAATTGCATCAGCAATACATAAAGCACTTCGTACGTTTTCTTTATGCTCTCTTTTCCATTGAGAATACCTCCCCATGTGCCACACCAACGCTTTGGTGTGGACTTCAAGTTCTCAAATAATATTATGATAAACAAACATTCACTCTCACGAGCTACTGTGTTCCCAGATAGCCGATCAAAGCACTCTGGGAGAAGTTAGAACAATTCAAAACTCAAACAAGGGACTCTAACCCTACAGTGTCCTTTACACTGGCATCATTGGTTAAACATAAAAAATAAATAGTGAAGGAACCCCGACTCGAACGGGGATTTACGTCTAAATCGTATTCTTTCTTTTCACAAGGGGACTCGAACCCGTCGCTTGTACTTGCTTCACTACGCCATAAATGTGCGTGTGCTTCCATTACACTATGCTACTTTAATTAAATACGTGCGTCTACCAATTCCGCCATTCCTTCAAGAAGAAAGGTGAACTATTCTCGCGAACGGTACACCTTATACAAACACAAAATAAAACACGACAAACAATGTCTTTGAACCCGCCCGGATGGTTTTTCCTTACTCACAGTACTGACTTATTGCAGGAACCTTACACCGGATTATCGGCCTACCTTTTAGCAGGTTCATTAATTTTATTCATTATTATCTAGTAATTCATCAAACTCTCTTTCGAGACGCTTATTGTTTTTCCCAATGTATGTACAGGTAATAGTAAAGACTAAAAAAGATAGCCAGAATGCTAGGCCAAAACTCATACAAGTAATAGCCATTGATACAAATGACATACACCAGATAAATAATATAGGTAATACTTTCATAATAATAAGATATTAGTTTGTGCCCGTGCTCTCATCGAAGAGCAGAACTCTTATCACAAGCTCGGCACGGGCTATATAGATCGAAAACAGTACGAACGCCTAACTCGTATGCTTACTGCTCAAAGACGATTTTGCGGTGTTTTCTATTAATTGTTACACATTACACAATTTGCAAGCCCCAACTCGCTCATGTGCGTTATCTTTAGTTCACTCGTTCACGGTTTATGAATTACACCGAACAAGCTTTATCATTATATCAAAGAACTAATCAAAGTACCCCGCCTGTGTCTCGCTCACAGTTAGCGTTCAATCCGTCAACGGGGTGTATAGTTATGCGTAACGGCTCAGACCTTGAACCCCACAAAGAGCATCATAATCCATACCATCATCTTCGCTCATATCCGGTTCTAAGATTGCTTTATAAGTCTCAATTTCGTCTTGAATAACATCTATTATATCAGCTTTACAATCTACGTTGTAAACCCTACAAGCTGTTTCTTCATTCATGTTTTCGACGTTATCCAAATCCCTGTAAAGAGCATTTAAACCTTGTTCAATTTCGTAACGTGTCATAGTGGTAAGTTTTAAGCGATTGATAATAAATTAGCTTTCTTGTAGCATCTGAACTCACCTCGTTCAGTATCATAATAAGTCTGAACCGTATCGTTCTTTGCTCTTTTATCAGTACCTGTAATCTCAGGCATGTATTTTTCGCAAAGTGTACCGTAGGCTTCTCTTATTGTACCATCTACTTTTTGAAAGTAGAACTTCATGATCTTGCTTTTCATTTGAGCTTTTAACTTTAAGTTAGCCCAAGCAACTCTCAAGGCTTCGCTCATTGAAAAACCATTCTTTTTTACTAATTGCCAAGCGAGATTCATAACCTCTTTCATCTGATTTTTAAAATTCGTGCTCATAATCGTGTATTTTAATATGTTTATACTATTTGAAAAGTGAATAAATCTTTGTTACTTTGTGAAGTGGATTTGTTATCACATTTTCATGATGCAAATATACTAATAAAAATTAGTATTAATCAATATGGACTAATTTTTATTAGTATTTAAACATCATTTAACTAACTGGATAGTTTACACCTTATTATAATATGAAGAAAGAAAGTGGACACATAAATTTAGTAGCTTGGATAGCACTTGGATTGAGCGCTATAGCTATACTAATGTGGCTATGTAGGTACGAGCCAGTAACATGGTCGTTGTTTGATACAGTAATAGCCTTTCTTTCTTTTATAGTTGGAGTGTTAGCTGTAATGTTAGGATATAATATCTTTGGATTGAAGAACGAACTTAAAAAGGATATTGAAGGGAAACTCCAAGATATAAGCGACAATCATATAATCCATACAGCGGAAACTATGATGTATATCGAGATACGTCTGCTACACATGGCTGTGGAATTAAACAATATAGCAGATATAAGGCAATCCATTTACATGATGCTTGACACCACCGAAACGACTAAAAAGAAGGAAGATATAGATTATATTATTAATCAATTAAAAGAGCTTGAAGTACGATATGGAAACAAACTATTTGATAATACATTCAAAGGAAAACTAAAGATTAGGTTTGGAAGGATTAGTGCTTTTTCTGATAGCGCACTCCTCTTCCTTCAAGATCTCGAAGTATGATCTCTTTGCGTTATCAATAAGTTTATTTGATTCTGCAAAATAATCTTTGACTTGTCGGGAACTTCTGTCTAACTTGCCAGTATTCCTACGTATCGCTTCAATGAGCGAAGGAGCCATTATTATCATATCAGCAAACAAAAGTGACCAACTCCAAAGTTGCGGTTTGAAGTGAAGTCGTTAATAAATAGATTAGTTGAAATCATCCGCAACTTGATTTCGACACAAATATACTAATTAAAATTGGTATGAACGATAATAAGGAATTAATTTCAAGAATTGAAGCAGTTTTAAATCATCTGCGTTTTACTGTTTTCCCAGCAGAGAAAATACCTTTTAGCCAAAAAGAGCTATCAATACAAATAGATATGGCTCCCGGAAATGTGTCTAATGCGAAAAAAGGGGATAAAAGATATATTAATGCCTTAATAGAAAAAATAAATAATAGATTCGATAACATATTTAATGAGAAATGGTATTTATACGGTGACGGAGAAATGCTAAATGCAAGTAATATAACAAAAGATAATACCGAAGAATCAATCGTTCAAAAAGTAGAAAGTTTTCAGACAAAAGAATCTCTCAACGACGAGCCTAAAATAAGCTACTCGGAAGGAGCCCCTTATTATAATGTTGATTTTTTAGGTGGATTTGATATAGTTATGAATGACCAAACCATCAATCCTGAATACAAAATAGATTTTAAAAAATATAATGATGCTACTTGTTGGTGCAACGTTACAGGGCACTCTATGGAGCCAGAGATAACTCATGGCGACATTATTGCCCTTAAAAAAATAGAAGATTTTTCTTTTTTGCCGCTTGGGGAGGTATATGCTATTGTTACAACAAACAATATGCGTACAATAAAAAGATTAGGAGTTGGAAAAAAGAATGATACATATACTCTTATTCCCTCAAATAAATCCCCAGAATATGCACCGCAACAGATTCCTATCAATATGATTAGAACAATCTTTCAAGTGTTAGGTTGTATGAAAAGATTGTAATAACAAAATAAATAAACAATGAAAAAGATTTTATTCTTAATGGTAATATTGCCAATGATGTTATTTACGGCATGTTCATCTGATGACGATAGTAACGATTACGAAAGCCGTCTTGTGGGTTTATGGGTGGAAGATACCGAATCAACAGTAGAAGTATTTAACCTCGAACTTAAAGCAGACCATACTGGTTTATTTTGGGCTACAGATAATGGAGAAGTAGATAGTTATGGTAAACGGTCATTGATTTGGAGTGCAACAGAGCGCAAATTTACTGGGACGTATGAAGGAGAAGGTACAGAAACCTTCGATTATCAAATAGTTAATGGGAAATTACATTTAGGAGAAATCGTATATATTAAGAAATAGAGTTATGATTGACTTTTTAACCATCGTACTCCTCATATTCGGAGTACTGCAAATTATCCTTTTCTTCAAAGTATGGGGAATGACTAATGATGTGAATAGAATCAAGAAGAAGCTGGAAATTCAGCCAGAAGATGAAGACAATATCATTTCTGAAGCTCAAATTAAAGTATTAAATGGCGAAAAAGAAAAAGCCTTCGATTTATATCAAAAGGCTTTTTATAAAAGCATAATTGAACTTTTCAATAAAACGATTAGCGAATACGGAGAAGAAGAAGATAAAGATGATATAAGTTACGAAGCACGTAATGAATACTATCAAACTGAATACAATAAGATCGTAAAGTATTTTATTAAAAGAACGAACAAGTTAGAAATAGAACTAGATACAGTAAAGTTTGATTCTTACGAAAAGGTTCATTCATTAATATGTAAATCATAATATTAACATTTCAATTCTACTACCCAACTAGCAAATGTATAGTAGATTGTGTTTTAAAACATTCAGAGAATACAGCGTAAAGTTTTAGTATACAGCGCAATACATAGTCATACAATGGAGACTTCGTAACGCGTAGGTCGCCAGTTCAAGTCTGGCTAGCGGCTCTTCAATAAAACGCTGATTATAAACACTTTAATCAGCGTTTTTCTTTCCTGAAAAATAATCCTTTCCGATTTAAGTCCAGTTCCTTCATCTTCCCAATCAGCCATGTTTCTTCTAAAGAAACGATTAAAGAAAGAGGCAAAAGAAACCAAAGAAACGAAAAACTGTCCACTATTAAATAGATCAGAGGAACAAAAAATACTAGCAACCCCATCACCTTATTCCCAATAGTATGAATGCAGACTAACTGATGAAATTTATAATATCCAATGCCCATATTAATGCTACGAATAAAGGCTATAAAGGCTAAGAATGGAATAAAACCAAGGATAGATTCAAAATCCCATAAACAAACAACCAATAGGATTATGATATACATCATCAAATCAGCTATAGAATCTAACCTGGCGCCTAAAGCACTTTCAATATGCATTTTTCGTGCTAAATAGCCATCAAGTAAATCACTTATTCCACACAACAAATAGAGTAGCACAAAAAAGAAGCTACGATGCACAACCAGCAGCAAACCTAACGACATAGGAATCCTTAACAGACTTATTATATTAGGAATATACCTCACATTAATTCTCATTTCCAAAACATATTCACATTATAGTTAGTCAACTCCACAAATAACATATATAAATAATTACATAGTATACAAGTTAAATCAAACCTAATAAAAGAAGACATTACAAAGTTACTAATAAATAAGAGCAAAAACTTTTTTTTACATTCAAAAGATCAAAATAAGTATTTTTCGAAATATGAAAAACTAAGTTAAATTTTCCCCTATTACCTATAGCTGCAAAAAACAACTCAAGTGTAAGCAGCTACCAACACAAATAAGCTCAATTCATAGCTAAAATCTTTTTTATCTGATTCGCAATAGAAAGAACTCACTCATATCCAAAATCTTTCTATCTTTGACGCAATTTTAAAGGAACGTCTGAACAAATGAAAAAGAAATCGAAAAATAGAGCTTTAATCATCCTTGCCGGAATCTTTCTGCTTGGTAGCATTTTTGGGGGAACAGTATACTACTATATGCTTTCGCCACAATTCTACCCTTCCAAAACGGTATATGTATATGTAGACCGAGACGATTCTGCAGATTCAATTTATCACAAGATTCTACAGGTAGGAGACGTTAAAAATTTCATTGGATTTCGTTACATGGCTAACCTTCGAAACTACAAGGATAAAATACATACTGGTCGATATGCTATACACCCTAAAGAGAATGTATATAAAGTCTTTAGCCGTTTTTTCAGGGGATATCAAGAGCCGGTAAATCTAACTATCGGAAGCGTTCGCACCTTAGACCGACTGGTTCGCAGTTTAAGCAAACAGCTCATGCTTGATTCAACCGAGATTGCCACTCAGCTATTCGATACTACCTTCCAAGCCAAAATGGGCTATACTCCTCATACAATGGCCTGCCTTTTTATCCCAGATACCTATCACGTCTATTGGGACATAAGTCTTGATAATTTCTTCAAGCGAATGAAAAACGAACATGAACGATTCTGGAATGAAAAGAGGTTGGCCCAAGCCACTACAATAGGTATGACGCCGGAAGAAGTCTGTACTTTGGCTTCCATTGTTGAAGAAGAGACCAATAATAATCAAGAAAAGCCCATGGTTGCAGGACTTTACATCAATCGCTTACACGCCAACATGCCGCTGCAAGCGGACCCCACAATTAAGTTTGCCCTTCAAGATTTTGGACTTCGACGCATATCTAATGAACACTTAAAAATAGATTCCCCTTTCAATACCTACACAAACACAGGGTTACCTCCGGGACCTATTCGTATCCCATCCAAACAGGGGATTGAGAGTGTATTAAACTATACAAAGCATAATTATATTTACATGTGTGCGAAAGAAGATTTTTCGGGAACACATAACTTTGCCTCTAACTATGCTGATCATATGGTGAATGCCAAAAGATATTGGAAAGCACTTAATGAGAGAAAGATTTTCAAGTGATCTTAGCCTTTAAACAAGCTAAAAAAACTATCTTTGCTCCATTAAACACGATCTGTGACTAACACTAAATAAAAATCATATATGAGTAAACAACTCTTACTTGGCGATGAAGCCATTGCACAAGCCGCGTTGGATGCAGGACTTTCAGGTGTATATGCCTATCCTGGTACTCCTTCTACTGAGATCACTGAATATATCCAGATGAGTCCCAGCACTACTGAGCGGAACATACACAGCCGCTGGTGTGCAAACGAAAAAACGGCAATGGAGGCTGCTTTAGGGATGTCCTTTGTAGGAAAACGTGCCTTAGTATGTATGAAACATGTTGGACTGAATGTTGCCGCCGATTGTTTTGTCAATTCCGCAGTAACTGGTGTCAACGGAGGATTAATTGTTGTAGCAGCCGACGATCCAAGCATGCACTCTTCACAAAATGAACAAGATAGCCGATTTTACGGTGATTTTTCTTTGATCCCCATCTACGAGCCTAGCAATCAGCAAGAGGCCTACGACATGACCTATAGCGGGTTCGAATTTTCCGAAAAGATAGGCGAACCAATATTAATGCGAATGGTCACCCGGCTAGCTCACTCCCGTGCTGGAGTCAACCAAAAGGAACAACAACCTCAGAATGAAGTTTCCTTCAGCCAAGATCCTCGCCAATTCATTCTCCTCCCTGGAAATGCTCGCAAAAGATATAAAAAACTCCTTTCCCTCCAAGATGATTTCATCAAAGCTTCAGAAGAATCTCCTTATAATAAATACATAGACGGGTCGAATAAGAAAATGGGTATCATTGCCTGTGGAATAGGTTACAATTATCTGATGGAAAATTATCCCGAAGGATGCGAATACCCTGTGCTTAAGATAGGACAATACCCACTACCTAAAAAACAAATGCTTCAACTCGTGGAGGCGTGTGATGAAATTCTGGTATTGGAAGACGGCCAGCCTTTCGTTGAAAAGCAACTTAAAGGTTATTTAGGCATTGGAGTCAAAGTAAAAGGACGATTAGATGGAACACTCTCACAAGATGGAGAGTTAAACCCTGATTCAGTAGCTTGTGCAGTAGGCAAAGCAAATAAATCGGAATTTAGTATACCTTCTCTTGTCGAAATGCGTCCCCCTGCTTTGTGTGAAGGATGTGGTCATCGCGACATGTATATCACTCTGACAGAAGTGCTTAAAGAAGAATACCCTTCTCATAAAGTATTCAGTGATATTGGGTGCTACACCTTAGGCGCAAGTGCTCCCTTCAATGCAATCGATTCATGTGTAGATATGGGAGCATCCATTACGATGGCAAAGGGAGCGGCAGATGGCGGACTACACCCATCGGTTGCAGTGATCGGTGACTCTACATTTACCCATTCCGGTATGACAGGCTTATTGGATTGCGTTAACGAAAATACTAACGTAACCATCATCATCTCCGACAATGAAACCACTGCAATGACTGGTGGACAAGACTCTGCCGGCACTGGACGCATAGAAGCCATTTGCATCGGGTTAGGGGTATCCCCAGACCACATCCGTATTGTTGTTCCTTTGAAGAAAAACCACGAGGAAATGAGACAAATCATTCGCGAAGAGATTGAGTATAACGGATTATCCGTGATCATTCCACGCAGAGAATGCATTCAAACATTAGCACGCAAAAAAAGGAGTAAGTAACCATGAAGAAAGACATTATATTATCAGGTGTAGGTGGACAAGGCATATTATCCATTGCTACAGTCATAGGAAAAGCAGCTTTGAAGGAAGATCTTTACATGAAGCAAGCAGAGGTTCATGGAATGAGCCAGCGAGGAGGAGACGTTCAGTCTAATCTTCGTATCAGCGACAAGCCGATAGCTTCGGATTTAATCCCTTCCGGTAAATGCGATTTAATCATTTCCCTTGAACCTATGGAAGGTTTACGTTATCTCCCCTACCTCAGCCCTGAAGGTTGGTTGGTTACCAATGAGACCCCCTTCATCAACATTCCGAATTATCCGGAGAAGGAAGAAATCATGAAAGAAATAAATAAATTGCCTCATAAGATTGTACTGGATGTAGACCGCATAGCCAAAGAAGTAGGTTCTTCACGGGTGGCAAACATCGTTTTACTGGGAGCTACCAGTCCTTTCTTAGGAATCAGTTTTGATAAAATACAAGATAGTATTCGCGAAATCTTCCTCCGTAAAGGAGAAGATATTGTTGAGATGAATCTGAAAGCATTAGCAGCAGGAAAAGAATTTGCAGAAAAATTCATGTAATCACTCTCAACAACGCATAAATAAATATATTAGATTCACATGCAGTTACTAAAAAAGAGAATTTTGCAAGACGGAAAATGCTTCGAAGGAGGCATCCTAAAGGTAGATGGATTTATCAATCACCAGATGGATCCAGTCTTGATGAAATCAATTGGAGTAGAGTTTGTCCGACGCTTTGCCGCCACAAATGTAAACAAGATCATGACGATCGAAGCGAGTGGAATAGCTCCAGCTATCATGACAGGTTATTTAATGGATTTACCCGTTATTTTCGCTAAGAAGAAATCGCCTAAAACCATTCAGAATGCCTTAAGCACCACCGTCCATTCATTCACTAAAGACCGCGATTATGAAGTCGTAATCAGTGCAGATTTCCTAACCCCTAACGACAATGTACTTTTCGTTGATGATTTCCTAGCCTATGGAAATGCAGCACTAGGCATCATAGACCTGGTTAAGCAATCAGGAGCCAATTTGGTAGGTATGGGCTTCATCATCGAAAAAGCCTTTCAAAACGGACGTAAAGCTTTGGAAGAGCAAGGCGTTAGAGTAGAAAGTCTAGCCATCATTGAAGACCTATCTAACTGTTGCATTAAGATAAAAGACCAATAATAGAAAGGCCTAATATAAGAAGAAACCAATAAAAGATCAAAAGGCAAAATCTGGGTTAAAGTAATGCCCTTTGCCTTTGGTCTTTTTGGCATATTGAACGGCCTGCTGTGGACACACATGATAACAAGCCAAGCAAGAAGTACATTTATCTCCCCAAGAAGGCATGCCGTCCTTCACTGTAACATTATTCACCGGGCAAGCCTTTTCGCAGCGTTTACATCCCACGCAAGCATCCGTAGCATAGAAATGCTTCGGGTCCATCTGATAGCGAACAAAAAAAGGATTGATCACCCTCGTTTTTATAAAAGGAAAACTACCCTCTTTACAAGCAAACACAGCTTCTCTCCTATCAAGCCTCCCTTTGATCTCCTCAACAGCAGCACGCGCCTCATTCAACTTCTTACGCTCCAATTCCTTGCTATCGACATCAAATCCGGGAAACAACACATAATTATTAGGCATAATCACAGAAAAGGCAGCATTACACGCCCAGTGCTTTTCGCCCAAAGCCTTAGTCATCACTTGCTGAGTCAATCCAGTATCATCACCACAAGAGCAAACAAAAAATAGATAATGATTTTGATATCCTTTCAAGACCAAACGCTTAATAAAGTCCTGCACAATCACTGGTGGCGCCCAAGAATAAATAGGAAACACGAATCCGATCTTCTCGTCCTCCTTGAGCTCATATTCGAAAACACCCTTTTCCATCGCATCCGGAATAAACACCAGATCCTCACTTAGTCCATTAGAAAGCTGCTTAGCGATCCATTTCGAATTACCAGTACCAGAGAAGTAGAATATCATAGAAGAGTATATAAAGAAAGCCGTATCGACGATGTGATGAAACTCTGATAGAACAAGATTTGAGCGCTCGTCCTCTTTGTAATCCACCGGCATAAAGCAGTCCCGAAGGATGTGGCCCGCCATTGAAGAACGAAGCTTTCTCGGTGCATCAGATTAATTTGAAGAGTTTCCCGATCCAGTCGATACGGCTAATATTTTTGTATCACAAATGTAATAAGATTCTGTGAGACTAGCAAGCAAAAATGAGATTTTGTTTCATTCGAAGCCACATTTTCTATTTCCCGTCTCCGCATAGTAAACAAAAAGTGTCAGTTTCTTTACAGGAAACTGACACTTTGTAAATCATAAACTATTGAAACTTAAGCAGCTTTAGCTTTAGCAACTACAGCTTTGAATGCTTCTGGGTGATTTACTGCTAAATCAGCCAAAACCTTACGGTTTATTTCGATACCGGCTTTGTGAAGACCACCCATCAATTTAGAATAAGACATTCCTTCAAGACGAGCAGCAGCATTGATACGTTGTATCCAAAGAGCACGGAAGTTTCTTTTCTTATTTCTACGGTCACGGAAAGCGTAAGTCAACCCTTTTTCCCAGGTATTCTTAGCAACGGTCCATACATTTTTTCTTGCACCAAAGTAACCTCTGGTTAATTTCAAAATTTTCTTTCTTCTTGCTTTTGAAGCAACATGATTTACTGATCTTGGCATAGTTTTACTTTTTTTGAATGTTAGCGCCGTTACTTCACGCAACGAACTTCAAGCTAATGCATTCGGTTAATACTTTAATAATACTTTGTACGCTTTTGATTACTTCATTGCTAAGAGTTCCTTAACTTGAGCTACGTTTGTTGCATCAACAGTTGTAGAGTAACACAAGTTTCTTTTTCTCTTTTTAGTTTTCTTAGTCAAGATATGACTGTGAAAAGCGTGCTTTCTTTTGATTTTACCTGTTCCGGTAAGGGTAAACCTTTTTTTAGAACCGGAGTTAGTCTTCATCTTTGGCATCTTACTTATTTTTAAATTATTAAATTATATAATGGCAACGCACTATACCCTGCGCGTTACGCACTTATTCTTATTAATCTTCCTTTACTTCCGATTTAGCCTCAGGCTTTACAGGTTTTTCAACCTTAGGAGCTGGTTTCGGAGCAACCGCCTTTTTAGGAACATCTTTCTTTTTCGGAGAAAGCTGAATAATCATACGCTTTCCTTCAAGAACCGGCAGTTGGTCTACTTTAGCAAATTCTTCCAAATCGTTCGCAAAACGAAGGAGCAAAACTTCTCCTTGTTCCTTAAACAAGATTGAGCGACCTTTAAAGAATACATAAGCCTTCACCTTATCACCGTCTTCCAAAAAGCCTTTAGCATGCTTCAACTTAAAGTTATAGTCATGGTCATCTGTTTGAGGTCCGAAACGGATTTCCTTCACATTGACCTTAACCTGCTTTGCTTTTTGTTCCTTTTGGCGTTTCTTTAATTGATATAGAAATTTAGAATAATCAATAATACGACAAACAGGCGGCTGAGCATTAGGTGAGATTTCTACTAAATCCAATTCTTTTTCTTCAGCCAATTTAAGAGCCTGGAAAATGGAATATACTTTCGGTTCACTTTCGTCGCCCACAATGCGGACTTCTTTGGCACGAATCTGTTCGTTGATTCTGTACTGCCCTTTTAGAGTGTCATTCTTCATTCAAAAACGTTTACTTCCTAGTTTGATCTTTTTATTGTTCTACTAAATATTTATCTTGAAACGGTTGCAAAGTTACCATTTATTTATCATATTCTGAACTTCTTCGTTCAAAATTTTGGTAAATTCTTCAAATTTCATGGTTCCCTTGTCTCCTTCGCCTTGTCTACGGACTGAAACTTCACCATTTTCAGCTTCTTTTTCGCCGACAATAAGCATGTAAGGAATACGTTTCATTTCGTTATCACGGATTTTTCGACCGATTTTTTCATTACGATCATCCACAATAGCACGAATTTCATTTACCTTGAGATACATCTTCACTTTCTCTGCATAGTCATTAAATTTCTCGCTAATTGGCAGGATAGCTACTTGTTCCGGTGTGAGCCACAAGGGGAATTTACCGGCAGTGTGTTCAATCAATACGGCCACAAAACGTTCCATAGAGCCAAACGGTGCACGGTGAATCATTACCGGACGGTGTTTCTGATTGTCAGAACCCATATATTCGAGGTCAAAGCGTTCAGGCAAGTTATAGTCCACCTGAATAGTACCCAACTGCCAACGGCGGCCGATAGCATCTTTCACCATAAAGTCAAGTTTAGGACCATAGAATGCAGCTTCGCCATATTCAATCTTAGCAGGCAATCCCTTTTCTTCGCAAGCCTCAATGATCGCTTGTTCAGCTCTGTCCCAGTTTTCGTCACTACCGATATACTTTTCGCGATTCACTTTATCGCGAAGAGAAATCTGCGCTTCAACATTCTGGAAGTTCATAGAGCGGAACACAATGGAGATAATATCCATTACGCGGAGGAATTCTTCCTTCACTTGATCCGGACGACAGAACAAGTGGGCATCATCCTGCGTAAAGCTACGCACACGAGTCAATCCGTGGAGCTCACCACTTTGTTCGTAACGACATACCGTACCGAATTCAGCCAAACGCAAAGGAAGATCCTTGTAAGAGCGTGGAGAGTTCTTATAGATCTCACAGTGGTGAGGGCAGTTCATCGGTTTAAGGAAATACTCTTCTCCTTCTTCCGGAGTATGAATAGGTTGGAAAGAATCTTTTCCATATTTAGCATAGTGTCCAGAAGTCACATAAAGTAGCTTGTTTCCGATTGGCGGAGTGATTACTTCCTGATAATCGTAGCGAGCCTGGATACGACGTAAGAAGTCTTGCAGACGCAAACGCAGAGCAGTTCCTTTCGGAAGCCACATCGGGAGCCCTTTACCTACCGTTTCAGAGAACATAAACAATTGCATTTCCTTACCGATCTTGCGGTGGTCACGCTTCTTGGCTTCTTCCATCAAAACGAGATATTCATCGAGCAATTTCTTTTTCGGGAAAGTGATACCATAAATACGAGTCAACATTTTACGATCTTCATGGCCTCTCCAATACGCACCGGCAACGGTAGTCAATTTGATAGCTTTGATCGGTGCAGTGGTCAACAAGTGAGGGCCACGGCAAAGATCGGTGAACGAACCCTGAGTATAGGTAGTGATGCTTCCATCTTCCAGTTCAGAGATCAATTCGCATTTATACGTTTCACCGCGGTCACCAAACATTTTAAGCGCATCGGCTTTCGTAATGCTTTGTCTCACCACAGCTTCTTTTTTTGCGGATAATTCCAACATTTTAGCTTCAATAGCCGGCAGGTCACTTTCTTTGATCACCGCTTCGCCCGGATCTACATCGTAATAGAAACCATTTTCGATAGCAGGACCGATACCGAACTGAATGCCCGGATAAAGCTCTTGTAAAGCTTCAGCCAACAAGTGAGCACTTGTATGCCAAAATGCGTGTTTTCCTTCTTCATCATCCCATTTGTACAGTACAAAGTCTGCATCTTCATCAATGGAACGACCTAAATCATAAGTTTTGCCGTTTACCCCACAGGCTAGCACTTCCTGCGCTAAACGCGAGCTGATACTTTCAGCAATTTGCAAACCGTTCACTCCTTCATTATATTCACGAATAGAGCCATCGGGAAAAGTAATCTTTATCATAATATGATGATGTTATATTTTCATAATTGAAACGCAAAAGTAACGAATTCTTTTGAGTTATCAGTTTTTTATCTAAAAAATGTTATTCCGGTTGTTCAGTGAAACGCTTGATTACATTATAGGCTGAGACCACTCCTAGCTCACCTGCCTTGCTCAAATCAGCCAGTCCAAGTTTGTTGTTGCCTAAGAAGATATGAGTCAGACCGCGGTTAAAATAAGCGTCAGCAAAATCAGGATTCATCTGAATAGCTTTGTCGTAATCTGCCATGGCCGAGCGATAATCCTTGAGCATAGCAGCCACATTGGCACGGTTATAATATGCATAGACAAAATCAGGGGCCAAGGCAATGACTTTATCCAAGTCTTTTCTCACCACCTCATAATCCACGGCAGTCACCTCTTTAGGAGCCGCATCAGTACGCACATCCGTAGTAGAAGCCTGTTCTGCTTTCTGATATTCCAACTGTTTGCAGCGGATCAAAGCCCGCATAAAATAAGCCGGGAAGAAATCGCCATCAAGCAAGATAGACTGCGTCAAGTCGGCCACAGCACTCGAGAAGTCCTGCACGAGATAGAAATCAATAGCGCGTACAAATCGCTTCGAAGCATTCCTGTCGTCGCCAACGATAGCCGAAGTATGCGAATCGATTAAAGCAAAATGATAGTTCACTTGCTCTTCAGTAAGCGGAGCCTCCATATTAGTGATGAGAAGACGTTTAGGGAATACCCCCGACTGGTTCAACGCAGCAATCGATTTATGGAAATTCACCGAGCGTTTCACATCACTCAGTTTTTCATAATAAGTCAGCGCAAACATCGGTTCAAGCTTGATATTCACATTCTTATCCTGCACGCGTCCACGATAATCACTCGTATACCGTTGATCAGCTTCAGAATCGTCGGCAATGACAATTTTGCGATAATTATTCATGTTCTTATCCGACTTTTTACGCGTCTTGCCCTCTTCTTCTTCCCCGTCGCCCTCTTTGTTCTCTTTCGATTGGTTTTGGGCTACAGTCTTGTTCGTTACACCGTTCTGCTGATTCAATTGCGCTTTCAGGACTTTGAAGTCATCCATCTCCGCACCTTTCTTATCACCGATTTTCTTGCGAGCATTGGCACGCTGATAGTAGCCAGCCGTGAAGTTAGGATGTTGTTCCAGCACCGTTGTATAATCCTTGATGGCGCCACGGTAGTCGCCCGTCTGAGCACGAAGCAAAGCCCGGTTAAAGACAGCCATCATATTGTCCGGCTCCATGCTTATGACGAAATCGAAATCCTCAATCGCACGGTTATCATCGCCCACTCTTGCGCGGAGCAAACCGCGATTATAATGACCAATAAAGTTGTTCGGATCAATGTCGAGCGCCAAGTCGTAATCGCTCATCGCTCCTCTAAGATTGTTTTGGTGGAATCGCGCCAAAGCACGGTTAATGTAGTTACCGGAGTTCTTGGCACTCAAATGAATGGCATGATCAAAGTCCGCTTCCGCTTCAGCAAACTTCGATTGCTGCAATCGGACCACAGCCCTTGCCGACCACGCATCCGGATCGTATTTATCTAAAGCCAGAGCAGCATTGAAGTCCTTCAAGGCAGCCACAGTATCCTTCTGATGTAGAGACACTTCGCCCCTCATCAAGAAAGCACGGGTGTAGCGGGGAGATACCTTAAGCAGGCTTTCGAGATCCTGCTTTGCGGCATCATAATCTTTTTTCTGAATATGCGATAACGTCAGATTATGCCAAAGCGTAATGTTTTCAGGATCGTAATGCAACGCATTTTTATAATCTTCGATAGCCCCATCAAATTCACCTTGCTTGATTCGGGCCAATCCCCTCACCTGATAAGCGCCAACCACAAACGGATTGCGTTTGATCGCCTCGTTACAATCGGCTTCCGCTCCTCGGTAGTCTTCGAGATTCACCTTAGCCATCGCCCTAAAGAAGTAGGGTTCATAGAGATAAGGCTTCGCGTTAATCACTTGGTTGAAGTATTGGATAGAAAGCACATAATCCTCAAAATACAGAGCGTTGCGAGCAATAGTCATCACTCGCTCCGTATTTATTTGAGCACACACTAGCGTGGGAAACAGTAATAAGACTGTTAGTATTCTTTTAATCATCGATATTCTATGCTTGTAAACGAAACAAAAATAATGCTTTTCGTTTACATAACAGGAAGATAAACGTTTTTTATCTTTATTTCACCTGTTTCATCTTATACGAGCTGCGTGCTTTTCCCTTCAACATGGTATTCAGCTTTCCCTTAATCATTTGTTTGCGCATAGGAGAGAGATGATCGATAAACATTTTTCCATCAAGATGATCGAATTCATGTTGCATCACTCTGGCGAGATAGCCCTCTACCTCCTCTTCATGTTGCACAAAGTCCTCATCCATGTATTTCACACGAATTTTATCTCCTCTTTTCACGGATTCGTGAATGCCGGGTAAGCTCAAACAGCCTTCTTCCATAGCCACCTCTTCCCCACTCACTTCAAGGATGTGTGGATTGATGTAAGCCTTATTAAAGTCTTTGAACTCAGGGAAGTCTTCAGACAGCGGATCAAGAGTAATGGTCACCACACGAATCGGTAAGCCAATTTGTGGAGCAGCCAGTCCGACACCGTCGGCATGAACCATCGTTTCAAACATATTAGCAATCAGCTCTTTCAGATTCGGATAATCCGGTGTGATATCCTCGGCCACTTTTCTCAATACCGGCTGACCATATACATAAATAGGTAAAATCATATCTTTATATTCTACTAAAAAATTAAATATTCTTCGGTTACTTGTTTTATAAACGTTTGCTTTCCAAATATGTTTGCAGAATTATCGTTGCACTAATCTCATCGACCAATGCTTTATTCTGCCGATCTTTCTTTTTCAAGCCCGCTTCGAGCATGGTGCGGTGGGCCAGAACGGACGTAAAACGTTCGTCTACATATTCCACCGGAAGATCGGGGAATCGTTTTTTCAATGACCGCACGAACGGTTCTATATTTTTCATATTCTCCGACACCTCATTGTTCATCTGTTTAGGCAGGCCTACAATGACCCGTTCAACGGATTCTTTGCCTACATAATCGGTGATGAAGTTCAACAATTGGTGCGTAGGAACCGTTGTCAAACCGTTAGCAATCAGCTGCAAAGCATCGCTGACGGCTATTCCTGTTCGCTTTCTGCCATAATCAATAGCTATAATTCTGCTCATGGGGTACAAAAATACAAAAAAGACGCTTCCTGCGAAAGGAAACGTCTTTTTAATTGTATAATCAAATTTAGATTACTCTTCAACGATAGCTACACGGCTCAATTTAGCGTCATCATAGAACATCTTGTCTACACCACCTTTGTAGTCTACTTTCAATTGAGAAGCAGGAACACCAAATTCGTTAACCATCAAGTCACGAACAGCTTCAGCTCTCTTCTTGCTCAACTTCAAGTTGTAATCAGCAGATCCGGTACCTTTGTCAGCATAACCTGTAACTGTGAAAGTTTTACCAGGATTAGCTTTGATACCTTTAGACATAGCTTCAATGTTCATGTATTCTTTCTTAGCAATTTTACTCTTGCCAATAGTGAACACAACTACGAAGTTAGGAACGAAACCAGCTTCTTTCTGAATGATTACTTCAGGTTTCTTGTTGCGAGCTGCAACCAAGTCACTTTTCAAAGATTCGTTTTCGCTCTTCAAAGCGTTTACTCTGTCTCTCATGTCATTCAATTGGCTTTCCGGAACCATGGGAACGGTTGGAACTGCATTGAATCCACGTTTTTTGAACTTGTAAGTTACACCTACTGTCAAACCAGCCATACCTTCTTTAGAAGTACCGCCAAAAGCATCCTTCATCAAAAGACCACGTAATTCAACGTTGATATCCCAAGCGTCAGAAACACGGAAACGGTTGATCAAACCAGCGTTAATACCTAAGTTTTGACGTTGTGGACCTGACCAAGAAACGGCAGCACCAGCACCAACATAAGGAATAAATGAATAGACACGTTCTTCGTCGTAGCCCATCAACATATTAGATAGGTTGAACAAAACATCCCCATGGAAGTTTGCCATATTCCATTTTTGCTTGTAGTAGCCATTAGAATATTGTCCACCTTTTACGTACACGTCGTTAGCATTAGGAGTTGCACCTTTAGCTTGAAGACCGTTGTAAGCAACGCGCAATCCGATACCCGGAGTGAACCACTTACCTACAGCAATGTCGATTGCCGGAGCAAGACGCTTGCCGAAGCTAGCCTTACCGTCGTTGTCGCCAAAATACACTTGGGTTCCAATACCACCACTAATAAACCAATTGGATCCGAAACGGTTCGTTTCAACCGTGTATGGTTTGCTCTCGGCTTTCCCACTTTCCTGAGCAGACAAACATACAGAGAATCCTGCTAATAAAATAAATAATAAATTCTTTTTCATCTCAATTCTATTTTAGTAAATAATATAATATAGCTCCTTTTAAAAGCTTAACCATCGCCCCCAATATAGACATCATTTCATGAAAAACAAGGCGTCATTAATCACTTTCTCATACTAAAAAACGTATAAATTCCACCTTTTTCTATAATTTTAATGCAAATATAGCTATAAATTATAATTCATCAAAAAAATATCGTAAAAAACATTTCCTTGATACTAAATATTTTATCGAATAAAAGTGTAGGATAAGCACCCCATGGGCGAGCCAACATTTTTCAATGAAGAGAAAAAAGAAAAAAAGCGACCCTAAAGTTCAAAAAGAAAAGAGTCACTTTTATATTTATAGAGTCGGATCAATACACCAATTTCACGTTATCAATCCACAAAGAATTGCCCGGCGATCCGATGTAAGCACCACCATGACTGGAAGTAAACTGAAGAAAAAGATGAGTGGGTTCGTCTTTCTCATCGCCCCACCCCACTTCGTGAATGGAAACACTTTCGCCTTTACTGTTCACGGTATAATTTTCCGTCACTTGAAGCCGCATCATGTGCGCTTTATATTCAGGACGGTTTGTGATGTCGCCATACATAATTTCAAACGTAGCGTCATTCTTCCAATCAGTGGAATGATAAAAATAAGAGACCAAGGTAGCCACACGCTTGGCATACACATTTCCTTTAGCATCTTCCCAACGTTTTTGAAGGAAAAGCACCACGTTCGGATAGTCTTTTCCGGGCACGTCGACCACCTTACTAAACCCTGTAGCGCGTATTCTATTGGGTCGATCAGCGAGCTTCACTTTGTAGTCGAGCTGAAGGGCAACAGGTCTCTTCGTGAAGGGAATACCATTTTGCAGAATTTTCTGCGGATTCTTAGTACTCTTTATCGGTTCGTGTACCGAGCCGGTAAACATAGAGCCGGCAGCGAGCACAGTAATATTCACCAATCCAAGCACCTTCACACTTTCCATTCGAGTGTCGAGTCGAGCGCAATATCCCGCGCCTCGTTTCTCGGGGAACACAGACGTATTCGTTTTCGTGATACCCGCCACTTTGGCCAGCACATTAGAAGTAGCCCAGGGCGATCCTCCCAAGTTTTTATAAGGCAATGCCCCTTTTACCAGACTTGTGGGGCCAATCGCGTACACATGCTTCGTGTTGCCTCCAATGATACTTGATTCTTGAATCTCTCGATCCACCCATTGATCCATATCTCCAAAAGGAATCATTTCTACTCTATGCTGGGCCATTAGTGAAAAAGCAGGCAAAAACAAAGCCACACTGGTCAGGAGGAAACGATTCACTATTTTCTTCTCCATCATTATCTATCCTTTCATTTAATTCTACTCTCATATATACGCAAAAAGGTGATAACTTCACAGCCACCACCTTACGCACAACAAAAACCTATGCACTGCTAAAGCAGGGCAGAGATTGTTTTTTGTATATTGCTTAAAACAACCTACTTAATATACGCGGTACAACAACCAAGCTCCTTGGAAGTCACTGCGATTAGGATATTTAGCTTTGAATGCATCACGAGCGTCAGCAGCTGCTGCTTTATCAGCATACGAGCTTACTACTACACGATACATCGCTTTATCAGCATTGAATGCGATAGTAGCGTTATATCCCTTAGCGTCTAACCAGTCTTTCAGACCTTCTGCGTTAGCTTTCACACCGAAGCTACCCACAACCACGCTAAAATCTTTTAGTCCGGCAGTACCAGCAACCACGGTTACTTTTTCTTGACGAACCCCTGTCATATCGGTTGAGCGAGGTGAAACAGGAGCAGCAACTACGGGAGTTACTTCTACTGGAGCTTCAGCCTGAGGCTCTGCTAATTCTTGTTGTTTGGCTTTTTCATAAGCCTTTTTATAGGCGCTTTCACTGGATTTACAAGATGCAAATGCCAAAGCAATGCAAACTCCCATTCCTAATACGACCAATTTTTTCATGTCCAACGTTCAAATTTAATTAATACTTCTATATTTTCGAGGTTTTCGTTCTCTATTGGGAAGCAAAATAAACTATTTTTTACGAGAAATCAAAAGAATCTCATAAAAAAAACTTATTCTGCCTGTTTCTTATAAGAAATTGTTGCTGTAGCCTGATAAGTAGGCATCAAAAGCACTTCTGCAATCTGAATATGTGCAGGCGCAGAAGCGGCATAATAGACCGTTTCAGCGATGTCGTCGCCAGTAAGCGGACGGATACCTTTGTAAAAATTATCGGCAGCTTGCTTGTCGCCTCGATAGCGAACTACAGAAAAGTTTGTTTCCACCATGCCTGGCTTAATGTTCGTCACGCGCAAAGGAGTGTCTACCAAATCGATGCGTAAACCATCGGACAAGGCTTTCACGGCAGCCTTAGTGGCACAATATACACTTCCTCCGGGATAAGCCGCATCTCCAGCAATAGAACCGATGTTAATAATATGTCCGCAGCCACGAGCAATCATTCCGGGCACCACTAAACGGGTCATGGAAAGTAGTCCACGAATATTCGTATCGATCATCACATCCCATTCTTCAAGGTTGCCCTCAAATTCTTTATCCACTCCGATCACGAGTCCGGCATTATTCACCAACACATCAATCTCTTTCCACTCCTCGGGCAAGGCTTCCAGGAAAGAAGCAGCTACTCTCCTATTGCGCACATCAAAAGGTAACAAAAGAACTTTCACGCCATGTTTGCTTTCAATCTCCGTCTTCAACTCTTCGAGTTTACCTACCGAACGGGCATTAAGAATCAAGTTCCAGCCTTCACTGGCGAATTTACGGGCGCATCCCTCACCTATGCCACTACTGGCTCCGGTGATAAAAACAATTTTTGATTTCATTCTACTAAGTTTAAATCTAATCGCATTGCAATTATAATACAAAGGTACGCGTTCTTATTTATATAAGGGAACAAAGGCAAGGTTAAATTCGTTTAAAATCTAAAATAAGCAAAGAAGAACAATATTTAGGCACTTTTTAAGAAAGATAAGCGAACAACGTAGCGAAAAATGTGTTATATTTGTTATGTAGAACTCATTTAAAACAGTAGAAATTATGAAAGGATTAAATGTATTAGCCGCTTTTCTGGGTGGTGCAGCCGTAGGCGCAGCGCTTGGAATCTTGTTTGCTCCGGAAAAGGGAGAAGACACTCGTAATAAAATTGCCGAACTGCTTCGCAAAAAAGGAATCAAGTTGAACCGGAACGAAATGGAAGATCTTGTTGACGAAATTGCAGCAGAGATTAAAGGTGAAAAAGCAGAATAAGTAAGTAAAGATCAAAAACAGAGCGACCATGTTTGCAGACGATAAAAGTATTGAGAACTTTCAACAGTTGTTTATCGAATTCAAAAAGTACCTGATCCTTCAAAAGGATTACACCCGACTTGAATTGACGGAGAAGCTAACCATTTTGCTATCTACGCTCATCATGGTGTTGGTGTTGGTCATTCTGGGCATGGTGGCTCTGTTTTATCTTTTATTTGCACTGGCCTATGTGCTTGAGCCTTTGGTGGGCGGGCTTATGGCTAGTTTTGCCATCATTGCAGGCATCAACGTCTTGCTGATGGTGCTAGTGATCATCTTCCGAAAAAAACTCATTATCGCCCCGATGGTCAACTTTCTAGGAAACTTATTCTTAAACGATTCAAAATAATCTCCGATCATGGCTACTCCTACTCCCATCACTCTCGAAGAGATCACTCGTCGCAAAGTGGAAAAACTACAAGAAATCCGCGCGCAAAAAGAGGCGATGACTGATACAGCACGCAAACTCTTTGCTCCTGTGGCACCTGCGGCCAACAAAGCAGACGCTATTATGCGTTCTTTCAACACGGGTATGGCTGTGTTCGACGGTGTGGTGCTGGGACTCAAAATCATGAGAAGACTGCGTTCTTATTTCCGCCACTTACGGTAATCGGTGCCTTTATTCCCTGCGTATCACCGTTCCGAATTGTCTAAATGGGCAGTATCTATATCTGATAAAAATAATGAATAAAAAAAATTGTACTCTCATTTAAATTGTCTAAGTTTGTATTTATTTGTTAATACAAACTTTAATGATAAACATAGGGCAATGAATTTCGAACACAATGAGAACAAGTATCTATTCGGAGCATTTTTAAATACAGCTTATGACAATTTTAACGAAGTGTTGGCTCACATTGAAACAGTTATTAAAACGATAAAAAATGAGCCAAATCAAGATACAGAAGAATCCTCTGAAGCAAAGAACATTGATACAAGAAGAATTCTCTTTATCAGTGGTATGCTGAAAAAGGGAAATGCTTCCTCTATTAAAATAGAAAATATGCTTAAGCGAGCATTCCCTTTCTGGGATGATTTATTTGATATAGTCAAGAATCAGCAAACAACCGGTAGCGTAGATAGCCCCTTTGACATTCATAAAAAGTGTATGAATGAACTATTCGATACACTTGAAAGCTGGAGAAACTATACTACACACTACTTTCATCCCGAAGCATCCGTCTCACAAGAAATTATTCTATTGATAAATAATTCATTTAGCAAAGGAATAAATCTTATCAAACAGCGCTTTGATCCTCAAAAAGAAGATTTAGATCACCTTTGTATTATCGAAGAGCAGCCTAATGATAAGGCAAGCAAAATACAGATTTATCATCCTTCAACCCACTATCAACTTACGGATGATGCGGGGGTTCTATCCGAAAAAGGATTAGCTTTCTTCACCTGCTTGTTCCTTTACAAACAAGATGCCTACCACTTCCTCAACCAACTGAAAGGCTTTAAAAGAGCCGATGAGAAGCGATACAGAATGACTCTTGAAGCCTTTACGGTTATGCGTTTCCATGCTCCAAAGCAATTATTGAAACTTCAGCAACAAAAAGGAGACAAAATCTCGTTGGGTATCAGCATGATCAACGAACTAGCCAAATGCCCCAAAGAATTGTATGACTGTCTCCATAAAGACCAAAAGAGAACATTTGAAGTTTATACTGACGAAATGACTGAATCTAGTGGAGAAGAAGCTATTGGAGAACTTATCCGATATAAAGATCGTTACGAAACGCTAATGCTCAAAGCATTAGAGTACTCTTCCGAATGCAAAGACATGGGGTTTTACCTAGGACTGGGTAAATGCTACATGAATTGCTATAAAAAGACGTACATTGATGGGACAACTGATAATCGCTACATTGTCCATCCACTCTATGGATTTGGGAGACTACAAAACTCTTATGAGCCTTCAGATAAAGATAAATACCTTTCAAAATTTGGTGAAGAGCTCCAGCAGCAAAGCACGCTTCCCGTCCGTTATCTTTCTACTAACGAAAATGGAGCCGACAATTCTACAAGTGTCCCTTACATTAGTGAATCATACCCTTCCTATGTACTTAATAACAATAATATTGGCATTAAATGGCTGAATTCACCTGAAGAAACAATTTATCCCACCTTTGACTTGGCTGGTAAGAAAGTATCTTGCCCTATGCCGGATTATTGGTTAAGTAAATATGAGTTGCCAGCCATGGCTTTCTATGCCTATCTCAGAGAGAAACATAATGATAAACTGAAAGATTTCCCAACAATTAAGGATTTAATCAGTCAGAGCCAACCGAAAAAGAAGAATGAACCGGATAAAGACGTCTCTGAAGTATTGGAAAAACGATTAAAAGATTATTTAGAAAAGACAAAGCGTAGACTCGATTGGTTAAAAGACAATGCAGAACTACTTCAAGATGGCAGATTAGCAGATGAATTGGTTAGAGACATTTTATGGCTACAACCCTCTTCTCCCAAAGCGCAAGGAAAAGACAAACTCACAGGAGCGAATTTTCAAACATTGCAGTACGCTTTTGCACGCTATAGCTTCATGAAAGGAGAACTTCCTCGTATTCTCACAGCAGCCGGACTTACTACAGGTGCTAATGCACATCCATTTCTCAATAAGATTAACCCGGAGGCACATTCTACACTTAGATTCTACTATGATGACTATTTAGCTAAAAAGAAAAGTTACATTGAAAAGCAATTGAAAAAGCTAGCAGAGGGAAAAGTCAATATTAATTTTCATCCCGTAAGGAAGCTTACTAATAATGCACAGGAAAAGGGCTCTAAGAAAGCAAACGTAGAACCTCTATTTCTCCCCCGCTATCTCTTCACTGAGACAATAGAGAGCGCATTATGCCTATTAAGAGGTGATCTGAAAGTAGCTATTAATAAAATAAAAGAATCAGATCATAAGGTAAATGCAGCTAAGTTAATAGAAATATACCTTAATGTATACCAGAAAGATCTGCCACTTGCCATATACGAAGCTGACCGTAGATATGCTTGCTTATGCAAACCGCTAACTATTAGAGAAACTGGCAAATTAAAAAAATATCAAAAGACAGAAGAACGTGCTGCTCGTATTGCAGAGTTAAAAAAGATAGTTAGTGACTATAAGGAAAAACTAGAGGCACACCCTGGCAATAAAGATAAGTGCAAAGTGAACTATACTCAATTGCAAAAAGTTATCGAAAACGAAAAAGCACTACGTTTACGTAAAACGCAAGACATTACTATGTACCTCTGGATGAAACTTTTTATAGGAGAGGATATTGAGCAAAGTTTATCATCTACGGGAGGTTTATTAAAATTGCATAAGATTAATGCTAGCACTCTTGCTAAAGAGGTCGATGTTAAAAAGAATACAGATACTCCTTATGGCAATATTAAAATTGAGGGCAAAGCAAAACTGAAAGACTACGGCAGAATTGTTTCGGTTATAGATGAAACACTACCTAAAAGTTTAATTAACTTAATTGGGTTGATTTATAAGCAAAGAAAAAAAGAAGAACGCACTTCGCTTTCTTACGAATACCTAAACCGTGAAATCAATGCCTTTTATAAATACAGACCTGAAGTCATTCGAATGGCGCAAAGCATCGAAAATAAGATTATCAAGGATCTTAAAATGAATGTTGAAGCTGAAACAGATGGTTATTTTAATTTCACGAAAACAGTAGATACATTGAATGATGCTTCTATTGGAATAGAAACACTAAGAGAGATTCGAAATGGCTTCTGTCACAATAACTACAAAGAATTAGAGATGAATCAGCATAAAGCGTTAATAATGTCGTTTACTCCATCAGCGAGCATAAAAGATCAAGATACATTGGCATACTATTTGCTTAATCTTTTTAAAGTAGAATACGAAAAAGTGATGAGTTTATAGCTTTTTGAATTTAGAAAGTTCATTTTTCTAGTTCAAAAACGGAGATAAGATATTGATATATAACAAAATATGGTGGATAGGTTGTAGAAGCCTATATTTTGTTAGGAAAAGACAACAAAATTCGATCATACCCCATTTGATCGGGTGTTGTAGAAGCCTATATTTTGTTAGGAAAAGACAACTTTATCTAATGTAATCATATTAAAAATTTAGTTGTAGAAGCCTATATTTTGTTAGGAAAAGACAACATATGATAGAATATTAATTTAAAGCTTTTGTTGTAGAAGCCTATATTTTGTTAGGAAAAGACAACACTTGATTATTGCAGACTATATCTACGTCTGGTTGTAGAAGCCTATATTTTGTTAGGAAAAGACAACATTCAAAAATCCATCTCATTCGGGTTCTTGGTTGTAGAAGCCTATATTTTGTTAGGAAAAGACAACATTAGCATAATTACTTAATTTTAATCCCTTGTTGTAGAAGCCTATATTTTGTTAGGAAAAGACAACTCAGATACACAAGGGTAATTATAATCACCGGTTGTAGAAGCCTATATTTTGCTAGGAAAAGACAACATCAAAATTTGCATTCCACATCTATTTAAATTGTTACCATCTACTAACCCCTTTTTCGACCGGATAAGGGGTTTTTATCTTTTACTATTCTTTGTTATACCTATACTCCCCCAAAACACAAAAGCATCATTTCCCCCACCAATTTGCACCTATAATAAAAAGCAACAGCAATGAAAAGAATCATGCTGTTGCTTTTTACTATCCTATACTTTTAGAGCTCCTACTCCCCTAGCCTCAGCGGCCAACAAAGCATACACCCTAATGCGCCCGTTCAGCACAGACATAGCTGCGTTCTTATTTCCGCCACTTACGGTAATCGGTGTCCTAATTCCATCTTAACACCACCGCACTTTCTTCACCCTCATCTTCAGTATCATCATCCTCTCCAGTGGTCCGTCTGCGCAAACTAAGCACCACATTAGAACGAGTCTTGATGGCCTTTTTCAGCAATTTCAGTAAAGCTTCCTCATCAAACTCGAAATTTTCAACTTCCTGAATACACGCCACGGCATCCACGTAGTAGTGCAAACTCATATCGTGCCCTTGTTTGATCCCGCTAATCTCCCTTCGCGATATTTTTATTTCTTTCTCCAAAAAAGAATAGGTAATTAACTTGTCTGCATCCATCAATGCAATCATAATTTCACTCAGCCAATTAACAGCGCCGTGTCTAGACTTTAACATAATGATAATTGTTAAATATTAATAAATAAATTATTTTGATTTTATTATTTCATTAGTACCAACAGATGAAACAATTACAGTGCACAAAAGTGCTAATTTTACAGCGTAATCACAATAGTGTGATGAATAATTATTAATACCATTTAATATGAAATTACTTGAAGAAACTTTTGTTTCTGTTTATGAAAAAAGGTATTCCAAAAATCCGAAAGTGGCTTCTATCTATGAAGTGCTATCAAGTTGTATTCGCCCCGTTTATGCGCAAGAGATAAACATCATTCGTCGTTATTTCCAAGAGGGCGACAATAACACTGCCCAGAGATTGAAAGGTGAACTCCCCGGATTCACCCCTTGCGGCACATTCAATGGAGGCCATGCGGCAAAGAATCTCGTCCAGTTGAGCGGCCTTGTGGTGCTCGACTACGACCATATCCCCGATCGCACCAATGTGATTAAGTGTTTTGCACAAGACGAGCACACCGTTGCTGCAATCGAAAGCCCTACGGATGGGGTGAAAGTCTTCGCCTACGTGGAAGGCCTCGAAGGCCGACACCGTGAAGCTATGAATCTCGTGAACGAGCATTATAGAATGTTGACGGGACTCAGCATCGACATTTCGGGCACCGACGTAAGCCGATTATGCTATCTCACTTATTCGCCCAACGGATACATCGCAACCCTCTACAAGCCTTTTGTTCTTCCCGAGGTTCAGCAGCTAGCGGTTGACAACAACTTCACTGACGCTGTTCAGGAAGCGAACGAAAAACCAGCCCCGCTACCCCAGGTGAATTACTCGCAAGAAGAGGTAGAAACCTTCATAAAGTCCTACTCTTACCTCAATCCACTGGTAGAAGGACAACGCCACAGCAACCTTTTCAAACTAGCTTGCGAAGCAGCAAGAAGAGGCTTCGACCAAAATACCATTTTACGCGAAGCCGAAAAACTATTTAGTTTCTCCGAGTTTCCGAGAAAGGAGATCAATCAAACCGTAGTCTCTGCTTATCAGACAGTTAGCACCTTTCCCACTACCCATTCCCAAGCAGCAGAAAGCAGATCCCAAAAGGAGAAAGTGACAAAAGTGACAAAAGTGCCATATAGTACTGCGGAATTTAACGACGACACTGAAGAAGCTTATTGGGAAGGCGAAGAATATCGAAAAGGAACACCTACTTTTGATGAAAGTGTGTACACCAATCTACCCAATCTCTTGAACGATGCCTTGCTCGATGATGCTAACGACCGCGAAAGAGATGTGTCTTTCCTTTCCAATCTCATTGCCCTGAGTTCGGCTTTGCCTTCCACCTTCGGGCTTTACAATCATAAGCGCTATTCGCCTCATTGCTACGGGATGTGCATTGCCCCTTCCGCTAGTAGCAAGAGTTCCGCCCAAACAGGACGCTACTTACTGGAAGAGCTACACGACCAGATTTTATTGGAAAGCAACCATCGCCTAAAAGCCTACAACAACGACTACACCTCTTGGATGATGGAGTGCAACGTGAATAAACGTAAAGGAGAGAAAATACCACCTGAACCCGAGAAACCACCCTACCGGATGCATTTCATTCCCGCTTCCGTGAGTTACACCCGCATGCAAATCCAGTTGCGCGACAATGGTTCGCAGGGAGGCATCATTTTCGATACGGAAGCCGATACCTTATCCACAGCCAACAAGCTGGATTGTGGCAACTTCGACGATATGCTGCGCAAAGCTTTCGAGCACGAGAACATTGATTCATTATACAAAGCGAACGGCATGCAGCCCATTTGTATCCGCCACCCCAAACTAGCGCTTTTCCTCACCGGCACTCCGGGGCAGTTGAGTGCGCTCTTGGAACATTCGGAAAAGGGATTGCCCAACCGTATCTTGGCCTATACTTACCGTAGCGAGACGAAGTGGAAAGAGATGAACGATGACTATTTTTCCATCGAAGATCTGTATAAACCGTTGGCTCATCAAGTGGTGTTAATGAATAAGTTTTGCGAAGCGAATCCGGTGATCTTCCATCTCCGCCGCACACAATGGAACACACTGAATGAGATCTTCTCGAAGCTGCTGATGGAGGTAGCCATGGAAGGCAATGATGATCTGCAAGCAGTGGTGAAGCGATATGCTTTTTTAGTAATGCGTATTAGTATGATTTTTTCGCGTATCCGTCAGTACGAATCCCAAGTCACAGATACAGAAATTTATAGTACAGATGAAGACTTTGAACGGGCGCTCCACTTAGTGCTTTGTTGCTACGAGCACAACAAGTTAGTGTTGGCTTCACTCCCTATTCCAAACGGACGACCACTAAAAAATCCTGACTCAATTCGACAGTATATAGAAGACCTTCCCAGCGTATTCACTACCGAAGAAGCGATTCTTACTGGCGAAAAACACAAATTTAGCATACGTAAAGTACATAGGCTGCTTAAATCACTTAATGAATTAAAAATCAAGCGAATATGTCATGGACGATATGAAAAGTTAAATTAAATAGTGTATATAGGCACTTTTGTCACTTTGGCACTTTGGGATAAAGAAATTCGATGATTTTAGGAGCGTTTTTACGCCGATTATTCTGTAGTTCTGGAACAATTATTCATTGAATTTACAACGCTTATTTCGATAAAGCTTGGTAAATTATCATTCGTTCAGGCCACCCGAAAGTCCCTCTACCGTAAGATGATAAAAGGCAGTGAGTAGAAGCTAAAAAATCATTGAGAAGATTGAATAAATCTTTCCAATGATTGAAGAAAAAGATGGGAAAGATTGAGTTATATCTTTCTCATCTTTTTACTATTTATCTGCACGTCAGTGTCCGTCGGTAAGCGCCACGGCGACACGGCGACAGCGTATCTTTGCACTGTAATCGATTACAAGAGTATTCACCTTTAAAAAAGAAAAAGTTTATGGCACAAAGTTATGTGGTAATGGCTCGCAAGAACCTGTTGAAACCGGATGAAGCTGCAAAGTTCTACGCGGTGGCGCGCAGCGGTAGAAAAGTAACCGTGAAAGAAGTGTGCAAGCGTATTGCAGAACGTTCTTCTTACTCGAAAGGAGAACTAGAAGGTTGCATTGGCGAATTCTTGCTCGAAATTGAGAATGTGCTCGAGGAGGGCAATATTGCTCAGATGGGCGATTTGGGAAATTTCCGGATGAGCTTGAAAACGGCTTTAGCAACGGCTACGGAGAAGGAATTCAAAGCCAGTTGTATCGAAAAAGGGAAAGTATTGTTCTACCCTGGAAGTGATCTTCGCAAGTTGTGTAAGTCGCAAACCTTTACGCTCTATCATCCTGATGAGAAGGATGACGAGGAAGCGCCTGCCGCTCCTGTCACTCCTGACGATGGCCAGGCAGGAGGATCGGGCGATGGCGGAGGTTCCGCTCCTGATCCAAGCTTATAATCTCGAGAACAGATTGCCTTGGTTAAGGCTCGCTTGATAAGTCTCGCTTGATTAAGAGAGTCTTGACCAAGAGAATCTTGACCAAGGAAAAGCAAAAGCACAAATTATTTACTATAAAAAAAGAAAGGAAAACAGTATGAAAAAACAACTTTGGAAAAATCTTCTTCAGCTTATTGTGACCATCGCCACGTCTATTATCTCCGCCATCGGAGTAACCTCTTGCACAGGTGGATTCTAAAGTGAGCGGTATGGAACAATCTAAAGAAGCCTACCTCCCTAGAGAGATTAAGTGGTTAGTGATTCATTGCAGCGCCACGCGCTGCAATGTTCCCTTCACTACGGAACAGCTCCGTCAATGTCACCTGCAACGGGGCTTTAGCGACATCGGCTATCATTTCTACATCACGCGCGATGGTGTGTTGCATCACTGTAGGCCGGTAAGTGAAATCGGTGCACATGCCTTGGGATTCAATCGGCACAGCATCGGCATTTGCTACGAAGGCGGGCTAGATCCTGAAGGGCGTCCGGCTGATACACGAACTACTGCGCAACGCTTTGCGTTGATCGACGTGCTCACCATTCTGAAACATCAATATCCGATAGCTATCATCCTTGGGCATTATCAGCTCAGTGCCTCGATTCACAAAGCTTGTCCGTGCTTCGATGCCAGGAAGGAATATGAGAAGCTGGGTGTTGAGGGATAAATGAAAAAGCCATTTTTCTAATCGCTTAGCGCGTTGAGAAATGGCTTCTTTATATTTTGAAGTAAAATCGCATCAATATAGCAACGCCCCATCGTCATTTAATCCATCAACTGTTTTTTTCTTCGGATCATCCTGCTTTTGATCAGGATTCAGGGGAGAACTGATATAGGAGTCTTGCTCTTGTTTGATTAGCATGTCATCTTCTTCTTCTGGATTCGAGAAGCGAGAAAATTCGCCCCTGAATCGAAGCAATACATCACCTAAAATGCCATTACGGTGCTTAGCAATGATAATCTCAGCCATGCCACGAAGATCGTTTCCCCTGTCATCCTGATATATCTTATAATATTCTGGACGATGAATAAAACAGACCATATCGGCCTCATCACATAACGTACCGCTATCTCGAAGATCCGTCAATTGGGGACGTTTGTCATATACACCACCCTCGCGGCTTTCTAGACCACGGTTCAACTGCGAAAGTATAATGATTGGAACATTAAGTTCTTTGGCTAAAGATTTTAATCTTCTTGTGAAATAGTTTACTTCATTATATCTATTATCAGTATATCGGACTTCGTTATACAGGAGCTGAACATAATCAATAACAATCAACCTTACCCCTTTCTCAGCCACCAGTTTGCAAGCCTTTCTACACAATTCCTCAATCTTCATTTTCGGTGTATCATCAATATAAAGCGGAGCATCCATCACTTCTTTGAGTTTTAAGTCTAATGTTTGCCATTCGTAAGTATCAAGCTGACCACTTCGTATCTTTTCACTGGGAATCTGGCACACATTTGAAATAAAGCGATTTACAACTTGAGTACGATTCGTTTCGAGTGAAAATAGAGCAACAGGTACTCGGGATTCGACAGCCATATAACGCAACATGGACAGTACAAAACTTGTTTTCCCCATCGATGGACGGGCAGCAAGAACTATTAAATCTGAATTTTGCCAACCAGAAGTTATTTTATCCAGTTTTGTGAATCCGCTTCCAAGTCCAGATACACCATCTGTGCAAGAAGAAGCCATTTGAAGATTCTGATATGCTTCGTCGAGTAAATAGTTCATCTCGACAATGGGTTCATCTGCACTCTGCATTTTCTTTTCAGTTGACATAATGGAATTTAGCCTCTTTAAAGAGTCTTTAACAACATCCTCAAAACGAATCTTATTATCAGCTACTTTCTCAAGAATATTAGTAGCAACTGAAACCAAGCTACGAACTCTCATTTGATCACTATTTTCACATCGCTGATTGTCTGAACAGTTTTGTGTTTGTTCTTTCTCTGACATTTTTTTATTGATTTAAATTAAACACACAAAGATAACTAAATATCCAATCCGATGTCCTCATGAAAGTTTACTTATCCTACTTTCTGTAGAAAAATTGACTTCTGTTTGCAAAGAAGGCGACGGGCTCGGCAAAGGCTTGTACATTGCCTATATATATACTGATAAGAAAGCCATTTCCCTAATCGCTTAGCGCGTTGAGAAATGGCTTTTAGATACAAGTAATATAATGGTCAGACAACTTTTCTGACCCTATAGAAGAGTATTATTGAGTAACGCTATACGTTCCACTTTTATACTCCTTCGACGTTTCTTCTCCAGGAAGCGTAACCGTAGCGGTGGCACCCTGAGGTATCGTAAACTCCCAAGACCATTTGTCTCCCTCATACTTCCAAGAACTTTTGATAAGTCCGGCAGCTGAATAGTAATTAGCCGTCACATGGCCTAATCGTTTATCTGGTACAGGCTTCATGATGATATGTTTAAAGCCCGGGTACTTCGGATCGGCGGCAATACCCGCAACGGATTCCCATATCCATTCGCAGACACATCCGTAAGCATAATGATTGAAGCTATTCATGCCTCGTGGCCCCATTCCTTTATCCAGCATATAGCTATTCCATCGTTCCCAAATGGTAGTAGCTCCGTTGTCTATGGAGTAAAGCCAGCTGGGATTCTTGCGCTGAAAAAGCAGTTCGTAGGCGAGATCTTCCATTCCGTTTTCCGTGAGAGTAGGCATCAAAATAGAGGTACCCAGGAATCCGGTTTGCAGGCAAAGCTCGTGTTGCTTAAAGTTCTCGCGCAACCGTCCTATCATATTCTCCTTGGCTTTCCCCTCAACAAGCTGATTTTTCAAGGCAAACAGAGCAGGCGTCTGCATCGTATTGAGAATCTCTGTCCGGAAAGAGCCGTCTTCATTGAGGAATCTCTCTTTGATATACACTTTGGCCGAATCAGCCATCTGCTGGTACTTGACTGCATCCCGACCGGTAGCAGCAGCCATATCAGACATCATAGCAGCATCCATGGCCCAATAAGATGCGCCTAAGTAATTCCAATAACTGATGGCATCGGGCAGTGGTCCTTGAGATGAGAATGCCAAGCCACTGCAACTTTCCAATGGCTCATAGCTTAGCCAGTCCGCCCATTGATAATTGCCGTTTTCTGCTCGAAGTGCTTCGTGATTATACTTTGTTTCGTCGATATGTTTCATGAACAACTCCATGGCTTTCCAGTTTTCTTCTACAATCTGTTTGTCGCCAAACTGCTTCCAAATAGTCCAAGGAACAATAATGCCGGCATCGGCCCATCCCAAACGCATCTTTTCATCGCCGTATTGCGCCAAAGGAGCCACTCCAGGGAATCCACCCGTTTCGCTTTGAGTGTCACGCATGTCGCGCATCCATTTGTGGAAGAATTGGCTTGTGTTTGCAAAGAAGGTGCCGGTCTCGGCAAAGACTTGTGTGTCTGCCGTCCATCCCAACCGCTCGTTGCGTTGCGGGCAGTCGGTAGGTATGGATAGATAATTGGATAACTGCCCCCAATAGGTGTTGGAGATGAGTTTGTTTACCAGTTCATTGTCGGTAGTGATAGTTCCTGTTTCCAACTCCTTCTTGATGGAGGTCACGGGAATGGATTTCAATGACTGGATGCCAACCTTTCCGGTAGCAGTAATGGAAACATAACGATAACCGAAGAAGGTGCAATGAGGCTGATAGGTTACGTCTTTGTCTGCATCGGCAAAGGTGTAAGTCAAGCGCATGCCGGAATGGGGAATCCGTAGGTTTTCCCGATGAACACTTCCCTCGGGGCCATCCATACCTCTGCTCTTACCTCCGTTTCCGTCATTAAGTAGCTCAGCAGGCAGACAAGTCAGTACGGTTCCTTCCGCTGCGTTGAATACAAAAGAGGGTACGGCAGCACAATTCTGTCCAAAGTCGACTACTAATGTTTCACCGGGTGTTAGAACCATTTCCGTGCCCGGAGTAAATTCACGGTCAATAATCACTTTGCCAAACTGATTCTCGTTCGCCCCTTCGGCTTCTTTCCAGAGATATGCCTTCACGGGAGATAGTGCCAAGTCGTGGCGGAGATAGACTTCTGCTCCTTCCGAAGGCAGGATGTCTCCATGAAATTCTGTATTCTCTTCGGGAACGGAAAAACGGTCGGCACATGCGTATCCCATAGGTTCGCGGGCATCATACTCTTCACCATCAAAGATGGCCGCATGCTTCACGGGACCTGCTATGCCTGCTTTCCAATGTTCCAAGTCTGTGCCGTAATACTCCTTGGTTCCATCTGAGAAGACCAATTCCAATACGCCGCGGAAAGCGCACTTCTTTCCCACCATGCCTTCATGGCCTCCAGGAGTCACAATCTTATCGGCCCACCAACCCGGCGTCACTTGTGCGGCAAGCGTGTTTTCTTCATGCTGACGGGTGCGGATGACTTCTGTAAGGTCGTAAGTGAAAGAGCGTTTGGTCTTGGCAGGATGGGTGAATCCCGGTTTTAGAAACTCTTCGCCGATCAGCTTCCCATTGACGTATAGTTCGTACACGCCCAACCCGGTGGTCATCCATTTAGCCGAAGTGACTTTCTTTGCGTTCTTCACTGTGGATACAAACCAGTTTGCCCCATCGGCAGCCCGTTCGTTGTTGCGTCCTTTGACTACAGGAGCGTCTGCGACAGAAATCCATTTGGAAACTTGCCAGGCTGATGTATCCAAAGCATCAGTGCGCATTCCGATAATCTCGTTTTTACCGTGGGTGCATCCACTTGTAAGCACAAGAATCGTTGCCGAAACAAGATTCAGAAAGTAATGAGAATTCTTTTTCAAAAACTGTTTTGAAACGATTAATTTCTTCCTATTTTTCATGTTAATCAAGTAATGGATTAGAGTAATTTCCGTAGCTTTAAGGTTGTAGTCAAATAAGTTATGAGCAACCAACCTATCTGAAAAACAGCGGCAAGTTATTAAAAATAGTGTAGAGCCGCAAGAAAGAAATCGAAAAAAATATTGGAAAGATAGTGAATAAGGTGTTCTATATCAACAGGAACGGGTGTTCTCGCAAATGTTTTTTAGAACTCCCCCGGCTCCCCCAAGTAGCGAACAATAAGTCGCACCTCACGCACAGAGAAAGCTTTCGTTTTCGGATGAAAATCCGTAGCCAAAATCTCTTCCATCAGCGGATGGCATCTACGCACCCAACGGCGCAATTTATCTACCGCAGCTCTCCCACTCAGATCGGGAAAATACAGTTGCGCTAATTCTTGTTTATTGTAGCATTTCACTACAAATGAAAAGTGATCCATTGTTCTTTCTGCTTTTATATTGTCCATAAAGATACACAAATAAAAGCAGAAAGACAACTTTTCAAGTCCTTGATTTTCGTTATTTTTGATCCTGTTCGGTCTCGTTCAGGAGATTAAACGTAGGTCTCGAGCAACTTCACCCTTCCGCCAACTGGCGTAATGGTAACCTCTTCGGTAGTAGCCGGAAGCAATACTGTTTCACCGGCAGCCACAGCTAGTTCGTAGCCCTCATTATCTTTCAAGGTGCAAGCCCCCTCCATACAAATGAAAATAACGAACGAGTCGAGTTCTGAATAATCACAACTGATCTCTTCGGTCATATCATAAACTGACGTTGTGAAATAGGGACAAGCCACTAGTTCCACCGGTTCATTTTCAACCGCATCATAGGCTGTACGATAGTCGTCGAGCACTTCGTAGTTGATGGCCTCGCGAGCTAAATCGGTGTGCAGCTCACGTGTGTTGCCGTTGGCATCTTTACGATTGAAATCGTAAATACGATAAGTAATGTCCGATGTCTGCTGAATTTCGGCAATAAATGAACCGGCACCAATACTGTGCACACGCCCTGCCGGCAGGAAAAACACATCGCCCGGATGAATCTCATATTCCTGTAACACATCAGTGATGGTGTTGCTGAGCACTCTTTCTTTGTACTCTTTTGGAGTGATTTGTTCAGAAAAACCTGAACGCAACTTCGCGCCTTGATCGGCTGCCACCACGTACCACATCTCAGTTTTTCCCATCGAATTGTGTCGCTTTTTAGCTAACTCATCGGCAGGATGCACCTGAATAGATAAATCTTGACGTGCATCGATGAATTTAATCAGTAAGGGAAATTGGTTTCCAAAACGAGCATAGTTCGCTTCGCCTACCAGTTCCTCGCGGTATTTCCTTACTAAATCGGCTAGCGTAAAGCCTTTATCCGATCCGTTGGCTACCACTGACTCGTTGTTTTCTACGCTGGAAATCTCCCAGCTTTCTCCTACTCCTTTCAAGTCTGACTTCAAATGCTTGAACGGAATAATCTTGTCGCCCCCCCAAAGCGTTTGCTTCAAAATAGGTTCGAATTTTAATGGATACATTTTTGTGTTTCTTGTTATAAACTTAGATTAAATACACTCGGATTGTTATAATCCGGCAGCAAACTTACGAAAAAAATGTTCATTTTTAAAGATTTGGCAACAAAAAAACAGGTACGCTCTTCGTAACGCTAAACTTTCCTAAACAGCACCCTATATTTAGTCGGAATAATTTGTAAGTCACAAAGAATTTACCTTTATTTGCAGGAAAATATTAATAATACCAAACATGAATAACACATTCCCAACAGAGGGTAATCTATCAGGGCTCAGCCGGAAAGATTTCCAACAGGAGATTAAGGATAAAAAGACGGATTTGTTTATCCTAAAAAACAAGAAGGGAATGGAAGTCGCCGTAACAAATTACGGATGCGCCATTCTCGCTATCATGGTACCGGACAAAAATGGAAAATACGATAATGTGATCCTCGGACACGACTCCATTGAGCATGTCATCAACAGCCCGGAACCTTTCCTCAGCACCACCATCGGTCGATATGGGAACCGCATTGCTAAAGGAAAATTTACGCTCTTCGGCGAAGAACATAACCTCACCATCAACAACGGACCCAACTCGCTTCACGGCGGACCAACGGGATTTCATACCCGAGTGTGGGACGCGGAACAACTCGCCGAGAATCTGATTCAATTTAACTATACATCAGTAGACGGCGAAGAGGGATTTCCCGGAACGCTGGAAGTGGAAATGACTTACAGACTCGAAGACGAGGAAAATGCACTAGTCATTGAATATCGCGCCACAACGGACAAAGCCACTTTAGTTAATCTCACCAATCACGGTTTCTTCAACCTCGCCGGAATCGGCACTCCCACTCCCACCATCGACAACAATATCGTTACCATCAACGCTGACTTTTATACGCCTATCGACGAAGTGTCTATCCCTACCGGAGAAGTCGCTAAAGTGGAAGGTACGCCGATGGATTTCCGCACACCACACACAGTGGGCGAACGCATCAACGACAAGTTCCAACAACTCATTTTCGGTGCAGGCTACGACCACTGCTATGTGCTCAATAAAGCCGAACTCGGAGCGCTCGATCTAGCTGCGACTTGCATTGAACCGATCAGCGGACGTAAAATGGAAGTGTACACCACCGAAGTGGGCGTGCAACTTTACACGGGTAACTGGTTGAGTGGTTTTGCCGGTGCTCACGGAGCTACTTTCCCTTCTCGTAGCGCGATCTGCTTTGAAGCGCAATGCTTCCCCGACACCCCGAACAAACCCCATTTCCCTACAGCTACCCTGCTTCCGGGAGATGAATACCAACAGATCACGATCTATAAATTTGGCGTTGAAGCATAGAAAACACCTTGAAAAATAAACCAAATAGAAAATATAACTAACCTAATTTTTACAAACTAACACTTTTATATTTAACCATGACACAAGAAAAAAAGAATGGCAAAATCATTGCTATCATCACGATGATTTTCCTTTTTGGTATGATCTCATTCGTTACCAACCTCGCTGCTCCTATGGGAATTGTACTGAAAAACCAATTTGCTGTTTCCAATGCCTTGGGAATGCTAGGAAATTTCGGAAACTTTATTGCATACGCTGTAATGGGAATTCCAAGCGGCATCTTGCTACAACGCGTTGGCTATAAGAAAACAGCGCTCATCGCTGTAGCCATCGGTTTCGTAGGCGTAGGCATCCAATTCCTTTCCGGACATTCAAGCCCTGAAATGGCATTTGCTGTATATTTGATCGGTGCTTTTGTTGCCGGCTTCTCTATGTGTTTGCTCAACACAGTGGTGAACCCCATGTTGAACAAACTGGGTGGCGAAGGAAACAAAGGAAACCAATTGATCCAAGTAGGTGGCTCGTTCAACTCGGTGATGGCTACCATCACTCCGATGTTCGTGGGTATCCTCATCGCCGGATCGATTGAAAAAGCTACAATCTCGCAGATCTTCCCAGTGATGTACACCGCTATGGCTGTATTTGCTTTTGCATTCTTCGTTCTCTTGTTTGTACGCATACCGGAACCGAACGCAGCTACAACGACTGAACCTATCGGTACGCTGATGAAAGGAGCGCTTAAATTCCGCCATTTCGTGCTAGGTGCTGTTGCCATCTTCGTTTATGTAGGTATCGAAGTAGGCGTTCCGGGCACACTGAACTTATTCCTTACTGACCCTATCGAAAAAGGAGGAGCAGGTATCGCTTCTACCATCTCGGGTTTTGTGGTAGGTACGTATTGGTTCTTAATGTTGATCGGTCGTCTTACAGGTGCTTCTCTAGGAGCTAAAGTTTCTAGTAAAGTGATGTTGATTTTCACTTCTGGACTGGGATTGATTTTAGTGTTATTGGCCATCTTCTCTTCTACTTCTACTATGGTAGATCTACCGGTGTTGCAACAAAGTGCTACTGGCGGCCTGTCGTTTGGCTTGGCCGAAGTGCCCATCAACGCGATGTATCTGGTATTGGTAGGTTTTTGTACCTCTATCATGTGGGGCGGTATCTTCAACTTGGCTGTTGAAGGACTAGGAAAGTACCTTGCTGCTGCTTCTGGTTTGTTCATGGTTTTAGTTTGCGGTGGCGGTATCTTACCTGTTATTCAGGGTTGGATGGCAGACGTTGCTGGTTTCATGCCTAGCTACTGGGTCATCGTTATTGCACTAGCTTACCTATTATACTACGGCCTAGTGGGTTGCAACAATGTGAACAAAGATATTCCGGTGGAATAATTGCTGGAAGAGAAACAACAAATAGTAATCAGAACCTAATTTATTCACTTTATAAAATTTATTATCATGGAAATAGAACACGTAAGAAGTCGATTTATAAAACATTTTGATGGAACTACTGGATTCATATATGCTTCACCAGGACGTATCAACTTGATTGGCGAACATACCGACTACAATGGCGGATTTGTTTTCCCCGGAGCGGTAGACAAAGGCATGCTTGCCGAAATCAAACCTAACGGCACCAACGTGGTGAAGGCTTACTCTATCGACTTGAAGGATTATGTAGAATTCGGACTGAATGAAGAGGACGCTCCTAGCGCTAGCTGGGCAAGATATATTTTCGGTGTTTGCCGCGAAATGATCAAGAGAGGCGTAGACGTGAAGGGATTCAATACTGCTTTCTCGGGCGATGTGCCTCTGGGTGCTGGTATGTCTTCATCGGCTGCATTAGAAAGTACGTATGCTTTTGCTTTGAACGAACTGTTTGGCGAAGGTAAGATTGATAAATTCGAATTGGCCAAAGTGGGTCAAGCAACAGAACATAACTATTGCGGTGTGAACTGCGGAATCATGGACCAGTTTGCTTCTGTATTTGGTAAAGCAGGCAGCTTGATTCGTTTGGATTGTCGTTCATTGGAGTATCAGTATTTCCCCTTCCATCCAGAAGGTTATCGCTTGGTGTTGATGGATTCAGTTGTGAAACACGAACTGGCTTCATCGGCTTACAACAAACGCCGTCAAAGTTGCGAAGCTGCTGTAGCGGCTATCCAGAAGAAACATCCTCACGTGGAGTTCTTGCGCGACTGTACCATGGAGATGCTTGAAGAAGCGAAAGCGGATATCAACGCTGAAGATTTCATGCGTGCAGAATATGTGATTGAAGAAATTCAACGCGTGCTTGACGTTTGTGATGCTTTGGAAAAAGACGACTACGAAACTGTGGGACAGAAAATGTACGAAACACACCACGGCATGAGCAAGCTTTATGAAGTAAGCTGTGAAGAGCTTGACTTCTTGAACGACTGCGCCAAAGAATATGGTGTAACCGGCTCTCGCGTTATGGGTGGCGGATTCGGTGGCTGTACCATCAATCTAGTGAAAAATGAATTATACGATAACTTCGTGGAGAAGACTTCAGAAGCTTTTAAAGCGAAGTTCGGCAGAAGTCCAAAAGTGTATGATGTGGTGATCGGCGACGGTTCTCGCCGTGTAGAATAAGCAACACAGCTTAAGAAATAAATTGAAGAGGGAACGTCGAAAGTATCGACATTCCCTCTTTTTTTTTATAGGATGTGACAAAAATGACACATCCTATTTCCAACACTAACAAAAACCCAATTATCTAAAAAATCCCCACCCAGTAATTTCTTTTGTTTATATTTTATGTTGTGATGAATTTCCTTTCCCTAACTTATTGTACGCCTTCAGTGGTCATCTGCACCCGTTTCATCGTACCGTCTGGGTTATAGTATAGGCGATCAATACATACAGAACGACGGAAGCTCCCCCCTCCGGTATTGATCGACCCGTTATGATAAACAAAATACCACTGGCCCTTGAACTCAAGAATGGCCTGATGGTTGGTGTTTGAATTGCCGGCTATCTCATTTAAGATGCCTTTATATTCCCAAGGCCCCGTAATGCTACGACTCATCGCATAGGCAATCTTTTCAGGGAACTCAGAAGCATACGAGAGGTAATACCAATCACCACGCTTATGAATCCACGGTGCTTCGGTGTAGCGAGGCAAGTGTACCGGAACAATGGGACCATCAAGCTCAATCATGTTCTTCTTCAACTTGGCGTAGTAACACTGCGTATTTCCCCAATAGAGATAGGCTTGTCCGTCATCGTCAATGAAAACAGTCGGATCTATATCTTCCCAACTGATCTTAGTGAATTCGGTAGTCATATCGTTAGTGATGAGTGCCGAACCACGAGCATCAACGAAAGGACCTGTAGGCGAATCGGATACCGCTACACCTATGGCTTTCCCATGAATGGTGCCATGCTCCACGGTGACATACCAATAGAACTTTCCATCGCGCTCAATAACCTGACTAGCCCAGGCTTGCCCTTTGCCCCAACTGAAGTCTCTAGCCCGCAAAGGTACAGCATGTTCGGTCCAAGTCTTCATGTCGGGCGAAGAAAAGACACACCATTCATTCATCACATACCGTTCCTGACCCGGTGGACATTCATCATGACCAGCATAGATGTACATCTTTCCATCATGCACCATAGCTGCCGGATCGGCTGTATATTTATAACTCACTAAGGGATTTCCTTTGGCCACAAATGTGGTATCATTCTGCGCGGACAGCCCACTGAAGGCTGCCAACGCGAATGAGAGAATAACGAATCTGATGCTATGCATTATTTCTTGATGAATTTGTACACTGCAAACGTGTTAGGCTCGAGTGTAGTGGTGAATATATGGCCGTCTATAGCCACCGGAGTCTCTTGAGGAGTGATCGCAGTGGGTTCTTCAAGCGTATTGTCTTTATCGAGATCGAGCGAACGAAGCTTGATGCAACGACCGTCGGTGAGCACTTCTTTCTTCTTCAACCCGTCGAAGGTCAACGAAAGCGGCTGAACCTGATCGGAAGTGTTGGCCACTTTCACAATAACCTCGTTGGTGGGACTATCATAGACTGCACTGGCAAAAAGCCCGTTCTGCCCGTCGGCTCCAGTAACGGGTTGTTTACCCATCGTGAGCGAAAGCACATTAGTACCTTTATTTTGAGCATAAAGCTGTTGTACATAGTAGCTTGCTGTACGCACGGAATGCAGATTGTCGAACCAAATCATATCCGGACGCCACTGCCAACCTTCCACGTGTGCGAAAAGAGGGGCATAAGTAGCCATGTGTACAATGTCGGCGTTGCGTTCTAACCCTGTCATGAAGGCTGCTTCGAGCAGAGAGGCGTGGAAGTGATTCCATTTCTTTCCTTTACCGTGGCAAGCATATTCTCCTGCAAAAACCTTCGGTCCTTTCCGATCGTAATGATCATAGCGTGCGCCTTGACGAAGGAACCAACTCTCCGGACGATAGAAATGCTCGTCGACTAAATCGGCTTTCAACCGTTTCATTTCCGGCCAGAGATAATCAAACTCTTTGCCTTCGGAATTCGGACCGGAACTGCCCACAATCTTGATTTCGGGATGCGCCTTGCGAATGGCATCTATGAAGGGTGCAAGACGCTCGGGGTATTCTTTGCCCCACTGCTCATTACCGATGCCCAAAAACTTCAGGTGGAACGGCGCAGGGTGTCCCATGTCGGCACGAACTTTTCCCCAAGTGGTTGTTACTTCTCCATTGGCAAACTCAATCAGATCGAGTGCATCTTGAATGTAACTGCCTAATTCGGCAACCGGAACGTGTGCTTTTTCATCGTCGTTTTGGAACTGGCAAGCCAATCCACAACTCAAAATAGGCAGCGGAGCTGCTCCCATTTCTTCAGACAAGAGGAAGAATTCATAGAATCCGAGTCCGTAGCTCTGATAATAGTCGGGGAAGAAACGATGAGGGAAAGTGTATTGCCAGCGGTTCTCATTCAGTGGACGGTTCTCTACCGGTCCAACGGAATTCTTCCAATTATAGCGGGTATTCAAATCGGTTCCTTCGACGATGCAGCCACCAGGGAATCGGAAGACACCCGGATGGATGTCGGCCAAGGCCTGTGCTAAATCTTTACGAAGCCCGTTCTCATGCCCCTTCCAAGTGTCAACGGGGAAAAGAGAGATGTGCTCTAAATCAATTGGTCCTTCGGATGCTAGGAAGATGCGAAGGGTGGATTTAGGGTTTGTAGCCTCAGGCTTCAAAATCACTTGGTATTTTTTCCATTCTTTGGAGTCGATGGTGAGCGTCTGTGTGGCGAACGCCTGACTCTCAGCCATGGATTTCATGTCGACTAGCTCGATGCGTATTTTTCCAGCACTGCCACCTTGAGGCAAGCGCGCCCATACAGAAAAACGATATTCCTCACCTTTTTTCACGCCTACACCAAAAAAGCCTTCATTGTCTAATCCGGTATGCTTTTCGGGATGTCCAGGGTTCGAAAGACGTACATAGTGTGGATTCCGTTCAAAAGGACCATCATCCTCCACGGTGACTTTTCCATACGTTTTCCACCCCATCAGGTGTTGTGGGAATTCAAACGAACGGTTTTTTACAAGCTCTGCGTAGAGCCCGCCATCGGCAGCGTAATTGATATCTTCAAAAAAGAGACCATACATGGTCGGTTGGATCTCGGCACCTAGCTTCTTCGTCTGCACCACCAACTCATTCGTTTGTGCATGGAGTGCCATACCGGTGGTTAAGGCCAAAGTAGCCAATAATTCTGTGTATCTTCTCATGGTTTTTCAATAAATTATATATGGTTATTTTATTCTTTTCCCCCAGACAGAACGTCCTCGGCTATCAAGGCCGGTAAAGAGAATGGTTTCGGTTTCATTCTCCCAATCATGTCCCGCAAAGATAATCAGATTATCTAACTTTTCATCGTCCAAATGGAGCATTAATAGTTGCTTATCCTTCAAAAAGGACCATTTTCCATTCATTTGAACAATTTTCCATGCTTCGTCATACGTCTGTCCTGCTATACTGCCATCGGAACGCAGGGTGAAACGAGTGGATAAATTTGACTCTTCTTCTTTCAGTTCGCCTTCTCCCCAAAGGATTTGACCGGCTTCTAACTGCCGCTCATGCTTCGGTTCTCTCACGCGTACAATCTCCCATTCTCCAGCTAAATCGGCTTTTGAAAACGAACGAGGCGTCGTGCCGGCATATCGTTCGGGTGAAGCAACCGGCCAACCGTCTGGAGTGAAGAATAATTGACGTATATGCAGTACCATCAAATGATTCTGTGGCGATAGTCGTCCTTGATGTGCCATGAAATATTGCCCTTTTCCATCACTAAATACGCCGCAATGAGCCGTACCTGCCCATCCGGGATGATGCTGAAAACGGTAGGGAGCTGTCAGTATCGGGAAGTTATTGGTAGTGTCTTGCACGGCCTTACCGAAATAATCGGTGAAGGGACCTTCGGCTTTGTCTGAACGACTAACGCGAACGTTATAGGTGGTCATCAGTGGATCGTAGGACGTAAAAAGATAATATTGTTTTTGCTCAGGATAGTAGATAATTTCGGGAGCTTCAAGATTGTCTTTTCGATAATTAGCCCGACGAGCAACTAGATGCCCCAAATCGCCTTCGTGCAAAACCAAGCCAGTTTCAGGATTGAGTTCCACACAATACAGGCCACCAAAGAAGGAGCCATAGTGCATCCACCATTTACCGGTGTTTTCGTCAGCTATAACACTCGGATCTATGGCATTCATAGCGGTTAGGTTATCTGTTTTAACAACACAGCCTTTCTGTGTCCACGGCCCTTCGGGAGAAGCTGATTCAGCAAGACCAATATAAGATGTTTTGCGTCCGAATGCGGATACGCAATAGTAAAGGCGATAGCTGTCTTTATAGGGAATGATATACGGTGCCCAGATATTGGTTGTTCCCTGCCCTCTCGCATGAGACTGTACCCATTGAACGGCTTCTTCCGGTATTTCGGGAAATGCCCATCCCAAAAATTCCCAGTGTACCAAGTCTTTGGAACGACGCATTTGAATAAATCCCAACGGCACGCCTTTCTCTCTCGCCTCTTTCCGGTTTTCACCGAAAATTGCGTCTGTAGAATACATATAGTAATAGTCGCCCAGCTTCCGGCACGACGGATCGTGTACATTGTATGCTCCCCATTGCCGGTAGTCTTCCATTTTTGCTACGGATAAATAATTATCATCCCAAGGATTAACAGAAGGGGACGGAGTGAACACAATAGAAGTGCAACTTGCCAAGAAGCTACCTGCCAGTATAAGAAGGGGCAAAAACGATTTTTTCATAACTTGAGTGTATTCGTTCATCAATTATATTACAAAAATAAGCCCTGTTTCCCCTATTGAAGGTGGACATACGAACACGATTGGTGGACAATCTGATAATATACAGAAAAGAAGGTCTTTCCCTTTTTCGTGATTAAAGAGATTCTTCTAACTTTGCCCATACTAATACATGCATTTATGAAAAAGCACTTACTCATATACCTTATAACCTATAGTATTTATTCTCTAGCCGGACAAGTTCGAGCACAGGAACTTTTTTCCGACCGTTATAATATTACGTATGTAACCATGAGTGAGGGGCTACCACATAATTTTATCGATGATCTTTACAAAGACAGTCGGGGTTTTTTGTGGATTTCGACTGCAGGAGGCGGACTTTCTCGCTATGACGGCTATGAGTTTGTAAACTACACCTCTAATAATCATGAGTGCAAACTGAAAAGCAACTTTATACGCAACGTCTGTGAGGACGCATTCCAACGCCTTTGGATCGTCTCCGAAGGAGGAACGGATATTATTGACTTATCTACTTTAAAACGAATTATCCCTCATGACCCGAAAGGGATACTTCCCCCAATATTGGAACTACCGGCTACCCGTGTTATGAAAGATACGCGAGGCTGCATCTGGCTGTATTGCGACAATGCTCTTCACCGCATAGAATTTAATGCTAAAGGGGAAGTGGAAATGCTATCCACACTCAGTTCTATCCCTCTAAATGGTCCGGATATTGCGCTGAAAGATATTGATGAAGATGGGAAAATATGGATGGGAACGAATGGAGAAATACAAAAAGTGGCATTAAGTCCGCAAAACAAACTGGTAACCACCCCCATAGCCGACTGTCTGAAGTTCGAAGCAGGAACTTATATTTCGGATTTCCTCAGCAAAGAGAATGAAGTTTGGATTTCTAGTGACCGCGGATTATTCCGTTATAATAAAAGCGGCAATGTGATCAAACAATATGAGCATGAGGCCAACAACCCCTATTCTCTGTCGCAAAATTATCTGACAAGTTTAGCTATCACCAACGATAAACAGTTAATCGTCGCAACACTCCGTGGAATTAATATTTATCGCCCAATGACGGATGATTTTGAGCGTATAGCTTGTGATCTCCCTAATGGCGGAAGTAATCTGCTGAACAGTAACTTTATAAATTGCATATTGACTGATGGAGAACATATTTGGTTCGGTACGGAGACCGGAGGTATCAATCTGTTAAATCCACGGCAACTATCTATACGAAGCTATCGGCATGACAAGGAAATTCCCTCAAGTTTATCCTATAATCCAGTCAATGCTATTTATGAAGATGTCTACGGAACTTTATGGGTAGGAACTGTGGAAGGCGGACTGAACCGAAAAGAACGAAATAGCGAAAAATTCACCCATTATACACGTGAACATGGAGGGTTAAGCCACAATTCAGTCAGTGCCCTGACTGCAGATGCCGACAATCATTTATGGATAGGCACATGGGGAGGGGGGCTCAATCTGCTTGATCTGAAAGCTCCCCGACAAACAATAAAGGTGATTTCTTCTCAGATCAGTGGAAGCTTTCCTATTGATTTTATCGGAGCATTAAATTATGATTCTATTAATAAAGGTATATGGATAGGCGCCAATCAAGGACTCTATTTCTATGATCCAATAAAAAAGGAAATAACTGCTCCGCTACCAGATAAAGCTGCTGAAAATATCCATGGTTGTATCGGTTCTATCATCGATAAGGAGGGCAAACTCTGGGTGGGCTGTCTGGAAGGAGTTTATATCATTGATTTGCATTCTCGTTCTTCAAAAGGAGAATTCCAATATAGGCACCTCAACTATAAACTAGACGATCCGTCTTCTCGCCTGATTGAGAAAATAACCTGCTTTTATGAAGGTAAGGACGGGTCGTTATGGCTAGGTAGTAATGGATACGGCATTTATAAACGAAAAATAGATGCACAGGGAAAGGAACAGTTTATTGCTTATAGTAAAGAACAAGGACTAGCGAATAACAGTGTTCGGGGAATACTGGAAGATAACAACGGTAACTTATGGATCAGTACCAACAATAAGCTCTCTTGCTATCACCAGAGCGAGAATCGTTTCGTTAACTATACCGTACAAGATGGCCTGATCGACACACAGTTTTATTGGAATGCTTCGTGCGGTTCGTCTCATGACCTACTTTATTTCGGCAGTGTAGGCGGACTGGTTGCAATCGAAAGCAATCGTCCGACGGTTCCTCTTCCAGCGGCCAAAATACGTTTCACCCGTCTGAGGATAGGCAATGAAGAAATATTACCTGGCAGCAAATACCTGCCAGAAGATATTGCGATAACGACGGAACTGAGACTGCATGAAAAAGAAAAGTCTTTTTCACTTGAATTTGCTGCCCTCAATTTTGAGTCAAATAATACAGCCATATACAATTATCGCCTAGTCGGTTTTGACGATAAATGGGTACAGGTTCCGAGCAATCGGCGTTTCGCCAGTTATACAAATTTACCTCCCGGTTCATATACTCTACAAGTGAAATATACTCCTGACGGTGAGAACGAGGGAGAAAACATAACGGAACTCAAAATTACGATTGTTCCTTATTTCTATAAAACGATATGGTTCATTCTATTAATCATCTTATTGTTATCCGTCAGTGTATGGCAATTCTATCAATGGCGCATCCGTAATTTGAAACGACAAAAAGAATATCTACACCGCACGGTAGAAGAACGTACTCACGAACTGGAACAACAGAAATATCTTTTAGAAAATCAAACGGATGAGTTGTCTCGCCAAAACAAGATATTGATTCAGCAGAATGAAAAAATCACGAAACAGAAGGCACAACTGGTTCGCATGTCGCGCAAGGTGCAGGAATTGACGCTTGACAGGATTTCATTCTTTACCAATATTACACACGAATTCCGCACCCCAATTACTCTCATTATCGGCCCTATTGAACGTGCATTAAAATTAAGCCACAATCCACAAGTCATTGAGCAATTGAACTTCGTGGAACGTAATTCTAAATATTTATTGTCACTCGTTAATCAGTTGATGGATTTTCGAAAGGTAGAGTCTGGCAAGCTGGAGATCGTGAAGACTCGAGGAAACTTTTTGAAATTCATCGATTCACTCATCACCCCGTTTGAAGTATTCGCCCAAGAACGGAATATTGTGCTCAAACGCTATTATCGGATGAAAACACCAGAGATTTTGTATGATGAGGAAGCAATGCGCAAGGTGGTCACCAATCTGTTGAGTAACGCCATCAAGTTTACGCCTAACGGAGGGACTGTATCGCTCTACATATCTGCTCTTTCTGCCAAAAACGGTGAAAAGGAGACTTTGTATATTTGCGTCAAGGATAGTGGCTCGGGCATTCCTGTAGAAGATCTCAACCGGATTTTCAATCGCTTCTACCAGTCGCAGAATCAAGTAAAATATCCCGTATATGGACAAGCAGGCACTGGTATCGGTTTATACCTCTGCAAGCGAATTGTACAAATGCACGGCGGAGAAATCAAGGCATTCAATAACCGTCATTCAGGATGTTCCTTCCGTATCCTCCTCCCCATGCAAAGAGAAGAAGGGAAAGACGATAAGACAATCATTATTGATCACAATAATGCGTCCTCAATCCCTATCCAGGATGCTGGCTGTCCGAAAGAAAAAGAGGCTTTAAATATCTTGGTCGTGGAGGACAATGCTGATATGCGAGGATATATCCGGTCTATTCTTCGCGAACAATATCATGTATTGGAAGCTGCTAATGGAGAAGAAGCATTGCATATACTAAACAGTAATCCGACAGACTTTATTATCAGTGACTTGATGATGCCTGTAATGGACGGAATCAAGCTATCCCGAAAGGTGAAGGAAACATTTGCCATTTCGCATATTCCTTTCCTAATGCTGACCGCCAAAACTTCACAAGAAGCCCGACTGGAAAGTTATCGTATAGGAGTAGACGAATATCTACTGAAACCTTTTGATGAAACGCTATTATTGACCAGAATTGAAAATATTTTGGAAAACCGGAAGCGCTATCAACGTAAATTTACGCTTGATATGAATGTGGAAGTACTCAATATGGAAGAAGAATCCGGTGATAAGAAGTTTCTCAATCAAGTGATGGAAGTTATTAAAGAAAACTACAAGAACTCATATTTTGAAGTCAGCGATTTCTGTGAAGCTGCCGGAGTAAGCAAAAGCCTACTGAACAAGAAACTGCAAAACTTAATCGGTCAGTCCGCCGGACAGTTCATCCGAAATTACAGACTGAACATCGCACGTGAATTAATTCTGAAGAATCGGGAAACGAAGAATATGAATATAGCAGAAGTAGCCTATGAGGTAGGATTCAATGATCCCAAATATTTTACAAGATGCTTCACCAAACATTTCAATGTGACACCAAGCACTCTACTGAACAATGAAGAATAACTTCCATTCAAAATTGCACTCAAAGTGTAAATAAGACACTTATATAGCCGTTTATCCACCTCGAAAATTCATTTGTCCACCCTAAATAGACTCATTGGTTGTATTTTTGTAACACTACAACAAGTAGAATTATTGTTAAACCATTAATATCAATATCTATGAAGACAAGGAAATGGCCGTTACTACTTATGGCAATTCTTACCGTTCTCAGCATGAGTTCTTGTCAGGATTGGGGAGAAGCTGACCCACCAGCAGGAAACCAGAAACTTCCGGCAAAGCCGGATACCTCCGCGAAATTAATAGCCGAATTCACATTTGATGAAAATTTCAACTCTACTGCTGCCGAAGGGCAAACACCCATATCGGGTGAAGGTTTTGCATATAGTGCAAACCAGGAGATACCAGAAATTATACAGGATGACAAGAGAGAAAGTGGAGTTATGCACGCCAACGGCGGATATCTACGCATTCCTAACCCTCTTATCGGTGCCGATGTCCAGACAGGAGTCTCATTCAGTTTCTTCGTAAAATCGACAAAAACAGACCCTAAAGGTGCGCTGATTTCTTTCAGCGACGGAACTAACAGACTGTATTTCACCGCGAATGCTTTTATGAGCTATACCGGAACAGGGGGCTATCTGGACGTAAATGATCCGGAAGTTAGTGTAACGAATGCAATGCCTTACGGAACATGGCATTATGTTGCTTTGACTTTCACACAAAAAGGATATGCTATTTATATCGATGGAACCAAAAAATACGATACTAACAATCATGCCAACATCAGTTCCGGAAAGACAAGGGCTGTGAGCGTAGGTGACTTCGATTATTCGAATATAATCAATTTATTGTCATCTGCCACCTATATATATTTAGGCTATGGATCTGATACGAAAACAGCCGAAGCCTATTACGATGATTTGAAGATCTGGACAAACACCTTCTCAGATAGCGACGCTCAAGGGCCCAATATCGGTGGTGGTGTATACGTGCCAAATCCTGTTTATAAGGCTAATTTTGAAACGACTACCGGACTTCAGATTATTGGCGGCGGGACCTTCGTTACGGATGATAATAGCGCTTTCGGAACTGTATTCAAAAACATCTCTGGAGGAATGCGTCAGAATTATTTATTACTTCCGGATGATGTAATGTCGCATTCTGCCGAAACAAAGGAAATGTCGATCGGTATGTGGGTGAATGCAAAGGATGCCGGAATCTCCTCTACTTATATGTGGTCACCATTATTCAGCGCTCACGGACAAGCACCGGGCATAGCAGGAAACGCCAATTCAGATAACTGGCCAATGTTTGCATTGTACGTCAGAGGAACATTACAACTGAATAATGCCGGATGGTGTAACTTTGATGATGGACAGAATGTAAATGGTGTCAACGCTTTATATCATGACGCCACTGACTGGTTGGCAGATCATCAATGGCATTACTATACAGCAACTCTCACTGCTACTTCCGCCAAAGTATACATGGATGGCGAATTGAAAAACGAATGGAAGGTAGCTGGTACCGGAGATAACAACGTTATTGATGGCGCACTCATTTATGGCGCCAACTACAAGTATATCACTTTAGGTGGAAATCAGGCATTTGACTGGTCCGATCCCGATCCAGGATTTATGTTTGACGACTTCGCAGTCTATAACAAAGAATTGTCTCCAGAACAGATCAAACAGATTATGGAAGACAAGACCTTAGCTCTACCGACTCCTGTCTACATCAATACCTTTGAAGAAGGAGCTGGAGATGCAAAAATTGTGGGTTCAGGCAAGATATCTTCAGTAGGAGACAAAGGTTTCGGACAGGTATTCCAAAATGTACCTGGTGCTAAAGGAACTAATTATCTGATGTTGCCGCAGGACGCTCTTTCTCACTCTGTAGAATCTCAGGAAGTAAGTATCAGTGTATGGGTAAACGCTAAAAATGCAGGAGGATCAGATGATTATCGTTATTCACCTTTGTTCACGGCTTATGGAAACGAACCTTCGGCAGGATCAGAGAATAAATGGCCGATGTTTGTCTTGCAATCCCGCGGACTCGCTCAGATAAACTGTAACGGATGGACTGACTTCACCGCCGCACAAAATGAGAAAGGTGTAAACACCGCTTATTGCTCGGAGTATGCTGCTGATGGAATCGTTTGTGAAGAAGACTGGCTGAAAGATCATGAGTGGCATCTTTACACGGCTGTTCTTACGGCTACCACGTGCAAAATTTACATTGATGGAGAAGTCGCCAACTCATGGAAAGTGTCTGGTAGCGGTGACGGTAATACAATCTCCGGTATATTCACCAACGGTGCAGACCTGAAATATATCTCATTAGGCGGGAATCAGGCATGGACATGGGGTGATCCTGATCCAGGATTTATGTTCGACGATATTGCTATCTACAACAAAGCGCTAGCAGCCGATGAGATACAGGCTATTATGAAAAAGAAAAAAAATTAAACCTTAAAGTTTAGTATACATGAAGAATTTTATACTGATACTCTGCCTCGCCACATTCAGCCAATGGATGTATGCGCAGAACAAGCAGATCACCGGACGAGTAGTTGATACCAAAGGCGAATCGGCCATTGGTGCCAGCATACTTGAAAAAGGAACTACAAACGGAACTATTACCGACTTTGACGGTAATTTCAAACTGACGGTCGGACCGAAAGCCGTATTACAAATCAGTTATATTGGTTATAAGACACAGGAGATTCCTGTAACCAACAAAACTAAACTGAATATTACCATGGAAGAAGATACGGAAGTGCTGGATGAAGTCGTAGTAGTCGGTTACGGTGCGCAGAAGAAAGAGAGTGTGGTTGGTGCCATCTCGCAGGTTTCTTCCAAAGAACTGTTGAAATCTCCAGCAGCCAATATTTCACAAGCGATTGCTGGTAAAATTCCTGGTGTGATTACTTCGCAGACTTCCGGTGCCCCGGGCTCTGATGATATGAAGATTTATATCCGTGGCCGTGCTTCTTTCGCAGGAGACAACCAGCCGTTGATTCTGGTAGACGGCGTAGAGCGTGAATTCACACAAATTGCTCCGGATGATATCGAATCGATCTCTACTTTGAAAGACGCTTCCGCTACCGCCGTTTATGGTGTGCGCGGTGCGAATGGCGTTATGTTAATAACGACGAAACGCGGTAAGGAACAGAAACCGACTGTCAGCCTGACCACCAACTGGCAAATACAGTCCCCTACCCGTCAAGATACTTATCTGGATTCTTACAATTCGGTTGTATTGCTCGAAGAAGCTCTGGCTAACGACGGACTACCTTCTCAATATTCAGCATCTGACATCGAAATGTATAAAAAGTCCTCAGCAGGACAACTTAGCGGAGTAGATGCCCTGCTCTATCCCAATGTAGATTGGTATGACACCGTGTTGCGCAGCAGCGCACCTGCTCAACGCTACAATGTCAATATACAGGGGGGCACCAAACGTATGCGTTACTTTACTTCTGCCGAATATTACAACCAACAGGGATTGTTTAAGGAATTCAGTCAGGATGAATACGGAAACAAATCGAATTCCAGTTTCAAACGTTTTGCTTTTCGTGCCAACCTCGACTTTCTAATGACCAAAGAACTGACGCTTTCCGTAAACTTCGGAACGCGTTTCGAAGAACGCAGAGGCCCGAACTCTAATGAATCGAGAAACGGAACTTACAGTCAGGCATTCTATGAAATGAATCACACTCCGGGGTGGTTATTTCCAGTGTCCTACACAGTAGGTGAAGGAGAAGATCAAAAGACATTGTACAGTGGAAGTTCACAATACCAAAATAATATCGTAGCACGTTTTGCCAAAGCGGGTTTCTTCCGCTCCACCAATACGATCAATGAAACAAATTTTATTGTAGATTATAAAATGGACTGGTTGACCCAAGGCTTGGCAGCAAAAGGAATGGTGTCTTTCGACTACGATGCTTATTATATGCGTGCATTCAACGCCGACTTTGCTACTTACGAACTTAATGACCGTAGTAATTATAATTCAATTGACGCTTATACCCAGTTCAATACGGATACAGAGCTTGTTTATCAAGGGAATAACCAGACTACAACCTATAAACTTTACATGGAGTTCCAGCTAAATTGGGCACGTAAATTCGGTAAACATGATATTACTGCTATGGCATTATACAACCAAAATGACTACCGTTATCAGGCTAACCTTGCCGAACGTTACCAAGGACTGGTAGGACGCGCCACTTACGGTTACGACGACCGCTATCTGGCAGAAGTCAACTTTGGCTACAACGGTTCGGAAAACTTCATGCGGGGTAAACGCTTCGGTTTCTTCCCTTCTTTCTCCATAGGATGGAGAATCAGTAATGAAGCTTTCATGAAAGGAACGGAAACCTGGCTGAACAATCTGAAAATCCGTGCATCCTACGGTGAAGTAGGTAACGATGTATACAAAGTGAATGGTGTAAAACAACGTTTCCTGTATCAGGCAGTGTGGACGCAGGTAGCCAACGACTATCACTTCGGAACAACCGGATACACCGGCATCTATGAAAGTCAGTACCCTAACTATGCAGTGACTTGGGAACGTGCTCACAAATACAATCTGGGATTGGAATTTGGGTTATGGAATGGACTTCTGAACGGGAACATCGACGTATTCTACGAAAAGAGAAACAATATCCTGACTCCTTACCTCACCCGTCCGCAATGGGTAGGTGTTAATATGGCCGCTGGTAATCTGGGAGAAACCAACAACAAAGGTTTCGAGATCGAACTGAAACATGCAAACCATATCGGAAAGGACTTTATTTACAATGCTAGTCTGACTTTTTCACATGCACGCAATGAAATTCTAAACATGGATGAACCGGCTACAAAGACGGATTATCGAAAACAGGAAGGTCACCCAATCAACCAATACTTCGGTCTGGTGTGCGATGGTTTTGTGACCCAATCCGACCTAAACAAATCCAATTTCCCTGTTTCGACTTTCGGCAATGTGAAGGTAGGCGACCTAAAATACCGTGATATGAACGGGGACGGATTTATCGACAACCGTGACGAAACATTTATCGGCTATAGCGATGTTCCCGAGAACACTTATGCACTATCTCTGGGATGCGAATACAAAGGCATCGGATTCAGCATCATGTTCCAAGGAGTAGATCATGTTTCCAGATATTACGATGCAGAAGCCATGTATGCTTTCGTGAATGGCGGTAAGGTAAAAGAACATCATCTGAATCGCTGGAACCCTAACCAGTCGGAGGCATACAACCTTGCCAATGCCAAATATCCATTACTCCATTACGATAGTTACGGTGACCATAACCAGCGTAAAAACTCGTTTTTTCTGAAAAACGGTAACTTCCTCCGTCTGAAAAATATTGAACTAAGCTATTCACTTCCGGCTAAATGGATCAAAAAAGTAGCCATGAACGAATGCCGCGTCTATGTGAATGCAAATAATCTCATCACATGGGATAAGCTGGATGGTCTTTGCGATCCTGAAAGTGAAGGCTCCAACCGTTACCCGATTATGAAGACAGTGAACTTTGGTGTAAACATTAAATTCTAACAGATATAAGACATGAAAAAGACAATCATATATACCGTTATTTTGATGGCAACCGCAGGAATCGCCTTGACTTCTTGTGAAGATATATTTGGCGGTTTTCTGGACAAGCAACCTAGTAACGAACTGACAGAAAAGGAAGTATTCAGCCAATGGACTACTACCCGCGAGTTCCATTTCGATACTTACAACTTCCTGCGCCATGGTGCCTGCCGCATCAACAACTCATGGATGGATGCGGCTACCGACTTAGCCGAAACTAGCTACGCTAGCGGTGGTACACGAACAAGTTTCAACATCGGTAACTATTATGCCAGTGGTGCCGCCGCAGAGCTCACCGGCACATGGGAACATTATTACCGTGGCATCCGCAAGTGTAATATGCTATTAAAGAATATTGACGATGTGCCCAAAGCTACGGACGACTCGGAAGAAGCACACGCTACCTACGTGAAACAATACAAGGCGGAAGCCCATTTCCTCCGTGCTTATTTCTACTGGGAAGTGTTTCTCCGCTACGGTCCTGTCCCCTTGGTTACAGATGTTCTCGATCCGGACGGAGACTTGCTAAGCAATTATACCACCCGCCCTACCTTAAAAGAATATGTAGTTGACTTCATTCTGAAAGAGCTGAAAGATTGCGAAGGAGGATTAATGGATAAAGCCACTTCAGCTGAGTCTGGAAACCCAGGCCGTATCAGCCAGCCTATGGCACGGGCACTGTATTCACGTGTCATGCTTTACATGGCAAGTGACCGTTTCAGAAGCGAATCGGGTATCAGTTGGCAGCAAGCTGCCGATGCAGCGCACAGCTTCATGATAGATTTTGGAACACTCTACGGACTTTATACAGCCGATGCCGATCCGAAAACCTGTTATACCAACGCTATACTGAAAAATGCACATAACGAAAAAAATAATGAAACTATCTTCTGGCGCAACGATCTGGCCGTAGGATGGGGAGCAATTTCCAACGATACTCCTGTAGGCGAAGGCGGTAATGGAGGTTTGTGCCCGTCACAGAATTTAGTAGATATGTATGATATGGCAAACGGACAGTCTCCCTTCAACAGTTATGATGAAACCGGCTCCCCTGTTTATAACGGGACAACTACTCCGGCAATCAACAACGCCAGTGGATACAAGAGCAATGATCCTTACAGCAACCGTGACCCGCGTCTAGCAGCTACTGTACTCTTCAACGGGGTGAACTGGGGTAATGGCGTGATTAATGTAATCAAGGGACAACGCGATAACCCACAAGGAAATGCGAACGCAACCCCGACTGGATACTATACTCGTAAGTATATTCCAGAAGTAATTCTAAACAACAACCACACTGGGAGCAACTATCGTAACTGGATTATTATCCGCTATGCAGAAATCTTATTGAACTATGCAGAAGCCTTGAATGAAGCTGGGGGTTCACGTTCGGACGTACTGAATGCCATCCAGCCTCTCCGAGACCGTGTAGGGATAACTGCCAAGCTTACAGACCGCAGCGATCTTCAAACCATGGTCGAGCGCCGCAACTTTATCCGTAAAGAACGTACCGTGGAACTCGCTTTTGAAGATCATCGCGCATGGGATATACGTCGCTGGAATGTAGCAGAAAAGGCATTCGCACGTCCTATCTACGGAATGGAGATTACCAAGGAAAACGGAAAGTTTATCTATACACGTAAAATTGCCCAGAATAGGGTATTTACAGAAAAAATGTATCTCTACCCTATACCAGAAGGAGAAGTATGGAAAACGAATATCAACAACAACCCGGGCTGGAACAATTAACTGAATGAATATGCAACTGATGAACTTAAATAATATACAGACAGGATTCAAAAGAATCCTGCTCACTATAGCCGCAGTTTTCATGCTGGGCAATGGATGGGCGCAAGACGCTAAAGTCCTGAAAGGACGAATTGTAAATGCAGAGGGAGAACCCATCGCAGGTGCAGTAGTCAACGTAGCGGAAGCAAGCCGCATCGCACTCTCGGACAAGGACGGTTTCTTCACTTTGAAAAATGTAAAACCTGCTGACGAGCTTTATGTAAGTAGCGTAGGTTATCTGCCGACAACGGCCATTGCCGACTTTGAAGAGAATTTCAAGATTGTCATGGATGCCGACTTAGATGAATATGCACATACAACTCCGCTTCCTTTCAACCGCAAGCCGAAGAAGTTTGTAACAGAGTCCACCTCTATCGTAACTGGAGAAGAACTGGAAAAACATCCGGTAACCATTTTGCAGAATGCATTTACCTCCACTGTCACCGGTGTAGAGACTTATGAGGCGCAATCCGAACCGGGATGGAGTGAAACAGCTATGTACATCCGTGGTATACGTACCATGAATACCAGTGCACGTAGCCCATTAATTATCGTTGACAACGTAGAACGTGACCTCTCATTCCTCGATGCCTACCCTATTGAATCGATTACTATATTGAAGGATGCCGCTGCCACTGCTATCTATGGAATGCGTGGAGCTAACGGTGCAGTACTCGTAACAACCAAACGCGGAGAAACCGGCAAAACTAAAATCAACTTCACACAAGAAGTCGGCTTCCAGACCATTGCTGGAATTCCTGAAAGCCAGAATTCTTATAACTATGCATTGAGTCGTAATCAGGCACGATACCTAGACGGTCTAAGTCCCGAATATTCCGATGAAGATTTAGAGTACTACCGACGTGTCTGCAATGGTGAGCAACTAGAAGGAATGGCTAAATACAAATACTTCAATACAAACTGGCACGATACTATGTTACGAGATGCAGCTCCGCAATATCGTACTAATTTGTCTGTCAGCGGTGGTAATGCGCGTGCACGCTACTATGTTTCATTCTCTTATCTCCGTCAGGAAGGTTTGTTTGACACTAAATGGACAGAGCGGAACGAAGGTTACAGCACACAAGAAGTCTTGAATCGCTACAACCTACGATCTAACATCGACATTGACGTAAATAAGTTCCTAAATGTATCAATGGACTTGGGCGGACGTATCGACAATATCTCACAACCGGGTATTGACGTATGGAATCTCTTTACTTGGGGAGCTGGCGAGAACCTTCCGGTCTATCCTGTATTCTGTCCCAACGGTGAATTCTTTATGCCAACCAGTAGCGACAGTAAAAATGGTGCCGCACAAATTGCCGGAAGGGGTGTGGAACAGAACCGGCGCCGTAATCTCTATACGACTGTTACAGCTACTGGAAATCTAGATGCCCTTGTTCCAGGACTAAAAGCCAAAATGACATTCAGTTTCGATTCTTACGAAACATTTCAAAAGGTACAACAGGCCGATGTCAATGTATACTACTACAACTATATGGCTGATGTCAACGACGCGTCGGAATATACGTACCAACGAATAAGAACGTATAAAGCATTGCCCAATGCCACCACTTCTCCACGCGACTATTACTATAATATCAATATGAACGGAGGGCTGGCATACGATCATACATTCGGCAAACATGCCATCAATGCTCAGGCTTTTATCCGTACTTATCAGAATGTAGTACGCGGACAAGAATCATCCAACCGCTACCTTTCTTATAACGCACAAGCTACTTATGTATATAACAACCGGTATATTCTTTCCGGTAATATCTCCCGCATGGGCAGTGATAATTATGCAGACGGCGAACGCTTCGGGACTTTTCCGGGCGGTTCTGTGGGATGGGTGCTTTCCGAAGAATCATGGCTAAAGAACTCGTTCGTAAAGCTCTTGAAACTCCGTGCTTCTTACGGACGTGCAGGACAAGCTGTGACAGGTGTCAGCCGTTACCCGTACCAAGGTACATTTACGGAAGAAAACGGATATAATTTCGGCACTTCTCAGTCTCACACGCAAGGAGTATATGAATCGACAGCCGGTAACAAGAATATCAAATGGGAAATATCGGATATGGCAAACTTCGGCGTTGACTTCGATTTATGGGATAAGAAGATCTACGGTTCTGTAGACTTCTTCAAGGAATGGCGCTCTAATATTTTAGTGTCCCGTTCCACCGTGCCCAGCTTATTCGGTGTAAACGTCCCGCAAGACTCTTACGGCAAGGCTGAGACGAAAGGTTTTGAGATCACTTTAGGACATAGCAACCAAATCGGTGATTTTAAATACTATATCGACGGCATGCTGACTTTCAATACCAACAAGATTACTGAAATGGACGAACTGACTCCTGATTACGCTTATCAGGCAAAAACTGGCAACCGTATTGACCAAAGCCAGCTCCTGATCTGGAAACAATGGGCCAGTAATCCCGACTTGATTCCGAACTCTTATGAAGATGCTGTGGCCAATCCTCAGAAATATCCGTGGCATGCTGCCAGTAAGTACAAACTCGGTAATGCCGTATTCCAAGATACGAACGGGGACCGTAAAATAGACAGCTACGACAAAGTACCGACCGGATACACGAATATTCCGGAATTAATACCAACCATCCGTTTAGGTTTCAGTTGGAAAGGATTCGACGCACGTGCCGTGCTGACTGCTTACCTAAATCGCACTGTTCCCTGCCGTGAAAACATGGACTATGGTTTCGGATGGGGAGGAACTTCTACTCATGAAATTACCAATACATGGGGATATTATACCGATGACCCAACAGACCCACGCAATATCAATGCCAAATATCCGCGTTTGTCTACTTCATTCAGTGACCTTGACCGGAACTATCCGTACAATGAATCTACGATATGGGTAGTTAATGGGAATTTTCTATCATTGCGTAATGTAGAAGTCGGCTACTCGCTTCCTGCACAATTGATTTCTAAAGTCAATATGACGAAATGCCGCATTTACTTCAGCGGCTACAACCTCTGCAACTGGAGCCATCTGCCTAAAGGTTTTGATCCGGAAAATCCGACCAACTATATTTGGGCATATCCAAAGACACGTTCATTTTCATTTGGCATTAATATCGGATTCTAATCATTCAAAAAAAACAGCAAAAAGTTATGAAAAGAATATCAACTTATATAGCTACTCTGATCCTTGCACTCGCAAGCAGTTCGTGCAGCGACTACCTCGACAAAGAGTACGATGCATCCTTGTCAGAGAAGAAAGTGTTCAATAATCAGAACCTAACACGCGAGTTCCTCGCCAATATTTACACAAATTTGCCGGACGGGCTGATGCCATTATCGGATGACCAGTTCACAGGTGCTTCACGCGACTGTATGACGGATAATGCAGTAACCTGCTGGGGACTGCATTATTATACAAAAATTGGCAGTGACGGATACACCGCTAGCGACCACCCCCTACTGGGCTTCTGGAATACCGACTTGTACGGGATTCGAAAATGTAACCTATTTCTAAAGAACGCCAAAGCGTCCGTAGTAGGAAATACAGTGAAAGACGGTGACAATAACCGTCTTTACGATCGTTACTGTGCAGAAGCCAAACTACTTCGTGCCATTTTTCATTTCGACTTAATCTGCTGGTTTGGTGCTGCACCCATCATCGCGGAAAATGGGTCTGGCGAACCGATTGTATTTGAGCTGTCCGATCCTTCGGCAATGAATATGTCCCGTACTCCAGCTGCCGAAGCGCTTGAATGGGTAGCCGACCAATGCGACCAAATTAAAGACCTGCTTCCCTTCCGCTACAGCGACGAAGCATCTAACTGGGGACGCGTTAACGGAGCCGCCGCCTATGCTTTAAAAGCAAGAGCCTTGCTCTACCGTGCTTCCAAATTGAACAATCCCGACGGCAACACCACATACTGGACTAATGCAGCACAGGCAGCTACCGATTTCATTACTCAGAATAACAAACAGAGTAATCCTTACCAACTATACAAAACTGGAAATCCAGAGAATGACTATTACGAATGTTTCACCACCAATCCAGTGTACAACAATGAAATCATTCTAGCACGCTCTGTATGGAATACCAATCAGGTAGAAAAAGTGTTCCTTCCGGTAGGTTTTACCGGTTCTTTCTCCGGAAGCGGACGTACCAATCCGACACAGAATCTGGTTGATGCTTACGAAATGAACACTGGCAAACGAATCGACGAAAACGGAAGTGCATATGATGCTGCCAATCCATACAAAGACCGTGATCCGCGTTTGGCACAAACCATTTTCTTTCAAGGGATGATGTGGGGACGTGCCGACAAAGAAGAAAGACGTGCCATTGATGTACGATATAATTCCGACGCAGACAAAGGGGTAGATTATACTTCAGCCATGGGAGGTACATACACGGGATACTATCTGAAAAAGTTCGTAAATAACATTTCCTGCAAAGAGCCGGCTACCTATCCTCACGCTTGGATGCTTTTCCGCTATGCCGAAATCTTGCTGAATGCCGCCGAAGCATATAATGAAGCCGAAGGGCCTGCCAAGGCATACAGTTATATTAATGAGGTACGCGCCCGTGTCGGTATGCCAGCCTACGCAAACATGTCGCAGAGCGAACTCCGCGAACGTATCCGTAATGAAAGACGTATCGAACTAGCCTTCGAAGATCATCGCTTCTTTGATGTACGCCGCTGGAAATTATATGATAACGTAACCTCTACGGGAGAAACCGGGAAGCCCCGTTACAATCAGTTGCTGAATCTTTATGGTGTGAAAGTGACCGGCAGCGCAGATACTCCGTCCTATACCTTCGGACTTGCAGAAACAGTCAACTCACGCACGTTTGTCAATCCCAAAAGTTACTATTTTCCGATACCCGCTAACGAAGTGAAAAGAGCACCCAATCTAGGGCAAAATCCAGGATGGGACACCGGAAGTGCTTCTAACAAATAATAAATCAAAACGATCAAAAAAAAGAAAAACTGAAGTATGAAATACTTAAAGACCATCCACCTTCTACTCTGTTGCACGCTCATTCTAGGGGCGTGTAGCGACGACGATGAAAACTCCCCGTCAGGAGCTTTAAGCATCACAACGCCGACCTACACGAATGTGGGCTACAACAAAGCTACATTATCAACCAATATCAGTGGAGCAGAAGGAGTAAATATCATCAAACAAGGATTCTGTTATAGCACGGCATCCAATCCGGATATTTATGATATGACATCCGAAGTCAGAGGCTCGGCAATCAGTACGACCCTAACCAACCTAACTCCACTGACAACATATTACGTAAGAGCCTTTGTCACCGTTTACAAAGAAGAGCCCAAATACTCCGAAGAGACCTCTTTCACTACTCCTGCCGAAACACTGAGTGATGCACTGGCAAAGTACGAAGCACCTACGTATGTAGATGACTATACAAGTTTCTCAGCTTGGAGTAACCGTTATGATTGGAACCTCGCCAACGTACACGATCCTACGGTAATGAAAGCCGACGACGGATATTACTATATGTATCAAACAGACGCTTCTTACGGGAATGCCCACAGCGGAAACGGACACTTCCATGCCCGACGTTCCAAAGATCTGGTCAACTGGGAATATATGGGAGCGACTATGAGTGAAACTCCCCCGACATGGATCAAAGAAAAGCTGAACACCTACCGCCAAGAAATGGGACTAGAACCGATTGATAATCCATCTTATGGATATTGGGCACCTGTTGCTAGGAAGGTATCGAACGGAAAATATCGTATGTATTATTCCATCGTTGTCACGAACTATATCAAAACGGGGAAACCGGAAATTGAGAACAATGGCAACTTTGATGGTTCGTGGACTGAACGTGCATTCATCGGACTGATGGAAACTTCCGATCCGGCAAGTAATATATGGGAAGATAAAGGATTCGTTGTCTGCTCGGCGAGCGATAAGGGAAAGATGGATTATGATCGTAGCAGCACCAATGACTGGAACGGATATTTCAAAATCAACGCAATAGATCCTACTTATATTATAACAGAAAATGGTGAACATTGGCTGATTTATGGTTCGTGGCACAGCGGCATCGCTGCTCTACAAATAAATCCGGAAAACGGCAAACCACTAAATGCTCTAGGGAATCCCTGGGACATCACAGGAGAAAACAATTCGGGTTATGGAAAGATTATCGCCTCACGAGGCACCAGCCGCTGGCAAGCATCGGAAGGTCCTGAAGTGATTTATCATGATGGTTATTACTACCTCTTCTTGGCTTACGGAACATTATCGGTGGAATACAACACACGTGTCTGCCGTTCCAAAAACATCAACGGTCCTTATATTGATATACACGGAAATTCGGCTATGGGAAGCGCGCAATTATATCCGATACTGACTGCTCCTTACCAATTCAACAACAGCTACGGCTGGGTAGGAATTTCTCATTGTGGTATATTCGAAGATGGAGCCGGCAACTGGTTCTATACTTCACAAGGACGTTTCCCCGTGAATGTAAATGGCAATAAATACTCCAATGCTATAATGATGGGACATGTACGCAGCATCCGCTGGGATGCCAACGGCTGGCCTCTCGTTATGCCCGAACGTTACGGAGCTGTTCCACAAGTACCTATCACGGAAAATGAAATAACAGGAAACTGGGAACACTTGGCATTAACAACCAATACTAGCACCCAGCGTACATCCGAAATAATGACTTATGATCTCAGTACGCATAAGATCACTTCTGGTAGCTGGAAGAATGCAACATGGACTTTTGATGAAGCGACACAGACAATCACGACAAGCGCCGGAATAGCACTTTATCTACAAAGAGAAGTCGATTGGGAAGCTAGTCCGAGAACACATACAATTGTGTATGCAGCGCAAGGCAATCAAAAGACATATTGGGGAAAGAAGCTTCAATAACTCTCTATAAAAAACTGATATTTTTACTATCACTCCCACTAACAAATGGAACAGTAAGATATCTATTATGAAGAAATAAAAGTGTGATAGAAACCATGATTGCACTGTGATGGACAAATATGCCATCACAGTGCAATAGCTTTATACAGAGATGGTTCAAAAGGTATAAAATGAGAAAAATAATAACCAATTGTATTAATTAGGACTATTCATAGCCGACTAAGAAATGTTTCATAGGAAGAAATATTTTGTTTCACCCTATGAAACAATTTATTTCAATGCTTGAAACAACAAGTTTCACGGTATGAAACAACATATTTCAAGCATTATTTTCTTCTTGAAACTGTACTCCCCTGATAATGGTTAACCTGTTTATATGAAAACAACAACACGAAACACTTCAATACGGAATAGTAAAGTTATTATCCTTTTATGTTGCAAAACATATAAGAGTGTATTTGATACACCAAACTAAAGTGTTACTTTTACACTCAAAAGAAGATAAGCATCTCATTTACATTAAAAATAAAACCATGAAAAAACATTTTCTACTTGCAGGAATTGCCGCGATGATGCTTGCCGCGTGCAACAACAAACCGGTTTCAGAGCTGACTTTATCAGGTCTCGACCCGGCAAAATTTCAAACAGAAGTGAACAATGCCAAAACAGCTCTTTACACGCTAAAGAACAAGACAGGCATGGAAGTGTGCATCACTAATTTCGGCGGTCGCATCGTGTCGATCATGGTACCCGACAAGAACGGAAAGATGCAAGATGTCGTTTTAGGATTCGACAGCATAGCAGACTACATTAATATACCAAGTGATTTCGGAGCTTCCATCGGACGTTATGCCAACCGCATCGCGCAAGGACGTTTTGTTCTCGATGGAGACACGATCCAACTCCCTCAAAACAACTTTGGACATTGTCTGCACGGTGGCCCTAAAGGATGGCAATACCAAGTATATGAGGCTAATCAGGTAAATCCCACGACTTTGGAGTTAACTCGCTTCTCTCCTGATGGCGACGAACAATTCCCCGGAAACGTGACGGCTAAAGTCACTTATCACCTGACCGACGACAACGCTATCGACATCAAATATAGCACAACAACGGATAAGAAAACGATTATCAATATGACTAATCACTCTTATTTCAACCTGAACGGTGATCCAACGCAACTTTCAACAGATAATATTCTCTATATCAATGCCGACTACTACACGCCTGTAGATAGCACATTTATGACCACCGGAGAAATTGCTCCAGTAGCCAACACTCCTATGGATTTTACTACTCCTAAAGCTGTGGGTACAGAAATCAATAACTATGATTTCATTCAATTGAAAAATGGTAATGGTTATGACCACAACTGGGTGCTCAACACCAAAGGAGATATTTCAAAAGTAGCCGCTAAACTAACTTCACCTTCATCAGGAATCACTCTTGAAGTGTATACTAATGAGCCGGGAATACAGGTTTATACCGGTAATTTCCTTGATGGCACAGTTAAAGGTAAAAAAGGCATTGTATATAACCAACGCGCTTCCGTTTGCCTCGAAACTCAACACTACCCCGACAGCCCCAACAAAGCCGACTGGCCCTCTACAGTGCTAGAACCGGGACAAACGTATAACAGCGAATGTATTTTCAAATTTTCGATTGAAAAATAATATTAACTTATAAATCATATTTATTGTGGAATCATTAGATTGGATTGTAATTGGAGTCTTCTTCTTGGCTCTAATAGGTATAATTGTTTGGGTGGTCAGACAAAAGCAAAACGACTCGGCAGACTATTTTTTAGGTGGACGCGATGCAACTTGGATTGCAATTGGAGCCTCTATTTTTGCTTCAAACATCGGTTCGGAACATTTAATTGGTTTAGCTGGAGCAGGAGCATCAAGCGGTATGGCCATGGCTCACTGGGAAATTCAAGGCTGGATGATTTTAATTTTGGGATGGGTGTTTGTGCCATTCTACACTCGGAGTATGGTATACACCATGCCAGAGTTCTTGGAACGACGCTATAATCCTCAATCACGTACCATATTATCGGTTATCTCACTTGTAAGTTATGTATTGACTAAAGTAGCCGTTACGGTATACGCCGGCGGTTTGGTATTCCAACAAGTGTTTGGCATCAAGGAACTTTGGGGAATCGACTTCTTCTGGATTGCAGCAATTGGTTTGGTGTTACTCACCGCTCTTTATACCATCTTCGGTGGAATGAAGTCAGTGCTTTATACCTCTGTGTTGCAGACCCCGATTCTTTTATTAGGCTCATTGATCATCCTCGTGTTAGGTTTCAAAGAACTTGGAGGCTGGGACGAAATGATGAGAGTGTGTGGTGCTGTAACGGTAAACGATTATGGTGACACTATGACCAACCTTATCCGAAGCAATAATGACCCTAACTTCCCTTGGCTAGGTGCTTTGATTGGTTCCGCTATCATTGGTTTCTGGTATTGGTGTACAGACCAGTTCATTGTGCAACGTGTACTTTCTGGCAAGAACGAAAAAGAAGCTCGCCGCGGTACAATCTTTGGCGCTTATCTGAAACTGTTGCCTGTATTCTTATTCCTCATCCCAGGTATGATTGCCTTTGCATTGCATCAAAAATATATCGGAGCAGGTGGCGAAGGATTCCTTCCGTTGCTAGCCAACGGCAATCCAAATGCGGATGCTGCCTTCCCTACTCTAGTAGCAAAATTGCTTCCTGCTGGTGTGAAAGGTTTAGTGGTATGTGGTATCTTGGCTGCATTGATGAGTTCATTAGCTTCATTGTTTAACTCTTCAGCAATGTTGTTCACCATCGACTTCTACAAACGTTTCAGACCGGAAACTCCAGAAAAGAAACTTGTAGGTATCGGTCAAATTGCCACTATCGTTATTGTGATCTTAGGTATTCTTTGGATTCCAATCATGCGTAGTGTGGGTGATGTACTCTATACCTATCTACAGGACGTACAGTCTGTATTGGCTCCAGGTATTGCTGCCGCATTCCTATTGGGTATCACATGGAAACGTACATCGGCTCAAGGTGGTATGTGGGGATTAATAGCCGGTATGGTGATTGGTCTCACTCGCTTAGGTGCCAAAGTGTACTACAGTAATGCAGGTGAAGTGGCCGACTCTACATTCAAGTCTTTATTCTACGATATGAACTGGTTGTTCTTCTGCGGATGGATGTTCCTGTTCTGTATCATTATAGTTATCGCAGTGAGCCTTGCTACAGAAGCTCCTACTGCCGAAAAGATTCAAGGTTTGGTATTCGGTACCGCTAGCAAAGAACAAAAAGAAGCTACTCGCATAAGTTGGAATCGCTGGGATATTGTTCACACAGTTATTATCTTAGGGATCACTGCTGCCTTCTATTGGTATTTCTGGTAATCGATTAACTCATTGAAGACCATGAACAACTATTATAGCTCGAATCCTACCTTCTACCTTGGTATCGACTGCATTATCTTTGGATTTAATGAAGGAGAAATCAGCCTGTTACTGCTAAAAAGGAACTTCGAACCCGCAATGGGCGAATGGTCGCTGATGGGAGGATTCGTGCAACAAGACGAAAGCGTGGACAATGCTGCCAAAAGAGTACTGACTGAGCTAACCGGTTTGGAAAATGTATACATGGAACAGGTTGGAACCTTCGGAGCTGTTGATCGTGATCCGGGTGAACGTGTGGTATCTGTTGCCTACTATGCCTTGATCAACATCAATGAATATGATCGGAAACTGGTTCAAAAGCACAATGCATACTGGGTAAATATGCACGAGCTTCCCCCACTAATCTTTGACCATCCGGAGATGGTAAACAAAGCTCGGGAGCAAATGAAGCAGAAAGCATCGGTTGAGCCTATTGGTTTCAATCTATTGCCCAAGCTATTCACCTTGTCGCAACTGCAGAGCCTCTATGAAGCCATTTATGGGGAAACGATAGATAAAAGAAATTTCCGTAAACGAGTGGCCGACATGGATTTTATTGAAAAAACAGATAAGATAGATAAACTGGGTTCCAAACGAGGAGCTGCCTTATATAAGTTTAATGGCAAAACCTATCGTAAAGACCCTAAATTTAAACTTTAATTTATAACAATGAAGATCTGACGGAGGGTTCACAACCACCGTCAGCGCTTCCCAAAGAATAAAAACTATGCTCGAGGAACTGAAAGAAAAAGTATTTCATGCCAATATCGAATTGGTAAAGCATGGATTAGTCATCTTTACTTGGGGGAATGTTTCTGCCATAGATCGCGAAAGCGGATTGGTGGTCATCAAACCAAGTGGAGTGAGTTATGATGAAATGAAAGCAGAAGATATGGTAGTAGTCGACCTAGATGGGAAGGTAGTTGAAGGTAAGCTAAAACCTTCTTCGGATACTCCTACTCACGTGGTGCTCTACAAAGCCTTCCCTGAAATTGGAGGAGTAGTACACACCCACTCTACTTATGCTACTGCATGGGCGCAAGCCGGATGTGACATTCCTAACATCGGCACCACACATGCCGACTATTTCCATGATGCCATACCTTGCACAGCAGACATGACTGAAGCCGAAGTGAAGGGTGCCTACGAATTGGAAACCGGTAACGTGATCGTAAAACGTTTCGAAGGACTTAACCCTGTTCACACACCAGGAGTATTGGTGAAGAATCATGGCCCCTTCTCTTGGGGAAAAGATGCTCACGATGCTGTTCACAATGCTGTTGTGATGGAACAAGTGGCCAAAATGGCTAGCATTGCCTATGCAGTGAATCCCAACTTAACGATGAACTCACTGCTAGTAGAAAAACATTTCAGCCGCAAGCATGGACCGAATGCTTACTACGGACAATAATAAACGAAAAAAGATTATAATTTAACAATAGAACATTATGAATAACGTATTTGATCAATATGAAGTATGGTTCGTTACAGGAGCTCAGCTTTTGTACGGAGGCGATGCAGTAGTTGCAGTAGACGCTCACTCTAACGAAATGGTAAACGGACTAAACGCATCAGGCAAACTGCCCGTAAAAGTAGTTTATAAAGGAACAGCTAACTCTTCTAAGGAAGTAGAAACAGTGTTCAAAGCAGCCAACAACGACGAAAAGTGTGTAGGTGTAATCACTTGGATGCACACTTTCTCCCCTGCAAAAATGTGGATTCACGGTTTGCAACAACTTAAGAAACCTTTATTGCATTTGCACACTCAATTCAACAAAGAAATTCCTTGGGATACCATGGATATGGACTTCATGAACCTTAACCAATCTGCTCACGGTGACCGCGAATTCGGACATATCTGTACTCGTATGCGTATCCGTCGCAAAGTAGTTGTAGGACATTGGAAGGAAGAAGATACTTTGCATAAGATCGCTGTTTGGATGCGTGTTTGTGCGGGTTGGGCTGATTCTCAGGATATGTTGATCCTCCGTTTCGGTGACCAAATGAATAACGTAGCTGTGACCGATGGTGACAAAGTTGAAGCAGAACAACGCATGGGATACCATGTAGACTATTGCCCGGTTAGCGAATTAATGGAATATCACAAGGTAGTTAAGGATGCTGACGTAGATGCATTGGTGGCAACTTATTTCAAAGATTACGACCACGATGCTTCTCTAGAAGACCACTCTACTGAAGCTTATACCAAAGTATGGAACGCTGCCAAAGCAGAACTTGCACTTCGTGCTATTTTGAAAGAAAAAGGCGCTAAAGGTTTCACTACTAACTTTGACGACTTAGGCGACCTTGAATTCAATGGTTTCGATCAGATCCCAGGTTTAGCTTCACAACGCCTTATGGCTGAAGGCTACGGTTTCGGAGCAGAAGGCGATTGGAAATCAGCTGCACTTTATCGTACCGTATGGGTGATGAATCAAGGACTTCCGAAAGGTTGCTCTTTCCTTGAAGACTACACACTGAACTTTGATGGTGCTAACAGCTCTATCCTACAGTCGCACATGTTGGAAATCAGCCCGCTAATTGCTGCCAACAAGCCTCGTTTGGAAGTTCACTTCCTTGGCATAGGTATCCGCAAGAGCCAAACAGCTCGTTTAGTGTTTACATCAAAAGTTGGTGCAGGTTGTACAGCTACTGTAATTGATTTGGGTAATCGTTTCCGCCTTATCGTTAACGACGTAGAGTGCATCGAACCGAAACCACTTCCAAAGTTGCCAGTTGCTTCTGCTCTTTGGATTCCAATGCCTAACCTCGAAGTTGGTGCAGGCGCATGGATCCTTGCGGGTGGAACTCACCACTCTTGCTTCTCTTACGATCTGACTGCCGAATACTGGGAAGATTATGCTGAAATAGCAGGTATCGAAATGGTACATATCAATAAAGAAACTACCATCAGCAGCTTTAAGAAAGAATTACGCATGAATGAAGTGTATTACATGTTAAATAAAGCGCTTAGCTAAGCATCAATTTCTCAAGTTTCGTGGGTACTCTTCAAGAATCTAGGTACTCGCGAAACTTGAGTTTTTGTTCTCTATCATTATTGTTTACCTTAAAATATTGATTTCAATATGAAATTAGATGCAAAATCAACCATCGAGACAGGCAAAGCTATCCTAGGAATAGAACTGGGGTCAACACGCATTAAAGCAGTTCTAATCGACCAAGAAAACAAGCCCATTGCTCAAGGAAGTCATACCTGGGAGAATCAACTTGTCAACGGTCTATGGACCTACAGCATTGATGCCATCTGGGTGGGTATGCAAGATTGTTATGCAGATCTTCGTGCTAACGTGAAGAAACTGTATGACACAGAGATCGAATCTCTAGCAGCTATAGGTGTCAGTGCCATGATGCACGGCTACATGGCTTTCAATGAAAAAGAAGAAATCCTTGTGCCTTTCCGCACCTGGAGAAACACCAATACAAGCGTTGCAGCAACTGAACTATCAGAATTATTTGTCTATAATATCCCCTTGAGATGGAGTATTTCTCACCTTTATCAAGCTATTCTGGGCAATGAAGCGCATGTAAAAGATATTACCTTCCTCACTACGCTCGCAGGATATGTGCATTGGCAAATCACTGGAGAGAAAGTATTGGGTATAGGCGACGCATCGGGTATGCTTCCCATAGATCCCACCACCAACAACTATTCTGCAGAAATGGTTAGCAAGTTCGACCAACTCATTGCACCGAAGAAGTTTGGTTGGAAACTAAACGATATATTACCCAAAGTCTTATCGGCTGGTGAATCGGCAGGTGTCCTCACACCGGAAGGTTGCAAAAAGCTCGATGTATCTGGACATCTGAAAGCTGGCATACCCGTATGCCCACCTGAAGGAGACGCTGGAACAGGCATGGTAGCAACGAATGCTGTGAAACAACGCACAGGAAATGTTTCTGCTGGAACCTCTTCTTTCTCTATGATTGTGTTGGAAAAAGAATTGTCAAAACCTTATGAAATGATCGACATGGTCACTACTCCTGACGGAAGCTTAGTTGCCATGGTGCATTGCAACAACTGTACTTCCGATCTGAATGCATGGGTAGGCTTATTTAAAGAATATCAAGAGCTACTAGGCATTCCTGTTGACATGGACGAGCTCTATGGCAAGCTCTACAACATTGCGCTCGCCGGAGATGCTGATTGTGGAGGATTGCTCTCTTATAACTATATTTCGGGCGAACCTGTTACAGGTCTGGCAGAAGGACGGCCTCTATTTGTGCGCACCTCCAATGACAAATTTAATCTCGCCAATTTTATGCGTACCCATTTGTACGCTTCAGTAGGCGTGCTGAAAATAGGTAACGACATCTTGTTCAACGAAGAGAAAATCAAAGTAGACAGAATCACTGGACACGGAGGTTTGTTTAGAACCAAAGGCGTGGGTCAAAAAATTCTTGCTGCTGCTATCAACTCCCCCATCTCAGTGATGGAAACAGCTGGTGAAGGTGGTGCCTGGGGTATTGCACTATTGGGTTCATACCTAGTCAATCATAAAGACAAACAATCGCTTGCTGATTTCTTAGATGAGAGTGTATTCGGTAGCGATGCAGGTGTTGAGGTTTCTCCTAGTCCCGAAGATGTGGCTGGCTTCAACACGTATATTGAACGCTATAAAGCAGGTTTACCCATTGAGGAAGCTGCTGTAAAATTCAAATAAATTCTCTCATAGAAACGAACTCTTTTTCGAAAGTTAAGTTCTGTTTGATACTTTCACATTAACCATCTCCATTCCCTCTCCTCTCGGAGAGGGAATTAAGGAAGCTACTATCATGAAAACCACCTCGTTTATACTTGCCCTTATTCTATCCATTTCAGTCGGGAAGGCACAGAACAATCACCAAGTTTCTTACTTTCCTCTTGAAGAGGTGAAGCTCCTCGACAGCCCTTTTTTGCAAGCTCAACAGACTGATTTGCATTATATTTTAGCACTAAGTCCCGACAGACTATTAGCTCCTTTCCTTCGTGAAGCAGGATTAAAACCGAAAGCTCCCAGCTACACCAACTGGGAAAACACCGGACTCGACGGACACATTGGCGGACATTATCTTTCGGCTCTTTCACTGATGTATGCTGCCACTGGAGATACAGTTATTTACCATCGCCTCAACTACATGCTTAGCGAACTCCGCCGTGCACAAAAAACAGTGGGCACAGGTTTTATAGGTGGTACTCCCGGAAGTCTTCAACTCTGGAAGGAGATCAAAGAAGGAAAGATCCGTGCAGGTGGTTTCGATCTGAATGGCAAGTGGGTACCTCTCTACAATATTCACAAAACGTATGCGGGGCTAAGAGATGCCTATCTTTATGCCCACAGCGACTTAGCCCGCCAAATGCTCATAGACTTTACCGATTGGATGATCGATATCACCTCCAACCTGAGCGATGAGCAAATTCAAGAAATGCTTCGTAGTGAGCATGGAGGGTTGAACGAAACCTTCGCAGATGTAGCCGCCATAACTGGTGAAAAGAAATACCTTACTCTTGCACGCCGATTCTCACACAAAATTATTCTTGATCCGCTCATTAATGATGAAGATAAACTCACAGGTATGCATGCTAATACGCAAATACCTAAGGTCATCGGGTATGAACGCATAGCTGAACTTTCACAGAATGATGAAAGTTGGAATCATGCCGCCGAATGGGATCATGCAGCCCGTTTCTTTTGGAACACTGTAGTGAATCATCGTTCAGTATGTATCGGTGGAAATAGTGTACGTGAGCATTTTCATCCCGCAGATAATTTCACATCTATGCTCAACGACGTACAAGGGCCCGAAACATGCAACACCTATAACATGCTCCGGTTAACGAAGATGCTCTATCAGCATTCTCAAAACCCATTCACCAATCAGCAAGAACCAGACTCGCGCTACGTAGATTATTACGAACGTGCACTCTATAATCACATTCTATCCTCACAAGAACCCGATAAAGGAGGATTTGTTTACTTCACTCCTATGCGTCCCGGTCATTATAGAGTGTATTCGCAACCAGAAACATCCATGTGGTGCTGTGTTGGTTCAGGACTGGAGAATCACACTAAGTATGGAGAGTTTATTTATGCGCACCAGCAAGATACCCTTTATGTCAACTTATTTATTCCTTCCGAGCTTACTTGGAAAGACCGTGGCTTGGTACTAACTCAAAAAACACTTTTCCCCGATAGCGAAAAAGTAACTCTGCAAGTAGAAAAAGCGGCGAAGAAAGAATTGACGATAATGATCCGCATCCCAGAGTGGGCCAAGCCATTGAAAAGCTTTACCGTTTCAATCAATGGTAAAGCAACCGATTATCCCATCCAGTCAAATAAGCTTTCGTACTTGCCTCTTCGTCGCAAATGGAAAAAAGGAGATAGCATTACGTTCCACCTCCCCATGAAAGTTAGTTTGGAACAAATTCCTGATAAAGCTGATTTTTATGCATTCTTATATGGTCCTATTGTCTTAGCTGCTTCCACCGGAACAGAAGATTTGAAAGGTTTATATGCTGACGATAGTCGTGGTGGTCACATCGCTCACGGGAAACAAATTCCTTTACAAGAGTTACCGATGTTAATCGGTTCACCCGATTCCATACGCAAGAATCTTCACCGAATGCAAGGAGATAAAATCGCCTTTAGTTATGACGGTGCACTCTATCCGAAGCAGAAGGACAACATAAAGCTGATCCCTTTCTTCCGTTTACACGAGGCTCGTTATGCTATCTATTTCCGGCAAGCGAGCGAAGAACGCTTCAAAGAAATTCTGAAAGAAACCGCTGCAGCCGAAGCGAAAGCGACGGAATTAGCGAATCAGACTATTGATTTGATTTTCCCGGGTGAACAGCAACCTGAATCGGACCACGGCATTCTATATGAAGCATCGGAAGTCGGCACTCATGGCGACCAACACTACCGCCGTGCAAAAGGTTGGTTCAGCTATCAGTTGAATGTAAAAGAAGTTGCAAGCCAATTACAAATAACGATACGGAAAGAAGAGAAGAGCCAAACCATGATTCTATTGGATGATCAACCTTTGGCCGTTCAGCCAACTATAAGTCAACCTGATAAAAAGGGATTCATCACGCTTCGTTATCTGTTACCCCAACCCTTAGCAGCTGGAAAACACTCGATTCTGTTTAAACCAGATCAGTCTCTTAGGACAGCGGCTATCTATGAAGTACGCTTATTAAAATAATGATCATCTTTAAAAACAGAAAAGAACACCTCATAAAAATTCAAACAACTTTTATATAATCCTTTAACAACTATCAATTATGAAAACAAAACTATTAGTCAGCACGGCCTTTCTGGCAGCTTCCATGTCTCTATCTGCACAGAAGAGCGCTACCATTACCGTACATGCCGACCAAGGCAAAGAAATCATACCCAAAGAAATCTATGGACAATTTGCCGAACATCTTGGTTCTTGCATTTACGGTGGACTTTGGGTAGGTGAAAAGTCGGATATTCCGAATATAAAAGGATACCGCACCGATGTATTCAATGCATTAAAAGATTTGTCTGTGCCCGTTTTACGCTGGCCCGGTGGTTGTTTTGCCGATGAATATCACTGGATGGATGGCATTGGGCCCAAAGAGAATCGCCCTAAAATGGTAAATAACAACTGGGGAGGAACCATTGAAGATAATAGTTTCGGTACACATGAATTTTTAAACCTCTGCGAGATGCTAGGCTGTGAACCCTACGTGAGCGGAAATGTTGGAAGCGGAACAGTAGAAGAACTTGCCAAATGGGTAGAATACATGACTTCCGACGGCGATTCACCGATGGCTAATCTACGTCGCAAAAATGGACGCGACAAGGCGTGGAAAATCAAATATCTCGGTGTAGGAAATGAAAGCTGGGGTTGCGGTGGAAGTATGCGCCCGGAATACTATGCCGACCTATATCGCCGCTACTCTACGTATTGTCGCAACTACGACGGTAACCGCTTATTTAAAATTGCCAGTGGAGCAAGCGACTATGATTACAATTGGACTGACGTATTGATGAACCGTGTGGGCCATCGGATGCAAGGCCTTTCTCTTCACTACTATACAGTAACAGGATGGAGTGGAAGCAAAACATCGGCTACAAAGTTCAACAAAGACGATTATTACTGGACCATGGGCAAATGTCTTGAGATTGAAAACGTCATCAAAAAGCATTGTGCCATAATGGATAAATACGACAAAGATAAAAAAATCGCTCTTTTGCTAGACGAATGGGGAACTTGGTGGGACGAAGAACCAGGAACGATTGCCGGCCACTTATTTCAACAGAATACTTTGCGCGATGCTTTCGTTGCTTCTTTAAGCCTCGATGTGTTCCACAAATATACCGATCGCCTCAAAATGGCAAATATTGCGCAAGTAGTCAATGTACTCCAATCTATGATTCTGACACAAGGTAAAGCCATGGTACTGACACCAACCTATTACGTGTTCAAAATGTATAAAGTACACCAAGATGCAACGTATCTCCCACTCGACCTAGTATGCGAAAAAATGGATGTACGCGACAATCGGACAGTTCCAATGATCAGTGCTACAGCTTCAAGAAATAAAGATGGAGTAGTTCACATCTCTCTTTCGAATGTAGATGCAGACAATGCACAAGAAATCACCATCAATTTAGGAGATATAAAAGCGAAAAAAGCAGTTGGAGAGATTTTAACATCGCCCAATCTGACAGACTACAACTCTTTCGAGAATCCTAATAATGTTAAATTAGCCCCCTTCAAAGAGGTAAAAATCAATAAAGAAACCTTAAAAGTAAAACTTCCCGCTAAGTCTATTGTTACTTTAGAGTTACAGTAAAATTACGGTAATCACTTATTGTATTATAAACAGGAAGTGGGTTTAAAAAGTGACAAAAAAGATAGCTCTTTTGAATGGATAATTACACATAAAGAGTTATCTTTGCCAACATTATGACAGAAATCTATTAATTATAAAAGATATGAACGACAACAAACTTATGAATCGTGCAGCGGATAACATCCGTATTCTTGCTGCTTCAATGGTTGAGAAAGCCAATTCCGGACACCCGGGTGGTGCCATGGGTGGTGCTGATTTTGTTAATGTACTCTTCTCTGAGTTTCTAATATATGATCCCGAAAATCCACGTTGGGAAGGTCGCGACCGTTTTTTCCTTGACCCAGGTCACATGTCTCCAATGCTTTATTCAACACTAGCTTTAACTGGCAAATTTGCTTTAGATGAGCTAAAAGAATTCCGCCAATGGGGAAGCCCTACTCCAGGACATCCTGAAGTAGATATCATGAGAGGCATTGAAAACACTTCCGGACCTCTTGGCCAAGGACATACTTTTGCTGTAGGTGCAGCTATTGCTGCTAAATTTTTGAAAGCTCGCTTCAATGAAGTGATGAATCAAACCATTTATGCATACATCTCTGACGGAGGTATCCAAGAAGAAATTTCTCAAGGATCAGGCCGTATTGCCGGTGCATTAGGACTAGACAATTTGATTATGTTCTACGATTCTAACGACATCCAGCTTTCTACAGAAACTAAAGACGTTACAATTGAAGATACTGCAAAGAAATACGAAGCTTGGGGATGGAACGTACTTAGCATTAATGGTAATGATCCTGACGAAATTCGTGCAGCGATTAAGAAAGGTCAAGCTGAAACAGATCGCCCAACTTTGATTATTGGTAAAACAGTGATGGGTAAAGGCGCTCGTAAAGCTGACGGTAGCAGCTACGAAGCTAACTGTGCTACTCACGGTGCTCCGCTCGGTGGCGATGCTTTCGTCAACACCATCAAGAACTTAGGTGGCGACCCAACTAATCCTTTCGCTATCTTCCCCGAAGTAGCCGAACTGTATGCTAAGCGTGCTGCTGAACTTAAAACAATTGTAAGCGAAAAATATGCAGTGAAAGCTGAATGGGCAAAAGCAAATCCAGAACTAGTAGCTAAACTTGAAGTATTCTTCTCGGGCAAAGCTCCTAAAGTAGACTGGGCTACTATCCAACAAAAAGCTGGTAGTGCCACTCGTGCTGCTTCTGCAACCGTACTTGGCGCTCTTGCTACTCAAGTTGAGAATATGATCGTTGCTTCTGCCGACCTTTCTAACTCTGACAAGACTGACGGTTTCCTTAAGAAAACTCACTCTTTCAAAAAAGGCGACTTCAGCGGTGCTTTCTTCCAAGCTGGTGTATCTGAATTATCAATGGCTTGTATCTGTATTGGTATGTCACTCCATGGCGGTGTGATCGCTGCTTGTGGTACGTTCTTCGTATTCTCAGATTACATGAAACCTGCCGTACGTATGGCTGCCTTGATGGAACAACCTGTTAAATTCATCTGGACTCACGACGCATTCCGTGTGGGTGAAGATGGACCAACTCATGAACCGGTAGAGCAAGAAGCTCAAATCCGCTTAATGGAAAAACTTAAAAATCATAAGGGTCACAACTCTATGTTGGTACTTCGTCCGGCTGACGCTGAAGAAACGACTATTGCTTGGAAACTTGCAATGGAAAACACGTCTACTCCGACAGGTTTAATTTTCTCACGTCAAAACATTGCCAACCTACCAGCAGGAACTGAGTATCAGCAAGCAGATAAGGGTGCGTATATCGTAGCCGGATCTGACGAAAACCCAGATGTTATATTATTAGCTTCAGGTTCAGAAGTATCTACATTGGTAGCTGGTACAGAGTTACTTCGTAAAGATGGCTTAAAGGTACGCATCGTATCTGCTCCATCCGAAGGTCTGTTCCGTAGCCAGTCAAAAGAATATCAGGAAGCTGTACTTCCGGCTGACGCTAAAATCTTTGGTCTTACTGCTGGTTTACCTGTTACCCTTCAAGGTTTGGTAGGTTCACACGGTAAGGTTTGGGGATTGGAATCTTTCGGTTTCTCTGCTCCTTACACCGTTTTAGATGAGAAACTTGGATTTACAGCCGAGAACGTATATAATCAAGTAAAATCAATGATTTAATGAAAACAATCGGATTAGCAAGCGACCATGCCGGCTTTGAACTAAAAGAATTCGTTCGTAGTTGGCTGGAAGCAAAGGGCTGGGCATACAAAGATTTCGGAACTCATTCTGCAGCAAGTGTAGATTATCCGGACTATGCACATCCGCTAGCTTTGGCAGTTGAATCGGGTGAATGTTATCCCGGCATTGCCATCTGCGGTAGCGGAAATGGAATTAATATGACGCTGAATAAGCATCAAGGAATACGCGCAGCTTTATGCTGGAACGCTGAAATAGCCCATCTAGCTCGTCAGCACAACAACGCCAATATTCTTGTGATGCCAGGGCGCTTCATCAGCAATGAAGAAGCCGACCTGATCCTAACGGAATTCTTCGCAACCGACTTTGAAGGAGGACGTCATCAGAATCGTATTGATAAAATACCTGTTTAACAAGGCCCTTGCCTATTCAAATAAAAAAAATAAAGCTGCTTTTCTAAAAAGAAAGGCAGCTTTATTTTAATCTTCTAATAGATCAATAACGATCTATTAATACTTTCGAGAAGGAGTATATTCCACTCGATAGATATGATCAAAAAATGGAATCCATTCGTTTTCCGCTATTCCCAGTTGCAGACCGTAGAAATGCGTATCTACTTTCCTATAATCAAGCATCTGATCCGTAAGCTGATGATCACACAAAGGAATCTTGAAATCGCTAATCCACAAAACATCGGCATTCATATACTCCTTTTTGGATTGCAGCAACTGAAAGGTGGTTTGCAGCATTCGCGTAGCATCCGTATCGCCAGTGGCGGTAGTGGAGAAAAACTCGAGTAATCGAGCCCGCTCTTTACGAATATCAATTGGGTTCACAGAAACAGAGAAAGCAATCAAGAAGCAACTTCTCCTCTGCCTGTCGGCCAGTTCAAGCAACTTTACCAGCAAAGAATTAGCTATCTTCTCGGGCTTTCCCACCATACTTCCAGAGGTGTCCAAGCAAACAATCATTGGGCCTTTCTGCACAGCAGGTTTAAGCTCCAATCGCCGAGCAGGCTGCATAATTTCAGATTTATAACGAAAGGTCTGTAGCTTACGAGTGATATACTTATACACAAATAAATCTTCCAGTTCATCGTCGGCATAATGAGCCAGTTCAGTGGGAAGCAATGCATTCAAATCATTCCCCACCGTGATTCCCAAGATATCGCTTTTAGAAGAATGCTCCATCTTATAGACATTTCCTTGTGCGATGTGCAACATTTCTTTGCCCTCATCATCGGCAATGCGCCCCATCTTATTGGCTACTTTAATAATTTCGGGATAGTCCTTTTGCAAGCGAACCATTTTACGTATTCGCTCAAAGTCGACAGTATTCCACATCCCACTCATCAGCCCCCACGCTTGATAGAATTCATCTTTCTCTATCTTGTTTTTCCGAATATACTCGGGAATGTTCTTTATATTAGCCTGAAGTCTACGCTCAAAGCCCTCTTTGCGTTGCTCAATCTCTTTTTTTTTCTGTTCCTCCAGCTCCTTCTGAAAAGCTTCTCTCCAGTCGTCCACCATCCTCTCCCAAAGCTCGGTGTCGGCATACCTTCCTTCATGAGAGAACTGTCCATAATAGAATGCCCGATCGAATCCATTGCGCTCATGCTTCTCGGAAATTTCCTGAAGAAGAGCTTGCCAGCCATCCTTCCGCTTCGCTTCGGACCACTCAAGCGCCAAATCCATTCCCTGCATCTCGGATTGCCCTTTCTGCATATTGTATTTGTGCTTCTCCAAATTCAGCCTGACAAACTGAATCATCGCATCATAGAAGAGACGTGTACAAATCTCATCGCTTAGCACCTGAATTTTGATCATTGGATCGTTCATCACAGAAAGAAGATAGGCATACAACGGTTCATGGTCCGTCTGCGCACACTCCCCCGTTGCCACATACTTATCCAGCACCTGCGCGTAAAAGGTAGCATCGTATCTAAGACTCATCGCCGTACCGCAATTTACGAACATCTACTCGTGCCCAAGCTATCTCTTTACGAATGCTCCCCACATACTGTGCCACATCCTTCTTGTCGTCTTCAGAAACAAATATATTCTCGGATAAATCTTTTACTAACTTTTCTATCCTAGCATGAGCAGTATCTATCTCAGCTTCATAATCTCGATCGGTAAGCGTCATATTTCCCAACCATAACTGCTGTTGCTCTCCCCTATTCAATCGTCGCATCGGAAAGCGAACTCCATTGATATATAAGTGCTTGTCATCTCGATAAAGGCTCACCCTCTCTGCACCTTGTTCTTTCATTTTTGAAGCATCAGAGAAAGTGCGTATAATGGTTCGCTTCGGATTCAGGGGATCAGCATACATAACGCCAACGGCAGGAACATCTTTCGTACTATATTCTTTCAGATTCTTAAAATCCACGATAAAGATATACGTATTGCCCGTGCCATGATTATCTACCTGATAATAGAAATGATCTATAATCATCAGATCTTCATCCCGACGATCGCCTTGTTGGCGGGCCTTCTCTAATGCCTCGCGAACACGACTCACTTTGAGGTCGGACTTCAATGAGAGATGAATAGCAGAAAGCTCTTTCACATGAGATACAAATAATGCACGAACCACGATGCAGCGTACATCTGCACATTCTTCTGGCTCATTCCACAAGCAATGATAGATGGGCAACAAATCGATTATAGCAACAGCTCCTCGCCCATGGATAAATGCGGAAGCTTTTAGGAGGCGGATGATATTCTTCCAGCGACGATCGCTAACATAAACATGGCGATGAGCTTGAGAATCTTCCAACTCAACCTTTGCCAAGTGCTGACGAATCTCCGTGATACACAACAAAACCTCTCGTGGAACGTCGACCAAACTGATTTCTTTCTGCCATTGCGCATACTCTTCGTTGGAGATCTGCCACTCCCCCGTGGTGTCATTGTCCTCATCACTCTCATCCAGCAACATCTTATAAAAGGTGTCCTCTTGCTTCACACAAGTGCTAATGACACGAATCAAAAAACGATCCCACAAAGCTTCCAAACCCTCTCCCTGTGTAGGCAACTCATTACTAGCCGCCACCAGAAGTTTCAAAGGAAGCTTCATTTCAGTGTCTCCATTCCGAAACACTTTTTCGTTGATCACCGTCAATAACGTATTCTGAATGGCAGGGCCGGCTTTCCAAATTTCATCCAAAAACACAACGTCCGCTTTAGGTAGATAGCCGTCAACCGTACGTTCGTACTTATCCATCTCTTTCAAACGACTAATGCTGATCGGACCAAAGATTTCGTCAGGGGTAGAAAACCGAGACATCAAATATTCAAAAGCCTGTGCGTCGACAAAAGCTTTCTTCAATCGTCGAGCCACCATTGATTTTGCTACTCCGGGAGGGCCTAGAAGCAATATACTTTCCCCCGCCAAAGCAGCCAACAAGGACAGCCCAATCTCTGTTTCCTTCTCATATACTCCTCTGTTCATCTCGCTCAACAGTAGCCTTATTCGTTCTTTAATATCTAAGTCCATAACAGATTATCCTTGATTAATATCCACTTATACCCTAACACAGATTTGCGTCAGTAGTATCAGTTAGTATGCAAAGATACAGTTTTCCTTATACATTTCAATAAAATGCCCCCACAAGCCGTATAGACAGGCAATAAAAACTTAACGATGCAATTTTCCATGCTTGGATGCCCCATTTAAATAAATAAAAACTATCTTTGCCCTTGTTAATCCCGAAAGAATCAACAAAATGGATCAAATAGATAACCTAAAAGAGCTTATTAATCAGGGGGATGTGGACACAGCGATACAGCAATTAGACCAACTTCTTCAAGACGATTCAATCGATAAAGATACACTCTTTTATTTAAGGGGAAATGCCTACCGAAAAAAAGGAAATTGGAAAGAGGCACTAGATAACTATCAGTGCGCCATCGACCTAAATCCAGACAGTCCCGCCGTTCAGGCCAGAGCTATGGCTGTTGATATTCTTAGTTTCTTCAACAAAGACATGTTCAATCATTAACATAAATCAAAGATAACGTAATAAAAAAAGATTATGGCAAAAATCAAAGGAGCAATCGTGGTCGACACTGAACGTTGCAAAGGTTGCAACCTATGTGTAGTGGCATGTCCGCTCGATGTAATCGCCCTCAATAAAGAGGTAAATATGAAAGGCTATAATTATGCCGGTCCGATAAAAGAAGATACCTGCATTGGATGCAGTGCTTGTGCAACAGTCTGTCCTGACGGATGTATCTCAGTGTATAAAGTAAAAGTAGAATAAAAGAAAAAGAATATGGCAGAAGAAGTTCTATTAATGAAAGGGAACGAAGCTATCGCCCACGCCGCTATACGCTGTGGTGCTGATGGATACTTCGGATACCCTATTACTCCACAATCAGAAGTATTAGAAACACTTGCCGAACTCAGACCTTGGGAAACCACTGGAATGGTAGTGCTCCAAGCTGAAAGTGAAGTAGCAGCTATAAACATGGTATATGGAGGCGCTGGTAGCGGAAAAATGGTATTGACCTCTTCCTCAAGCCCTGGTGTGAGCTTAAAACAAGAAGGAATCTCCTATATCGCAGGGGCTGAACTTCCTTGTTTAATTATAAATGTTATGCGAGGTGGTCCCGGTTTAGGAACCATTCAACCTAGCCAAGCCGATTATTTTCAAACGGTAAAAGGTGGTGGACACGGTGACTATAGACTTATTGCTCTTGCTCCGGCATCGGTACAAGAAATGGCAGACTTCGTAACTCTGGGTTTCGAACTTGCCTTCAAATATCGTAACCCTGCTATCATTTTGGCCGACGGTGTGGTTGGACAAATGATGGAAAAAGTAGTTCTTCCTGCGCAAAAAACACGCCGCACTGAAGAAGAAATCATCGAACAATGCCCATGGGCCACTACCGGAAAAACCAAAGGACGTAAACCGAACATTATCACTTCTTTGGAATTGAAGCCAGAAGCCATGGAGCTCAACAATATCCGCTTCCAAGCAAAATACAAAGAAATTGAAGAGAATGAAGTTCGTTTTGAAGAAATCAACTGCGAAGATGCTGAGTATCTGATCATCGCTTTTGGCGCAATGGCTCGTATCGGTCAGAAAGCTATGGAGCTTGCTCGTGAAAAAGGAATCAAAGCCGGAATTCTTCGCCCAATAACTTTATGGCCGTTCCCAACAAAAGCTATTGCTGCTTATGCTGAGAAAGTCAAAGGTATGCTCGTTACAGAATTAAATGCCGGACAGATGATTGAAGATGTTCGTTTAGCTGTCAATGGTAAAATAAACGTAGAACACTTCGGACGCCTCGGTGGTATTGTTCCCGATCCTGATGAAATTGTAACCGCGTTGGAAGAGAAATTAATTAAATAACGAAACGACGATGAATCCTGATAAAATAAGAGGCGTACTGAACATCCTTTTCTTGATATTGGCGCTTGCTGCTATCATCACTTACTTCGTAGTAGGAAAAGAAGATTTTAAAATGTTTCTATACGTGTGCGGCGCGGCAATATTTGTCAAGCTGATGGAGTTTTTTATACGGTTCACCAACAGATAAGGAGAAGAAGTTATGACTAAAGAAGAAATAATCAAACCCGAGAATTTGGTTTACCACAAACCAACTCTGATGAACGATAATGCCATGCACTACTGCCCGGGTTGCAGCCATGGTGTGGTGCACAAACTCGTTGCCGAAGTTATTGAGGAAATGGGTCTGGAGGACAAAGCAATTGGTATCTCTCCAGTAGGTTGTGCAGTTTTTATCTATAATTATCTAGACATTGACTGGCAAGAAGCAGCACACGGACGTGCTCCCGCTTTGGCTACTGCTATCAAGAGACTTTGGCCGGATCGCCTTGTATTTACCTACCAAGGAGATGGAGACTTAGCTTGTATCGGTACTGCGGAAACGATTCACGCATTGAACCGTGGCGAAAATATCACAATCATCTTTATCAACAACGCTATTTACGGTATGACAGGTGGACAAATGGCACCAACTACGTTGTTAGGTATGAAGAGCTCTACTTGTCCCACTGGACGTGATGTAGAACTTCACGGTTATCCTTTAAAAATGACTGAAATCGCAGCACAACTTGAAGGAACTGCCTACGTAACTCGCCAATCTGTTCAAACAGTACCCGCTATTCGCAAAGCTAAAAAAGCGATCCGTAAAGCATTCGAAAACTCAATGAACGGCAAAGGATCTAATCTAGTCGAAATCGTTTCGACTTGTAGCTCGGGTTGGAAAATGACTCCGGCACAAGCAAACAAATGGATGGAAGAAAACATGTTCCCATTCTATCCGCTAGGCGATTTAAAAGATAAAGAATAACGCTAAAAGTCAACAGTACAATGAAAGAAGAAATAATTATTGCTGGTTTCGGTGGACAAGGCGTATTGTCTATGGGTAAAATTTTGGCCTACTCCGGACTTATGGAAGGAAAGGAAGTAACTTGGATGCCTGCATACGGTCCTGAACAACGAGGTGGAACAGCGAACGTGACAGTTATTGTAAGCGATGATAAAATCTCATCACCGATCTTGAGTCAATTTGATGCTGCTATCATCTTGAATCAACCTTCACTCGAAAAATTCGAGAAAAAGGTGAAGAAAGGTGGTATCCTGATTTATGACGGATATGGTATCATTCACCCACCTACTCGCAAAGATATCAAAGTGTATCGCATTGATGCAATGGACGCTGCTAACGAAATGAATAATGCCAAAGCATTCAACATGATCGTCCTTGGCGGTTTACTTCAGTTACTTCCTATGGTGACTTTGGAAAGTGTGATCAAAGGATTGAAAAAGACTCTTCCTGAACGCCATCATCATTTGATTCCAATGAACGAGGAAGCCATCAAAAAAGGTATGTCTTTGATTAAAGAAGTTGGATAAAACCAGAAGATAAAACTTGAGAATTGGAAATTATTTGCTTGATAATTTACACGATGCAACATAATTTTCAATTCTCAATTCTCAAATCTCAATTTAAGTAAGTATCTTTGCCTCCCATTATGAGACGAATCTTACTATTATTTATATTACTTTCCGTTGGAGGACTGACTGCTTTAAAGGCTCAGGGAATTCCTGTACGTCAAAAGATTGATGAAAACGGAAGGGACCAATACGGTAATCAGGTGGACCCCACTATGATCCCGGAAAACCTAGATAGTGCCAATGTTGAAATACAAGGTTTACCTCCTAAACTATACATGTGGCGCATTAAAAACGAGCTAGGCGACAGGAAGATGATTCCAGCCGACACGTTATACCATCACTTCCAAAACAACAATCTAACAGAAGGAGTCACTGGGCATTACAACTACCTAGGCAACCTCGGTTCACCTCGTCTTTCACATATTTTCTTTGAACGTAACTCTGCAGAACCGACCATTTTCATGGCCCCTTTTTCGAGTTTTTTTGTTCGCCCCACTGAATTTAACTTCACCAATAGTAATGTTCCTTATACGAATCTGACTTACAATAAAGCCGGAAATAAGATTAATGGAGAAGAACGATTCAAGTCATACTTTTCGGTCAATGTAAATAAAAAACTAGCTTTTGGTTTTAATATTGACTATCTGTATGGACGAGGATTTTATAACAATCAAAACACATCCTACTTTAATACCTCACTTTTCGCAAGCTATATTGGAGACAAATACCAAATTCAGGGTATATACAGTAACAACTATTTAAAAACAAATGAAAATGGTGGTATTACTGACGACAGATATATCACAGCTCCAGAAGAGATGGCTGAAGGAAGAAGGCAGTATGAGCCCAACAATATTCCTACAATATTGAATGCCACCACTAATCGCAATCATGACTTTCACACCTTTATAACTCAGCGATATAGACTTGGTTTTCACAGAGACATCCCCAAAGCCGAAAACGACACGACTCCCACCAAACAGGAGTTTGTACCTGTCACAAGTTTTATACACACCTTGCAAATCGAACGAGCCCGTCACACCTTCCGTTCAGACGATAACATAGCCGGCTATTATAATAATGACTATTTTAATTCAATCTATAAAAATACAGCAGACAGTGCTCAAGTAAGAGACAGCACTATCTACATCGGCATAAAAAATACGGTAGGCATTGCCTTACTTGAAGGCTTTAACAAGTATGCAAAAGCTGGATTGACAGCTTTCGCATCTCACAAGTTTAGCCAATATTCCTTGATGACTCCTGACCCCTTGGTAAAAGAAAAAATCAATGAAACAGATATTTATATAGGTGGGGAATTGACCAAACAACAAGGAAATATACTCCATTATCATGCTATTGGTGAAGTGGGAATGGCAGGAAAAGCCATGGGACAATTCTATGTTAAAGGAGATCTTGATGTAAATATCCCTTTGTGGAAGGATACCGTGAGTGTGATTGCCCGAGGAGAAATCAGCAATAAACTAGCTCCCTTCTATATGCGTCATTATCACTCCCGACATTTCTGGTGGGACGATGACATGGACAAAGAGCTTCGCACCCGTATAGAAGGAGAATTAAGTATAGCCAACTGGGGAACCCGTTTGAAAGTAGGAGTTGAAAACATACAGAACTACACTTACTTCAACCAAGAAGGTTTACCAAATCAAAAAAGTGGAAGCCTGCAAGTCGTGTCTGCCACTTTCAATCAAAACTTTAGAGCTGGAATCTTTCACTTAGACAACGAAGTAATCTGGCAAAAATCAAGTGATCAGAGTGTACTCCCCTTACCGGATCTGTCGCTCTATCATAATTTTTATATGCAGTTTAAACTCGCCAAGAAAGTATTGAATGTACAGTTAGGCGCAGATGTTCGCTATTTCTCGAAATATTATGCACCAGCGTATATGCCAGCTCTACAGCAGTTCTACTTGCAACCTGAAAATGATAAAATAGAAATAGGAGGATATCCTGTAGTAAATGTTTATGCGAATTTTCAGCTGAAACGTACTCGGTTCTACATCATGATGTATCATGTGAACCAAGGAATGAGTAGTCCTAACTACTTCTTAGCTCCTCATTATCCTATTAATCCACGCGTAATGAAAGTGGGAGTCTCGTGGAATTTCTATGATTAACTTTATCTACTCTAACTATATCTTATGAAAACTCATCGTAAATCAATACTACTAAGATATTTACTACCCGTAATTATCCTAGTAGCTTTGACTTTTGCTTTTCGGCACAATCAGAATAGCAAAAAGCCAATAACACATCCACGAGACTACCCAGCTATTGCAGAAGAAGGTATTTTACGGGTGGCTACGGAATATAATTCAATTAGTTTTCATATCAACGAAGATACAAGCCTTATCGGTTTTCACTATGAGCTCATCGAAGCGTTCGCTCATGATATGGGGTTAAAGGCTAAAATTACTCCAGTGATGAGCTATAACGAACGTCTAAATGGGTTAAATGAAGGGAAGTTCGATGTCATAGCCTACGGCATACCTGCTACCAGTGAAATAAAAAATGACTTACTCCTAACCTCTCCCGTTGCTCTTAACAGACAGGTGCTTGTACAAAGGAAAAAAAGTGGGAAGAATGACTCTATCTATATCAAAAGCCAACTAGATCTAGCTGGAAAAACACTCTATGTAGTTAAAGGATCCCCCACCATTTTACGGATACAAAATCTGAGTAATGAAATTGGCGATACGATTTATACTAAAGAAATAGAAAAATACGGTCCTGAACAATTAATTGCGCTAGTTGCTCATGGTGATATCAACTATGCCGTATGTGATGAGAGTATAGCCCATGCGATTGCTGATTCATTACCGCAAATAGATAGTAATACCGCAATCAGCTTTACTCAATTTTACTCTTGGGCAGTCAGCAAACAGTCTCAGACCCTACTCGACAGCCTAAATACTTGGCTCTATAGATTTCGCCAAAAAGGAGCTTACCAAAAGATTTATCAGAAATATTATGATTAATCCGGTCTATCTGATAACATATTTTTATATCTTTTGGAATAAAGTTGCTCTTAATAAAAAATAGCTTTATCTTTGGGTGTTGTTTAAATGAGCACTATAGGTATATTATGAGTCAAAAGATTATTAAATGGGGCTTCATCGGTTGCGGAGAAGTTACCAAAACTAAAAGCGGACCAGCTTTTCAAAAAGTAGAGCATTCAGAAGTTGTAGCCGTAATGAGTCGAGATGGTTCTAAAGCAAAAGCGTATGCTAAAGAAAGAGGCATAAAAAAATGGTATGATGACGCCCAAGAACTGATAGACGATCCAGAGGTTAATGCTATTTATATTGCAACGCCTCCATCTTCACACGCAACCTATGCCATCATGTCAATGAAAGCTGGAAAACCAGCATACATTGAGAAACCTATGGCTGTGACTTATGAAGAATGCACCCGAATCAATCGTATTTCTCAAGAAACTGGTGTTCCTTGCTTCGTCGCTTATTACCGACGTTATCTCCCTTACTTCCTTAAAGTAAAAGAATTAGTAGAGAGTGGCTCTATAGGCAATATTATCAATGTCCAAATTCGCTTTGCCCAACCTCCTCGTGATTTAGATTACAATCGTGAAAGTCTTCCTTGGCGTGTGCAAGCAGATATTTCTGGTGGGGGTTACTTCTATGACTTAGCTCCTCATCAAATTGACCTCTTACAAGATATGTTTGGATGTATCCTCAATGCAAGTGGATACAAAAGTAACCGCGGAGGCTTATATCCTGCCGAGGACACATTAAGTGGTAGCTTTCAATTTGACAATGGATTAGTAGGTAGTGGTTCTTGGTGCTTCGTAGCTCATGAATCTGCCCGAGAAGATCGTATCGAAATCATTGGTGATAAGGGAATGATCTGCTTCTCAGTATTTACTTATGACCCCATTGGGCTACATACCGAACGTGGACGGGAAGAAATATGTATTGGTAGTCCAGAACATGTTCAACAACCGCTCATCCAAGCAGTAGTAGACCACCTACTAGGCAAATCGATATGTTCTTGTAATGGTGAAAGCGCTACACTAACTAATTGGGTGATGGACAGAATATTAGGTAAAATCTAAACAATCGGTTGTTCTTTTTTGTTTCTTAAAATAACCTAATCAGAATTTAGAATCGTTACTTTTCGTTATATTTGCGAAAAGTATATGATAAAAACAAACTAACTATAAATATGACAAAAGAAGAACTCATGAGGAAAGCAATCCAGCTTTCAAGTGAAAATGTGGCCAATGGTGGAGGACCCTTTGGAGCTGTAATCGCAACGAAAGATGGAGAAATTGTAGCTACTGGTGTGAACCGTGTAACTTCCTCTTGCGACCCTACCGCACATGCTGAGATTAGCGCCATTCGTAACGCAACAGCTAAATTAGATACTTTCAATCTCAGCGGCTATGAAATATATACCTCTTGCGAACCATGCCCTATGTGTTTAGGTGCTATATATTGGGCAAGATTAGACAAAATTTACTACGGAAACAATAAGACAGATGCTAAAGAGATTGGATTTGATGATTCCTTTATTTATGATGAGCTATCCCTAAAGCCGGCAGACAGAAAATTACCGTCAGAAATACTATTACCAGACGAATCTATTAAGGCCTTCGAAGCATGGATAGCTAAAGAAGACAAAATCGAATATTAACATCTCATTTCATTAACCATTTAACATTTTGTAAAATGAAAAAAAATCTTATTTTTGCTCTTTTAGCAGCAGGAAGCTTGTTTAGTTGTCAACAACAAGACGAGCAATTAGAATCAAGTAAAGAAGCAATTAACTTCACTATGTCTATTGACGATGCACTAGTCGGATCTCTAACTCGTGCAAACAATAACTTCAACCCAGTAAAAAGAAATTTTGTTACTGGAGATGTTATTTCATTGGCAGCAAGCGGACAGAGCTATGCTCCTTTTGTAATCGGCAAAGATAGTCGCAACTGGAGTTCATTCTCATCTAGCTCTGATAAAACAGTTAAGTTCTATGCACTCTATCCTGCATTAGATGCATCTACAACAACTCGTGCACTTGCAACAGAACGCACTGTTGAAGGTGGCGATGAATACTTATTTGGTACAGCTGAAGCTACTCCTGGGATCCAAAATGTAGCTTTGAAATTTACTCGAATGACTATTCCCGTTGTTGTATTAGATGAAAATGGTAAACCTTACACTGGTAATGCTCAAATTCGTCTTAACCTTAAAAACCAAGGTACTCAAGATTTAACAAGCGGTATTATTACAGTAAATGAAAGTGCCCCAGCAGAAACAATAGAGGTTAAAACTCTTTCTGAAGGTACAATCACTAACGTACTTCCACAAACTATTGAAGCTGGAGAAGAAGTTGGTACAGTGACAATCGATGGTCAAACACAAACCTTGACCTCTACTCAAGATATTGATTTAGTAATTGGTACCCAACTTTCATTAAGAGTATCAAAATCAGTATCAATCATTGGTGGTGGTATAATTGATGGTAATGTTCCATTGTTCTACTAATTAAGTTTCTTCTGCAATATAAGATATGCAAACGGGTTATTAATTACCCTCTATATTGCTAAAATTGTAATAAAGGGATGTGCCAAAAGAAAGGCACATCTCTTTTTTTATATTATTTTTTTGCCCATAAGCCTATTTTTTACTTATTGTTTGAGCATAAAAAAAGAGCAGCAGAATTACTTCCACACAATAAAAGAAATCCCCGGAATAGCTGTAGACACTCAGCATTCCAGGGATTCTAACACACAAAAGTTATTATTGAAATTGAAAACAGTATTTTCTATTAAAAGCGCACCCCTAATGTCAAGAGAACTTGGCTACGGGTATTCGTTAACTTCGTTTTATCAAGCGCAAAATCAGCATCATTAAATGCGTAGAAATCTGATTTATAAGAGCTATATTTATAAGCCAAATCAGCATAAAACATATCACCTTTATATCCTATACCAATAGTATAGTTATTTAAACTCTTCGAATTAGCATAATCCGTATCAGTACTAATAGAATTATAGGGCAAATTCTTAACAGCATCATCTTTATACATTGCTGAACTATAATTATAGCCTAAGCGAAATGCAAATTGTGGAATAACTTTATATTCAGCCCCTATACGGAAAGTACTAACGCCTTTCAACATATCGGTTTGAGAATTTTCAGTAGACATTTTATCCCCATCCGAGTAACTAAAAGACATTGTCGAATAGTCCTCATATTCATATTCAGCTCCTAAAGCGAGACTACTACCTACTGTATACCCTAAACTTAAATTATAAGTCCATGGGGTACGAAGACGATAGTCGCGTTCCATATTACCTACAATATTATAAGTATCAAGATCATAATGATCTACTAAGCCACCATTTCCAATATCAGTCAGAAGGATGGAACTTGTACTCAATGTCAAATTATAGAACGTTGGGGTATGGAAAGCAACACCTAAACGCAAAGGAGAAGATTCAATTGGTCTCAATATCATTCCCAATTTAAAGTCTACACCCGAACCTGTGATTCTATTGAAACTTTCCAATGAGTATCCCGTTTTATCTCCAAAATCTTCATCATAATATGAATATTTAGAATAATCTACGCTATATGCACCAATAGTGGCACCTAAATATACACGATCATTGATATTGAATGAGATATTAAAATCATACTGATCAATGCCTCCTCTCTCTTCGGAGTTAAATCTTGAATATGGGGCAGAAGATGTATACGGTTTGTACATAGGAACATTGGGGAATCTAGGATCATCATATTGATTTATCAAATGACCTTGCCAACCTAAAACAGATAACCAGCCCATATTCTCATTAGTAAAAGCTTGATCATACGTTAAATCTTCATTAGTTGCACCATTAGCTTGATTAGCCATTTGATAAGTTTGAGTAACGATCCCACCATTAGGCAAAGCAGGTATCAACCCTTCCATAGATAAATTCTTATAAAAAGATTTCGTCTTATGATAATTGAACCCAAAGTTCACATATCGCAATGGAGTTTGATTTCCAATTTTGGTTGAAAACACCAATCCAATATTATCAAAAGCCCAATGGTTATTATCCAAGCTCAATTTTGATCCATTATAGTTACTTTCAGAACCATAAGCAGAGAAACTGAAGGAAGTCATAAAATCATTACTACGATAGATACCGATTCCTGCAGGGTTAGTTCCCATCGTTGAGATATCCCCTCCCAAAGCGCTCATAGCTCCTCCCATACCAACAAAACGAGCTGTTCCATTTAAGTCTTTCTGAGCAAAATTACCGCCATCATATATGGTTTGTGCATTTACCCCAACAACGGTAAGGAGTGTGAATGCACCTGTTAGCATGAACTTTTTCATCTGATTGTATTTTAATTAGAATAAAACACTTTTATCTTCTTCCACTTCTGCTTGAGCCACCACCAGATCTACTGCTTCCTGAAGAACTGCTGCCACTCGAACGACTACTACCTGAAGAGTAGCTACCACTAGAACGGCTACTACTTCCATAGCTGCTTGAAGAGCGTTCGGTGCTTCTTGGAGAATAAGTGTTACTCGAGCGACTACTACGATTATTATCGTAAGTACGGCTAGGAGAAGTCGAACTACCTCGATTGTAAGTTTCAGTTGATCGACGAGAAGTACTAGGCGTACTGGTTGATGAAGAGCGACTAGAACGGACATTGTTACCACGTTCATAATATGTACTTCTTGTACTACTTGGACGTGTGTACGTCGACCGTCTTGAAGTGGAAACCTCACTTCCGCTTCGGCGATTGTCATAACGTGTTCCTACTACTCTTCCTTCACTGCTACCAGAACGACGAGAAGTATTTATTATCCCATTATTGGAGCGACGAGATTGGAAAGTCGTACCACCATACGATCTTCTATTTGTTGATGAAGTGTATCTATTTATAGGAGCCGAACGACGATTTGTGTAACTGTTACGAGCCCAATAGTTTCCTCCACCGTATCCAGAATTCCAGTGATGATGTCCCCAGCTATCACCGCCATACCAGCCACCCCAGTAGCCGTCATACCAGCCTCCCCAGGATCCGGGATAATATCCCCAAGAATAGTAAGGACGATTCCAGCCCCATCCGCTATTCCAACCCCATCCATAGGTTCCATAAGAACCATAGCGCCAATCCCACCAAAGAGGATTACTAAACGTTGGGAAAGCGTAAGCATACATACCATCTGAGTAGATATTCCAATCCCAAGAATTCGGGCCGTATACTACATCCCAATATAAAGGACTGCTGATACTAATAGCAAAACGTGGATTACGGAAACGAATAATTCGTTCGGCATATTCATAGTCATCTTGTGTACCATCGAATTCACCATTCACCCACTCTCCATCTAAATCGGGTTGTCGTTTTTGATTTATATACAACGTATCGTTTTCTACGGCAAAGTCATTATCACGTGCGTCATAACGGCGATTATATTCATCCACATCCCGTTTCTTTCCATTGCGATCACGAACCACAACTGTTGTTCCCGGTGACGTATAGATGTTGGTCGTGACTGACCTCTTCTGCTCCTTCTTTTCAGGAGTAGTTGTTTTCTCCTGTTTTTGTTTAGAAGGTACGAAGTAAAGGTCGTCTTCAACGCTTTGTGCCATCAAGCCTATCGGGAGGCATAAAGCAACTAGCAAGAAATAAACAATCTTTTTCATATCATCTCGGTTTATATAGTTATTAAACTTTTTCACATTACAAAGATAACGAAGAGATTCTCCATCTAAGAGAGGTTTTCCCGAAAGATCATTAGGGAAATCCCTATTTATAATTTGATTGGTATTGAAGTAATAGTTCAATCGTTTGTGCCAAGGGTTTGGCACAACTGTGCCAATATAGTGTCAAAGCAGTGCCAATAGGTTGGCACAACCGTGCCACTATAATGAAACAATTAGAATGCTTTATTGTTTTAGTCGGACAACATAGTCATTACACTTATTCCTAAAGAATACGGCTATTTCTACTACAAATCAGAGGATAGATTTTCCACTACCTTCTTTTCTATTCTACGTTTACTGTCGATTTTATTGTTTATCTTTGTAGACTATTTATCAGTATTAAAAACAATTATGAAGTATTTTGAGTTCACATTTCAGACTAATCCATGCACAGAAGTTGTCAATGATGTGTTGGCTGCCGTTTTAGGCGAATCTGGTTTTGAAAGTTTTGTCGATCACGAAGAAGGATTGGTAGCATATATACAACAAACATTATGTGATGAAAAGACCATAAATGAGGCCATTGCCAATTTCCCTTTGCCTGATACGCAAATCACCTATACATTTGTTGAAGCCGAGGATAAAGACTGGAATGAAGAATGGGAAAAGAATTTCTTTCAACCGATTGTGATTGATAATCGGTGTGTGATCCACAGTACCTTTCACAAGAATGTCCCTCAAGCAACGTTTGATATTGTAATCAATCCACAAATGGCTTTCGGCACTGGACACCATGAAACGACTAGCCTCATCATTGGTGAATTATTAGACAACGAATTAAAGGATAAATCTCTACTGGATATGGGGTGTGGCACCTCCATCCTAGCTATTCTTGCACGTATGCGCGGAGCACGCCCATGCACGGCTATTGATATCGACGAATGGTGTGTGAGAAACTCTCTGGAAAATATCGAATTAAACCAAGTAGACGACATTGCTGTATCGCAAGGTGACGCTTCATCGCTTGTCGATAAAGGTCCTTTCCATATCATTATTGCCAATATAAACCGGAACATTCTATTGAACGACATGAAGCAATACGTCGCTTGTATGGAAGCTGGTTCAGAGCTATATATGAGTGGATTTTATGTTGAAGATGTTCCTGCTATCCGTGAAGAAGCCGAAAAGAACGGGCTTACTTTCGTTCATCATAAAGAAAAGAACAATTGGGCTGCGGTGAAATTCATCTATTAGGACCTAAATAGAGAACAGCCTAAAAGATTTATTATTCTAGCATAAAATAGATGCTCATCTGGTATAATACGAGATGAGCATCTTCTATATTTATCGCTAAATGATCAGCGGTTATATGACGATAGAGTTAGTTCGACTACAGTCGTCACAAACACTTATTTGGGTACAGCTTTCAAGCCAAACTCCTTCTTTATCTGTTCACACCATGCATTGATTTTACCCTCAGCCTGATCCGACTGATTTTCCATATCAACAACTAAACCGCACCATTGATCTCCGCGCAAAGCTTTAGAACGTTCAAAGGTATAACCTTCTGAAGGCGTAAAACCGACAAGAGTAGCTCCACCTCCTTCAAAAACCTGAGCAAGTAGCCCCATCCCATCGACAAAGTTCTCGGGATAACGCACTTGATCGCCAAGACCAAAGATCGCAACTTTTTTACCTTTCAAATCCAATGTCCGAAGTTCAGGAAGCAATTCGTCCCAATAAGTAGGTAACTCTCCATCAAACCAAGTAGATGCGCCAAGAATGAAATTGTCATAAGCATCAAAATCATTTTGCCAAGCTTCTTCAATTGCAACCGTTTCTATTTTGTCTTTACCAAATGCTTTCTGAATTTGTTCGGCAACCCAAGTCGTCTTATCAGCTTTGGCAGCATAAAATAAACCTATCTTTTTCATAAATTATATTTTATTTTTTATTAATACTCTAATAAATGCTTAGCAGCTGCATAAATCTTATCCTCATTCGGCAAAACCTCTTTTTCAAGAATCGGATTAAATCCTACAGGGGTAAAAGTAGATCCAACGCGTTGTACCGGACCATCTAGATACCGGAACATCTCCGTACCGATCAAAGCTGCAAGTTCCGCTCCAAAACCTGAAAAGACTTTATCCTCGTGAACAATCAAAGCTTTGCTCGTCTTCTTTACGGATTCAAAAATCATTTCTTTATCTAAAGGAATTAATGAACGAATATCAATGACTTCAACTTTCCATCCTCCTTCCTTCTCTAACCGATCAGCAGCTTGCAAACAGAAATGAGTCGTATTTCCATAAGTAACAATGGTTAAATCGGTACCTTCACGACGAATGCGACCTTTGCCAAAAGGAACTTCAAAATCTTCCGGAACTACAGTCGAAGCTTCTACAGAATTATACAAAGCTTTGGGCTCAAGAAACAAAGTAAACCCTTTCGAACGTATACTAGTACGTAACAATCCGGCTGCATCATCTGCGAAAGAAGGACAAACGATGCGTGCTCCAGGCAGTGTTGTTAAAGCTCCTTCAAGATTCTGAGAGTGGTATAATCCTCCACCAATATATCCACCGGAAGCAAGTCGTAAGGTAATGTTAGGAGCAAACTTACCATTACTACGCCAATATTCATGAGTACACTCCACATACTGTTCTACAGCTGGCCAGAAATAATCGGCAAATTCAGCTCCTTCGATAACAATATGAATCTTAGGATCGAAGCGACTCATACCGTTTGCACTACCTACGATATAATCTTCAGCAATCGGTGCACTAAACACACGAGCCTCTCCAAACTCTTGCTGCATGCCTTTGGTTACATTGAACACCCCTCCCTTTTCTTTATTGGCAACATCTTGGCCCCAAATAAAAGTATCAGGATTATGCCGGAATTCAGCTTTCAACGTTTCGTTTATGGCATTTACCATAAATTTTTTCTCGCCTTCTTCATGATGAACACCGTCTTTATATTTCTGTGGTTCATAAGGATCGGGCGTCACGAAATTGAAAATACTCTTAGGATCTGGATCTGGCGCAGCCAAAGCCTTACGATTAGCGGCAGACAACTCCTTCTTTGCGTCAGCTTCTATCTTCAGCAACTCTTCTTCAGTCAATCGTTTATAGCGAATCAACATTCTACGGAATTTCATTAACGGATCGGCATCCTTCACGTATTCCAGTTCATTCTCGTCACGATATAGTGTATGTTTGTCCGAGTTGGAATGCGAGCCAATACGTACACAGTTGGCATGTACAATGACAGGATTACGAGTCGTAATTGCATATTCACGCGCCTCTGTCATCGCATTCATCGAATCAAATACATCTTTACCATTGCAATAGATGATCTTTAAATTCTTGAAGCCAGAGAAATTCTCTGCAACTTTACGATTAGCAGTCTGTTCTGATTTAGGTACGGAAATACCATACCCATTATCTTGAAGAACAAATATAACCGGCAAACGCTCTAGGCTAGCTCCATTGATGGCTTCATAAACAAATCCTTCAGAAGTTGCCGATTCTCCATGTGAAGTTATGGCGACTCCTTTGTGTCCATAATATACCATGGCTCTACCCACACCTGCAGCATGAAGATCATGAGTTCCGGTGGCCGAAGAAATATTCTCAATGTGCCACTCCGGTTTTGCAAAGTGGTTAGACATGTGTCTTCCCCCACTACCTGGATCAGTTGCCTTAGATGTACCGTTCAAAATTAGTTCCTCAACAGTCATTCCGGCAGATAAAACGGTCAACATATCTCGGTAGTATGGGAAAAGAAAATCTTCTCCCAAAGTAAAGACTTGTCCCATGGCCAGTTGAATACCATCGTGTCCCGCATAAGGAGCATGATAAGACCAACCCAAAGACTGCAATAAATAAGATGGTGCTTTTTCATCGAGTGCACGTCCCAGAGCCATCAAATGATACCATTTCTTTAGCGTTTCAGCATCTGTCGTTTTTATGTCATAAATCTTTTTCATCGTCTACTTTTTTATGTGAATAAACTAATGGGCGATCACCCCTTCCAATTCTCTAAATAATCGGCAATGAAATGCAAGAAATTACCTCCTAGCATGCCGTCAACTACTCGATGATCATAAGAAAGAGATAGATACATCTTATGGCGGATAGCTATGGTATCCCCTTCAGGAGTCTCTATTACAGCAGGTTTCTTCTCAATATACCCCACTCCTAAAATAGCCACCTGAGGCTGATTGATGATAGGCGTACCAAATAAACTCTTAAAGGTTCCGAAGTTAGTGATAGTAAATGTTCCTCCATCAATATCATCTGGCATCAACTTATTATCACGAGCTTTCAAAGCTAAAGAATCAACAGCCAAAGCCAATCCATTGAGATTTAGACGATCAGCATCATGTACCACCGGCACAATCAAGTTTCCATCATTCAAAGAGACAGCAATGCCGACATTGATATGTTTCTTGTATATAACATTATATCCATCTACAGATACATTTACTTGAGGATAAGCTGCTAATGCTTTTGCAACAGCTTCTGTAATCATAGGCATATAAGTCAGTTTAACACCTTCACGACGGAAAAATTCATTTTTATTCTTTTCACGCCAAAGGACTAACTTCGTAACGTCTACCTCTACCACATTCGTGACATGAGGAGAAACCTTCTTAGACATCACCATGTGATCAGCTATAATGCGGCGAACTCTATCCATTTCCTTCACTTCCGTACCCGGTATAGGAGCAGCAACAGGTGAAGTTGGCTTACTAGCTACTGGAGCAACAACAGGCTCAGACACTACAGCTGCGCTAGAAGACGCCTTAGGAGATTCAGCCTTAGCAGAAACAGAAGCTGCAGGTGCTGGTTTAGCTGAAGTAGAAGTATCCCCCCGCTTCTTTCTATCAATATAATCTTTTATGTCTTTTTTACTAAGACGTCCTTCATAACCAGTTCCCTGAATAGCGTCTAATTCTTCTTTTGGAATCTTAGCGTCACGTGCCAATTGAATCACTACTGGAGAATACCAACGTTCTTCTTCCACTGTTTGAACAACTTCTTCTTTCTTTTCTTGAACAACTTCGGCTTCAGCAGCACTTTCTTCTTCCTCATCGGAGCCCTCACCTGCCAAATTGATGATGGCAACTACCGTTCCTACAGCAACAGTCTCGCCTTCTTTACACAAAATTTCCAAAACTTTTCCAGCTACTGGTGAAGGTATTTCTGCACTCACTTTTGCTGTGTTTACTTCAAAGAGAACATCGTCTTCCTCAACAGAATCCCCCACCTTGACGGACCAAGAAATGATAGTTCCCTCTGTAATACTTTCGCCTAACTTAGGCATTTTTATTTCGAATTTTGACATACACCGTTAATTTATTAATTTAACTTCATCTATTATAACAACTTGTTGAAAAATAATGTTTTAAGTAAAAGTGTTTTTTAACCGACATCAACGATTGAAGACCCATTCTTTCTGAATATATTTTTCATTTCTGAGCCTATCAATAGCTTTAAGTTCTTCCAGTTCAAAATCACGACTAGTATAACCAGTACTTAAATATTGGAAGAGCATAGTCTTAAATTGATCTATTGTTTTTCCTTGTAAATAATAACCAATATTAGTCACCTCACTTCTAACAGACGGCACAGCATTTGCAGACACAGGCAAATCACCCGTATTAGATTCTGAGTCCAACACTTTATTCAATGTAGAAAGATCAGTATCATATAACAACGTACAATGATATAAAATCCTGTTTTTATGTACGCACTGTGCACTACCGGAGATCTTTAATCCATTGAGATAAATACCAAGTCTTTCATCACCTTCAGCCGGTAATCCCACTGACAATAGGAAATCGACTATACGAGACATATAAGTGGTAAAATCTGGAATCCGAGAAGCTGTTTCTATGAATGTAAGATTAAGATTTCCTAGATCATGGTACACAGTACCTCCACCTGAAAACCGACGAGCGATATGAATCTGCTTCTGATTTACCCACTCAGAATTAACCTCTGCACGTACACTTTGATGTTTTCCAAGCACAACGGAAGGAGTATCCTGCCAAAGAATGAAAACATCATCCGCACTATACTTCAAAAGATATTCTTCTGCCGCTAAATAGAAAAAGACATCTGTGGAAGAGTTGTCAATGCAATACTTCATCATTCCTCCTTTACCCATTTTGCCTCTTTCGGTCAAGAAAATAAGATTTCATGAAAAATCTCTCCGACTGTTGGATGTGGAAAGACTGTTTTTTGGAATTCTTCGATGGTATATTCTTTTTGAATGGCTATACCTGCCATTACAATCAACTCTGATGAAGGGTTACCTAACATGTGACAACCTATAATCTTGCCTTCAACGCTCTGAATCAATTTACAAAGGCCATTCGGCTGAGCATTTTCTGCGACAAAACGTCCTGAATAAGCCATGGGGAGTTTCGTTACTCGATAAGGGATACCTTGTTTAGTGAGTTCTTCTTCAGTCATACCTACTCCTGCTACTTCAGGATTGGTATACACCACTCCCGGAATGCAAGCGTAATTCATACGGTCTTCTACACCTAAAATATGATTAATGGCAACTTCTGCCTCTCTAATTGCAGTATGAGCCAATAAAGAATAACCAGTAATATCTCCGCAAGCATATACACGAGGATGAGAAGTCTGTAGATACTCATCAACTTTCACGCCATTTCGGTGAAGCTCGATATTTAGTTTGTCTAGTCCAACATTAGCGATATTAGCTTTACGGCCAACACTCAAAAGAATTTGATCCGTTTCAATCGTAGAGCTTTTGCCCCCATTTTCGATAACTACTCCTCCTTTCTTTACTTCTGTAACTTTCGTGTTCAGATAGAAAGTAATGCCTCTTTTGGCATAGTCAGCTCGAAGCATGCCACTAGTTTCTTTGTCCATAGCTCCAAGAATTTCAGGCATCATTTCCACAACGTGGACTTTCACTCCCATACTATTAAAAAAAGAAGCGAACTCCATCCCGATGACGCCTCCGCCAATAATGACGAGTGACTTCGGAAGTTCTTTCGCTTCAAGTGCCTCTCTTGAGGTCCAGTAAGGAACTTCAGATAAGCCGGGAATCGGAGGAATAACAGTCTCAGAGCCAGTGCACACTAGTAGATACTTCACCTGATAAGATTCACCATCACATGACACGTTTATCAATCCGTCTTTTTCGCCTTCAACAAAAGCTTCTTTCTCCACAATGGTTACCCCGTAAGAGCTCACAGTCATTTTCACCCCCCCTGTCAACATTTTGACAGTCTTATCTTTACGGCTCATTATTTCAGCCAAATTAAAAGAAGGTGCTGCAGCAGAGATTCCATACTTGGAAGCACTTTTGATATTATCATAAATTTTAGCAGAATATAACAATGTTTTAGTAGGAATACATCCTTCATTCAGACATACTCCACCTATTGCCTTCTTCTCGAAAAGAACAGCCTTTAGTCCGTTAGCACCGGCACGCTCAGCAGCTGTATATCCGGCAGGACCCCCTCCAATAATAGCTATATCAAATTTCATAATCGTATTTTTAATTAGTAAATATACGATTATAACAAACGAAGTAAGAAATATGTTGTGAACCTAAAAAAGACTTGTTACTTAATTGTCAGCTTTTTAAGTTCCTCCAACGTGCCATTAAAAACATTAAGATCAACCTCTTCTTTAATGCCTGGGACATTACCAACATCCGTATGCTGCCAGAAATACCATTTGCCTTGATATTTCACCGAGTCAACATAGTAATGAGCAATCCAATAAGGGTACGCATTAAAAATAGAGTCATCCAAATAACGGGTTTTGAATTTATAAGAGGTATAAAGAATGGGCTTTACCCCATAATGGGATTCAATTCGATCTAGCCAACGCTTAATGCCCTGTTGTAGTTCTTTCTTTTTTTTGCGCCCAGTGATTTCCACATCGAGTACTGGAGGAAGATCACCAGAATCCAACTTAACGGTACGAATAAAAAAATTGGCTTGTTTAAGCGCATCTGTACCTGGAATATAAAAATGATAAGCTCCTCGAATAAATCCATAGCTACGTGCATTAGCAAAATTTGCAATAAATGTAGTATCACTATGATCACCTCCCTCGGTTGCTTTCATAAATATAAAATGTAATGGGGTCACCGTTTGCTTATTTTGCAAAAGCTTTGCCCAGTCTATTTTTCCTTGATAATGTGAGATATCAATGCCATGGATATCATAGCCAGAAGGAATACACACACCATATTGTTTAATGCCACTACAAGGCTTCCATCTGTAGGCATAAGGCCGAATAAAGAAATAATAAAATGCAATAGCAAAACAACCGACAATAAACATGGCAAGAATATTGCGTAGCCAATTAGGGATAGTCTGTATATGTTTTTTCTGTACCTTTTTTGAGATACGTGAAGATTTTGTAGAGACCGTTCTTTTTTTTCGAGTAGTAGAAACAGTCTTTTTCTTCTGAACTACAGAAATGGGATTATTACGTGATGGCATTATTTATTTCAACGCTAAACGATGAATGGTGAAAAAAAGAACAAGAAGCAAAATATAAACGGTGAACAGAATCCTACCGGATGTACCGGATAGAAGTTCCCATTCACCGAATATAAATTAACGCTTATTTTCCTTGTTCTAACTGTAAAGTTTTAGTTGGCTGATCGCAAACTTCTGTAGGTCCAAAATATTGAATCGGACCCGGATATACATAGTCTGTTTCAATAGCCCAACGATCACGTTGTGCAACAAAAGCTTGGAAAGGAGCACCATTGAGTTTAACCAATGCTTTTTGAATAACCGGCTTCATTTCTCCATGACGACGTTCCATGTTCATCATCATAGTGATGGGCACTCCACCTGCTATCCATTCAGAAGCAGGAGCAGTTGTATTACGAACAGAAGACATATAACCTGTTTTTCCATCAGCAATCAGTACAGAAGCAGTATACCCTAATGAATAACAGTAATCCGCATCAAAATTAGAAGGGGCAGCACAGCGTCCCTCATAACCAAAGAAGTGATGTTGAGAAGCAAATTTACCAACAAACTTACCTTCTTCTTTCCATACTGCCAATTTTGTTGCCACCATATCAGACAAGAGCTTTTCTGTTTCAATCATTGAAACCTGAACATTTCCATGAGGATCACGATCCAATGTCAATTGACGAGCAACTCCTTCAGGGAGGCTTGCATAAATTGCAGCGTTTTCAGCAGATAGTTTACGAATGATGTAATCACGCTGATGAGACTTCTTGATCTGAGAGAATTCAACTGCATTAACTGCAAGGAAGTCATTCAACTCTTCGATCAAGCGTTTCATAGCTGGGATAAATTCTACCAAACCTTCAGGGATCAACACTGTTCCAAAATTATGTCCTTGTGCAGCACGTTCAGCCACAACTTTAGCTATAGAAGTAACCACATCATCCAAAGACATATCTTTCGCTTCGATCTCTTCAGAAACGATACAAACATTAGGCTGAACTTGCAACGCACATTCCAAGGCTATGTGAGAAGCAGAACGCCCCATTAACTTAATAAAATGCCAATATTTACGAGCTGAATTACAGTCACGTTGAATATTGCCAATCACTTCAGCATAAGTCTTACAAGCCGTATCGAAACCAAATGAAGTCTCAATCATCTCATTTTTAAGATCACCATCAATGGTTTTAGGGCAACCTATAACTTGTACCCCATATTTTTTAGCCGCATAATATTCAGCTAATACACAAGCATTGGTGTTAGAATCGTCTCCACCAATAATTACCAAAGCTTTAATATTAAGTTGCTTAATGATTTCCAATCCTTTCTCAAACTGGCTTTCTTCTTCTAGTTTTGTTCGTCCAGAACCAATGATATCAAAACCACCGGTATTACGATATTCATCAATAATATCAGCAGTCAATTCCATATAATTATGGTCTACTAGTCCCCCAGGCCCTAAAATAAAGCCATATAGCTTATTATCTATATTTAATTTTTTGAGCCCATCAAACAGCCCGGAAATTACATTGTGACCGCCTGGAGCTTGTCCGCCCGACAGAATCACGCCAACATTCAACGAAGGAGTTTCAACTGCTTCACCAGCTTCAAAAGTAATCAACGGCATTCCATAAGTATTAGGGAATAATGCTTTAATAGCTTCCTGATCGGCAACAGATTGTGTCGCCTCTCCAGCAATGGCTTTAACAGCTCCTGAAGCCAATGCCTTGGGAAGTTTGGGCTGATATGCAGCCCTTGCAATTTGCAATGCACTTTTTGTCATTTTCTTTGTTTTTATTTAAAGGTGTTAGTAAGTTTCATATCAAACTTTAAAGGCGTTGCAAATTTCGCATTTTTTTCTGGAATATGAAAGAGGCATACAGACTTTTAAAGAGAATAATATGCCGCGTATGCCTATTATAACACTTGTGTACGCACCCGATTAGAAAAGAATAAATCACGTTTTTTCTAAATACGAGCTTTTTTATATTATTTTTTTCCGAATAAACAATTTATACCTTACATTTGTATTTATAACATGTATTAACGCAATGCTAAGATCTTATGAAAAAGTCAACTCTTACAACCCTCATTTTATGTATATGCTTCATCCTTCCCTATTCTGCTTATGCCCAAAATAATCGCAAAAAAGTTGGCGTAGTTCTTAGTGGCGGAGGTGCTAAAGGAGTTGCTCATATCAAAGCTTTAAAAGTTATTGAAGAAGCTGGAATCCCTATTGATTATATCGTAGGTACTAGTATGGGATCTATTGTAGGTGGATTATATGCTATAGGTTACACTCCTGAGCAGTTAGACAGCATGGTACGCAAGCAAGATTGGACCTTCCTCTTAAGTGACCGTATTAAACGTAGCGAAATGTCTCTTACACAACGCGAGCGTTCATCAAAATACCTCATATCTGCCCCTTTTACTAAAAACCCTAAAGAAGCTGTATCCGGAGGATTCATCAAAGGACAAAATCTCGCAAATCTATTTTCAGAGTTGACTGTTGGTTATCATGACTCGATTGATTTTAACAAACTACCCATACCTTTTGCATGCGTTTCGGCCAACGTGGTTAACGGAGACCAAATTGTATTCCACAACGGTGTACTATCAACGGCCATGCGTGCAAGTATGGCTATTCCAGGAGTATTTACTCCAGTACGAAAAGACAGCATGGTATTAGTAGATGGAGGCATTATCAATAATTATCCAGCAGATGTGGCCAAAGCAATGGGAGCCGACATTATTATTGGCGTAGATGTTCAGAATGCATTAAAAGGAGCTGATAAACTGAATAGTGCTCCTGATATTTTAGGTCAAATTGTGGATTTGACTTGTCAATCTAATCACGAAAAGAATGTAAGCCTCACAGACACTTACATACGAGTGAATGTTGATGGCTATTCTTCAGCTAGCTTCTCACCTGCTGCTATCGATTCGCTCATGCAAAGAGGCGAACAAGCTGCTCGTTCGCAATGGGCTTCGCTGATTGATCTAAAAAAGAAGATAGGCATATCTGATCATTATCAACCTAAGAAGCATGGCCCTTTCTCTACGCTATCACAATCACGAACAATTTATGTAACCGACATTTCATTCTCTGGGGTTGAAGAAAATGATAAAAAATGGCTAATGAAAAAATGTAATCTGAAAGAGAATAGCCAGATATCTACTCAACAAATAGAGCAAGCGGTATATCAATTGCGAGGTAGCCAATCTTATTCGAGCGCCAGCTATACGCTCACTGATAGTCCCAATGGATACCATTTAACTTTCTTCTTAGAAGAGAAATATGAGAAAAGAATAAACTTAGGCATCCGATTTGATTCGGAAGAGATTGCTTCTCTACTCATCAATGCCACCGCTGATTTGAAAACGCATATTCCTTCTCAAATTTCTTTAACTGGCAGATTAGGGAAGCGATATACCGCACGTGTTGATTATATACTCGAACCCATGAGGCAACGCAATTTCAACTTTTCTTATATGTTCCAATACAACGATATTAACATATATGATAAAGGCAATAGAGCCTATAATGCGACTTATGACTATCATTTAGCTGAGTTCGGTTTCTCGGATGTTTGGTATAAAAATCTTCGATTCGGACTCGGACTGCGTTTTGAATACTATAAATATAAAGACTTGCTCTTAAAAAATCCTGAACTCATTGATCTTGAAGTAGAATCTGAACACTTACTTAGTTATTACGCCCAAGTGCATTACAGTACATTCAACAAAGGATACTTCCCATCCAAAGGAACTGAGTTCAAAATAGCCTATTCTCTCTATACAGACAATATGGCGCAATATAATGACCATTCTCCTTTCTCTGCATTAAGCGGTTCATGGTCTAGAGTGGTTCCCATTACTAGACGCTTTTCCGTTATTCCATCGATCTATGGGCGTGTTCTTATTGGAAAAGATATATCCTATCCCTTGCAAAATGCCATTGGTGGAGAAGTATTCGGACTTTATCTTTCGCAACAACTCCCTTTTGCTGGAGTAAACAATATGGAATTAATGGATAATTCGATAATGATTGCTTCAGTCAAACTTCGACAACGAATGGGGACTATTCATTATCTAACTCTGACGGGTAGTTACGGACTCAATGATAGTCACTTCTTCGAAATACTAAAAGGCAGACAACTCTATGGAATAAGTGCAGGCTACGGTATGGACAGCATATTTGGACCATTAGAAATAACATTTGGATATTCTAATCAAACTGATAAAGGAAGTTGCTATGTCAACTTAGGCTATTATTTCTAATAAAAAAATAATTTTAAACACATTCACATAAATCACCTAGATTGCATACTTTTTGCGATAAGCATTTGGGGTTAAACCCGTATGCCTCTTAAAGTAGTCTGTGAAAAACGAAAAGTTGGAAAAATTAAAAGCCCATGAAATTTCACTGATTAGTATATCTGAATTTTGCAGAACTGATTTGATTTGCATAAGGACATATTCATCAATGACATTCTTAGCTGAAGAACCAGTACATTCTACTATGATTTTAGAAAGATAACGTGTTGTCACATTCATTGCATCTGCGTAATATAATACATTCCGCGATTCTCTATAATTTTCATGAAGTAACTGCATAAATTTAGCAAATAACTCTTTAGAACGAGAAGTATAATGCCCAGTAGCAAGTCCTCGATTCACCAAGAAGGCATGATAAGCTGTGAAAAAGCCACATAATTGATAAATCGCTATTTTACGTGTATCGCTGATTGTTCCGAATTTAGTAGAAGCCTCAACAATCGCAAATAAGCTATCTACAAGCCGAGCTATTTCCAGAGATGAATTATGGCTGTATTCCTTAAAAACAGCTATGGATAAAGATTTTAATTCTATAAATATATAGTTTAGTATTTCTTCTGTATATACTAAATATTCTAACTCAAAATCTGAACTGACATTCTCTACCATCACAACATCACCAGGAAAAAGTATCGCTACTACATTATCAGATTGAAACACCTCCCGGAAATTAATTTTTAGGGTAGCTGTACCTTTACGCACAAGGATGATATGGCCACAATCAACAGCTATACCCTCTTTCGTATATTCTGGAAAAACTCCATTGAGAATTAAGACCGGAGTTTCTTTTGTAGCAAGCTTTCTCTTCATATTTTTCTTATTTACAAAACAAATATATTAAAAAATGAGTCAAATCAAACAATCAGTTCCGAGAATCTACATTTAATTGCAATTTTTCAGAATGCATCCTTCTCATTATTAGTGTAATTTTGCATTCAAAGAATATTTTGATGAAATGGTATAGAAAAGAACTATGGACATAAAAACAATTTTCATATGTATCGTGTTTATAACATCGGCAGGTACATTAAAATCCCAAAATAAAATGGAACTAACCAATAGACAAAAGAGCCTTGTTGAAATTTCAGCATTAGAGGCTAAAGGTGATTTGGCAAACCTTAAAAAAGCCATAAATATAGGTCTAGATAATGGAGTAACGGTTAATGAAATCAAGGAAGCTTTATCGCAACTTTATGCTTATACCGGATTCCCACGCTCATTAAACGCATTGGGAACACTGCAACAAGTTGTTTCTGAAAGAAGTGCAACAAGCAAAGCTACAGAAATGGGAAAAGACTTTGTTTTGCCTAAAGATTTCGAAGCTTTAAAAACAGGTACAGAAGTACAGACCAAATTAACTGGTGGAAAGCCATTTAATTATGAATTTGCTCCACGTACAGATTATTATTTAAAAGCTCACCTATTCGGAGATATATTTGCTAGCGACGTTCTTTCTGAATCTGATCGTGAAATCGTAACTGTTAGTGCAATCTCAGCTCTTGAAGGTTGCGAACCACAATTAATTTCTCACGTAGGAGGAGCACTCAACATGGGAGTAAAGATGGCTGAATTAGAACAAATGCCGGAAGTGCTGAACACAAAAATCGGTTCTGCTGAAGCTTTCCGCTTACGAAAAGCAATCGCTACGATCAAGAAAGAAGCATTTAATGAAGTTATGCCTGTTGACTTTAACGTATGGCCTAAAGGACAGTTAAACACAGCATATGCTCAATATTTCATTGGAGACAGTTATCTTGCTCCTTTAGATGTACAAAATGGCGGACCTGTAAATGTAACATTTGAACCCCGTTGCCGAAACAACTGGCACATCCATCATGACTGCGTACAGGTACTTATTTGTGTTAGTGGACGTGGATGGTATCAAGAAGAAGGGAAAGAACCTGTTGAAATGACACCAGGCAGCGTAATTGCTATCCCTGCTGAAGTTAAACATTGGCATGGAGCTGCAAAAGACAGTTGGTTTCAGCATCTAACATATAACACTAAAGTTGGTGAAGGTGCGAGCAACGAATGGCTTGAACCTGTGTCTGATGAAGTATATGATAAACTTAAATAAATAAAAAAGAATATATGATAGGAAATTTTAGTTATTATAACCCTACAAGGTTATATTTCGGAGATGACTCTTTGAAGTTCTTAAAAGATGAACTAAAGAATTATGGTTCAACTGTAATGCTCAATTACGGAGGGGGAAGTATAAAGCGTAATGGAATTTATGATGAAGTCATTGCGGTTCTAAAAGAAGCAGGGAAAAAAGTAGTAGAAAACCCTGGTGTAATGACTAATCCAACTCTTGAGAAACTTATTGAAGGAATAAAAATTGCCAAAGAAAATGAGGTAGATTTAATTCTTGCTGTAGGTGGTGGTTCTGTCTGTGATTACTCTAAAGGTGTAGCTGCATCAGTCTACTATGATGGTGATCCTTGGGAAACGTTTTATCTTCATCAACAAGATCCTGCAGCCGACCAAAAGATTGTTCCTGTAGGATGTGTACTCACGATGGCTGGTACAGGTTCAGAGATGAATGGAGGTTCGGTGATTACGGACGTTAAAAACACATTTAAAGTAGGACATGTTTTCGACGAACGTTTGATGCCAAAGTTCTCCATACTTAACCCCAAGTTCACACTATCCGTTCCTGAAGATCAAATGAGAGCTGGTATATTCGATATCATGTCGCATATCATGGAACAATACTTCTCTGGAGAAGATGATAATACATCCGACTACCTTTCAGAAGGTTTGATGCGCGGATTAATTGTTGCTTCTCGTAAAGCAATACAAGATCCTCAAGATTACGAAGCTCGCTCAAATATTATGTGGACAGCTACTTGGGCTTTAAATACACTTATCGGTGCAGGAAAGAAACAAGACTGGGAAGTTCACATGATTGGACATTCAGTAGGTGCGTATACTCATGCGCCACACGGATTTGCATTAGCTGCTGTATCACTCCCCTACTACAGACTAGTAATGAATGATGGACTACCCAAATTCAAGAGGTTTGCTGAAAACGTATGGAATATCAGTCCAGAAGGTAAAACAGATATTCAGATAGCTCAAGAAGGTCTTGCTGCTTTGAAGGATTGGATGTTAGCAACTGGATTACCGGTAACTACTAAAGAATTAGGTGCTGATAAAGATATGATAGAAGGTATCGCTAAAGGTAGCATTATTCTTGAAGGTGGATATCGTAAGCTTACATTCGAAGAGATTCTACAGATTCTTAATGAATAAATAGTTTCTCCAATAAAAAGCAACATTTCAGACTTAAATTCAAGCTTGTTTATATTATTTATAGAATATAGACAAGCTTGAATCATATATGGGCCAACAAGTTTTCACTTCATTTATTCGCTAGAATAAAAGAAAGTGCCTATCTTTACCCCGAGTATTTTTTATTATTCACCACTAAACGTAAAGATTATGTCAAGTAGAAGAGATTTAAAAAAGAACGTAAACTATATCGCTGGAGAGTTGTTCACAGAGTGTTTGGTAAATAGCATGTTTATTCCTGGAACTGACAAGACTAAAGCAGATGAGCTAATGACTGAAGTTCTTTGCATGCAAGATGAATTCATCAGCCGCATCAGCCATACTGAGCCAGGTAATGTAAAAGGATTTTATAAAAAGTTCCGTGTGGACTTCAATGCGAAAGTTAACGAGATTATTGATGCTATTGGAAAATTGAATTAATAATCAGAATGAGAAAAGCCATTTATAGCTTTATTTATTACCGCCTTTTAGGTTGGAAAACTAACGTAACGGTTCCCAATTATGATAAATGTGTAGTATGTGCTGCTCCACATACCACGAACCTTGACTTATTTATCGGGAAACTTTTTTATGGAGCACTTGGTAGAAAAACTAGTTTCATGATGAAAAAAGAATGGTTCTTTTTTCCATTGGGAATTCTTTTTAAGATGGTAGGTGGAATCCCAGTTGACCGTGGACGGAAAACTTCCTTAGTTGACCAAATGGTTCACCATTTTGCCAATTGCAAAAAGTTTCATTTGGCTATTACACCAGAAGGGACTCGAAAACCCAACCCAAACTGGAAAAAAGGTTTTTACTATATAGCTTCTAAAGCCCAAGTGCCTATTGTTCTTATTGGAATTGATTACAGCACAAAAACGATTTCTTCTACTAAAGCTATTATGCCTTCGGGTGATCTAGCAAAAGATATGCGAGAAATCAAATTGTACTTCAAAGATTTTAAAGGAAAGCATCCTGAGAATTTTGCTCTTGGAGAACTATAAGCATAACAATTAAAATAGGTAATAAATAATAAAGGTAGTTTAGCTTGATCAAAAGTTTAGCCCCCTATTATTTATTACCTATCATTTTTTATCTAAAAAACGCATTATGGATTCTATTCGTATTTCAATAGTGCAAACAGATATTGTTTGGGAAAACAAACAGGAGAATCTCCGTTTGCTCCGTGAGAAACTTCAAAACCTCTGCGGAACAACGGAGATTGTTGTTTTACCAGAAATGTTCTCCACTGGCTTTAGCATGCAAAGTCATATTCTTGCTGAGCCTGATTCAGGAGAAACAATCACAACGCTAAAGGAATGGGCTCATCTATATCAGACAGCCATTTGCGGAAGCTATATAGCTACAGATAAGGGACAATTTTACAACCGTGCCTTTTTTTTAACTCCTACAGGAGAAGAATTTTACTACAATAAACGCCATCTATTCGGCATCGGTAATGAACCCGAACATTTTTCGCCAGGCAATCAGCGCCTAATTATTCCCTATAAAGGTTGGAATATTTGTCTACTGATTTGTTACGATCTCCGTTTTCCTGTATGGAGCAGGAACGTAAAAAATGAATATGACTTATTGATATATGTAGCTAATTGGCCGACCTCTCGCCGCCTAGTTTGGGACACACTTCTTTGCGCACGAGCATTAGAGAATCAATCCTATGTATGTGGAGTAAACAGAGTTGGCACAGACGGTTATCAACTAAACTATAATGGAGGAAGTGCTATTTATTCTGCTCTTGGAAAAAAAGTAGCATCACTACCCGATAACGCTGACAGCTTCACAACTTCTACAATCAATCTTCCCGCCCTACAACAATTCAGAGAAAAGTTTCCTACATGGAAAGATACTGATGATTTTAAGATTATAAATTTGCAGTAAAACAAACGTTAAAAACGATTTAACTAAACAACAATACCGAGAAGTAATTAGTTCTTTATATGCACTTCTTTTGTATCTTTGTCGTGAAAATACAGTCGTAAGTACTTTAATCTTACATAACTTAATTAACAACTTTATGAAAACAAATCTTAGTTCTCAAATCACTCTCCACAGGGTCTCCCCCAAATACTACAGACCGGAGAATGCATTTGAAAAATCAGTCTTGACCAGACTCGAAAAAATCCCCACAGACATTTATGAGTCTGTCGAAGAGGGTGCCAACCACATTGCTTGTGAAATAGCACAAACCATCAGAGAAAAGCAAAAAGCTGGACGGTTTTGTGTTTTAGCACTAGCAGGAGGAAACTCTCCTAGCCATGTGTATGCTGAATTAATACGCATGCACAAGGAAGAAGGACTCAGCTTTCGCAATGTTATTGTATTCAACATGTATGAATACTATCCCTTGTCTTCTGATGCCATTAACAGTAATTTCAATGCCTTGAAAGAGATGTTATTGAATCATGTTGATATTGACAGCCAGAATGTTTTCACTCCAGATGGTTCTATTGCTAAAGATACAATCTTTGAGTATTGCCGCCTGTATGAACAACGCATTGAAAGCTTCGGAGGGATTGATGTTGCACTATTGGGTATAGGCCGAGTTGGAAACATTGCTTTTAACGAACCGGGGTCCCGTTTGAATTCTACCACGCGCCTTATCTTATTAGATAATGCATCACGTAATGAAGCATCCAAAATTTTCGGAACAACAGAGAATACTCCAATCAGTTCTATAACCATGGGAGTTTCTACCATTCTAGGAGCCAAGAAAGTTTATTTATTGGCATGGGGAGAGAATAAGGCAGCAATGATTAAGGAGTGTGTTGAAGGCTCAATCACCGACACAATCCCTGCATCCTTTTTGCAAACTCATAACAATGCCCATGTAGCTATTGATCTTTCAGCGGCTATGAACCTGACGCGTATACACCGTCCTTGGTTAGTAACTTCTTGTGAGTGGAACGACAAATTAATCCGAAGTGCCATTGTTTGGCTGTGTCAGTTGACGGGTAAACCCATTCTGAAGCTTACAAACAAGGACTATAACGAAAATGGACTAAGCGAGCTTTTGGCTTTATACGGTTCTGCCTACAATGTGAATATCAAGATCTTCAATGATTTGCAACACACAATCACAGGATGGCCTGGTGGAAAGCCTAATGCAGACGATACTTACCGCCCTGAACGTGCAAAACCTTACCCGAAACGTGTAGTTATCTTTTCTCCCCATCCCGATGATGATGTGATTTCTATGGGAGGAACATTGCGTCGCTTAGTTGAGCAAAAGCATGAAGTTCATGTTGCTTACGAAACTTCTGGAAACATTGCAGTGGGTGATGAAGAAGTCGTTCGCTTTTTGCACTTCATCAATGGTTTCAATCAAATCTTTAACAACAGTGAAGACTTGGTAATTAGCGAAAAGTATGCTGAAATACGTCAGTTCCTGAAGGATAAAAAAGATGGAGATATGGACAGTCGCGACATCCTTACTATCAAAGGCTTGATTCGTAGAGGTGAAGCCCGTACAGCTTCTTCATATAATAATATTCCATTAGATCGAGTACATTTCTTAGATTTACCCTTCTATGAGACAGGTAAAATACAGAAAAATCCGATTAGTGAAGCTGATGTAGAAATCGTTCGTGCTCTGCTACGTGAAGTAAAGCCTCACCAAATTTTTGTGGCTGGAGATCTTGCCGATCCTCACGGAACACACCGTGTATGTACCGACGCTGTTTTTGCTGCCATTGACCTTGAAAAAGAAGAAGGAGCTAAATGGCTCAAAGACTGCCGCATCTGGATGTATCGCGGTGCATGGGCAGAATGGGAAATTGAAAATATTGAAATGGCTGTACCTATTAGCCCAGAAGAACTTCGTGCAAAACGTAATTCAATCCTGAAGCATCAATCGCAAATGGAAAGTGCTCCGTTCCTAGGCAATGACGAACGTCTGTTCTGGCAACGTAGTGAAGACCGAAATCGGGCTTCAGCAGCCTTATACGATGAGTTAGGACTGGCATCTTACGAAGCCATGGAAGCCTTCGTGGAATACCTTCCACTATAAGAATAAAAGTTCTTATTTAATAGAATATAAAACAAGAAAAGAAGAGTGGGTTGTTAGATACTTCCCACTCTTTTTTTGTTTATTTTTGCAGCTCCTCTTTACTGCCGCATAGAGCAGTATAAATAAACGCAGAATGATGAAAAAAATACTTATATTCTTTTTATGCCTAACTATAGGTACCAACTTCCTTTTTGCTCAGGATATCGAAAGAAATATCAAAGAGCGGTTAACACAATACTTTGCCCAGTACACCGCAACAGCCAAAATCAGCATTCCTAAACTAAATAGTTTTGATATTGATTATCAGCATAGAACCATTAATATCTATGCCTCCGAAAGTTTTGCCTATCAACCCTTCCTTCCTCAGACAGTCGAAACTATCTATAATCAAATGAAAGAGCTTCTTCCAGGTCCCGTAAACTATTTTCAGATCACGATCTACGCTGATGGGAAACCAATTGAAGAATTGATTCCCAATTTCTATAGGGGGAAGAAAAAAGATAAAGAGCGCATGGAAGTAAACCTAGACTATAAGGGTGATCCATGGGTGAAAAACATTTCTCGTCCCAACGAAATTTCTCATGGGCTACAAAATCGTCATGTTGCACTCTGGCAAAGCCACGGCAGTTATTATAAAAACGATAAAAATGACTGGGAATGGCAACGACCACGCTTATTCTGCACCACAGAAGATTTGTTCACGCAATCTTTTATACTCCCATACGTCATACCTATGCTTGAAAATGCGGGAGCTATCGTATTCACCCCTCGCGAAAGAGACACTCAAAAGAATGAGGTTATAGTGGATAATGATACCTCGAATAGCTCGTTATATCTGGAAGTTGGTAGTAAAAAAGAGCAATGGTCTACAGCTTCAGGAAAAGGGTTTGCACAGAAAAGGAAACTATACAAAGATGGTGAGAATCCCTTCACAGAAGGGACCTATCGTTACATTCAAGCTGAAAAGAAGAAAAAGAAGAATAAAGATCAAGCTTTTGCCGAATGGGTACCAACACTACCCAAAGCAGGTAAATATGCAGTCTATGTTGCCTATCAAACTTTGCCCAATAGTGTTAGTGATGCTAAATATTTAGTTTTTCATAATGGAGGCGTCACCGAATTTATGGTAAACCAGAAAATAGGTGGAGGCACATGGGTATATCTAGGTACATTTGAATTTGATAAAGGCAACAATGATTATGGTATGGTTGTCCTCAGCAATGAAAGTAGCGAACATGGTGTCGTTTGTGCTGATGCGGTACGCTTTGGTGGTGGAATGGGTAACATCACTCGTGGAGGGAAAACAAGTGGGCTTCCTCGCTATTTGGAAGGCACACGATATTCATCGCAATGGAGCGGCATGCCCTATGATGTTTATGCCGGACGGAAAGGAGAAAATGATTATATTGACGATATCAATGCACGTTCTAATACAATCAACTATCTTTCGGGAGGATCAGTATATAATCCAAAACAATCAGGATTAGGAGTACCTTTAGAAATGACAATGGCTCTCCATAGTGATGCAGGATGCAGTAAAGAAGATGAAATTATAGGTTCACTAGGCATTTATACTACCAACTTCAATGATGGAAAATTAAATTCAGGAATCGACCGATATGCTTCTCGCGACCTGTCCGATCTTCTTTTAACTCAGATACAGAAAGATATTCACGCTCAATATAATTTGTCTTGGACTCGACGTAGCATGTGGAATCGCAATTACAGCGAAACACGACTTCCGGCCACGCCTTCAACAATTATTGAATTGCTTTCTCACCAAAACTTTGCTGACATGCAACTAGGGCATAATCCAAATTTCAAATTCACTGTGGGACGAGCTATTTATAAAGGCATGCTGCAATTCATAAATTCACAGCACGGCAAAGACTATGTAGTTCAACCTCTCCCAGTGAGCAACTTTGCAATTCACTTCGGTAAAAAGAAGAATACATTAGATCTCACTTGGCAAGGCGAAGAAGACCCAACAGAACCAAGCGCTCGCCCACGAGACTATATCGTTTATACTCGTATCGGACATGGAGGATTCGATAATGGAAAGTTAGTCAACAAGCCCTATTTCACGACTAAAATAGAACCCGGTTTGGTCTATTCATATAAAATAACAGCAGTGAACCGAGGAGGAGAAAGTTTCCCTTCTGAGATACTTTCGGCCTACAAAGCCAAGCATGAGCGTGAAAGAATACTGATCATCAATGGATTCGATAGACTTAGCGGACCAGCTGTTGTTAACACAGCCGACAAAGCCGGTTTCGATTTGAATCAAGACCTAGGCGTTCCATATCTATCGAACAGTTCATTTTGCGGCACACAAAAAGAGTTTCAACGTAAGCTAGCTGGAAAGGAAGGAGATGGAAGTTTGGGCGACAGTGGTAAAGAGCTTGAAGGCATAGAGATAGCAGGAAACACTTTCGATTACCCCTTCATTCATGGGAAAGCCATTCAAGCTGCTGGAAAATACAGCTTCGTATCCTGCAGCGATGAGGCCGTTGAAAATGGAATTGTCACGCTAGAAAATTATGCGATTATAGATTATATTTTAGGACTCGAAAAAGAAGATCCTTCTGCTGGATTCTATTATAAAACATTCTCTTCCGCCATGCAACGATTGATTACAAGCTATTGTCAATCAGGAGGTCATTTGTTAATTAGTGGAGCCTACGTAGGAAGTGATATGAACGAAACACAAGGGAACCGTGAATTCACAGCAAACATCTTAAAATATAGCTATGCTAAGAGCCTCACTGACAAATCGTCTGGGCAAATCAATGGATTAGGACGTAGCATCACTATCCCCCGCTTGCCCAATGAAGAGAGTTATGCCGTTACTGCACCAGATTGTATAACGCCTGTGGCTCCCGCATTTCCCGTATTTACCTATACAAATGGAAATCTACCTGCGGGCATTGCCTACAAGGGAGTAGATTATCGCACTTTCGTACTCGGCTTCCCGTTTGAAAGTATCCAATCGGAAACCGATCGAGCCAATATCATGGCTAGTATATTAGGGTTCTTTACACAGAAATAAACACACCAAGAAAAGCCATAAAGAGATTCACTATGATCGAACTACTGAATAAGTAGTGAATCTCTATATGACTTTCTGAGCAAACAAAAAATATTCCTTTTTTCTTATTCGTTTTTCATTTTAAATTCTATCTTTGCTCCTAGTAATAACCCTTAAAACTAAAAAACGATGTATAATATACAAGCAAATCCCACCGGCACACGTGGCATAGAAGTTTCTGCCGAAAATCTCCAAACAATAGAAAAATATGCTTTATTCCGCCACCTCATTGATAGTACAGGCATTGTCGACGAAGAGGTATTGGATAAGCTTAAACTTAATGTCCGTTCTTTAATAGCTAGTCAGGAAGAAGATAGTAAAGACTTGCTAGACCTTTGCATTGATGTAATTTATCACAATAACATGAAAGCATTCGGTCTGCAACAGCTCATTAAACTCTATCTTACTTGGCTTGCTTCCCAAGATTCGGAAGAGGAGGAAGAATAATGATAACGATAGATACCTGCGGAACGACTACCTATAGCCCATTGATTCCTGCAATCAAGGGAATATATGAAACGCCTAAAGGAGAAACACTCGAAATTATAATGGATCATGTTGAAGCGTTCCAAGATTTAAAGGAGTATCTTTCAGAGCTAGGCGTAGGTTTTCGCGAAATCTATGATGGAGAATATATGACAATTCAGTTCACAATCAATGAGAAGATTAAAAAAAAGATGTAGAGTCTTCAAAAAAAACTTCCCAACGATTGATATTAAACATCCCAATGATTTTAAAAAATCATTGGGATGTTTTTTATTATCCGTATCTTTGCAGCATGAAAGAATTTCGACTAACCGATTGGTTACCCACCACTAAGAAAGAAGTAGAACTCCGCGGATGGAATGAATTAGATGTGATTCTCTTCAGCGGCGATGCATACGTTGACCATCCCTCCTTTGGAGCTGCTGTCATCGGTCGCATCCTCGAAGCAGAGGGCCTGAAAGTTGCTATTATCCCTCAACCCAATTGGCGTGATGATCTACGTGACTTTAAAAAGTTGGGACGTCCTCGGTTATTCTTCGGCATTTCTGCTGGAAGCATGGACTCAATGGTCAATAAATATACTGCTAATAAGCGCCTTCGCAGTGAAGATGCCTATACACCTGATGGTCGACCGGATATGCGTCCGGAATATCCATCCATCGTATACAGTCAAGCTCTAAAAAAGCTCTATCCGGATGTTCCTGTCATTTTAGGAAGTATAGAAGCAAGCATGCGACGCCTAAGTCATTATGACTACTGGCAAGATAAAATTCAAAAAAGTATTCTATGCGATAGTGGTGCAGATTTGCTTATTTACGGTATGGGAGAAAAACCTATAATTGAGTTGACACAGAAAATGAAGGCATTACTTACCACGGAAAATGCTTCATTAACGAGTACTGAACTCAAAAAAATAATTGGTACCATCCCTCAAACGGCTTATCTCTGTCGCTCTAAAGAGTGGACTTCTGATCCTGCGGACATCCAGCTATATTCGCATGAAGAATGTTTATCAGATAAAAAGAAACAAGCAAGCAATTTCAGGCACATTGAAGAAGAGTCAAACAAATATTCGGCAGCTCGCATCACACAAGTTGTAGAGAATAAAATAGTAGTTGTCAATCCACCCTACCCTCCAATGAGCCAAGAGGAGCTTGATCGTTCATACGATTTGAGCTATACCCGACTTCCGCATCCCAAATATAAAGGGAAAAGAATTCCGGCATACGACATGATTAAATTTTCGGTCAACATCCATCGAGGATGCTTTGGGGGTTGTGCATTCTGCACCATTTCGGCTCATCAAGGCAAATTTATCGTCAGTCGAAGCAAAGAATCTATTCTAAATGAAGTAAAAGAGATTATACAATTGCCAGACTTTAAAGGCTATTTAAGTGACCTTGGTGGACCTTCAGCCAATATGTATCAGATGAAGGGAAAAGATGAAGAGATATGCAAAAAGTGTAAACGCCCGTCGTGTATTCACCCTAAGGTTTGCCCGAATCTGAATTCAAATCATCGCCCCCTACTTGATATTTACAAAGCAGTAGACGCAATCCCCGGTATAAAAAAATCGTTCATCGGTAGCGGGGTACGTTACGACTTATTACTTCACCAGAGTAAAGATGCTGCAACTAACAGTAGTACAGCGGAATATACTCGTGAATTAATCGTCAACCATGTAAGTGGACGATTGAAGGTAGCTCCCGAACACACAAGTGATCGGGTATTATCCATCATGCGCAAACCGTCTTTCAATCAGTTTGAAACTTTCAAAAAAATATTCGACCGAATCAATCACGAAGAGAATTTACGTCAACAACTTATACCGTACTTTATCTCTTCTCATCCCGGCTGCAACGAAGAAGATATGGCGGAGTTGGCTGTTATTACAAAAAGATTAGACTTTCATTTGGAGCAAGTACAGGACTTCACTCCTACTCCAATGACCGTAGCGACTGAAGCTTGGTATACAGGATACCATCCTTATACTTTAGAGCCCGTATTCAGTGCCAAAACCCAACGAGAGAAATTAGCACAACGACAATTCTTCTTTTGGTATAAACCGGAAGAACGAAAGAATATTCTGAATGAATTAAGGCGTATCGGTCGACAGGACCTGATAGATAAATTATATGGAAAGAAAAACAAATAGGAGCTTTTAAGGCTCCTATTTGTTTTTCTTCTATTTTACATCTCTAAAAGACAATATTCATTCTTGGCAAGGAAAGACTATACTTCCTTATTTATGTTGATAATCTGTCACTATCTATCAATTAATGTTCATCCAGCTCTTTTACCGGCAACGCTACAATCTCTTGCAACACACTCACCGCTGTTTCCACATTAGTGACGTCCTTAATCAACATACTTCGCCTTCCGTTTTGATCACGTAAGTCACAGCGACGAGTGTATTTCATCATATAATCTATCATCTTACCAAATGCCTGACTTTGATAGAATGGGCTCTCGGAATTAGAAACGAAAAAGAGAGACATTCGCCCACCTTTCAAGAATACTTTTTCAACTCCCAAACGTGCTGCCAAGCGGCGAAGTGGAACAATACGTAGCAATTCTTGTGTCTCAGGGGGAACCGGACCGAAACGGTCTTCCAAACGAACTCGGAAAGCATCTACATCTTTATCTAACGTTAGTCCGTCGAGTTCGCGATAAAGTAACATGCGTTCACTACTTCCCGTTACATAAGTAGCTGGCAACAAGAGTTCAAGATCACTTTCTATCTGACATTCGTCTACAAATTCTTCTCCACTGATTTGCCCTTCTCCCTTAATCTCTTCAGCATACAATTCTGCAAACTCATCATTTTTAAGTTCATGAACAGCCTCAGCAAGTATCTTTTGATAGGTTTCATAACCCAAATCGGCAATAAAACCACTTTGTTCAGCGCCAAGCAGGTTGCCGGCACCACGTATATCTAAATCTTGCATAGCGATATGAATACCGCTACCTAAATCGCTAAAGTTTTCTATCGCTTGTAGTCGCCTTTTTCCTTCAGCAGTCAAACTACTCAATGGAGGGGCTAAAAGGTAACAAAATGCTTTCTTATTACTACGCCCTACTCGACCACGCATCTGATGTAAGTCACTCAATCCAAAATTTTGTGCTTGATTGATGATGATTGTATTTGCATTCGGAATATCAATGCCACTCTCAATTATCGTTGTGGCCAAAAGCACATCATAGTCATAATTGACAAAATCAAAAATAATTTGCTCAAGCTGCGCTGGTTCCATCTGCCCGTGTCCAATAGCAATACGACAATCGGGAATATGACGCTCAATCATAGCTTTCAGTTCCGGAAGATTAGCGATCCTATTGTTGACAAAGAAAACTTGCCCGTTACGGCTCATTTCAAAATTAATAGCATCCGCGATGACCTCCTCATTGAAGGTATGAACTTCTGTTTGAATGGGATAACGATTCGGAGGAGGAGTCGAAATCACACTTAAGTCACGAGCCCCCATCAACGAAAATTGCAGTGTGCGGGGAATAGGCGTTGCAGTCATAGTTAATGTATCCACATTCACTTTCAACTGTCGAAGCTTTTCTTTCACCGAAACTCCAAACTTCTGCTCTTCGTCGATAATAAGCAAACCTAAATCCTTAAAATGAACATCCTTTCCCAATATCCGATGTGTACCAATCAAAATACTCGCTTCACCCTCTTTTAGAGCTTTTAGCACGGCTTTCGATTGAGCTGCCGTACGCGCTCGGCTTAAATATTCCACTCGACAAGGCAAATCTTTCAAACGTTCACGAAACGTTTGAAAATGTTGATAGGCTAGAACAGTGGTAGGTACGAGAACCGCCACTTGTTTATTGTCGGCTACAGCTTTAAAAGCAGCACGGATAGCCACTTCCGTCTTTCCAAATCCTACATCACCACACACTAAACGGTCCATCGGACGATCACTCTCCATATCAGACTTCACATCTGCTGTTGCTTTACTCTGGTCAGGGGTATCTTCATAGATAAATGAAGCTTCCAACTCACGCTGCAAAAAGCTATCGGGACTATAAGAAAATCCTTTTTCTTGGCGACGTTGAGAATATAGCTTAATAAGATCACGTGCAATATCTTTAATTTTCGCCTTTGTCCTATCTTTTAGCTTCTCCCAAGCCCCAGTTCCAAGTTTATTTAATCGCGGTGCCTCTCCATCTTTGCCTTTATATTTTGAGACTTTATGCAAAGAATGAATGGAGACAAAAACCACATCATCATTCTGAAAAACAATCTTCAACACTTCCTGCGAAGTTTCACCATTCGGAATACGTACTAATCCCGAAAAACGACCTACACCATGATCTGTGTGAACCACATAATCACCAGGAGTAAACTGATTTAATTCTTTAAGAGACAGAGCAACCTTCCCTGAGCGCGCTTTATCGCTCTTCAGATTATACTTATGAAAACGATCAAAAAGCTGATGATCGGTGAAAACACAAAGATGTAAGGTTCGATCGACAAAACCTTCGTGAATGGTACGCTCTACAGGAGTGAACTTTATCTTATCTCCACGATCCTCAAAAATAGCTTTAATACGATCTGTTTGCTTGACACTATCACTACAGATATAAAGAGAATATCCTTGTTCTAAATAGTCCTTAAAGGAGTCAGCCACTAAATCGAAATTCTTATGAAAAATGGGTTGCATCGAAGTAGCAAACGTGATGCTCGCATCTGGTGTACCAGTCGGTTTGTTTCCAAACTCCATTCTGCGGAAATCAAGAGCGCGTAATGTGAACTCACCTCCATCGATCAATTTACCTTCCAAGGTGATTCCACCATTTTCTTCTGCTTCCTGCACCGCTATAGCCTGTGGTGTCAATGCCTCATCATGTACAGTCTGTATACGTTCACGCAACCAAAGAAAATCGCGCATAGCCAATACAGTCTCCTTCGGAATAAAATCAAGAAAAGAAGTAGTCACTTCACCAGTTACTGCTAAATCTGGAACAATAGAGATACCCTCCTTTTTCTCACGGGATAACTGCGATTCGACTTCAAAAGTACGGATACTTTCAACTTCATCGCCAAAAAAGTCAATTCGGTAGGGATACTCCGACGCGAAAGAAAAAACATCTATAATACTTCCTCTAACTGCATACTGCCCAGGTTCATAAACATAATCTACATATTCAAAACCATAATTATGCAACACATCGGTAATAAATGTAGTATCCACTCGTTCTCCAACACGAAGTTTCAAGGTTTTGTCGCTCAGCTCCTTACGCGAAACAACTTTCTCGGCCAAAGCATCAGGATAAGTCACGACACAAAGTCCCGTTTCACCTTTCTGTAAACGGCTTAGTACCTCTGTACGTAGAATCTCGTTAGCCGCATCTTTTTGGCCATACTTTACGGATCTACGAAAAGAAGAAGGAAAAAAAAGAACTTTCTCTCCTCCCAACACTTGTGTTAGGTCGTGATAAAAATATCCGGCCTCTTCAAGATCACTCAATACAAACACAAACGGACATAAGTCTTGCTTTACTAAAACAGAAGAGAAAAGCGAAGCGGATGAGGCACATAAACCTCCACAAAAAATGGTTCGAAGAGAAACATCTCCCAATAGTCGTTCCATAGCGGCTGTATTGGGATGCGTGGCATATAGCTGTTGAAGTTCGGTTATTGTCATAGATTTCCACATTTATCCACCACAAATAGCACAGATTCACACCAAACAGAAAAGATGCATGGTGAACCTGTGAAAGTAAGGGTGTAAATTCGACTACAAAAGTAATAAATAATCCTTAGTTTTATTCATTAGTAAAAGAAAAGCCCTACATTTGTATGAAAATTAAGACTTCTATGCAATTATCAGATAGCATCGTTATTATCCCGACCTATAACGAAAGGGAAAATATAGAAAACATTATTCGTGCCGTTTTCGGATTAGAAAAGGATTTTCATATTCTAGTGATAGAAGATGGCTCTCCTGACGGTACTGCTAATATCGTAAAAACCTTACAAACCGAGTTTCCCGAGCGTCTATTTATGATAGAGCGTAAAGGAAAGTTGGGTTTAGGGACAGCTTACATCACCGGATTCAAATGGGCATTGGAAAACGCCTACGAATATATTTTCGAAATGGATGCCGATTTCAGCCATAACCCCAATGATTTACCTCGGCTATACGTTGCTTGTGCCGAAGAAGGTGGCGATGTTTCTATAGGTTCTCGCTACGTAAGTGGTGTGAATGTAGTGAACTGGCCAATGGGAAGAGTCTTGATGTCTTATTTTGCCTCAAAATATGTACGATTTATCACCGGCATTCCAGTCCATGATACCACTGCGGGGTTTGTATGCTATCGTCGTCAGACACTCGAGACTATAGATCTTGATCATGTTCGTTTTAAAGGATATGCTTTCCAAATTGAAATGAAATTTACAGCCTACAAATGTGGGTGCAAAATTATAGAAGTCCCCGTTATCTTTATAAACAGAGAACTCGGAACTTCGAAAATGAATAGCAGTATCTTCGGAGAAGCTATTTTCGGTGTGATTAAATTAAAAATGAATAGTTGGTTCCACAAATTCCCTCAAAAGAAATGAAACGTATACTGATACAAAATGCTATCATAGTAAATGAAGGCAGAAAAGTACAAGGTTCAGTGATTATTGAAGGTGAAAAAATAGCCGAAATTCTCGTTGGAGATCAAAAAACGACTACACCTTGTGATGAAACAATCGATGCTACCGGATGTTATCTCTTACCGGGAGCTATTGACGAGCACGTTCATTTTCGTGATCCTGGGCTAACTCATAAGGCAGACATCACCACCGAAAGTCTTGCTGCTGCTGCTGGAGGTGTCACTTCTATCATGGATATGCCGAACACTAATCCACAAACCACCTCGTTAGAAGCTCTTTATCTAAAGCTGGATTTACTTGCAGAAAAATCAGTTGTAAATTTCTCCTGCTATTTCGGAGCAACTAATAGCAACTACACACAGTTCGACCAATTGGATAAAACAAGAATCTGTGGAATTAAGCTTTTCATGGGTTCCAGTACAGGGAATATGTTAGTTGACCGCACAGCTAGTTTACGAAACATCTTCGGAGGCACTGATCTACCCATTGCAGCCCATTGCGAAGATCAGGGAACCATCAAAGAGAACACTGAGAAATATAAGCAAGAATATGGTGATGATGCACCTCTTTCTCTTCATCCTATCATTCGCTCTGAAGAGGCTTGCTTCCGTTCTTCCGAATTGGCGGTGCAGCTAGCTCTTGAAACCAACGCCCGATTGCACATCATGCACATCTCAACTGCAAAAGAACTGAGCTTGTTTTCTAAAGCCCCTCTAGCAGAGAAACGAATCACAGCCGAAGCCTGTGTATCGCATCTAATCTTCTCGGAAGAAGACTATGCGACATTGGGAACAAGAATAAAATGTAACCCTGCCATCAAAACTGCTAATGACCGTTCAGCCTTACAAGAGGCAGTAAACAACGGGTTAATTGATGCCATTGCTACCGATCATGCTCCACACCTACTTAGTGAAAAAGAAGGAGGTGCTTTCAAAGCAGCTTCAGGAATGCCTACAATACAATTCTCATTGGTTAGCATGCTTGAACTAGTTGAAAAAGGCATTTTCAGCATTGAAAAAGTAGTCGAGAAAATGGCTCATGCTCCTGCTCAGATTTACCAAATTCATCATCGCGGATTCATCCGTAAAGGATACCAAGCAGATCTTGTTCTCGTACGGCCTAATAGTGAATGGACTGTGACTACAGACTGTATTATTAGTAAATGTAAGTGGAGCCCACTTGAAGGACGAACATTTCATTGGAAAGTAGAAAAAACATTTGCAAACGGTTATTTGTTATTTAACAACGGTACTCTTGACGAAAAGTATAGAGGACAAGAACTTAAATTTGAACGCTAATAACAATTTTGCACAATGACATTAACCTATAAGATCCATAATGTTGCCCCCTACATTAATTGGATATACTTTTTCCATGCTTGGGGATTTCAACCTCGTTTTGCAGCTATCGCTAACATTCACGGATGTGATGTTTGTCGTGCTTCTTGGCTCACTACTTTCCCTGAAGAAGATCGTAGCAAAGCTTCCGAAGCTATGCAACTGTTTAAAGAAGCCAATCGAATGATCGATCTGCTTGATCGAGATTATGAAGTCAAAACTATGTTTAGACTTTGTAAGGCGAATTCAGACGGAGATAATATGAGGATTGAAAAAGAAAACGGTGAAACTCTTTTTTTTCCTTTGCTGCGCCAGCAAACACCTAAAAAAGATGGCAGCCCTTTCCTCTGCTTAAGTGACTATATTCGCCCATTATCTTCCGGTATACCAGATACCATAGGTGTATTTGCCTCTTCAATTGATGCAGACATGGAAGGACTCTTCGAGCAAGATCCCTATAAACATCTTCTTGTACAAACCCTCTCTGACCGTTTAGCAGAAGCGGCCACCGAAAAAATGCACGAATATGTACGTAAAGAAGCTTGGGGATATGCAAAAGACGAGAACTTAGCAATCCCTGATCTTTTAGTAGAAAAATATCAAGGCATCCGACCGGCTGTAGGCTATCCTTCTCTCCCCGATCAATCCATCAATTTCTTATTAGATGAATTGCTTGACATGAAGCAAATAGGCATTTCGCTCACCGAAAATGGAGCTATGTATCCTCACGCGTCAGTATGTGGACTCATGTTTGGCCACCCCGCTGCTGAATATTTTTCTGTTGGTAAAATCGGAGACGATCAATTAGAAGATTATACCCGACGCCGAGGAAAAACAAAAGAGGAAATCCGTAAGTTTTTGGCCGCTAACCTTCAATAATTTTTTTATTTTCTTGTGATTTTTCTCCTTACAGCACGACTAACTAACTAGAAAAGTAACTGCTTGTTTCATGAGACAAAGTACATCAGAGGAAAATAGCACTATAGAACAAGATTTTATGTCGGTCATCCGGGAATATGAACGGGTGATCTACAAAGTGTGTTATTTGTACGCTAACCCTAATGCACCCCTTCATGACCTCTATCAAGATGTAGTACTCAATCTATGGAGAGCCTATCCTAAGTTTAGACAGGAATGCAAAATATCCACATGGATCTATCGCATTGCTTTGAACACTTGTATCAGTTTTTTCCGCAAAGAAAAGAATGTACCGGAAATCGTTTCACTCACCCCTGCTACAGAATGGGTAGCAGAAGGACACGATCCAATGCATGATATGTTGAAACAATTGTATCAAATGATCAATCAACTAGGGCAACTCGACAAATCTCTCATTCTGCTATATCTTGAAGATAAAAGTTACGAAGAAATTGCAGAAATCACTGGGCTAACTATAACCAATGTAGCCACGAAATTAAGCAGAATCAAGGATCGATTAAAGAAAATGAAAAAGGAGTAATATTATATGGAACTGGAAGAATTAAAAAAATCATGGAATGCCTTCGATGAGCACTTGAAAGATAAAGAACTCATCAAAGAAGAAGAGCTGGGGCAATTACTGCAACACACCAATAAAGGTATCCATGCTATTGCCCGACTAAACATTAAACTCATCCTGATTTCGCTACCCATATTAGTGTTGTTTTTAGCGGAAATCATAATGCATGGAAGGCTAAACCCGATCTATATCATTATTCTATTAACATGGATTCCAGCTTTTGTGTGGGATATCTTCACTACACGTTTTCTGCAACACACTAAGGTTGACGAAATGCCACTAGTGGAGGTCATTAAACGTGTTAACCGTATTCACCAATGGGTTATTCAAGAACGAATCATTGCCACGATCTTTCTATTAGTATTAGCAGCACTATCATTTATTTACTGGCAAATTTGGCAATATGGAATCGGAATGATTTCACTCTTTGTACTACTTTGGGGAGGAGGTCTCGTTTTAATTCTCTGGATCTATCGAAAGAAATTCTTAAATCGGATTCAAGAAATAAAGAAAAACCTAGCCGAATTAAATGAATTGATCTAACGTATATTTTACATAGTAAATGAATGGTCGAGCGTCTCACTCTTTATTGAGATTGCTCGACCTTTCATTTTATTATTAAGCATCGATTAATTTTCATCACCCCACAATACTAATAGCACTCTTTCCATTGACTTTTTTATGTACTTGAACCTGAACCGTGATACGTTCACTCATTTCTTGAACATGCGAAATGACACCTATTTTCCGCCCCTGCATCTGCAACTGTTCTAAAGCTTCCATCGCTGTACGCAAACTTGCTGCATCTAACGAACCAAAGCCCTCATCAATAAAAAGAGATTCTACCTTTAAATTATTACTTGAAAGAGAAGACAAACCTAAAGCCAATGCTAACGAAATCAAAAAGGATTCGCCGCCTGAAAGGGAATAGACTGTGCGCACTTCATCACACATATCGCAATCGACTACCTGCAAAGCTAACGTCCCAGGCACTTGTTGTAACTTATATCTCCTTGAAAGATAAGTCAAGTGTTGATTTGCATGCAAAAGCAAGAGATTCAATGTATAGCTCTGTGCGATAATTTTAAACTTCGATCCATCGGCACTTCCAATCAATTTATTCAATTTCGCCCATTGTTCAGCATCAACCTGTCTCTCACGCAACTCATTGGTTAACAAACTTATGGCATCTTTATTTTTGTCCTGCTGTAGTAAACGGGTTTCTATAAGAGAAATAGCACGCTCAACACCAAGATTCTTTTCTTGTTGAGTAGCAATCATCAGAGAAAGCTGATCAGGTTTTTCAATTTTATTATATTGTTTCCTCAGCTCGTCTAAGGTGGCTTCCAATTGTTTCAATTCCCCTTGTACTCCAGATAAAAGCTTATCTCCCACTTCCATCTCTTTACGAACACGATCCAAAGCCAAATTTAGTTCTTCCTCTCTTCGCATCACAGCTTTTTCTGCCTCATCAGCACTTTTACCCTTCAGGAGCCCAGAACGTTGTTGCTTAAGTGCTATTAAAGACTTATCCACCATCTCAAAACGCTGTTTTTCGTTCGAAGCAGCCTTCTGCAAAATCGTCAATTGTTCACGAGCACCCAAAATCTTTTGAGTGATCAACCGACATTGACCAACATTTTCACGTAATACTTCGCAATAATTGCGCAACGATTTTATTTCATCATCCTCTTTTTGCCATTCTGTATACAAATTGCGATAAGATAAAATACGTTCAGCCAATTCTAATAACCGATTTTGTATTGAAACTTCTTCAAGCCAAGCAGGATCTCCTTGTTGTAATAGATTGAATAATTGCTCCTGCATATCAGCCTCTATTTTCTTCTGATACTTTAAATCACGGGTCAAAGCTACATTTCTATTGTTCAACTGCTGATAAAGGGTCATAGCTGAATTATATTCCTGTTCCATCTTCTGAAATAGAACATCCACGACTTGATGTCCATCGTGATAAGGGTGTACTGTGCTACCACAAACTGGGCAAGCTTCACCATCTTGTAAGTGTTGTCGCAAAGTACTCACATCTTTCCCCATAGCCATCCGTGCATGATCATATAATTTTTGAAGTTGCTTAACTACTGCTTCTTGCTGAGCAAACTCACGCGCACAAGTAGCAATCTCTTTTTCTAATTTAGCAATTTCTATTTTAGCCTGCTTTTGCGTTTCAGATACTTTTTTTATCATCTGTAGGCGGCTCAGCTCTTGCTGCAATTTACTCTGTTCTTCAACCAAAGCTAGATAACCAAAAGAATCCAATTTTACCTTATAATTCTCATGCTGAATCGTTTGTTGTTTAAGCACTGTTTCTCTCTCCTGCAGAATAGTTTCAGTTTGTTCTAAATCAAGAGGGGAAGCATCCATTCTATTTAATAGACGATTCAAAGAATTATATGACTGATTCAATTCATTAGTGATACGACCAACTCTTTTCTCTTGTTCAGACACCTGACTACAAGTTGCTACATATATCTCTTGAGCTTGCTGATGAGCTACCTGTTGCGATTGAATTTGTACATCTAGTTCTCTAGCCTTCTTCAAATCAGGTTGTATAGCTTCCCATTGCGCTTTAAAATGAGCAAATCCCTCTTCCTGAACGCTAAGCGCATCACGCAAATGTTTATTTTTATCGACAAGTTCGCGTTCTTCCTTCTTTTTCGTCTCCCAAATTTTCTCCTGCAAATTTAAAGAACGAACAAAATTCAATTGAGCATTAAAATCTGCCAACTGTTCAATTCCTTTTGTACGCTCAATCAGAAGTTGTTCTTTCTCTTCGAGCATTTTCAAACAAGTTTCTTCGGGTAAAACCTCAATTACATTGATCTTATTCTGAATTAGAGTAACTTCTTCCTGCATTGATTTGTTTTTAAGAAACACTTCTTGGGATATTCGAGAATAAATGCCAGTTCCTGTTAATTTTTCCAACAATTCTGCTTTCATAGCCCCTTTAGACTTCAGAAAGGTTGCAAAATCATTTTGAGCCAATAACACTGTCCTAGTAAATTGTTCATACGTAAGTCCGATCGTCTCCACGAGCTGGTTTAAAAGTTCTTTCTTTGTACCTTGGAACTCCTTATCAGCATCTAAGTCTTTCACTTCTAACACCTGAGGCTGCAAAGAGCCTTCAATCTTATAACGTGTTCGTCTGACCGACCAACGAGAACGATAGCGATGTTCATCAACACCCAAGAAATCTACTTCTGCATAACCATCGGTCGCACCACGACGAAGCAAATTCCTGACATCAGATTGGTTCACCTGGTTTTCCCCGACATCCACCAAATTTACATTTTCAACCGATGCAGCAAAACGAGGTGCTTTATCGTATAACGCCAAACACAATGCATCTAATATCGTTGATTTACCTGCCCCTGTTGGGCCAGATATAGCAAATATACCACTCGAGCGCAAAGGTTCAACTGTAAAATCGATCTCAACACTTCCTTCTATGGAAGTCAAATTTTTCAAACGAACGGCTAATATTTTCATAGTTCTTCTTCTTTACGCATAGCTTCAGTATATGCTTCTTGAAACAAATTCATTAACTCAATAGGCATATCAACCTTATATACATTGGTAAATGCAGACTGAGCAATCTGTAATGGAGACAATTCATGAAGCCCACCTTCCTTGTAACCGTTGGCATCAAATTCATTCTTGTTGTTATCTTCAAGATAATTAGAAACAATACGCGCTAAGCGATAATTTTTATCGATCAATGCTTCTTCGATTTCTTGCCTAAGCATGGGCTCAGGTTCTTTTAGTAGCACTGCCACTTCAAGAAATGGAGAGATTTCAACTGAATCGGGCAACTTATCCAATAAGTCAATCACTTCTTGAGGCGAAGTAGCACCATGCTCAGGTACACTAACTAACGGGATACAATCGGCATATTCAAGCCGCTGAATGTCCAGAGTGCTGCCTTTATCCAAAGTCACCATCACTACACCATGATGATAATACTTTTCAGAAAAAGACATTGGGATCGGACTCCCAGCATATCTTACATTCTCTCTCTTAGATACCCGTTGAGACTTATGGATATGCCCCAAAGCCGTGTAAGCTATCTTATCGGAAAAAGTATCAGGAGAAACACACTCTAATCCACCAATTACAGTTCGTTCACTATAGTCTTTCTCTGCAATTTCTGAGCCCGTAGCCTGTAAATGTCCGATAGCAATTACAGCTTGATCCTCTTTTTTTTGCTTCCACACATGCTGCAAAAGTTGCTTATAAAGTTCTCTAACTCCCTCCATATAGGGATTGCTCTCACTCTGTACTACTGGATAATCTCCTTGTCTAAGAAATGGAACTGCCATGCAAAAAGCCTCAACTTCTTGATAACGATTTCTCAGTTCAATCGTCAAATAGCTATAATCAATATCACCATTATCTAATCTTCGAACCACCCCTCTAACCTCGGTTCTCATTGTCTGCAACAAAGGCAAAGGAGCTTCCAGACGAGCCGCAGAATCATGGTTTCCAGCCACAATAACAATTTGTAGATTGGGATTATCTACTGTTACCTTATAAATAAATTCATAATACATGTGTTGAGATGCAGCTGATGGATTAGAAACATCAAACACATCACCAGCAATAATTAAGACATCAATCTCATGTAACTGAATTGTATTAGCTAACCAATCTAAAAAATGAGCATGCTCTTCAGTACGATCATAACCAAAGAATGTCTGCCCCAAATGCCAATCCGCAGTATGTAATATACGTATCATATTCTATAATTCACATTGTAGTAAAATACAAAAATAATACAATCAAAAAGATAAAATAACATTCAACTTTATTTTTTACCGATAAACGTGTATCTTTGTATTCATAAAAAATCTAGCCCAATGAAGATATTATACTATATTTATCAGATTTGCATTGCACTACCTATTTTATTGGTATTGACCATTCTGACTGCATTGATCACAATCTTAGGATCACTATTGGGAGGAGCCCACTTTTGGGGGTATTACCCAGGAAAAATTTGGTCACAATTAATCTGTATTTTTTTACTCATCCCAGTACGAGTTCGTGGACGTGAAAAATTGCACAAAAAAACGTCTTATATATTTGTTCCCAATCATCAAGGATCATTTGACATTTTCCTAATTTATGGATTTATAGGCCGAAATTTCAAATGGATGATGAAAAAAAGTCTCAGAAAATTACCTTTTGTTGGCAAAGCATGCGAAAGTGCGGGACATATTTTTGTAGACCGCTCAGGTCCAAGAAAAGTCATGGAAACGATTCTCCAAGCCAAGAGTTCACTTAAAGATGGCGTATCTTTAGTTGTTTTTCCTGAAGGAGCACGCACTTTTACTGGACATATGGGATACTTTAAGAAAGGAGCATTTCAATTAGCCGATGATTTACAACTAGCGGTTGTACCAATAACGATAGATGGATCTTTCGAAATACTGCCTCGTACTGGAAAATGGATTCATCGTCACCGTATGATTTTAACGATACATGATCCTATACCTCCTAAAGGGAAAGGAATGGATAATATTAAATCAACAATGAATGAAGCTTATTACGCAGTTGAAAGCGCTCTTCCAGATAAACACAAAGGGATGGTAAGAAACGAAGATCAAGATTAACAAAAGAATAAGATATCATTGCCTTGGACATACAAAAAAATGTGGAGATGCTCACGCACCCCCACACACCTAACCAGTTTTCATGCAATGATCATTAAAATCAAAAAATCTCTATTTTCTGTAGAAATCTGATGATCCGTCAGAAGTCATTTGCATTTTCTTATATTATAGATAGATTAAGGCTAACTATATAAAGTTGTATCCTATTCTATCACAAATTCACCATATACATACCCACCCGAAGCGGTTATAAACTCTAATTTATAGACACCTGGTGCCCAACCATTAATAGAGAATGAAGTCGTTTGACCTACAACTGACACCTGGCAAGTTTCAATTTCATGACCGTCGACTAATATTTTCACTTCACCGATTGGAGCAGTGAATGTAATATCTACTGTCTTATCATCTGTTGACAGAAAAGCATAAATAGGTATTTCTAATGCAGATCTCGTAGTTGTAATAGTTGGAACTTCCCCCTTCAATATAATAGGGAGTCTCAAATCCACTTCATTTATTTGCTCAGTAGCCTGCATATTATTCCCAGAAATAAAGATTGCAATAAGGAAAGATAAAATAAATCGTGCCTCCATAACTAAGTTGCTTTTTTCCTATGCCAAAAGTACAGCATGTATTTGGAAAAACAAAAAAAACAACCCGGACAAATCTACAAGCAGACAAAACAGTTAAACATCTAACATTCAACATATTAAAAAATGCATTAAAAACATTTACCCGGACATTTCATTTTTTATTTCTCAAAAATTTTTCAAGAAAGTATCTAAATCATCTTGCGGAGGAATGCCTAAACGCCCTTTTAACCGGCTTTTTGCCTTAGTTACAGAATCTGGAGTTGTATGAAATAGGCGACTTAATTCTTCATGACTAAGACCAAATTTTAAAAAACAGCATATTTCCAAATCATGTTTCGTTAATGAAGGAGCTATTTCTAATAATCGGCTAACATAATTCCTATAGATCAAATCAAACAAACTAAATAGCTTCTGACGTTCCTCATTTGAAAGTTTCCCTCGCAAAGTTCCTTCCTTTATAGCTAATAAGAGTCTAAACGCAGGGATATATAAATCAGAGGAAACACCGACATTCAATCCACCTCCCAATTCCTTCAAGTGCTCGGTCAATGTTTTATTTTGCATCGTCAATAAAACAATCTTTCCATTAAGCTCACCAACCTTTGTCCGAGTCTCCTCTAACATTAGATTTCCTTTTAATAGTTGATCTTTAAATGGTTGTATATCTTCAATTTCTTGCTGATAGCGTTCTATTTCAGCTTCATTATCTCTAATCTGACATTCAATCTCAAGTATCTTCTTTTTATTATTACGGTTCTTATAATAATAATAACACATGAAAGCAGCAACGACAAGAAATGCAATAGCGCCCCAAAGTATAAAATTAGTATATCGAATTTTCATTCTAAGATTATCTTTTTGGAGTTTCTCATTCTCATATTTTTTTTGCAAGCTAACTATTAATTCACGAGAACTAAGCTCTTCCACATGAGTCGTTATTGAATCAGACAATTCATGATACATAAGTGCTTTTTCAAAATTATTCGTACTCTTTTCTAGATAACACAGACAATCGTAAGCACTAATTTTCGTATATGACCTAGATGATTTAGTACTCATTTCTAAGAATTTACGAGCATCAACGTTTTTCTCCATTTGCAAGTACAAATAGCCTAGGGATAAACATTCCATATACTTCTTCTCTAGATTTTTTTCTTGACCATAGGCAGTCAGAAAATAGCGCTCAGCCTTTGGAAAATCTTGCATAGAACGGTATAAGATACCTAACTCATGTAATATTGTAGTTTGCGAAACATAATTCTTACGAGTGGCAATATCTAATGCACGATTATAATAAAATGTACAGCTATCCCACTTCGATTTAAATAAAAAGACTCTAGCAATATTTAGATTACCAGTTATAATAGCAATAGAATCATTCGATTGAGTATAAATAGACAAAGCCTCTCTAAATTTAACAAGAGCATCATCATATAAATCTTGTTTTCTATTAACAAGTCCAATTGCTTCAGCAATTGCTCCTAACATTTTGGTATTTTGTAATCTTTCGTAAATATCTCTTGCAGAAAGCAACGATTTTAAAGCCTCTTCTTCTCTATCAAGATCCATCATTACTTTTCCATGATAATATAGTGATTTTGCGCACATCAATGGAGATCTTTGATCGATTGTAAAATAATTCACAGCAATAGATATCAATGAATCAGAGTTAATCTTAACCTCATTCCTACATAGTGCCTGTGTCATCAATAAAGCGTAACCTGCTTGAAGCTCCCCTCTTAAAAGTTCAGGATTACGAATTGATTTTAACAAGATAAGAGAGCTATCAGGCTTGTCTTCCATGTACTTTTCTGCTCTAGAGAAAGTCAAGCTCACAATATCAGAATCATGATGACAAGCAACAATTAAGCTTAAACAGAATAGAAAAAAAATAATGCGAACAGTATAGAAAGCTTTCATCATATTTCGATTTTTGTGCAAAAATACACAAAAAACTGAATATCTATTTCTTAGAATCTACATTTTGTTGCATTCTTTGATGCTCTTCAATTAATTGCATATTCTCTTTTGCCTTCGTTAAGAACTCTCTAACGATCTTATTATTTTTAAATGAATATGGAGCATCCTTTATTATTTCGTCAATTTGAGGGGTCATCACAGGATATGGCAACGAGCTACATAACATCATAAAGACATTTGGACCTAGAACATTTTCATAATTATCAGAGATAAAAGTTTTTACATACTGATTCATAGCTTCCGCCAAAGAATCTCCCTCAAGAAGCAATTGTTTATGAACCGCATCTATATCTGCACCATCCATAACCATACGGGTTTCTTTTCTTTCCAAATCACTGATATGCTCCTCCATTTCATTCTTTTTTGCTATAAATCCATACAGTTCTTTATTCAAAGGAGTACCTACAGCATTTAATTCTGTATCGCTAACAGTAATAGCTATTTTACCCTTTTCCAGCACAATGGGCATAATACCCTGATCATCTAAGTATAGAGTAACCATTTGTACAGAATCAACTTTCCCTTTCATTGAAAATCCATCATGAACAACTTCAGCAGAGTCTAATTTAACCCACTTTCCATCTCGTAATATCTTAAGATACAACATTTTTCCATCTAAACCATTCGCGGTAATAGCTCCATCTATCTTGTACGTAGGCGTGCAAGAAGCTAATAAAAGAAGCAAAAATAACAAAGACAAAATTCTATTCATTCATTGTTTCATTAAATTCCGAAGGCAAAGTTACAATTGATTCGGACTTAAAGAAAACATTTTATCAATATTTAAAGCTTGTAAGAGTATTTTCTTTAATAATCCTTATAAAGAGAAGTTAATAATCATCTTTTTCATTTAGTTTATTTAAATTTGCACTCATGGATACAACAACTTATGCACCTTTTGCCAAACCGCTTTATGTTATGTTAAAGCCTGTTGGAGCAATTTGCAATCTTGCGTGTGAGTATTGTTACTATTTAGACAAAACTGGTCTTTATAAAGACAATCCTAAACATGTAATGAGCGATGAGTTGCTTGAAAAGTTTGTTGAAGAATACATCAATTCTCAAACTCTGTCTCATGTATTATTCACATGGCATGGCGGAGAAGCATTGATGCGGCCCCTCTCCTTTTACAAAAAAGCCGTTGAACTTCAAAAAAAATATGCACAGGGACGAACAGTTGATAACTGCATTCAAACTAATGGAATACTTCTCACAGATGAATGGTGCAATTTTTTCTATGAAAATCATTGGTTAGTAGGTGTTTCGATTGACGGACCACAGGAATTTCATGATGAATATCGTAAAAACAAAATAGGAAAGCCATCGTTTATTAAAGTTATTCAAGGAATCAATTTGCTAAAGAAACATGGCGTTGAATGGAATGCGATGGCTGTTGTCAATGATTTCAATGCAGATTACCCCCTTGATTTTTACAATTTTTTCAAAGCAATAGATTGTCATTATATCCAATTCACACCAATTGTTGAAAGACAGATTGCACACGCAAACAAACGACAAATAGCGTCCCTTGATTCGGAAGAAAATGAACTAACTTTAGCTGACTTTTCAATTAGTCCAGAACAATGGGGAAATTTTCTATGTACTATATTTGACGAGTGGGTCAAAAAAGATGTAGGCCACTATTATATCCAACTATTTGATTCAACACTTGCCAATTGGATGGGTGAAGAGCCTGGAGTATGTACGATGGCGAAAAGTTGCGGGCATGCAGGTGTAATGGAATTTAACGGCGATATTTATTCTTGTGACCATTTTGTATTTCCAAAATATAAACTAGGGAATATATATAGTCAATCCCTTGTTAAGATGATGTATGGTGAACAGCAACAAGACTTCGGAGCGATGAAATATAAATCACTTCCCACACAATGCAAAGAATGCGATTTTTTATTCGCATGCAATGGTGAATGCCCTAAAAATCGTTTTAGCAAAACTCAAGATGGTGAATCTGGACTAAATTACTTATGCAAAGGCTATCATCAATTCTTTAAACATGCTGCTCCATATATGGATTTCATGAAACAAGAACTTATGAATGAAAGAGCACCTGCAAATATCATGAATGCCATAAAAAACGGAAAATTATAAATAGAAAATTAATATCAAAATTTTAATTATTATCGTTACAATGAATAGAATAAGACTTTACTTATTAGTGTTCACTATGCTAATAGTATACTCCGCTAAAGCGGATGAAGGTATGTGGTTATTGCAGTTGATGCAACAACAACATTCTATAGATATGATGAAAAAACAAGGGTTAAAACTAGATGCTCAGGACTTATATAATCCCAATGGTGTCTCTCTGAAAGATGCTGTAGGTATATTTGGTGGAGGATGCACTGGAGAAATTATTTCATCAGAAGGCTTAATCCTAACCAACCATCATTGCGGGTATGGTTCAATTCAACAGCATAGTAGCGTGGAGCACGATTACCTAACTGATGGTTTTTGGGCAACCTCGAGAAATAAAGAGCTACCTACCCCGGGGTTAAAATTTACATTCATAGAACGTATAGAAGATATTACGGATATTGTAAATAGCAAAGTGGCCGCTAAAGAAATTACAGAGGCTCAATCTTTCTCCAGCAATTTTCTGAATAAATTAGCAAAAGAACTATACAATAAAAGCGATCTAAAAGGGAAAAAAGGAATTGTTGCTCAGGCCTTGCCTTTCTATGCAGGCAACAAATTCTACTTATTCTACAAAAAAATTTATTCAGATATACGAATGGTTGCAGCCCCTCCTTCTTCAGTCGGTAAATTCGGAGGAGAAACCGATAATTGGATGTGGCCAAGACATACTGGTGATTTTTCTATGTTCCGCATTTATGCAGATGCAAATGGAGAACCAGCTGAATACAATGTGAATAATCAACCTTTAAAGACCAAGAAACATCTTTCGATCTCTATCAAAGGGCTTAAAGAAGGAGATTATGCAATGATTATGGGATTCCCTGGAAGAACTAGTAGATACCTCACTGTATCAGAAGTGAAAGAACGCATGGAGTCTATCAATGCACCACGCATTCGAATTCGTGGCGCACGCCTCAATGTACTAAAAGAAGTGATGAATGCTAGCGACAAAATCCGTATTCAATATGCTAATAAGTATGCAGGTTCAAGCAACTATTGGAAGAACTCAATTGGCATGAACAAAGCAATTATTGATAATAATGTATTGGGAACAAAGGCTGAAAATGAAAGTAAATTTGCAGAGTTCGCGCAAAAACAAAACAACACAGAATATAATAATGTTATAAAAAAAATAGATGAATTGGTAGCACAAACTGCACCACTCAACTATCAATTGACATGTTTAAGTGAAGTTTTCTTTGGTGCCATAGAATTTGGCAACATAACGATGGACAAAACTCGGGAAGCTTTAGTTGAGAAGAACGACTCACTAATTACAGTTCGTTTAGATGGACTAAAAGAAACTTTTAATAAAATCCACAACAAAGACTATGATCATGAGGTAGACCGCAAAGTAGCGAAGGTTTTGCTACCGCTTTATGCTGAAATGGTTCCTGCAGATCAACGCCCTACTATTTACAAAGTAATCGATCAAAAGTATAAAGGGGATTATGATAAATTTGTTGATGACATGTACGACAAGTCAATCTTAGCAAACCAAGCGAATTTAGATAGATTCCTGAGAAAGCCAACTGTAAAAGCTATCGATGAAGATTTATCACTTCAATACACCAAATCTAAATTTGACTTATATAAGAAGCTAATCGACCAATCTGAAGGAATGGATGATGAACTAGCCTTGCTACATAAAACATATATTCGCGGACTAGGTGAAATGAAATTACCAGTCCCATCTTATCCAGATGCAAATTTCACATTAAGATTGACATACGGTAATGTTAAGCCATATAGCCCAAAAGATGGCGTGAACTATAAATACTACACAACGACCAAAGGTATTCTTGAAAAAGAAAATCCGGAAGATAGAGAATTTGTTGTACCTACTAAACTAAAAGAATTAATTGAAAAGAAAGATTACGGTCGATATGCATTACCCAATGGTGACATGCCTGTTTGCTTCCTCTCAACTAATGACATTACTGGCGGAAACTCAGGTAGCCCTGTACTCAATGAAAATGGTGAACTTATCGGATGTGCATTCGATGGAAATTGGGAATCACTCAGCGGTGATATTAATTTTGACAACAACCTACAACGTTGTATCAATTTAGATATTCGATACGTACTGTTTATTCTAGAGAAACTAGGGAATTGTAGCCATCTAATTAACGAAATGACTATTGTTGAATAAATGAAGAAACAAATACTTTTTACTCTATTCTCGATAGCAGCTTTAAGCATCCACGCCGATGAAGGAATGTGGATGTTGACTGACTTAAAAGCTCAAAATGCTGCTGCCATGCGTGAATTAGGACTAGAAATTCCAATTGAAGAAGTTTATAATGCAAACGGCATCTCACTGAAAGATGCCGTAGTACATTTCGGTGGTGGTTGCACTGGCGAGGTGATTTCTTCAGAAGGATTGATACTTACGAACCACCACTGTGGATATGGATCTATCCAACAACACAGTAATGTGGATCACGATTATCTTACTGATGGCTTTTGGGCCATGAATAGAGATGCAGAACTGCCCACACCGGGATTAACTGTAACCTTTATTGATCGCATCCTTGATGTGACCAGTTATGTAACAGAGCAACTAAAAAAAGATGAAGATCCAAATGGTACTAACTATTTATCTCCCACTTATTTAAACAAGGTAGCAGAACGTTTTGCTAAAGACGAAAATATAGAAATTACCCCTGCAACTAAACTTGAGCTTAAAGCATTTTACGGCGGTAATAAATATTATCTTTTCATTAAAACAGTATATAGTGATATTCGTTTGGTAGGTGCCCCTCCTTCATCTATTGGAAAATTTGGAGCCGACACAGATAATTGGATGTGGCCACGCCATACTGGAGATTTCTCTTTATTCCGCATTTATGGGGATAAACATGGAAAACCCGCTGCCTATTCAAAAGACAATGTACCCTTACAAGTTAAGAATCATCTAAAAATTAGTATTGCTGGCGTTCAAGAAGGCGATTTCACTTTTGTCATGGGCTTCCCAGGACGCAATTGGCGCTACATGATTTCGGACGAAGTTGAAGAACGTATGAAGACTACTAACTTTATGCGCCAACACGTTCGGGGTACACGCCAAAAAGTACTAATGGAACAAATGCTCAAAGATCCAGCTGTTCGAATACATTATGCTAGTAAATACGCTTCGTCTGCTAATTACTGGAAGAATGCGATTGGCATGAATGAAGGATTGATTCGTCTTAAAGTACTTGATACAAAACGAAAGCAACAAGAGCAATTATTAGCGCGTGGACGTAAAAAAGGTGATAATTCTTATCAAAAGGCATTTGACGAGATACGATCAATTGTCGCTCACCGCCATGATGCACTGTACCATCAGCAAGCTATAAACGAAGCACTTGTAACAGCGCTCGATTGTATGCGCCTTCCGACTACAACTGAAATGGTTGCGGCTCTTAAATCTAAAGATAAAGATAAAGAGCAAATGCAAGCAGCTATTGAAAACTTAAAAGAAGCCGGTGAAAAATACTTTAACTCTATACCCTATCCCGAAGTGGAGCGAATGGTAACCAAAGCTATGCTAAAAACCTATGCTCAATACATCCCCGACGAACAACGAATTAATATTTTTGAGATAATCAATTCTCGTTTCAAGGGAAACATTGATGCTTTTGTTGATGCCTGCTTTAAATATTCAATTTTTGGTTCAGCTGAAAATTTTGATAAATTCATCAAGAAACCTAGTTTGTACAAATTAGGACATGACTGGATGATCTTATTCAAATATTCAATAACGGATGGTATTTTAAGGACAGCCATTGCCATGAATGAAGCTAATAGAAACTATGATGCTGCTCATAAAATATGGGTAAAAGGAATGATAGATATGAAATTGGATAAAGGTTTACCAATTTACCCTGATGCTAACTCTACCCTACGCTTAAGTTATGGACAAGTACTTCCTTACGAACCTGCCGATGGAGTGATTTATAGTACACACACGACTCTCAAAGGAGTGATGGAAAAAGAAGATCCTAATAATTGGGAGTTCGTTGTTCCTAAAAAATTAAAAGCACTTTACCAAGCTAAAGACTACGGACGATATGGGAAAGATGGTGAGATGCCTGTATGTTTTATTGTTAATACAGATAACACTGGAGGTAATTCAGGAAGTCCTGTTTTTAATGGTAAAGGACAGTTAATAGGAACAGCTTTTGACCGCAATTATGAAGGTTTGACCGGTGACATAGCTTTCCGACCCTCTTCTCAACGGGCTGCTTGTGTAGATATTCGTTACACTCTATTCATCATTGATAAGTATGCTGGTGCATCTCATCTCATTGACGAATTGAGCATTGAATAAAAAGACGGAAAAGAATGAAGAATACTAGGTAAATTTGATATTTCCAGTTCTTCATTCTTTTCCGTTTCTTAAATATATTCTTCCACCATATACATTTCGTCAATCATCTCACTCATTACTTCTTGTAAATTCAACACCGCTTCCTCTGGAGAATCTCCATAAGCATTACATTGAAAGTTCACTGTTAACCAAGCGTAATAACCGCCATCTGATGCACGTTCAAGTGCATAATCTGTCTTATTCAGTTTCATATTGATAAATAATTAGTTAATGATGGTATTGAATGAATTGCTGTTTCTGATGCAGCTAGTTTTTCCAGTTCAATAATAATATGCCGTTCACTACTCCTAACCCAACGGGTAAAATCCAAATTCGGAGTATAGGATCGAGCAAAACTCAGCAAAGGTTCCAAATCAAAATCTTGGCAAATAATACCTGCACCAGCTTTCATTGCATCATATGCATTGCAATCTTGTTCAATATGAGCAGGCACCATTAGTACAGGCTTACCTAAATACATAGCTTCACAAATTGATTCAAATCCAGCAGTAGTAGCATAAGCTCTACACCGCGCCATCTCATAGAGAAACTTAAAATCATCAATTTTATGGAAGTTTAGAGTCGCGTCTATTCGAGTTACCTCTTCAGCATCTGGCTTATCCCAAAAGAAGTTCAATGGTACTCTTGGATACGTCTGATGAAATTTTTCAACTCCAACAGCAAATCCAGAATTAACCATATAACCGAGAATATGATTCCCTTTTTCAGATTGTAGCGCAGTAACCTCGTGCCGAATCAATGGTGGTACTACTGCTATTTTCTGATTATCATCACTTATCATGCTCCTAAAAGATAATGCCAACTTCTTTGATGCTTTTAAAGCAGTCATTCGGGTAAAAACACGAAGCATAAACAATTGAAAAGTACTTTTTTCAGGAAATTCAAAATCTTGATGAAGAAATAAATATTGATGCCCAATACAGACATAAGGAACGGAGGGGCGAAAGAATGCGTAGGTGAGTCCAGTGAGAAGTTCGTAGAAGTTAATCACAACTTCCGCCCCTGTTTCCTTAATCCGCTGATTAATATAAGACATACTACGAAAATATTCAGGCAAGCGCAGTATATTGTAAGCTATAGATTTTTTAAGATTAGCTCGTTTGTTATCTGGAGTAGGCAGAAAATTCGGACTAATAAAACGTTTTACCGGTGCCTGCATATTCCTATTAAAAAATCCAGGCAACGTACGATAAGAACTTTCTCCAACTAGAACTTCCACCACTTCATGTCCATTGCGTAGCAACATTTCTTCGAGAGTAATTGCTTGAGTTAAATGTCCTCTACCTTCTCCTTGCACAATAAATAAAAATTTCATAAGCCTATTATTATTAGTTTATTTCTTATTTATTTGTTTTCGTTATGCAAATATCCCTATTGCGGATTACATTAATATGACTCATCAATTACTATTTTATGAACAAAATACAAGTTTACCTCGTTATATTAATGAAATAAAAAACAGAATTACAGTCATAAATGACTGATATTTAAATTGAAGAAAGGAAATGACATGGAAAAATTTGAAGATTTAATACAGTCACCAATACCGGTTTTAGTAGACTTTTTTGCAGAATGGTGTGGACCATGTAAAACAATGAAACCTATTCTCGAAGAAGTGAAAACTTTAGTAGGTGACAAAGCGCGCATCGCTAAAATCGATGTTGACCAACATGAAGATCTTGCTACAAAGTATCGTATACAAGCGGTTCCGACCTTCATCTTATTCAAGAATGGAAAAACAATTTGGCGACACTCAGGGGTCATTCAAAGTAATGAATTAAAAGGGATCATTGAGCAAAATTATGCATAAAAAAGGTAGCCAATGAAGAAATTATTTATGATGATTACCCTTGTTATGATAAGTGCTATTGGATACGCTTCTAATCACAAGGCTAAATCTGATCAAAAAGACAAAAAAACAGCAAATAGTGGTGAAGTTGTTGTTATGGACAAAGAAATATTTCTGAGTAAGGTTTTCGACTATGAAAAGTCTAAAGAATGGAAATATAAAGGAAACAAACCTGTCATCATTGACCTATACGCCGATTGGTGTGCTCCATGTCGCCAAGTAGCTCCTATTATGAAAGAACTGGCTAAAGAATATGCAGGAAAAATTGTGATTTATAAAGTAAATGTAGATAAACAAAAAGAATTGGCTGCTTTGTTCAACGCTACAAGTATTCCGTTGTTTGTGTTTATTCCTATGGAAGGAGAACCTCAATTCATTCGTGGTGCGGCTGATAAAGAAACCTACAAGAAAGCGATCGATGATTTTCTGTTGAAAAAGAAATAAAAAAGATAGTTACACTATCGAATCAAAAGAGTGTAACTATCAAATTAACATAGTTACACTATCTTAACTGAAGGGTGTAACCATGTTTTTTTCGAATTAGACATCTCAGTTATTAAAATATCCAACAGGGTGATTCATCATAGGTAGTTGGGTACCCTTCAATTTAAGAACTTTCTTTAGCCCTTCAGCATTCATTGAAGCCCGTGGAACTGTAGCTAACTTAGCTGATGCACAGAAGACTGAAATATTCTGCGAAACAATACCAGCATCCATAGCTCCTAATAACTGATTTTGCACTTTCTTTGAATCACCAAAACGAGAGATATCGCTTACAAGCACTAAAACTACAGGTGATTTTTTCACATAATCTTGTGCTCCAGCAACAATGTTCCTATAATCGCCTTGAACTACAAGATTTAGCTGATGATTTTTAGCATCATATATGTAGCTTGCGTCAGACAAAATTACATACACATCAATATCCTGCTTATTTAGGGCAGATGGAGCTGTTCGTTTCCCTTCTGCTGGGCGGTTAATCCCATTAGCTGCCCATAACAAATCAGATAAATCAGAAAGACTCATTTTTTTTGCTGAATATTCTCTAGAAGAATGTCTTTCTGACAAAGCTTTCATAACCGTACCTGCTCTATTCAAATTTGGTTTTGGCAGTTTAACAACTCTATCCGCCGCAAAAGTCGCTACAGATAATGCTATAAGCATAAAAAATAGATGCACTCTTTTCATAACTATATTTTTTAGAAGTTCATAGGCAAATATAAAACAAAGGTCTGTATTCAACTAAGAATACAGACCTTTTAAAAGTAATTTATAAGCTTTTATTATTTCTTATCTCCGAAATAACGATTATACAAGCCTTCAAAACCTTTACCGTGACGAGCTTCATCTTTGCACATTTCATGTACAGTGTCATGAATAGCATCTAAATTCAAAGCCTTTGCACGAGTTGCAATACGTTTTTTATCTTCGCATGCACCTTGTTCAGCATCTTTACGCTTCTGCAAGTTAGTTTTAGTATCCCAAACACAGTCACCCAAAAGTTCTGCAAATCTTGAAGCATGTTCAGCTTCTTCCCAAGCATAACGTTTAAAAGCTTCAGCTACTTCAGGATAACCTTCACGATCAGCTTGACGACTCATAGCTAAATACATACCGACTTCAGTACATTCACCCATAAAGTGATTGTTAAGATCCTTAATCATTTCTTCGTCACAACCTTTTGCTACACCAATCACATGTTCGTCAGCAAAAGTCAAAGCACCACCTTCAGCTTCTATAACTTCTACAAATTTGCTAGCAGGAGCTTTACACAAAGGACATTTCTCAGGAGCTGCATCACCTTCATGAACGTAACCACATACAGTACATCTAAATTTTTTCATTTTCTTCTCAATTTTAAATTAATTAGTCAATAGATATCTTTGTTTATCAAACATTCTTTACATATACCCTTATAATAATAATGAACTTCTGAAACCATGTGTCCATCCAGATCCTGCTCTTCTACCTTTTTCATCGCTTCTGGAGTTTTCAAATCATAAATATGCCCGCAACGCTTGCATAAAAAATGCGAATGAATAGACGTATCAGCATCAAAATTAGTATTCTTCTCATCTATTGTCAGCATTAAAGCCGCACCTTGTTCCGAAAATAATTTTAATGTATTATAGACAGTAGTCTTAGAAAGGGTTGGCATCGAAGGAGATAATGCTGTATAAATATCATCAGCCGATGGATGAACTGGATGTTCCATCAAATATTCCATAATAGCAATTCGCTGCATGGAAGGCTTAATATTATATTTCAACAATTGTTCATACGACTTCATAAGATACTGTTTTTCAATATTGTAATCATTACAATTATAAATCTGATGCAAATATAAAAATCTTAGATTATATTTGCAAATAAAATCGACATTTTTTCTCTTATTATTTTAGAATAAAAGAAGTATCGAATTAATGATTCATATAAGACAAAGATAATATTCCAAAACTATTTCCTATTTTTGTATCCATTATTATAAATAAGGTATAAGATGAATTACGGATTCGTAAAAGTAGCTGCTGCTGTACCACATGTTAGAGTGGCAGACTGCAAATTCAATGTAGCAAGAATTGAGAACCAGATTGCAATTGCCGAAGGAAAAGGAGTGCAAATCATTATATTCCCAGAAATGAGTATTACTGGATATACCTGTGGTGATTTATTCGGGCAACAGATTCTACTTGAAGAAGCTGAACTAGGATTAATCCAAATACTTAATAATACTCGCCAGCTCGACATTATCTCTATTCTTGGTATGCCAGTAGTAGTGAACTCTACAGTAATCAATGCTGCTATTGTAATTCAAAAAGGAAAGATATTAGGTGTTGTAGCAAAAACGTTTTTACCAAATTATAAAGAGTTTTACGAACAACGTTGGTTTACTTCTGCTTTTGAGCTAAATCAGAACTCAATACGACTTTGTGGACAAATAATCCCTATAGGAGCGAACCTCCTTTTTGAGACTTCTGACACCACATTTGGAGTGGAAATCTGCGAAGATGTATGGGCTACAATTCCGCCAAGTTCTTCATTGGCACTTCAAGGTGCTGAAATTATATTTAATATGTCGGCTGATAACGAAGGAATAGGCAAACACAATTACCTCTGTTCACTGCTCAGTCAGCAATCAGCTCGCTGCATAGCAGGGTATGTTTTTTCGTCTTGCGGCTTTGGTGAATCTTCCACCGATGTTGTTTTTGCTGGAAACGGATTGATTTATGAAAACGGAACACTACTCGCTCATAGCGAACGATTTAGCATAAATGAGCAACTAATTATCAGCGAAATAGACGTTGAGAGATTACGAGCTGAACGCCGAATCAATACTACATTTGCAGCAAGTCAAGGGCACCTAGAAGGAGAAAAAGCAAAGTCGATTTCTACAGAACTTATTAAAAATAAATCTATTTCTTTGACCCGAAAAATCAATAGTCGTCCATTTGTTCCACAAGGAGCTGAATTAGACAAGCATTGTGAAGAAGTGTTCTCTATTCAAATGGCTGGATTGGCTCAGAGATTGGTACACACGAGAGCTAAAACTGCAGTAATCGGAATTTCTGGCGGATTAGACTCGACACTCGCCTTGCTTGTATGCATTAAAACATTCGACAAATTAGGCCTTTCCCGAAGTGGCATATTAGGGATAACGATGCCTGGATTTGGGACTACCGACAGAACTTATAATAACGCTATAGATTTAATGAAATCTCTGGGAGTTTCAATCAGGGAGATTAGTATTAAAGAGGCATGCATACAGCATTTTAAAGATATCGGACACGACATTGAAGTGCATGACGTAACTTATGAAAATTCACAGGCTCGCGAACGTACCCAAGTTTTAATGGATGTGGCCAACCAAACTTCAGGTATGGTGATCGGTACCGGTGATCTTTCCGAATTAGCATTGGGATGGGCTACTTATAATGGTGACCATATGTCAATGTATGGAGTAAACGGAAGTATTCCCAAAACACTTGTTAAGCACCTAGTCAAATGGGTAGCAGAGAATGGTATTGACGAACATGCAAAATCTACTTTACTTGATATAGTAGATACCCCTATAAGCCCGGAACTTATACCAGCTGATGAAAATGGAGAAATAAAGCAAAAAACAGAAGATTTAGTGGGACCATATGAATTGCACGACTTTTTCCTCTACTATTTTTTACGCTTTGGGTTTAGGCCAAGTAAGATTTATTATTTAGCTACTATTGCTTTTAAAAATCAATATACTGAAGAGACAATAAAAAAATGGATCTCGACTTTCTTTCGACGGTTCTTTAACCAGCAATTTAAAAGGTCTTGTTTGCCTGACGGGCCAAAAGTCGGTAGTATTTCAATAAGCCCAAGAGGAGATTGGAGAATGCCGAGTGATGCTAGTTCAGCAGTTTGGATGAAGGAAATTGAAAGTTTATAAATTGCTAAACTTTAAGTAATATGCCTATTCATGCAGAAGTCCCTGCATGAATAGGCATTAATATAGGCGAATATAAGCTATAATACCCCTTTACTAGATGGTAATTCGAAATGATAAATATCTCTCTTTAAAGCCATCTTTAGTGCTCGGGCAAGTGCTTTAAATATACCTTCTATCTTATGGTGTTCATTTTTTCCTTCAGCCTTAATATTTAGGTTCATTTTAGCAGCATCACTAAGAGATTTGAAAAAATGGAGGAACATTTCCGTAGGCATCTCTCCTATTTTTTCACGTTTAAATTCGGCATCCCAAACCAGCCAAGGACGGCCTCCAAAATCGAGACATACTTGACATAAACAATCATCCATAGGTAACGCATAACCATAGCGTTCAATTCCGCGTTTATTCCCCAGGGCTTGATAAATACATTCCCCCAAAGCAATAGCGGTATCTTCAATTGTATGGTGTTCGTCAACTTCTAAATCTCCTTTTACTTGAATAGTTAAATCTACTCCAGAATGCTTTCCTATCTGTTCCAGCATGTGATCAAAGAAACCTAGTCCAGTAGATATTTTACAAGTTCCATCTCCATCAAGATTGAGGCCTACATAAATATCAGTCTCTTTAGTCTGTCTATGTACTACCGCTTTTCTCTCTCCAGCAAAAAGAAATTCAGCAATGCGATCCCAGTCCGTTGTTACAAGCACACATACATCTTCTAATCCTTTTTGTTCCAAACCTATCATTGTATCCTGTAAATATATAGCACGACAACCTAAGTTTTTAGCCAATTCAACATCTGTAGGACGATCACCAATAACAAAACTACCCGGCAAGTCGTATTCAGGATTATCAATGTATTTCTCAAGCATTCCAGTACACGGCTTGCGAGTCGGCGCATTCTCTTCAGGAAAACTTCGATCAATTAAAACATCATCAAACGTAATGCCTTCCCCGGCAAAGGTTTTCAACATGAGTTGATGGGCTGGCCAAAATGTATCTTCAGGGAATGAAGATGTACCCAATCCATCTTGATTTGTTACCATGACAAACTCAAAATCAAGTTTACTCCGTACAAACGAAAGATTGCGGAACACTTTTGGATAGAATTCTAATTTATCCAACGAATCAAGCTGATAATCGACAGGAGGCTCAATAACCAATGTCCCATCTCGATCTATAAATAATATTTTTTTCTTCATAATCTATTCTTTATATTTCTTAAGTGCGGCTATTAAAGAATTATTCTCTACTCTAGTACCTACAGTCACTCGAATACAATTACAACAAAGGGAAATAGAGTGCCGATTACGTACAATTATGCCTTCACCTACTAGATAATTATAGATCTTCACTGCATCTGTAACTTTAGCCAAGAAGAAATTTGCATCAGTAGGATATATTTTAACGGTGCATGATAACTTTGCGAATTCTTCTTCCAAGTAATCCCGCTCTTCTTTCAACGTTTTAATCCAACGCTCTATCTCATAATATCGATGCAACATAGCTGTAGCTTGCTGCTGAGTTAATTGATTTACATTATAGGGGTATTTTATTTTACTCAAAATTCCAATAATTTCTTGCGAAGCAAAAGCCATTCCTAGACGAATAGCAGCACACCCCCAAGCTTTTGAAAAAGTTTGAAAGATGACTAAATTGGGATAGTGATCTAAATTCTGAAGAAAAGATGGTGCATCTGAGAAATCATTATAAGCTTCGTCTAAAATAACAAGTCCATCAAAATCTTGAAGAACCTTTTCTATTTCAGAACGTAATAGATTGTTTCCTGTAGGATTATTGGGAGAACATAAAAAAATGAGTTTTGTATGCTCGTCAGTTGTTGCCAATAGTTTATCAGCTGAGAACTGAAAATTATCATCTAACAAAACCTTGCGATATTCGACCGCATTAACGTCTGCACAAACCTGATACATTCCATAGGTAGGATCAATAGCAACAATATTATCTTTTCCAGGTTCGCAGAATGCACGAATCACAAGATCAATGGCTTCATCGCTACCGTTTCCTAAGAATATGTGCTGAGGTGAGACATTTTTTATTTTAGCTAACAGTGTTTTTAGCTCCCATTGCATGGGATCTGGATACCTATTATGAGGCATATTATAAGGATTCTCATTTGCATCAAGAAAGACAGATGCAACAGCACCCTTATATTCATCGCGAGCTGAAGAGTAAGGTTTTAACTTCCAAATATTTGGGCGAGTAAGTTCTTGTAATGTTTTCATTTCAATGTTTTTAATCGTACTGTAACTGCATTTTTATGAGCGTCTAAATGTTCATTGGCAGCCATCACTTCAATAGCAGAACCAATAGCTTTTATACCATCAGGCAAAATCTCTTGGAAAGTGATTTTACGTATAAAACTATCTAGACTTACTCCACTATATGCTTTAGCATAACCGTTAGTTGGTAAAGTATGATTAGTTCCAGAAGCGTAGTCTCCTGCACTTTCTGGAGTAAGTGGACCCAGAAACACAGAACCAGCATTCGTTACTTTATCAGCTATTTCTATATAATTAGCCGTCTCTATAATTAAATGTTCTGGAGCATATTCATTCGTCATCGCCAAAGCTTCATCCATATCTTTCACTAAAATAAGCTTACTATTTTCCAAAGACTTAGCTGCAATATCTCTACGTGGAAGATCAGCAAGTTGCCGATTTAGTTCCGTCAAGACCTCTGCCTGAAGAGTTTCAGAAGTAGTAATCAACATCGCTTGGCTATCAACTCCATGTTCTGCTTGCGACAAAAGATCAGCCGCTACAAAAACGGGATTAGCTGAAGCGTCTGCTAATACTTCAACTTCAGAAGGGCCAGCAGGCATATCAATAGCCACATCACGCAGACTAACCAATTGCTTGGCAGCAGTTACATATTGATTTCCAGGACCAAATATTTTATATACTTTAGAAATACTTTCTGTTCCATATGCCATAGCGGCAATAGCTTGTACACCTCCGACTTTAAAAATCTTACTGACACCAGCTAATTGAGCAGCATAAAGAATAGCAGGATCTATATCACCGTTTTTATCTGGCGGTGTACATAACACGATTTCTTTGCAATTGGCTATTTTAGCAGGTACTGCCAGCATCAATACAGTGGAAAACAATGGAGCAGTTCCACCCGGGATATATAGCCCAACCTTTTCAATACCTACTGCTTTTTGCCAACAAGTAACTCCAGTCATCGTATTTACCTTCTTACCAACAAAACGTTGAGATGAATGAAAAGTTTCAATGTTTGTTTTTGCTAATTTTATGGCAGACTTAAGTTCATCACTGATCAACACCTCAGCTCTCTTAATTTCCTCACTTGTTACTGCAAGACTTGACAATACAACTTTATCAAAAGTAGCCTCAAATTCTAAAACTGCTTTATCCCCTTCTGCCCTAACTGTATTTATTATTTCACGAACTGTATCAAACAGATTTTCAGTATTTAATGCTGGGCGCTTTAGAATACCTCCCCAATCTTCCCGTGAAGGGTATTTAATTATTTTCATAGATTATATAATCATTTTTTCAATTGGTAAAACCAAAATACCTTCCGCTCCCATTGCTTTTAGTTTTCCTATAATCTCCCAAAAGCGTTTCTCGTCAAGCACAGTATGGACAGAACACCATCCTTCTTGTGCCAGAGGCATTATAGTAGGACTCTTCATTCCAGGTAATACTGCAATGATCTCATCCAACTTATCTTTAGGTGCGTTCATTAATACGTATTTTTTATCCTCAGCAGTCTTCACAGCATTCATTCTGAATAGGAGCTCTTCCAAAACTTCTTTTTTCTCCTCTGTCATATTTTTATTCCCAATCAGCAGTGCCTCTGACTTCATAATCACTTCTACTTCCTTCAGACGATTACTAACCAAAGTAGAACCTGAACTTACAATATCAAAAATTGCATCTGCAAGTCCAATACCAGGAGAAACTTCTACAGAACCTGTTATGACATGTATCTCAGCATTTACATGATTTGCTTTGAGAAAATTACGTAAAATAACCGGATATGAAGTGGCTATTTTCTTTCCCTCGAACCAAGATAAACCGGGATATTCAACATCTTTAGGCATCGCCAATGACAAACGGCATTTACTAAAGCCCAATCGTTTCACAATTTCTGCGTCTTCTGCTTTCTCCATAAACTCATTTTCTCCAACAATACCCAAATCTGCCACACCTGTAGCGACTGTCTGAGGAATATCATCATCACGAAGAAAAAGAACTTCAATTGGAAAATTAGAAGACTGCACCAACAAAGTACGTTTAGTTGTGCTTATTTTAATGTCTGACTCTCCTAAAAGTGCCATTGTTTCCTCAAAAAGGCGCCCTTTGGCCTGTACTGCAATTCTTAACATAATATTATATTTTACAATTAAAACTTATTTGAAAGAACAAAAAAAGGCTTGCCCTGTTCGGCAAGCCTTCGTTATCGTTATAGAGTATACACAACATCAATCACGCCCACCGAGTTTTTCGTCAGGAAAATGATGATGATGATGTACTGCTGTATATTTCATATTCTAATGTTTTATGCGACAAAAATAAACCATTCGTTCGAAACGACCAAACATTTATCACTAAAAGTTCATTTTTAATTTCAAATTAAAGAAAGAATCTCCTCTGATTCAACATCACATTGCAAGAAATTCATCTCCTTTTTTGCTTTATCTTGAGGAAATGTAAAGTATGTACAAATAGCTTCAGTGCATAATTCACCAATATTATTATAAAGTCTAGCCTCAATTATTACAAGGTTTCGTTTACATTCCTTTATTGAAGCACGTAGTACAACATAAGAATCTTTTGTATCTACCGGTTTCCGATATCGAGTCTCCATCTTTGAAGTTACCCCTGTCGTTTGCAACTTACGTAACACTACCCAAGCACAAATTTCATCTAAAAGTACAGCTTGAATACCTCCATGAAGTGTATCGATCCAACCCTGAAATTGCTGGCGGGGTTTCCAAATACTAACAATCTCATCATTATCCTCATAAAACTCCATTTTAACTCCAGATTCATTATCGGGTGCACAACCAAAACAGTTGTATCCTTTCATTCCTTTCCATGGATTAATTATCTTTTTCATAATCATTGTTTTATTTTACTCATCAAATATAAGAAAAATATAAGGGAATACAGCTGTTTCAACACTTTACTTTCTTATGCAACGAATAGCATAAGCTTTGTCCACACCTGTTGCTCCTACATCTATTTCATTTTTATCACTTCGCAATAAAAAGTTTTTTTCGGCTGCATTAGTTTCAGTATCATTCAAGGTCCAGTATGAGACATATTTTCCAACATAATCTGACTGATATTGCCCAACATACATACCAATGGGAGCAGCATTAAATCCAGTCTGATTGGTAGCAGCTCCAACAATGGATCCCGTACCTGAAGTTATTGCGGACCAACTTCCTGATTTTAATAACGAAGCATCGTTATTGAGATACTTTTTTAATAAATTCCAATCATTCCATACAGGAATACCCCAACCTGCAGGCAATAAAATATTGCGTGCAATTGTCTCAAAGCTATAATAATAATAACCGTCACCATTTTGTGATAATAAATATCCTGTAGCACCATCATTCATTATTTCTAATTTCGGAATTGAAGAGCCATCTATATATGATGAAGCGGCCAAGTTGCTTGACATCCAATACTGAGTCCCAATCTTAACAATAGGATAATTATGAATCGTTCCTCCACGGACATCACGTAAAATATCACCCAGTGGCATAACCGATAACATTTCATCAGGCATTGTCAACGAAATTTCGCCATTTGAAAGAAAATAAATTTTAGTTTTCGCTGCTTGATTTCCAGGAGTATAGACTAAACTGTCATTTTCTTCGTTCCATGAAGCTATCCCACCATGAATCTTCTCTTGATGTCCTAGAAGTTCTACAACGACACCATGTGACAAATCAACGCTAAGATTCTCTTTCATAGGATAAGCAACGATTGCTTGTGATGATAAATCAGGTGTTTCTAAATACTCTTTGCAAATTTCAGCAACTTGTTTTCCGCCACTTAAAACCTTATAAACATTTGTATAGCCAAAATCTAATTTTGAAACATCTACGTAGTTATGAAAAACTTCAGTGCCTGATTGACCTGTTCCTCCATCACTCCAATCATTTATTTCCCCATTAAGCTTGCTTATCAAAACATCTTCACTAGGTACAAATAAAATTTCTAACTCTTGTTGCTTACCACTCTGCAACTGAAGCGAAGATGGTAGGGAACTAATATATGACTTTCCTCCTATTTCCAACACAATATATTGATAATTTAAAGTTGTCTCTTGAGGTACAAGTATAACATCTTTTCCTACTAATCTTTGACCTTCAATTTTCCAATGTCCAGCAGGTCGTATTTGTGATTCATTGGTATAGCCAAAATAAGTATCCGTCTGAAAGTCGTACATAGCTTTATTATAAAACCCACAAATCGTTAGTTTAGGATCACCCTGCAAAAGTTCATCAATATTTTCACCCTCATTCCTAGTTATAGCAACTCTCAATTTAAAAAATTTGTGATCATAATTTAAAGTAATGGGCTCCTTTGGCGCAGCTTCAACATCCTGAGAAGCAACAAGAAAATCTGATAATGAATAATTTGTAGGCAGGCTTTGATCTACATTAACCCCTACAGGTATTGCACTCTTCCCCATTGCTACACCCTCCTCATCATATGGATAGTAGCTAATTAAATGTAAGTGGGTATCGTCATCAGGATAATAAATCGGATTCGTTGTTTCAAAAAGCCCAGATGAGTTGCGGACAAAGCATAAATTATCGACATATCGTTCTTCTGTCATAGTACTTGAACCCGCCAAAGCAAACAAACCTACTTTATCATTTTCTTCAAATGCATTACCCGCCATACGAGTATGAGTCAAGGTTTTTATGTCACCAGTAAACACTAAAGGGACACTGTCGCTATCACTCAAATTTTCATCTCTTAAAGATGTGTTTACACAAGCTGTTGTTAGTACAAGAAAGCAAAGACATGATACTACTCTTCTCTCAATTTTAATCATAACATTATTTGTTTCAATTAATTTAAAATTGATAGGAATCATTTATCTAGCAGATATAATAACATAAAAGAAAACTATAGCCTAGAAATATGTAGGTTAAAAAAAAAGGATGTTATCATTGTTAAATCAATAATTTCAACATTCAAATTTGAATATCAAGTACAAAGATATATCGTTAAATTTTAAACAAGAAAAAAAAAATCAGAAAACATACAAATATTTTCATAAACATCAGATAAACAACAAATTAAACAAAAGAATAAAAAAGCACACAAAATAAAGTACACATTATTATATAAAGAAGAAAAAATTATAGAAACTAATATAGATATTTTAGTTCTAATTTATCAAATAAAACGGCATATATCCCAAGAGTTACAATGGATATATGCCGATAATTTTTAGTAACTAAATAAGCGAAGAAAACTTTCCAGTATAAACTATTATTCTTGTAGTCGTCCCTATCTGTTAGCTTCCTTAATTTTTACCTAACCTTGCTATAATTTTCAAGACCAGTTTTCAAGAAATCAATATACTTAGGAATATTTTCATCATAAGCATAAGATTTATTTAAAGGAATGCCTTGATTATCGAGCAAAACATAGAAAGGTTGAGCATTAGCTCCAAATTTAACACGCTGTAAATAACTCCATTTATCACCAATAGTACGCAATGTACGTTCATTCCCATTCTCCATAATTTTAACAGGTTCTGCTAAAGGTGTTTTATTATCAACATAAAGAGTAATTAATACATAATCATTATTGATTAAATCGCCTACTTTCGTGTCAGTCCATACAGCTGCTTCCATTTTTCTACAATTGACACAACCATAACCTGTAAAATCAATCATCACTGGTTTTCCATTCTGACGCGCATATTCCATTCCTAATTCGTAGTCATCGAACCTAGCATGCACTTCATTGTTATACAAATTAAAATCTTGAGTATGCATAGGAGGAGCAAAAGCACTAACAGCTTTCAATGGTGCTCCCCATAATCCTGGAATCATATAAACGGCAAATGACAAAGAAACAAGTGCCATAAAGAAACGAGTTACTCCAACTTTATTGTCATCATCATCATGCAAGAATTTAATCTTTCCAAGCAAATAAAATCCAAGCAAAGCAAAAAGAACAATCCACAACGCTAGGAAAGTTTCACGATCAAGTAATCTCCAGCCATAAGCAAGATCAGCTACAGATAAGAACTTTAGTGCAAACGCTAATTCCAGAAATCCCAAAGTAACCTTAATCACATTCATCCAGCCTCCTGATTTAGGCATAGATTTTAACAATGATGGAAACAAAGCAAACAACGTAAATGGAAGTGCTAATGCAATAGCAAAACCTAGCATACCAATAGCTGGGGCTACTACACTTCCAGTTGTAGAAACCTGTACCAATAAGAACCCTATAATAGGACCTGTGCAGGAAAAAGACACTAAAGATAGCGTAAAGGCCATTAAAAAGATGCTCAGCAAACCTGTGGTTGACTCAGCCTTGCTATCTACTGCATTTCCCCATTTTGATGGCAATCTAATCTCGAATGCACCCAAAAATGAAGCTGCAAAAATCACCAACATTAAAAAGAATAGAATATTAAAAATAGCATTCGTAGATAAAGCATTAAGTGCACTCGCACCAAAAATTAAAGTTATTGCCAATCCTAATGCAACATATATAACCACTATAGAAGCACCGTATGTCCATGCATCGCGAATGCCTTTCTTTTTATCCTTATTACGTTTTAAAAAGAAACTCACAGTCATCGGAATAATCGGCCAAACGCAGGGAGTAAATAAAGCTAGAAGTCCACCTAGAAATCCTGTGACAAAGATGTAAATCCAAGACATATCGTTTGAAGTATGCTCGTCGCCCAACGCTTGTAACTCACTAATTACAGGACGCCAAAGATCTGCTGAAGAAACTACAGATTGAGCTCCACTTTTAGATAATGACTGTTCGTTAAATGAAGAAGAATCTTGAGGTAAAGTCACAATTCCGTTACTTTTTTCTTCTATTTTCTCTTCAGCTTTATCTTTTACAGGAACATTAACTGTTGCTTTTGAAGTACCAGAAAACTTAAATGGGACTTCTGTTGGAGGAAGACAACTCTCATCATCACAAGCTCCATATTCTAAATAACCTTCAATAGAATAAACGCCACCGGAAAACTTCACTTTTTGAATAAACTTAGCTTTATCTTTGAAATAACGAACTTTCATCTCAAACAATTTATCGAAAGTTGCTACTTCTTGCCCAACTGGTTTAAGTTTTCCAACCAATTCAACACCCGACTTTTTATCTACATTAAAAGTCGCAGAAATAGGACCGCCATCCCCAAGGTCAGTAGAATAAACATGCCAACCATTATCTATTGTAGCCGTAAATATAATCTCACCTTCGGTATCAGAAAGGGGGGTAAATTCCGTCTTAAACTTAACTGGCTCTTTAATTTGGGCTTGCAAGGTATATACCGCAAGACTCAAAAGTAAGAAAGAAATAATCTTCTTCATTTTTTTCATTTTATAGTTATAATTCATAGTCTACGCAAGCACGACTCTCTTTTACATCAGCCAAAATTTTTCCAGCTACAACATGATCAGGGTGAGCTGCATAGATTTTCACATCATCCAGGGTATCAAACTCACTATTTAGAGCTATATGCCAAGATTCTCCTAAATTTACATTCAAACCCACTTCAATTTTACGAATAACTGAAATTTTAACCGGAAGAGCTTCAATAGCTTCTTTGAATTTGTTCATAACTAATATCTTCTCCGCTTCAGAAACTTCGTCTTTTAACTTAAATAATACAATGTGTTTTACCATTACGTTGTTATTTTAATGAATTGTTTCTATATTTGTCTTGTCAATGCAATAGATTACTAATGCAAAAGTACGCTATTTGGTTCTAAAAATACTATAAAGAGATGTTAATAATAGGAATTGCAGGTGGAACTGGCTCTGGAAAGACCACCGTTGTACGAAAAATAATAGAGAGTCTTCCAGTAGAAGAGGTTGTATTATTACCTCAGGATTCATACTACAAAGACAGCAGTCATATCCCCGTTGAAGAACGTCAAAATATTAATTTTGATCACCCAGACGCATTTGAGTGGAGTTTACTTTCCAAGCATATAATGATGCTGAAAGAAGGAAAATGCATTGAGCAACCCACCTATTCCTATTTAACATGTACTCGTCAACCAGAAACTATTCACATTGAACCGCGTGAAGTTGTTATTATTGAAGGTATTCTTGCTTTGTGCGACAAAAAATTGCGCAATATGATGGATCTTAAAATTTTTGTGGATGCGGACCCAGACGAAAGATTGATACGTGTAATTCAAAGGGATGTCATAGAACGAGGAAGAACTGCAGAAGCTGTAATGGAGCGTTATACAAGAGTATTAAAACCTATGCACCTGCAATTTATAGAACCGTGCAAGCGATATGCTGATCTTATCGTTCCTGAAGGAGGTAGCAATGACGTTGCTATTAATATCCTAACGATGTACATAAAAAAGCACTTGAAAAATGAAGAATGAAGAATGCCAAAGTTAAAGTTAACGTACTGTTTATAGGCTTTTCGTTATTTTTGATAGGTAGCCTTTTAAGCTGTATAAATAAACATCATCACACAAAGAATGATGTAGTAAGAGATTTACAACAAATTAAAGATAGTGGAGAATTAGTCGTATTGACACTTTATAGTTCCACCTCATATTTCATTTACCGTGGGCAGGAAATGGGGTTTCAATACGAACTTAGTGAACAATTTGCTAAGAGCTTAGGAGTAAAGTTACGAATAGAAGTAGCTAAAAATACAGATGAATTAATTCGTAAATTACTAGCTGGAGAGGGAGATATAATCGCTTATAATCTCCCTGCTACAAAAAAATGGAAAGATAGCCTGCTTTACTGCGGAGAAGATGTTATTACTCATCAAGTCATAATACAACAACAGAGTAGCAAATTTAAACCAATAAAAGATGTAACAGAACTTGTGGGTAAAGACGTCTACGCCAAACCTGGAAAATACTACAACCGCTTGGTTAATTTGAATAACGAATTAGGAGGCGGCATTAAAATTCATGAAATAGAAGGTGACAGTATAACTACCGAAGATTTAATTGCACAAGTAGCTCAAGGGAGAATACCATATACTGTCGCTGATGATGATGTCGCAAAACTAAACAAGACGTACTATCCTAATTTAAATATAAATCTCTCAATTAGTTTTGACCAACGCTCTTCATGGGCTGTAAGAAAAGAGACTCCCTTACTAGCCGATGCGGCCAACAAATGGAATCAAACAAACTTAAAGTCTCCAGCGTATACAGCAAGTATGAAACGCTATTTTGAAAATAGCAAAATGAGACTTCACTCCCCTATACTTTCTATTAAGGAAGGAAAAATATCACACTACGATAAATTATTCAAAAAATATGCTAAAGAAATTGGATGGGACTGGCGAATGCTCGCTTCATTGGCTTATACGGAGTCTAACTTTGATACAACAGCAATATCGTGGGCTGGAGCCAAAGGATTAATGCAGCTAATGCCTGCTACAGCCCGAATAATGGGTGTACCTCCTGGAAAGGAACAGAATCCAGAAGAAAGTATTAAAGCCGCCATCAAGTATATACAGGCAACTGACCGTAGCTTCAATATGGTTCCAAACAAACAAGAAAGACTAAACTTCATTTTAGCATCCTACAACGCTGGCTTAGGCCACATATATGATGCTATGGCATTGGCCAAAAAGTATGGAAAAAATGAACTGATTTGGAAAAACAATGTGGAAAAGTATATCTTACTTAAGAGTAATGAGGAATATTTTACAGATCCTGTTTGTAAAAACGGATATTTTCGTGGAATAGAGACTTATAACTTTGTAAGAGATATCATGTACAGATATGAGCTGTATAAAAAGAGAATTAAAATATAATCATCCCAGCCTTAACTTAATAGAAAGATAACTGACCTTTATTCAAAGGTTTGATTAGGAAAAAGGTCTATAAAACCAATTTAGATGCTAGTAATGATTATAGTGTATCTTTTTCTGATCATACTTCTGTTTAGGACGCTCTTTAGTAGCCGGATATCCGAAAGGAATAACACATAAAGGCAGTATATGATTGGGTAATTTAATGTACTTGCGAACGACCTGCATGCGCTCTTCATAAGGATAAGCAGCTGTCCACACAGCTCCTATCCCTAAACTTTGAGCCGCCAACAATAAATTTTGTGCAGCAGCAGAACAATCTAGATACCAATAAGAAGAACGAAGAGAGTCACCACATACTATTATTGCATAACGAGCTTGCGCTAACATCTTTGCATATGGAAGTTCTGCAGCCATAGAATCTAATAACATTCGATCAGAGACAACAATGAACTCCCAAGGGCGAACGTCTTTTCCAGAGGGAGCTGCCATAGCAGCACGAAGCATTAAATCTATTTTTTCCTTCTCCACCCCTTTATCTAAATATGTTCGAACACTCTTACGTTCAAATATATTTTCCAAAGTTGCATTCACTGAATCAGATGCCTTATTTTCAGTTGCAGATGAAGAACAAGATGGCATAATTAACACTGTAATAAATAAGCAAAAGAAAGAATAGATATTATTCATTGCTACTATTTTAAAATAAATTCAATTTATTCTTCTGAGCTTCCTCTAACGATATCGTTTCTCTACGCAACATACCGCTTTTCTCACGAAGCGCTTCATATTCTGCATTTAGATCAGAGACCAATTTATCCTTTAATTGTGGATTTAGTAAGCGAGAAGCAACTCCAGCATTTTGCGAGGCATCTTTCAAATGCACTACTGGTGCGTGATAAACAGGAGCTATCTTCAATGCTGTATGCATTTTTGAAGTTGTAGCTCCACCAATAAGCAAAGGAATATCGAATCCTGCTTTCTCTAATTCACTAGCTACATGAGTCATCTCTTCCAACGATGGTGTTATGAGTCCACTCAGTCCTATCATATCAACTTTTTCTTCTATCGCACGCTGCAAAATAGTTTCTGCAGGAACCATAACTCCAAGATCAATAATCTCATACCCGTTGCAAGCCATTACTACACCAACTATGTTTTTACCGATATCATGAACATCTCCTTTTACAGTTGCAAGCAACACTCTACCCGCTGAAGAAGTTCCTTCAACCTTTTCCGATTCAATAATTGGCTGTAATATTGCTACTGCTTTTTTCATCGTACGAGCAGTCTTCACAACTTGAGGCAAAAACATTTTACCCGCACCAAACAAATCTCCGACGTGATTCATTCCGTCCATCAATGGACCTTCTATAACTCCCACTGCTTTATCATAAAGTGGTAAAGCCTCAGCTAAGTCTTGTTCCAAAAAGTCTCCGATTCCTTTCATCAAAGCATACTTCAATCGTTCTTGTACACTTTCTTCCCGCCAAACATCTTGTTTTAAATCTACATGCTCAGAATTTCCACTCTTGGTATTCTTTAACTTTTCGGCTAATTCAATAAGACGTTCAGATGCATCAGGGCGACGATTTAAAACTACATCTTCAATTTGCTCTAAAACATCAGCTGGAAGATCAGTATAGAGAACAGAAGCCCCTGGATTAACAATACCGATATCCATCCCCTGCTGAATAGCATAATAAAGAAATACAGCATGCATTGCTTCGCGAATATAATCATTGCCTCGGAACGAGAACGAAAGGTTACTTACCCCCCCACTAACATGAGCACCTGGAAGATTCTTTTTAATCCAGCCAGTGGCTTCTATAAAGTCTACAGCATAATTGTTATGCTCTTCAATTCCTGTAGCTACTGCAAGCACATTGGGGTCAAATATAATATCATAAGGATTAAAGCCGACTTTATCAACTAACAGACGATAAGCACGCTCACATACTTCAATTTTACGAGCGGCAGTATCTGCTTGCCCTTTTTCATCGAATGCCATGACCACAGCCGCAGCACCATATTGCCTTATAATATTAGCATGCTCAAGAAAAGCTGCCTCTCCTTCTTTCAAAGAGATAGAATTAACAATAGGCTTCCCTTGAAGACATTTCAATCCTGCAAGAATTACTTCCCACTTAGAAGAATCAATCATAATGGGAACACGGGCTATTTCTGGCTCAGACATAATTAGATTAAGGAATGTAGTCATTTCAGATTCAGCATCTAACAAACCATCATCCATGTTGACGTCAACAATCAAAGCTCCATCTTCAACCTGCTGACGTGCAATAGATAAAGCCTCATCATATTTCTTTTCATTAATCAACCTAAGAAATTTACGAGACCCCGCAACATTACAACGTTCCCCAACATTTATAAAATTAATTTCAGGCTTAGCTTCTAGTAGCTCAAGACCTGAAAGCCACATACAATCAGGCTTCGGAACTGGGATATGAGGTTTAGCACCTTCCACCAAAGCCTGATATTTTGCAATATAAGCATCTGTAGTTCCACAGCATCCACCAATAATATTAATCAATCTCTCAGCAACGTATTCTTCCACTTCATGAGCCATATCCTCAGGTGTTTGGTCATATTTCCCCAAACTATTTGGTAAGCCAGCATTTGGATAAGCACTGATGTAATAAGGAGCACGATTTGCTAATTGTTCTAAAAATGGTTTTAACTGACGAGCACCAAATGAACAATTCAATCCAACAGAAAATAAATTAGCATGCTGAACTGAAGCCAAAAAGGCCTCCAAAGTTTGTCCAGATAATGTACGACCTCCAATATCAGAGACAGTAACCGACAACATGATAGGAACTTCAATATGAGTTGCCTTCATAGCCTTTTCAGCTGCAAAAATAGCAGCTTTAGCATTCAATGTATCAAATATTGTTTCAATTAGAATTAAGTCTACCCCACCTTCAAGCAAAGCAACCATCTGTTGTTGATATGCAGTAGCAAGTTCATCATAAGTCAATGCCCGAAAAGCTGGATTATTAACATCTGGACTCATGGAACACGTTTTATTAGTCGGGCCAACGGATCCAGCAACAAAACGTGGTTTATTTGGATTCTTAGATGTATATTCATCCGCCAAATCACGAGCTAATTTTACTGCTGCTAGATTCATTTCGCGAACATATTCTTCCACATGATAGTCTGCCATAGAAACAGTGGTAGAACTGAAAGTATTGGTTTCAATTATATCGGCACCAGCATCAAGATATTTACGATGAATCTCTTCAATAATATCAGGACGAGTAAGACATAGGAAATCATTATTCCCTTTCAATTGCCCAGGAATATTAGCAAAACGTTCATTACGAAAATCCTCTTCTTTTAGATTGTATTGCTGAATCATCGTACCCATAGCACCATCCAATATCAGAATGCGCTCAGAGGCTATTTGAAATATAGTTCTTTTCATTCTTAAGTTAAATCACATTAATACCCATTTTATGTATCCTTACCGTTTAAACATTCGAGCCATATCCCTACGGTCATCCTTTTCTTTGATTGACTCTCGTTTATCATATTGCTTTTTACCTTTCGCCAAAGCAACAACAAGTTTAGCCAACCCTTTCTCACTAACAAACAAACGTACAGGAATGATCGTAAACCCAGGATCTTTAGTTCCTCGTTGCAACTTTTCCAACTCTTTCTTGTTCAGCAATAATTTCCGATCCCTCCTTGCCGTATGATTATTGTACGATCCATAAAAGTATTCAGCTATGTGCATATTCTTGACCCATAATTCACCTTTTGTTAAATAGCAAAATGTATCAACAAGGCTAGCTTTACCAAGGCGAATCGATTTAATTTCTGTCCCAGTCAATACAATCCCGGCAGTATACGTATCTACTAACTCATAGTCAAACGTTGCACGCTTATTTTTTATATTTATAGCAGGTTGTTTCATTTTTATACACTAATTTAGAACAGCGATCAATTTATTAAAAACAATTTGAATAACAGCTGGACACAGTATTAACAAAGCTGAAGAGAATAAGGTGAATTTTAATCGTATTTTTTCTTCAACATCCATTATTATAGGAGCACCTTCCCACACTACATAAACAATATAGAACTGAAATAACCAAGCTATTATCTTAAAATCAGGTAATACCCCAGTCACTATCTGAAGTAAAAAAGGAACAACTAAAGCATATCCGGCAAAATGTTGAACCAAAGGAATATCAGCAGGTTTTCCAAATATACGTACATTACAAGCATTTATAGCGTACGCAGCTAGAAAATAGCCTCCAAACAACGCCACAGCAACACCACAACAGCTTGTCATCGCGATCTGAAAACTTTGCGGACCAGCCCATCCATTGGTCAATAAAGAACCAATAAAGACAGATAACCCACATAAACCAATCATAGGATAAACAAAAGTCATAAAGACTTTTCGCTTATCCTCTTGCATAGAAATTTCCTCCCAAGCCTTAGCTGGAGAGGAAATTAGTTTTATTGCGATATTAAATAACTCTTTGTAATTCAATTTTAGTTTACTGTAAATTTAATCGGCAAAGACTGTGAGCTCTCTTCTTTGGCTCCATCTTGCGAGTTGAGAGAATTCTTAGTAATATTAGTTATTGCCTTAACTTTAATACTCAAAGGATAATTACCAGTTTTGGCATGAAAAGCAGAAACTGCGTTACTTAACGAATAAGCTTTAGTAGTATATGTATATTTATCACGCTTTAAATCGGTAGGATCATTTGATGTATCAACTACATGATTGACTGTTAACACCAACTCTGTATTCGTACTAGTTAAGCTTTCTATATCATAGTTCACTATAAAGGAGTGCTTATTGAGTTCTGTTGCCAACTCTGTTTCAGAAGTGCTATTTGCAACCCAATAGACCAATGGCAAAATCAAAAATTCATTAGTATATAACATAGGATTTACTTCTCCTAATCCAGCCACATAACCTTCAACGGTATAAAGAGGAGCATTGGCAGCGGTAGCACTGGTACTAGACACAGGACCTTCTGCACTTTTTGCACTGATTGAAGTTGGAGTACTTCCTTGATAGAGTGTTACATTTAAAGTTGGAGCATTCCAAGCTTGTTCTTCTGTATTATATTGATAATAGAACACATACAATTGACCTTCATTATACGTATCTGCAGTAGCATTAGTAACTACCAATTTCTGTCCATTAGCCAGTTGAAATGTAGGAGAAATAAAAGATGTAGCTTTAGCAATAGCCAAATCTGTATAAATTGGATCTGAGTCAGTATTCATACATGAAGTCACACTTCCCCCAATTATTATTGTCAATATTGCTACCAAGAAAAATTTCAATTGTTTCATAAATCTATTTTTTAAGAGTTTGCAAAGATATAAATTTCAATTCACAAATAGTAAATGCGCATACTTAAAAAATACTGCATCAAACCCGTTGGCGGAATTAAATTAGCGCATATTTAATCCTTCCAATAGGTCTATTGTTGATTTTGTTGATGTATTGCAAAATCGTAAGAGCGCTAATCTTACTGATTATCCTAGTAAAAATCCCA
>JAFABG010000009.1 GCA_023426145.1 Bacteroidota bacterium | reverse complement strand
CAATGGGATTTTTACTAGGATAATCAGTAAGATTAGCGCTCTTACGATTTTGCAATACATCAACAAAATCAACAATAGACCTATTGGAAGGATTAAATATGCGCTAATTTAATTCCGCCAACGGGTTTATTCAATTAAATTTATATAGACAAGTAATAAAAATGACTCATAACTCTTTAGATTTTTTGCTATTTAAAAAGCATTAGCTATTTTAGACACATAATCATTTATAATAAACAAGAATGGAATTACCTTTTGCAGAATCATGGAAAATAAAGATGGTAGAACCCATCAGAAAAAGTACTCGCCAAGAACGGGAGCAATGGATGAAAGAAGCACATTATAATGTCTTCCAACTAAAAGCAGAGCAGGTTTATATTGACCTTCTAACCGATTCCGGGACTGGAGCCATGAGCGACCGACAATGGGCAGGAATAATGTTAGGCGACGAAAGTTACGCTGGTGCAACTTCCTTCTTCAAACTAAAAGAGACAATCACAACAATTACAGGATTTGAATATATCATTCCTACCCATCAAGGAAGAGCTGCAGAGAATGTGCTTTTCTCCTACCTTGTACATGAAGGCGATATTGTACCTGGAAATTCTCATTTTGATACCACCAAAGGACATATAGAAGGAAGACGGGCTATCGCATGGGACTGCACAATTGACGAAGCAAAAAACACCCAACTCGAATTACCCTTCAAAGGAAATGTAGATCCAGCTAAACTTGAAAAAGTACTGAGTGAATATGCAGAACGGATTCCGTTTATCATCATCACGATTACGAATAACACAGCAGGTGGTCAACCCGTTTCCATACAAAATTTACGAGAGGTACGTACCATTGCAAATAAATATAACAAACCTATACTTTTAGACTCTGCTCGTTTCGCTGAGAATGCCTATTTCATTAAAATGCGTGAAGAGGGATATAGACACAAATCTATTAAAGAAATTTGCAAGGAAATGTTTGAGCTGGCTGATGGCATGACTATGAGCGCAAAAAAAGATGGAATTGTCAACATGGGAGGATTTATTGCTACGCGCATCAAAGATTGGTTTGATGGTGCAAAAGGTTTTTGCGTGCAATATGAAGGATATTTAACCTATGGCGGAATGAATGGGCGCGATATGAATGCGCTCGCTATTGGACTCGACGAGAATACTGAATTTGATAATTTAGAATCACGTATAAAGCAAGTAGAATATCTAGCCTCGAAACTAGACGAATACGGAGTACCTTATCAGCGCCCAGCAGGTGGACACGCGATTTTTGTTGATGCACCCAAGGTGCTTACTCACATCCCTAAAGAAGAATTTCCTGCACAAACGTTGACCATTGAACTTTATCTGGAAGCTGGTATTCGCGGATGCGAAATCGGTTATATCCTTGCCGACCGTGACCCTGTGACGCATGAAAATAGGTTTAACGGACTTGATTTACTGCGGTTAGCTATCCCTCGAAGGGTATACACTGACAATCACATGAATGTTATCGCTGCAGCCCTAAGAAATGTGTACGAAAGAAGAGAAAGTATCACACGTGGGGTAAGCATTGCTTGGGAAGCCCCATTAATGCGCCATTTCACTGTACAACTAGAGCGACTTCAAGGATAGTGGCATACTGATGGCCCCTATAAATTATAGTTTTCACCTCTAAGAAAATAACATGATCATGTACCCATCATTGCATTCTATAATAACAAACAAATTAAACCTGTCAGAATTGTATTACGATAGATTATTGGAGATCTCTGATTTGAGAAGTTTTTCTAGTAAAAAACATCTCTTAAACATTGGAAATACTTGCTCATTTTTAGGGTTTGTAGAAAAAGGATACCTACGCTCCTACAGAGAAAAAGATGGAGAAGAATTTATCAGTGATTTTTATGTTCCGGGGTCTTTTGTAACCTCCTACCGAAGTTTTTTAAATCAAGAAATCAGCGTAGGAGCAATCCAAGCTCTTGAGGACTCTGAAGTTAGATGCTTGACCTTTCACAATTATAACCTCCTCTTAGAAGAGTCATCTGAGTGGTATAAACTAGGCAAATATATTGCGGACAATCTCTTTATTAAAAAATGCATCAAGGAAACTTCTTTGTTAATAGACCCTGCTTTAGAAAGATATAAGCTACTATTAAAAACTTATCCTCTTATTGAGCAACATGTTGCTCAATATCATATAGCTTCTTATTTGGGGATAAAACCAGAATCTTTAAGTAGAATTAAATCTCTTAACATAGATCAATGAAAATTGAATAAAACTGTTGTTCCTTTGTACTATAAAAATTTCAAATATCTAAAAGTATGGAACAAACAGTTGGCAGAAAGGATTTATTATCCGTTCTTTTAAATCAGTCTATATCAAATGTAGAAGTTAAAGAAATAACTATTCCGGCCGGAGGAAAAGCCGCTTATCATTTACATCCTTGTCCAGTAGTAGGCTATGTCTCCTCCGGAACGGTACTTTTTCAGATTGAGGGAGAACCCAAGGAGATCTTTCAAGAAGGCTGTGCCTTTTATGAACCCAAAGATAAACCTATTGTACACTTTGACAATGCTTCCAAAACCGAACCCCTTACATTTATAGCTTTCTATCTCAGAGAGGAAGAAGAAGATTTTATAACCATATTATAAAAAGAATAAAATTATACCATTTGTAAGAATAACCCTTCCCAAAGGAATGAGTCGTGACGCTCAAAACCAAATTTCTTTGTCTATCCATCAAGCTTTAATACAGAAGTTTCTGATCCCCGATGATGATTATTTTCATGTTTTCGAGGAACTAGATAAGGAGCAAATTCATTATCCAAATGAGTATTTAGGAGTTACTCATTCTAATAATATTATTTTCATACAGATTATTGCCGGTTCGGGAAGGACAGAAGATCAAAAGAAAAGTCTGTATGCCGAAATAGCTGAACGGATCTCATCAACAACAGAGATTTCAATCAATGATATCATCATTATTCTAATCGAAAATGGAACTTACCACAATTGGTCTTTTGGCAGAGGAGAAATACAGAAACCACCACAATTGCGACTCATCTGAAAAACTTTGGATGTATCAAGCAATTTTATGATCTGACTATAGAGCGGCTGTCCGCTAAAATGTGTACTTTTTTACCCATGTTTATTTTATGTTGTATTTCAACAGCGAAATAACCAAAAAGGGCTGACTCCTGAAAATGGAATCAGCCTTAATTTTATTATCGCAGAAATGTTTTATCGGACAGCAATATAATAAAATAGAAATAAAACTGTCATCTGTCACCGATTGAGTCGTAACACTCAGATTATAAACACTTAACAATGTGACAGCAACGTGTGACAGCAGGGTGAAGGCAATTTTGCTGTCACCTCATGGCTGTTGTGGACAAATTATATTACCGATAGATTGGTGACTACTTATTCTTAAAATTAACATTAATCACAGTGTTTGTTTTCATTGCTTGAAACGTAAGCGTCTCCGCGATTCTACATTGTATCACCTATCTCTTTTGTTTATTTTTGTTCCATCAACTTCATTTTTAGAATTATGGAACAGCAAACAGCGTTGAATCGCTATGAACAAACTTGGCTCAG
>JAFABG010000026.1 GCA_023426145.1 Bacteroidota bacterium | reverse complement strand
TCCCATTCCGAACAGAGAAGTTAAGCCTCGTCACGCCGATGGTACTGCGTAACAGTGGGAGAGTAGGTAGCCGCCATTTTTAAGAGCCCCGCTAGTCTGTATTGACTGGCGGGGCTTATTTGTTTTTACCCCCTCTTGCATGCAACTGTTGGGTCTGCAAGAAATGCTAAGCAGCAAGTATGATCCGATACACCCTGATCTAAGTGAATCGGGATGTGAAAGTAGGAAGAGATCTAAGAGGAAGCCTTAAACCGTTTAGCATTATAGGCTATTTAAGGCGTTTTAAGACACGCTTGCCGCATTTGAGAACGCTGGGAGCATTCTTCCAAATAAGGTTTGTATTAGTCTGTATAATTGTTTTTTGTGTATAGCACTAAAAAGCAAAAAACAACAGTTTACAATGGGCTGTTTGTTTATATTTAGAATAAAGAATCAGTTGAAGAAATTAGGATTCAAGTCAAAACTCTTTGGATCTTAATAGTTAAGTAACGAAGTGCCTTCCATGTAATAAACTATAGATATTAATAATGTTTTATGAAAAACTATATTCACATTATATAGGCATAAAAATTTGGAGAGTTTAGTATACTAACAGGGTTTGGGACATGAACTATTTAACGTTTCAGAGCAATAGGTCAGTTTTGAATAGCGAGGTTAGGAATCTAAATTCAAGTGCTTTAAAAAATTAAGATTGATAGATTAGTCTTTGAAGAGAGTAGCAGTATGAACTTATAAAAAAGAAAAAGGCACCTAGAAGTGGAAGCCTCCCAAATGCCTTATTCTTTACAAAGTAGCGGGACCCGGGATTGAACCGGGGACCTCATGATTATGAATCATGCGCTCTAACCAGCTGAGCTATCCCGCCATCGTTTCTCGATTGCGGGTGCAAAGATAGATATTTCCTCTTAACTTCCAAAACAATTCAGTACTTTTTTCTATTTTTCTTTGTGTTATGGGCCGTTTCTTCTAGAATAATAAAGTGATTTGGCTTTATAATAACATGAAGCATTAAATAAAGTGCCTGATTTGTAGTATATAATTAGAAAAAAGTATCTATCTTGGCACACGTAATAACAATCCGAAATATCTATGAAAAAAGAGAAAATACATTTAGAATATTTGTTGAATGCAACATCTAGAAATATTCTTTGGGCAGCAATTAGTACACCGACCGGGTTGGAGGACTGGTTTGCAGATAAAGTGGTATCTGACGATAAGTTTGTCGAGTTTTACTGGGGTAAGACCGAGCGGAGAAATGCTGAGATTATTGCGATTCGGTCATTCTCATTTATTCGATTTCGTTGGGAGGATGATGAGAATGAACGTGATTACTTTGAAATTAAGATGACGTACAACGAATTAACTAGCGATTATGTATTAGAGGTGACTGATTTTGCAGAGGCAGATGAAGTTGATGATATGAAAGAGTTGTGGGAACTACAAGTGACTAAATTGAGAAGAACTTGTGGTTTTTAGTTAACTTTCAACTAAAAATTTTTTATGCTACTTTTTTTGTGCTAATTTTGCGTTTTAATTGCCTGACAACATAGTAACATGCTACGCATAAAAAAGTTAGATATATTTATTGTAAAGAGTTTCTTAATGCTCTTTATTGGCACCTTCTTCATCTGCCTTTTCATTTTCATGATGCAGTTTTTGTGGAGATATGTCGATGAGTTGGTAGGAAAAGGGCTGGAGATGAGTGTAATTGCTCAATTTTTCTTTTACTCTGCGCTAACTTTGGTTCCAATCTCTTTGCCGTTGGCTGTGTTGCTTGCATCGCTAATCACCTTCGGTAATTTTGGTGAGCGTTATGAGTTGCTTGCCATGAAAGCTGCAGGAATATCTTTGCTAAAGATTATGCGCCCTCTAGCTGTTCTTGTGTGTGGTTTAGTAGCTGTTTCATTCTATTTCCAAAATGTAGTTGCGCCTATTGCCCAAACAAAGCTATATACTCTTATTATATCTATGAAGCAAAAGTCTCCTGAACTAGATATTCCAGAAGGAGTCTTTTATTCTGAAATTCCGGATTATAATTTGAAAATTGCTAAGAAAAACAGAAATACAGGTATGATGTATGATGTGCTTATTTATAATCTGAAAGATGGATTTGAAAATGCACACATTATCTATGCTGATTCTGGACGAATGGAAATGACTGCAGATAAACAGCATCTCTGGCTTCATCTTTACAATGGAGATTTATTTGAAAACCTTAGAGCGCAGAATATGCGATCACAAAATGTTCCTTATCGACGTGAATCTTTTACTGAAAAGCATACCCTTATTGAGTTCGATTCAGATTTTAACATGGCTGATGCTAGTATCATGAGTAATACTTCAGCTGCAAAAAATATGTCGATGCTTCAAGCCTCAATAGATTCAATGAAACTCTTGGGTGATAGCATCGGTCGACAATATTATCGTGAAGTTTCTGAAGGAAACTTTCGCACTCCTAAATTAACCCAAGAAGATACTGTAAAAGTACTTAAAGCGGATATTACTAAATATAATATAGATAGTATTTATGAAGCTGCTCCTTTGATGCAAAAGCAAAAGTTGATTTCTGCTGCAGCAAATCGTGCTGAAAATTTGAATAGCGATTTAGGCTTTAAAAGTTACACGATGAGTGGTAATGACTACAGTATGAGGAAGCATGAGATTGAGTGGCACAGGAAGATAACAATTTCATTATCTTGCTTACTTTTCTTTTTTATTGGCGCTTCGCTGGGAGGTATCATAAGAAAAGGTGGTCTTGGTATGCCTGTTATCGTGTCTGTATTGGTTTTTATTATTTATTATATAATTGATAATACAGGCTATAAGATGTCAAGAGATGGCCGGTGGGTTGTTTGGATGGGGGTTTGGACCAGTAGTGCTATACTTGCTCCTTTGGGTTTATTTCTAACTTATAAATCAAACAAAGATTCAGTTGTACTGAATGCTGATGCTTATATCAGTTGGTTCAAGAAAGTAGCAGGAATTCGTAGCGTGCGCCATTTGTTCAAGAAGGAAGTTGTCATAAATGACCCTGATTATAACCGCTTGCATACAGATTTACATCTTCTATCTTCTCAATGCAGTGAATATGCAGTTAAGAAGAGACTACTCAAAGCTCCTAATTATTTCAGATTATGGATGTCTGCCGAGAAAGATGATGATATGATAGCGATAAACGGAAAGTTGGAAGTATTGGTAGAAGAGATGTCTAATACTAAATCGGTGACTTTGTTAAATGCATTGAACAATTATCCAATTATTTCCGTTTCTGCTCATGTGCGACCGTTTCATATTTATTGGTTAAATCTCGCTGCTGGAGTAATTTTCCCTATAGGGTTATTCTTTTATTTCCGTATTTGGGCATTTCGTATTCGCCTTGCTAAAGATATGGAACGGATTATAAAAAACAATGAACAAATCGAGTTCATCATACAGAAAATAAATAAATAAGTGTTATGGAAGAGATTAAAATGGATAGAATAGAAGACGCCATTGCTGATTTTAAAGAAGGTAAGTTTGTCATTGTAGTGGATGATGAAGATCGTGAAAACGAGGGCGATTTAATCATAGCTGCTGAAAAAATAACGCCTGAGAAGGTCAACTTTATGCTAAAGCATGCTCGTGGAGTGCTTTGTGCTCCGATAACGGTTTCGCGTTGTAAAGAGCTTGATTTGCCTCATCAGGTCACTGATAACACTTCTGTGCTGGGCACTCCTTTTACAGTTACTATTGATAAACTAGACGGTTGTACAACAGGAGTTTCTGCTTCTGATCGCGCAGCTACAATTTTGGCGTTAGCAGATCCTACTTCAACACCTGCAACTTTTGGTCGTCCAGGGCATGTCAATCCGTTGTATGCACAAGAGAGAGGCGTGATCCGTCGTGCAGGACATACGGAAGCAACCATTGATATGGCACGTATGGCAGGGCTTTATCCAGCTGGTGCTTTGATGGAAATAATGAGTGAAGATGGTACAATGGCTCGTTTGCCAGAGCTTCGTCAAATGGCTGATGAGCACGGATTAAAGCTGATTTCTATTCATGATATGATTGCCTATCGTTTGCAACAAGAGTCTATTGTTGAAAAGGGCGTTGAAGTGAATATGCCTACTGAACACGGGATGTTTCGTTTGATACCTTTCCGTCAGAAATCGAATGGGCTTGAGCATGTTGCCTTATTTAAGGGCACTTGGAGTGAAGGAGAATCTATTCTTGTACGTGTACACTCTTCTTGTGCAACAGGTGATATCTTTGGCTCCAGAAGATGTGATTGCGGTGAGCAGTTGCATAAAGCAATGGAAATGATAGACGAGGCTGGCAAGGGAGTTATTGTTTATCTAAATCAAGAAGGTCGTGGTATTGGATTGATGGAAAAAATGAAAGCTTATAAACTTCAGGAAGATGGAATGGATACCGTCGATGCCAATGTTTGTTTGGGTCATCTAGCTGATGAGCGAGACTATGGTGTAGGAGCGCAAATCCTTCGTGAGTTAGGTGTTCATAAGATGAAGCTTCTAACTAACAATCCGGTGAAACGAGTGGGGTTGGAAGCTTACGGTTTGGAAATTGTTGAAAATGTGCCTGTAGAAACCGTTCCGAATCAGTTTAATGAACGCTATTTGAGGACAAAGAAAGAAAGAATGGGGCATACTTTGCATTTTAATAAGTAAAAAACCATTTTGTTTTTATATATCAAAAATTATCGTTTATTTTGCAATGAATTTCATTCAACTACAATAAAATAGATACAAAATGAACCAATTATCAGATCGTTTGAACAGCTTGTCGCCTTCTGCGACTCTTGCTATGTCGCAAAAGAGTAATGAACTCAAAGCGCAGGGCGTTGATGTTATTAATTTAAGTGTGGGAGAACCAGATTTTAATACTCCTGACCACATCAAAGAAGCTGCGAAAAAAGCCATTGACGATAACTTTTCTCGCTATTCTCCAGTACCGGGTTATCCCGCTTTACGTAATGCAATTGTTGAGAAGCTGAAAAAAGAGAACGGTCTTGAATATACTGCGGCTCAGATTTCATGTGCAAATGGAGCAAAACAGTCTGTTTGTAATACGATTCTGGTACTTGTAAACCCGGGAGACGAAGTAATTGTACCAGCCCCTTATTGGGTTAGTTATCCTGAAATGGTGAAGATGGCAGAAGGAACGCCTGTGGTTGTTTCTGCTGGTATTGAACAAGATTTCAAGATTACTCCAGAACAATTGGAAGCAGCTATCACGCCAAAAACAAAAGCTTTAATTCTTTGCTCACCTTCAAATCCTACGGGATCTGTATATAGTAAAGAAGAATTAGCCGGATTGGCAGCTGTATTAGCAAAATATCCTCAAGTAGTTGTTATTGCAGACGAGATTTACGAACATATCAATTATATTGGTGAACACCAGAGCATTGCTCAGTTCCCGGAAATGAAAGAACGTACTGTGATCGTTAATGGTGTATCAAAGGCCTACGCAATGACAGGATGGAGAATTGGTTTCATTGCTGGTCCGGAATGGATTGTAAAAGCTTGCAATAAATTGCAAGGACAATACACTTCTGGTCCGTGCTCAGTTTCTCAGAAGGCTGCAGAGGCTGCTTATGTTGGCACTCAAGAACCAGTAAGAGAAATGCAGAAGGCTTTTGAACGTCGTCGTGACTTGATTGTAAAACTAGCTAAGGAAGTTCCAGGTTTTGAAGTTAATGTGCCTCAAGGGGCTTTTTACTTATTCCCTAAATGTAGCAGTTTTTTCAATAAGAGTAATGGTGAACGTTGCATAGCTGATTCTGACGATTTAGCCATGTATTTGTTAGAAGAAGCCCATGTAGCATGTGTAGGTGGTGCCTCTTTTGGTGCTCCTGAATGTATTCGTATGAGTTATGCTACAAGTGATGAAAATATTGTAGAAGCTATTCGTCGTATTAAAGAAGCTTTGGCGAAACTGAAATAGTAGTTGTAGGTATACATACAATAATAAAAAAAATGCTTTCTGACAAAAGTCGGAAAGCATTTTTTTTATTTGAGAATATTTGTAGTTATATTGTTTAATTATACGACTCATTTTTAGGAATAAAAAAAGGCTACTTTCGTAAAGAAAGTAGCCTATACTCTTTGTAGATTGTATTATTCAGCTGGGTGAATAGCTTCAGACGGGCAAACGTCTGCGCAAGTACCACAGTCAGTACATACATCAGGGTTGATAGAATAGATATCACCTTCAGAGATAGCTTCTACTGGACACTCGTCAATACAAGTTCCGCAAGCAATACAATCGTCACTAATTACGTAAGCCATTTTTCTTGAATTTTAAATTATTAGTACTAATTTATTCTACAAAAATAAAGTTTTTATTGATTACTTGGTATGCTTATATGATTAAATTGACTTAATTTGTACGTTTTCTAAATAAGCAACCAGTCCAATATCTGCCATATTTTTCGTATTTTTGTCGTCAAATTACTAAATAACAGCGATTATGCCTTTAAATTTACCCGATAAGCTCCCTGCAATAGAAATATTGAAAGAGGAGAATATATTCGTCATTGATACTTCCCGAGCTACGCAACAGGATATTCGTCCATTGAGAATTGTTATTCTCAATCTGATGCCAATTAAAATTACAACAGAAACAGATCTAGTGAGATTGCTATCGAATACACCTCTTCAAGTTGAAATCTCCTTTATGAAGATGAAGAGCCATACCTCTAAAAATACGCCGATAGAACACATGCAGACGTTTTATACTGATTTTGATCAGATGCGGGATGAAAAATATGATGGAATGATCATTACCGGTGCTCCTGTAGAGCAAATGGATTTTGAGGAGGTAACTTATTGGGATGAGATTACAGAGATTTTTGATTGGGCACGTACACATGTCACATCAACTTTATATATTTGTTGGGCTGCTCAGGCTGGCTTGTATCATCATTTTGGAATCCCTAAGTATACGTTGGATGAGAAGATGTTTGGTATTTTTGAGCATCGCGTGTTAGATCCCTATCATGCTATTTTCCGTGGTTTTGACGATAGCTTCTATGTGCCTCATAGCCGTCATACAGAAGTACGTAGAGAAGATATTTTGAAAGTTCCAGAGTTGACATTGCTTTCTGAATCGAAGGATGCAGGAGTATATATGGTAGTGGCTCGAGGAGGAAGAGACTTTTTCGTAACTGGACACTCAGAATATTCTCCTTACACACTAGATGCAGAATATCGTCGCGATTTAGATAAAGGATTATCCATAGAGGTTCCTCGAAATTATTATGTCGATGATGACCCTGACAAGGGTCCTTTGGTACGTTGGCGTGCTCATGCCAATCTGCTATTTTCCAATTGGCTGAATTATTTTGTTTATCAGGAAACGCCTTATAATATTAATGATATAGAATGATAAAGAAGCGTAAAATAGAACTTCTTGCTCCCGCAAAGAATTTGGAGTGTGGAATTGAGGCCATCAACCATGGGGCAGATGCGGTATATATCGGTGCACCTAAGTTTGGTGCGCGTTCCGCGGCCGTGAATTCATTGGAAGATATTGAGGCCTTGGTAAAGTACGCTCATTTATATAATGTTCGTATCTATGTGACTGTTAATACGATTTTGAAAGAAGAAGAATTGGTAGAAACAGAAGAGATGATTCATGCTTTGTATAGAATTGGGGTTGATGCTTTAATAGTGCAAGATATGGGGATAACGAAGTTAAACCTTCCGCCCATTCCACTTCATGCAAGTACGCAGATGGATAATCGTACCCCAGAGAAAGTGAAATTTCTATGGGATGCCGGTTTTCGTCAAGTCGTTTTGGCGCGTGAATTGTCGATTCGTGAGATCAATAAGATACATGAAGTTTGTCCAACTGTACCTTTGGAAGTCTTTGTTCATGGTGCTCTCTGTGTTAGTTATAGTGGGCAGTGTTATGTGAGCCAATCTTGTTTCGGAAGAAGTGCTAATCGGGGAGAATGTGCTCAATTTTGTCGTTTGCCTTTTTCATTAGTTGATTCTGAAGGCAAAATAATAGAGAAAGATAAGCATTTGTTGTCTTTGAAAGATTTGAATCAGAGCGACGAGCTAGAAAAACTACTTGATGCTGGGGCTTCTTCTTTCAAGATCGAAGGCCGGTTGAAAGACGTTTCTTATGTGAAGAATGTCACAGCTGCCTATCGTCAGAAGCTTGATGTTATCTTTGCCCGTCGTGAAGAATATACACGGGCTTCTTCGGGAACTTGTCGTTTTGAGTTTCAACCACAGTTGGATAAAAGTTTTAGCCGTGGGTTTACTCATTATTTTCTGCATGGTCGAAGTGAAGAGATCTTCTCTTTCGATACACCTAAGTCACTTGGAGAAGAAATGGGGACAATGAAAGAGGCGCGAGGCAATTATCTGACTGTTGCCGGATTAAAATCATTTAATAATGGAGACGGTGTTTGCTACTTAGATGAACAAGGACATTTGCAAGGATTCCGAATTAATCGAGTAGATGGGAATAAACTTTATCCCCAAGAAATGCCTCGCATTAAACGGCGCACCAAGCTTTATCGTAACTTCGATCAAGAGTTCGAACGTGTCCTTTCTCGAAAGTCGGCCGAACGGAAAATAGCTGTTAGCATACTTTTGGCTGACAATAACTTTGGTTTCTCTTTAACGTTGAAAGATGAAGATAATACTAATGTAACGCTCACTTTATCTCGTGAGAAAGAATTAGCTCGTACACCGCAAAAAGAAAATTTGAAAACTCAACTCTCAAAATTAGGAAACACTCCTTTTGAAGCAGGAGCGGTAGAAATCTCTTTTTCTGAGAATTGGTTTCTCCCTGCGTCCGTATTGGCCGATTTTCGTAGACAAGCCATAGAAAAACTCATCCAAGCTCGCAAAATCAATTATCCAAAGGAAATAGCAGCTTGGAAGCCAACCACCCATGCTTTTCCACAAACGACACTCACTTATTTGGGAAATGTGATGAATTCCCGTGCAGTTTCTTTCTATCAGGAACATGGAGTCCAACAAGTTGCCGATGCCTATGAGAAAGAACGTTTAGAGGATGCTGTATTAATGTTTTGCAAACACTGCTTGCGATATAGTATGGGATGGTGTCCCATTCATCAACGAGCACGTTCCCCATTTAAGGAACCTTATTATTTAGTATCTAGTGATGGAAATCGTTTTCGTTTAGAGTTTGATTGTAAGAACTGTCAGATGAAAGTAAAAGCGACATTATGAAGACAAAACAACATAGATGCTATTCTGCCGTGTCCCAGTTTTCAGCTTTTACTAGGGTGAAAAACATTTTAGGAGAATGGTTCAAAGAACAACACTGTTCTTTGAACCATTCTGTGATTGCTGTGGTGAGTATACTATGTGCTATGTTCTTTTTCTTATCTTCTTGTCATTATCAACATCCTGATCTATCTTCTGCAGAACTTTCAAAAAAAACAAAAGATTCTTTGAATTACCTCTATGAACGGCATTACACTTGGGATACAAATCTTGAAGTAACAGCGGATTCAGTGACAATGGAGTGTCTACCTATTAAGAATACATATATCACTTTACGTAAGGGAGATCGGGTGGTTGTTGCCGAATTTGCCGTGCATTCAGTTGATAGTGTCGATAGCATTTGGGTGAAACTGGCACATACACAAGAGGAACAAGGATGGATACGTGAAAAGGAGTTGAAGAAAGCGTTTGCTCCCACTGATAGTATTTCGCAAGCCATTCATTTCTTCAGTGATACTCATGCTTCCTATTTTGTAGCGATCTTTGCCTTGTTTGTGGGCGTATATTTGTTTAGAGCCTTTCGTAAAAAGCAGTTGCAGCTGGTCTATTTTAATGACATCGATAGTCTTTATCCATTACTGCTTTGCCTATTAATGGCTTTTAGTGCAACGATTTACGAATCCATGCAAGTCTTTGTCCCAGGTACTTGGGAACATTTCTATTTCAATCCCACTTTATCTCCTTTTAAAGTTCCTTTTATACTCTCGGTTTTTCTGTTGAGTATTTGGGTCTTTTTGATTATAGCTTTAGCAGTTCTCGAAGACCTTTTTCGCCAACTGACACCAGCAGCAGCCATCTTTTATTTGTTAGGTTTGCTCTCTTGCTGTATCTTTTGCTATTTTTTCTTCATTTTAATGACACATATTTATATTGGTTATTTCTTCCTTTTATGCTTTATTGGAGTTTTTGCTAGAAAGTTGCGGAGTAACATTAGTTATAAATATCGCTGCGGTCATTGCGGAGTGAAGATGAAAGAAAAAGGGGTCTGTCCTCACTGCGGGGCCATTAATGAATAATCATTTATTATTTTAGTATAGAATTAGATTTCTGAATCATGGATATTAGACCTACCGAATTAAAAGATCTCTCTTTAATTATGGAGATATATGACTATGCCCGCGCTTTTATGCGTGCTAACGGAAATTTAACCCAGTGGATTGGTGGTTATCCGTCTGAATCATTTATTCGCAAGGAGATAGAAGACGGTCATAGTTTTGTCTGTACAGATGAACGAGGGGATATCTTGGGAACATTTTGTTTCATACCAGGAGAAGATCCGACCTATCTGAATATTTATGAAGGTGCATGGATGAATGATGAACCCTACGGTGTGGTTCATCGGTTAGCGACAAGTGGTAAAAGTAAGGGAGTGGCAGAAGCTTGTTTCAACTGGTGCTTTCAGCGTTTGGGAAATATTCGTATAGATACCCATCGTGATAACAAGGTGATGCAATACATTATGTCTAAGTATGGTTTTCAGCGTTGCGGTATTATCCACATTAAGGATGGCACCGAACGTATTGCTTATCAAATTTGTAGATAGCAAATAAAAAATGCTCATCAAGTATAGTTTCTGATGAGCATTTCTCATTTTATTTATTCTAGAATCTACAACGGAGATCTATTCCGAACTGTGCCGGGCGTCCTTTTTGCATAAATCCTTTGCTCATCGTTTCAAAGTAGAAGGCTGCATAGTCTTTATCTAGGAAGTTTTTTGCCCAGAAGCTGATCATTGCATTTCCTTTTTCTAGATTGGCACGCCAGTTGAGTGTACCGTAGAAAGTTTGGCTAACATCGTTTTGTTCTGTCCAATAAATACGTCCTACAGCATTATAATTGGCTTGAAGAACAACACGATCGAAAAGAGAGCGAGAGTTACAAGCAATGGCGTATTCACCTCCGAAGTTCAATGTATGTTTGGGAACAAAAGGAACATATTTACCATTATAGTCAGCTTTTACAGTTAGGTTTCCGTCTTCATCCTTATCGTTTACTACATAGTCAGTAAAAGTAGCATAGGTATATCCATAACTAGCATTCAAACTGAGCTCTTTGGTCAGACTGGTTCGGAGAGAAGCTTCTGCACCGTAGCTACGGCTTTTACCAGCATTGATTGTCATACGACCTAATCCACTTGCTGAAAATTGTGAGATCTGTTGGTCGCGCGTATCCATGTAGAACAAAGCTAAATCTGCCCATAACTTCCCTTCACATAAAGTTAGGTGGCTACCCAATTCGTAACTCCATGTGTGTTCGGGCTTGTAGATTGTAGAGGCTTTAACATCTGGTTCACCAGGAATCTGTGGAGTAAGCATTTGAGTGATGATACTTCCATATCTTGGTTCTTGTCCTAGATTTGGGCTTTCCAACATTGCATTCATCATGCTTCTTTTCATACCCGTTTGTGATAAGTCAGAGAACATCTGTATGTTATACCCTCCTGATCTATATCCTTTAGTCACTGTGGCGTATATATTGTTGTTCTTGTTCCATTCGTACTGGATCGCAAATTTTGGTAGAAGTTGTAAATAGTCTGTAGATAATTTCCCTGTGAAAGATGTGGGGGCTTGCATGTTATGATCGCTAAGTACGAGTGAGTTAGGCTCCATTGCCATGATAAGATTAAAGTCGAAATCAAGTGGAGTGCTCACAGAGTTGTATTTCATACTCATTTTTTCATAATCAAGGCGCAGTCCAGCTGTAACAGATAATCCTTTTATCCATAAATCATTAATGGTCGATTCATGATAAATGGCACCGCTCAGGGTGGGAGTGTCAAAATCTCCACCAACGCTTAATGTTGGGTTGTGTATGGTCATTCCCATTGTGGGAGCTCCTGGTCGGGCTGATATTTCCTTAAAAGCGATATTGGCGTTATCTTCAATCATTGTTTTCACCCCTTCTTCTTTAAATAGAACAGGGCCTGTGGTATGAAGCCATTGATAGAATCCGAAAGCTCCTGTAGCCCATTGCCATCTCTTTCCAGGTTTGGCCTTCAATACAATCTCTTCTGAAATTGTATTGACTTTCTGCTTTTGTTCAATATTGAAGATATCTTTTTCAGTGAAATCCTGATCCAGAAACATACGATCTTTCAAGTTTTGATATCCAGTAACCGCGCTTAATATAAAGTTCTTTGCTTGATATTCCAGATTAACTCCTGCATTGAGTAATCCTCTGTAGTAACTACTGCGATCGTTATATGAAACCTTTCCGATGTAATCGGCACGGTCTTCTGTAATTTCTGTTTTATTATTTTTAGCTTCAGCTATAGCGCTCGGAGTAATACCTGTATAAAAATAGGGATAACCTCCTTGATCACTGTATTCATAACTGAGTGACATATCTATTTTCAGATTGGAGGTAGGCATATATATACCTCGAAAGCGGCCACCGGCAGCATTACTTTTGTCTATTTTCTCATTATTCCGTGCCGTATTCTCAAAGAAACCGCCGGTATGTTCATAAAAAGCGCCGGTTGAGAATGCAAAATGGTCAGATGAACGATGATAATGTGTCAATGATACATTATAATTATTATAAGTCGCGGCACTCATTCGGACATCAGTGCCTTGATACGTGAAAGGAGATTTGGTGTGTACTTTGATTAATCCTCCCATTGTGTTTCTTCCATAAAGTGTTCCTTGTGGTCCACGGAGAACATCAATACGTTCTATATCAGCATAATTGAAGTCGAAAGCAGACTTGTCAATGTAGGGTACATTGTCTACATAAAGTCCAACTGAAGGCGTATTAATTCGCGAACCGATTCCTCGGATATAGATCGGTGTAGTTAGCTTTGATCCGTAATCAGGTATAAAGAGGTTGGGAACGATACCTGTAAGATTTTTGACGGATTTCACTTGATTCGCTTGCATGTCATTTTGTGACAATATTGTTGTCGCAACAGGCTGCTCACGTAACTTTTTGTTTTCTTTAGGAGTGGCAATCACTACCACTTCTTCGATGTCTATTACTTTAATGGAATCTTTAGGTACATCTTCGGCCCAAGCAGTAGCAGTTGTCAGCATAGCAAGGGCAATGATCATATTCTTTGTTTTCATTTGTTGTTTTTTTATCGGCTGCAAAGTAACGGTAAAAAAACAAACTGGTCAACCCTCATTTATGAGGATTATTATTCCTTTTTAAACAAGCAGTTAGATTCTGTCTGCTTCTACATATCCATTCATAACGGCATAGATGGTCAGCCCCGATACAGATTTTATTCCAAGTTTTTCTGTAATGTTTTTCCTGTGCGTGATGACAGTAGTCAGGCTGATGTTGAGTCTATCAGCAATTTCTTTATTGATGAGTCCCTTGGTAATCAAAACCAGCACTTCTATTTCACGCGTGGATAAGATTCCTTGATGTACCTCCGATATGGGCATCGGAGGCATATCTTTTACCGGATAGCCTTTGTGGTGGGCATGTTGATGAAGCTTCAAAAGATTTTTTACTAGCTTATCTTCAGGCTCATAAATGTTCAGTACTGGTACACCCGACAGCTGAAACTGTGGGCTATCGCTAGCCAACACAATTGTTTTTCGTTTACGAGGGAGAAAGAAAGCATTGTGCTCCACGTAGATTTGTGCTGAGATGAAATAATGGGCATACATGTCTGGGGTGTCATCCATTAATTCACTGAATCCATGAAAAGTACGGATTGTTACCATTGGAATAATCTCTTCCAATAGACTTTTTAGTCCAAGACAAGTCAGCGTGTTGGATTCTATAATAGCTATTTCCGGTTTATTATTCATCTTTCGGCATGGGTTTTTACTATTTCTTTATATAATTAGCTACTGCTTCAGCGCACCTTTCTCCATCCACTCCTGCCGATACAATGCCACCTGCATAACCTGCACCTTCTCCACAAGGAAATAGCCCTTGAACGGTAATATGCTGTAGGGTTTCTTTATCTCGAAGAATGCGCACGGGTGAAGAAGTACGGGTTTCAACACCAATCATAACAGCTTCGTTCGTAAGAAAACCATGACTACTGCGGCCAAATTGCTGGAATCCGAGAGATAACCTTTTACTAATAAATTCAGGCATCCAAAAGTGAAGAGGGGAGGAGATTAATCCCGGGTTGTATGAAGATTCCGGTAAATCATAGCTTAATTTCTTACGGGTAAAGTCTAGCATACGCTGTGCCGGTGCAGTTTGTCGTCTGCCTCCTTGCAGCCAACATTGGTGCTCTAGTCCCTCTTGGAAGTGAAGTGCGGTGAGTTGAGATTGAAGTGTTGAGAGTTGAGCAGTGCTTAATGACGGATTTATAGCTAATAACTTATCGTTTTGCTGCGTAGCTAATTCTTCTGTATTAATCTTCAAATCCTCATTGGCTAAATCTTCCGGTTGAATTTCCACTACCATTCCTGAGTTGCTCCAACGCGACCCACGGTTCGAAGGAGACATTCCGTTTACTACTACTTGCTCTGGGCCACTAGCTGCAGGAACAATAAAACCGCCGGGACACATACAGAAGCTATACACACCTCGACCTTCTACTTGCGTCACAAAACTATATTCGGCAGCAGGGAGGTATTTACCTCTTCCATTCTTATTGTGGTATTGCAGCTGGTCAATTAGCAGAGCCGGATGTTCTAGTCGGACACCAACAGCAATTCCTTTGGCTTCTATGGTTACACCGTAGGCTGCCAGCCAGCGATACACATCTCTAGCGGAATGCCCTGTGGCAAGTATCACAGGACCAAGAAAGGTCTTACCCGTATTCGTTTCAATACCTTTGATCTCATTCTTTTCAATAATCAGTGCATCCATTCTGGTTTGGAAATGTACTTCTCCTCCACATTCGATGATTGTATTTCGCATATTTTCAATCACTCGTGGAAGTTTGTCGGTACCTATATGTGGATGCGCATCAGCTAAAATAGCAGTTGAAGCTCCGTGCTGACAAAATACATTCAAGATTTTGTCCACATTTCCTCTCTTCTTGCTACGGGTATAAAGTTTACCATCTGAGTAAGCACCTGCGCCCCCTTCACCAAAACTGTAGTTTGATTCCGGATCTATGGTATGCTCTCTGTTGATTTGTGCCAAATCTTTTTTTCTTTCGCGCACATCCTTTCCTCTTTCCACAATGATCGGACGCAATCCGAGTTCAATGAGGCGTAAGGCCGCAAATAATCCTCCCGGGCCTGCACCAACTACAATGATCTGTGGCTTGCCCTCCACATTGTGATATACCGTTTGTTCATATTCCTCTTCCTTGGGCATCTCGTTGATGTATGCCCGCACCTTGAGATTGACAAAGATGGTACGTTGACGCGCATCAATGCTTCGTTTCAGTATTCGAGTGGCATTGATAGTGCGCAAATTAATGCCTTTTTCTTTAGAAATATATTCTTTCAGTAGCTGCTCGTTTGCAGCGATTTCGGGAAGGATGCGAAGTTGATATTCTTGTGTCATTGATTTACTATTTGAATTTATCCGAAGAGCGCTCTGAAAGCTTCTTCAACTTTTCTTACTGGTACTAATTCTATTTTAAGTTTCTTTGTGTCAATCCCTTGTAGATTGTATTTAGGCAGTAGGAAGCGTTTGAAACCTAACTTTTCAGCTTCACCTATTCGTTGTTCTATTCGGTTGACGGGACGAATCTCTCCCGACAGACCTATTTCTCCCGCCATACAGACTTCTGGTTCGATAGCAGCATCCATATTGGAAGAGAGTATCGCGCTAATTACGGGTAGATCAATAGCGGGATCATTTACTTTTAATCCTCCGGCAATATTCAGAAACACATCTTTTTGTGCAAGTTTAAACCCTACGCGTTTTTCGAGAACAGCCAGAAGCATATTCATTCTTCGTATATCGAAGCCAGTTGCCGAGCGTTGAGGATTCCCATAGACAGCCGAACTTACCAGCGCTTGCGTTTCAATAAGAAACGGGCGTACTCCTTCAATAGCAGAAGCGATGGCTACTCCACTCATTCCTTCATGATCTTGACTTAGCAGTAGTTCCGAGGGATTGCTAACTTGGCGTAATCCATCTTGACGCATTTCGTAGATACCTAACTCAGCCGTACTTCCGAAGCGATTCTTAATGCTACGTAGAATACGGTACATATAATGCTGGTCTCCTTCAAATTGTAGTACGGTGTCTACAATATGTTCCAGGACTTTAGGACCGGCAATGGTTCCTTCTTTGTTGATATGCCCGATGAGTAAGACCGGTGTATGTGTCTCTTTGGCAAATCGAAGAATTGATGCTGAGCATTCTCTAACTTGCGCAATGCTTCCGGGAGATGATTCTATATTTTCTGTGGAAATAGTTTGTATGGAGTCGATAATGACTAGATCGGGACGGGTATTCTTAATATGTACATAAATTTGTTCGAGCGAAGTCTCACAAACAATTAGACAGTCGCTGGATACCTTTGAAAGGCGGTCGGCACGAAGTTTTAACTGCCGTGCGCTTTCTTCCCCAGATACATAAAGAATCTTTTTATCCGGCATGCGCAACACCGTCTGCATGACAAGTGTGGATTTCCCAATTCCCGGTTCGCCACCAATTAGCACTAGAGAGCCGGGTACAAGCCCTCCGCCCAATACACGATTCAACTCTTCATCATGCATATTGATGCGTGGTTCGTCGTCAGCTTCTATTTCACTGAGGATAATTGGTTTAGCTTTCTTTATTTCTATACCTGATACTGGTTGGCGACTAGTGGTCTCTTTTCTTACAATTTCTTCTACATACGTATTCCATGCTCCGCACGATGGACATTTTCCTACCCATTTTGGTGAATCCTGCCCACAGTTGCTGCATACATATACGGTCTTTTCTTTTGCCATTGAAATTCCTTTCTTCTTGTAGGGTACAAAAATAGGGATAATTTATTAGAAATAAGTTATCCCTGCCAATTAGAAATCGATGAGGCTTACATAGTTATCTCGCCAGCTATCGACTGATTCATTCGTTTGCGCACTTCATCAGGAGTATATCCTTTCCCCAAAAGGAACATCAGTTTGGTGACAGCCGATTCAGTAGTGCTATCATAACCTGAGACAACGCCAGCCCTTAATAACTGATATCCCGTTTCGTATCGCTCCATCTCTACCAGCCCGGCATTACATTGTGTCACATTGACAATCACAATACCTTGCGCACTCGCTTCGCAAAGTCTGCGTATAAACCACTCTTTTCGCGGAGCATTACCCGACCCGTACGTTTCTAACACTACAGCTTTGAGTCCCTCAGTCTGTAGCATAGATGCAATAACGTTTTCTTGAATACCAGGGAACAGCTTGAGAACGAGAATATTAGTATCTAAAGAATAATGTGGTATTAATTGTTGTTTACTGCTATTCGTATGAATGACAGCATTATTATATTTAATGTGGATCCCTGCTGCTGCAAGTACCGGATAGTTGAAAGATCTAAAAGCATTGAAATTTTCAGCATTCATCTTTGATGTTCGATTGCCCCGCATTAAGTGGTTCTCGAAAAAGATGCAGACTTCGGGAATAAGTGCTTCTCCTTCCTTGTCTTGAGCAGCTGCAATTTCGATACTGGTCATCAGGTTTTCTTTACCATCTGTGCGGAGTACGCCTATAGGGAGTTGAGAACCTGTAAGGATAACCGGCTTATTAAGCCCTTCGAGCATAAAACTCAAAGCTGAGGCTGTATACGCCATGGTATCTGTTCCATGTAAGATAACAAATCCCTTATAGAGATGGTAGTTCTCATGAATGATGTGCACCAGCTTTCTCCACATATCTGGTTCCATATCAGAAGAATCCATTGGAGGGTCAAATTGAAGTGTATCAATTTGGAAATCCAACTTCTGTAATTCGGGAATATGTTTCTGGAGCTGTTCAAAATTAAAGCTCTCTAATGTACCTGTGGCGTTGTTTTCAATCATTCCAATTGTTCCACCGGTGTATATTAACAATACGGAAGTATTTGAGGGATTCATACGATGATTTTATGCTGTTTTTCTGCAAATATAATAATATAAACGACATATGAATAGCATTTTGTTATAAAAGTATGAGGCTTCCATAGGGTATGAAGGAAGCGGAGTGTTCTTTTTATCAGAAAAAAACCGAAAAATGTGATAGATTGAACGTTTTAATTATTACTTTTGCGACACTTATCAAAAACATTGGTAGAAACAGAGACTATGATGAAGTGTTATCCACATACAGTCACATCCATGTGTACCATGACCCTTTGGGGTTGATGGATAGTTTTGTGTATCTACGTGATTCACGCCTGTGTAAGTAGGCAAAATTCAAATTTAACTTTTTTCGTAAACAGCCAATCACCCTCCATTTTATACAAAGGGGATTGTATTTAAATAAGTATCTTCATGAAAGTAATGAAATTCGGCGGAACGTCCGTAGGTTCCGTGAACAGCATTTTAAGTGTAAAGAGAATTGTAGAGTCGGCTGCCGAGCCGGTAATTGTAGTCGTTTCTGCTTTGGGGGGCATCACCGACAAACTCATTAATACATCGAAGATGGCCGCAGCCGGAGATTTGGCTTATGAGGGTGAGTTTCGTGAGATTGTATATCGCCATGTAGAGATGATTAAGGAAGTGATTCCTGCCGGACCTGGGCAAGTGGCACTTCAACGCCAGATTGGCGAATTGCTGAATGAACTGAAGGATATTTTTCAGGGCATTTATTTAATAAGAGATCTTTCTCCAAAAACATCCGATACCATTGTTAGCTATGGCGAACGCCTTTCTTCCATTATTGTAGCTGAGCTGATTGAAGGAGCACAATGGTTTGACTCACGTACTTTTATTAAGACCGAAAAGAAACACCAGAAACATGTGATAGATGCCGATTTGACGAATCAATTGGTGAAAGAGGCTTTCCACTCTATTCCTAAAGTATCCTTGGTTCCGGGATTTATTTCCTCCGATAAGGTTTCGGGGGACATCACGAACTTGGGACGTGGCGGATCTGACTATACAGCTGCTATTATTGCTGCTGCTCTCGATGCGAACAGTTTGGAGATCTGGACCGATGTTGATGGCTTTATGACAGCAGATCCTCGTGTGATCTCAACTGCTTATACGATTTCAGAATTGAGTTATGTAGAGGCTACTGAGCTTTGTAACTTCGGTGCCAAGGTGGTTTATCCGCCGACTATTTATCCGGTATGCCATAAGAATATTCCTATTCTGATTAAAAACACCTTCAACCCGGAAGGGGCAGGGACAATTATAAAGCAAGAAGTTTCTAATCCGCAGTGTAAGGCTATTAAAGGTATATCTTCCATTAACGATACGAGCCTGATCACCGTTCAAGGACTAGGTATGGTTGGGGTTATCGGTGTGAACTATCGCATCTTTAGGGCACTCGCTAAGAACGGCATTAGCGTATTTCTTGTTTCGCAGGCTTCTTCTGAGAATAGTACTTCTATTGGTGTTCGTAATGCTGATGGAGATTTGGCTTGCGAAGTGCTGAATGAAGAGTTTGCCAAAGAGATTGAAATGGGAGAGATTTCACCCATTATCGCTGAAAGAGATCTTGCCACAGTGGCTATCGTTGGTGAGAACATGAAACATACTCCGGGCATTGCCGGAAAACTCTTCGGAACTTTGGGACGCAATGGTATCAATGTGATAGCTTGTGCTCAGGGAGCTTCCGAAACCAATATCTCCTTTGTTGTAGATGCCAAATCATTGCGTAAGTCATTGAACGTTATTCACGATTCATTCTTTCTTTCTGAATATCAGGTGTTGAATTTGTTTGTCTGTGGGATCGGTACCGTTGGGGGCAGCTTGTTGGAACAAATTCGTTGTCAGCAAGAAAAGCTGATGGTAGAAAACGGATTGAAATTGCACGTTGTTGGTATTATCGATGCGTCGAAAGCAATCTTTAACCGAAGAGGATTCGATTTAACGAATTTCCGTGAAGAGCTACAGCAAAATGGGCAAGATAGTAATTTGCAAACCATTCATGACGAGATAGTAGGCATGAATATCTTCAACTCTGTATTTGTAGATTGTACGGCAAGTCCCGACATCGCTTCACTTTATAAGGATCTATTGCAACATAATGTGTCTGTAGTAGCAGCTAACAAGATTGCGGCATCTTCGGCTTATGATAATTATCGTGAACTGAAGACCATTGCTCGTCAACGTGGAGTGAAGTACTTGTTTGAAACCAATGTTGGAGCAGGACTTCCCATTATAAACACAATCAACGACTTGATTCATAGTGGCGATAAAATCTTAAAGATTGAAGCTGTACTTTCTGGTACATTGAATTATATTTTTAATAAGATTAGTGCAGATATCCCTTTCAGCCGTACGATTAAGATGGCACAGGAAGAGAGATATTCTGAGCCCGATCCTCGCATTGATTTGAGCGGAAAAGATGTTATTCGTAAATTGGTGATTCTTGCTCGTGAAGCGGGATATCGCATTGAGCAGGAAGAAGTTGAAAGGAATCTTTTTGTTCCAAACGATTTCTTTGAAGGATCGTTGGACGATTTTTGGACACGAGTGCCTAGCTTGGATGCCGATTTCGAAGCACGTCGTCAGGTTTTGGAAAAAGAACATAAGCATTGGCGTTTTGTGGCCAAGCTAGAAAATGGAAAAGCTTCTGTTGGTCTTCAGGAGGTGGGTGCTAACCATCCGTTCTATGGGTTGGAAGGTAGCAATAATATCATCTTGCTGACTACAGAACGTTATAAAGAATATCCGATGATGATTCAAGGATACGGTGCCGGTGCCGGTGTGACAGCTGCCGGAGTATTTGCTGATATAATGAGTATTGCAAACGTTTAATTCTTAGAGAAGTGAAGCATATTATCATTTTGGGAGACGGAATGGCCGATTGGCCTGTGAAGTCTTTAGGGGACAAGACGCTCCTGCAATATGCGAAGACGCCTTATATGGATAAATTGGCCCGCATGGGGCGCAATGGTCGTTTGATTACAGTGGCCGAAGGTTTCCATCCGGGTAGTGAAGTGGCCAACATGTCTGTGCTAGGCTATAATCTTCCCAAAGTGTACGAGGGACGTGGTCCTTTGGAAGCTGCCAGTATTGGGGTAGAACTCCAACCGGGCGAAATGGCGATGCGCTGTAATCTGATTTGTGTGGAAGGTGAGATTTTGAAAAATCACTCTTCCGGACATATTTCTACTGAGGAAGCTGATGTATTGATTCAGTATTTGCAAGAGAAGCTGGGTAACGAACGAGTTCGGTTCCATACCGGTGTTCAGTATCGTCATCTTCTTGTGATCAAAGACGGTCATAAGGAGTTAGATTGTACGCCTCCTCATGATGTTCCTTTGAAACCTTTCCGCCCATTGATGGTAAAACCTTTGGTGCCGGAAGCTCAGGATACAGCAGATCTGATTAATGATCTTATTCTTAAATCGCAAGAACTGCTAAAGTATCATCCTTTGAATCTGAAACGTATTGCCGAAGGTAAAGATCCTGCCAATAGCATTTGGCCTTGGAGCCCAGGTTATCGTCCTCAGATGCCGACTTTATCTGAGACTTTCCCGGAACTGAAGCGAGGAGCCGTGATTTCGGCGGTTGACTTGATTAACGGTATCGGTTATTATGCAGGCCTGCGTCGCATTGCAGTCGAAGGAGCAACTGGACTATATAATACGAATTATGAGAATAAAGTAGCTGCTGCTTTAGAAGCACTGAAGACCGATGATTTTGTCTATCTTCATATCGAAGCTAGCGATGAGGCCGGACACGAAGGGGACATTGACTTGAAACTTTTGACGATAGAGAATCTTGATAAACGTGCCGTAGGACCGATTTACGAAGCTGTGAAAGATTGGAGTGAACCTGTAGCTATTGCTGTTTTGCCTGATCATCCGACTCCTTGTGAACTTCGAACGCATACTTCAGAGCCTATTCCGTTCTTTATTTGGTATCCGGGGATTGTTCCCGACGAAGTACAGACTTTTGACGAGATAGCAGCTTGCGATGGTAGTTATGGGGTGTTGAAAGAAGACGAATTTATTAAAGCGTTCATGAAGGAATAATTCAATCATGAGCTGATTTACGATCAAACCGAAATATACTTATGAAATATTATAGTACAAATAAACAAGCTCCTATGGCTTCCTTGCAGGAAGCTGTAGTCAAAGGGCTTGCTGCCGACAGAGGTCTGTTTATGCCGCTGACTATTCAGTCTCTTCCCAAAGAATTTTATGACACAATAGATACATTGTCTTTTCAGGAGATTGCTTACCGTGTGGCTGATGCCTTCTTTGGTGAAGATATTCCTGCCGAAACCTTGAAGCAGATTGTATATGATACCTTGAGTTTTGATGTTCCGTTGGTGAAAGTGGCGGACAACATTTATTCTTTGGAACTCTTTCACGGACCTACTCTGGCTTTCAAAGACGTAGGTGGTCGTTTCATGGCACGCCTGTTGGGGTACTTCATTAAGAAAGAAGGGCAGAAGAATGTGAATGTTTTGGTAGCCACTTCTGGTGATACGGGAAGTGCCGTAGCCAATGGCTTTCTGGGCGTGGAAGGTATACATGTTTATGTGCTTTATCCGAAGGGGAAAGTGAGCGAAATTCAAGAAAAACAATTCACTACTCTTGGACAAAACATCACAGCTCTCGAAGTAGATGGAACGTTTGATGATTGTCAGGCATTGGTAAAAGCTGCTTTTATGGATAAAGAACTCAATGAACATCTTTCTTTGACTTCGGCCAATTCAATCAATGTAGCTCGTTTCTTGCCGCAGGCTTTCTATTACTTCTATGCTTATGCTCAACTGAAGCGTGCAGGTAAAGCGGACAATGCTGTGATTTGTGTTCCTAGTGGAAACTTTGGAAACATCACTGCCGGACTGTTCGGTAAGAAGATGGGGTTGCCTATCAAACGTTTTATTGCTGCCAACAATCGGAATGATATATTCTACCAATATTTGCAAACCGGCAAATATAATCCTCGTCCTTCTATCGCAACTATTGCGAATGCTATGGATGTAGGTGATCCAAGTAACTTTGCTCGCGTGCTTGACTTGTATGCAGGTTCGCATGCCGATATTTCTGCAGAGATTTCAGGAACGACGTATGGGGATGAAGAGATTCGTCAAACGGTGAAGGAAGCTTGGGAAGAACATCATTATCTACTCGACCCTCATGGTGCTTGTGGGTATCGTGCTTTGCAGGAGGGATTGCAAACGGGTGAAACCGGTGTGTTCTTAGAAACAGCTCACCCTGCTAAATTCTTGGAAACTGTAGAAGATATTATTGGCGAAAAGGTGGAAATACCAGCCAAGTTGCAAGAATTTATGAAAGGGGAGAAGAAGAGCTTACAGATGTCGAAAGAGTTTGCAGACTTCAAGCAATATTTGCTTTCAATCTAATCGGTAATTCCTTTAAGAAATAGTTAGTGCCACTATATAGGCACGGTTGTGCCAAAGGGGTGGCACTGTCGTGCCCATATAGTGGCACACTTGTGCCAATACGTTGGCAAAGGCTTTTTAATTCGATGTTTTAGATAAATGCAAGGAATATAATGTACTCTCCTGCGCAATGAATGGTAAATTGATCTGCTGTTGCTTCATTAAGTGTTCCTTGCCACCAATTGGTGAAGTCACTAAGTGGATAAAACAAGCCTTCACCTTTTAAGCCTTTCGCATTAAAATTGATAATCGAGATTTGTTGTCCCGGATGTGACTCAAAGGTTTGTGTGTCTTTTATCGGCATAAATACCCCGTAATCAGTAATTGTACGTACCTCCATACCATCTTTTCTATAATCTACCAGCAGACTGATATTACCTAGTGTATGATCCTCACGTTTACCAGTGGCACCCACGATGACTACTTTTTGTATGCCTTTACTTTGCAGATAATGTACCGCTTTGGTTTGGTCGTTTGTCTCTTGATCTGCTATTTGATGGATGATTGAAGAGAAACGCTCTTTATACTCAGGAAGGAGAGAATCTCCATCTCCAATGATAACGTCGGGCGTATGTCCGCGAGAAATATATTCGTTGGCTGCTCCGTCGCAACAAACAACGAATTTAGCTTTAGCCAAAAGGGATAGAGGAAGTTCGTGTGTGGGATATTCGCCATTGGCAAGTATCACAGCTTCAGGTGTATAGAGTTCGTTAATCATTGTATGCTCATTATTTTCTTCCATTTTAAGAAGCCAAAGATAGCGATAATGGAGTAAAGCCCGTATAAAGCGGAAGTAAAATAGAGATCTTTATAGATATACAATCCGCAGCAAACGATGTCGACAAGAATCCAAGCAAGCCATTGCTCAATATATTTGCGAGCTAACATCCACATTCCGATGATGCTTAGGGCGGTAGTGAAGCTGTCGAGCCAAGGCACGTTACTATCCGTATAGGCAATTAGTATGCGAGCAATGGCGATGAAGGAGATGATAAATACGATCAGTAGGGGTAAATAACATTTTCGTGGTGTACGTACTATCGGTAGGTCTTTAGGTTCCTCTGCCTGTTGCTCTTTCGACGGATCTTTAGCCAATTGGTAATCTATCGTCCGAGTCCTTTTTCTTCGTTTGCCCCACATCCAAAAGAACCATCCATAAATAGCTGCGATCAGATAGTAGATATTGATGCCGAAGTCAGCATAGAGTCCTGCTTTATAATAAACGAAAATATAGATAGCAGGCATAATGATGCCTGCTATCCAAAGATAAATACTTGCTCGATATTCTAACCATAAATAGACCAATCCTACTATTGTACCGAATATTTCTAAGTAATCCATTTCCATGTGCTAATGATTAATGATGGAACAAAACAAGGAGTTAAAAACGAAGAGACACGTGTCCCATAACGTTTGTTCCTGCTTGTGCTGCGTACCCGGCATAATTTCCGCGGTTCTCTACCTTATCGGTATAGTCGCTTGATGCCCATCCATTATTCTCATACTTTTCGTTGAATAGGTTGTAGACAGTAAATCCTATCGTAACTTCTTTGGTGATTTTCTTGGGACGGAAAGTATAAGACAAGTTCAAGTTGCTAACGAAGTACTTGTCGATTGTAAGTTCTTCCACTTCAGCATTCGTCATGTATTGTTTGCTCACAAATTGTGATTGCAATGCGGCTTCTAATCCTTTGTACGTAAAAGAAAAACGGTTGTTCAGTAGGAAGTCAGGTGAGAAGGCAATGTGCGTATCGCCATGCTTAATTAATATTTCAGGCAGAGAAGTAGGAACCTCATCATTGTCATAATGGTATCCCGGCAGACTCTCTACGAAATCCTTGATCCGGTTCTTGCTCCATGTAGCATTGATATCCCATTGAAACCATTTGCAAGGCTTGATGCCCAACATGAGTTCAACGCCCATGCGGTAGCTGTTGGGAACATTTTCTGTCAGGGCTTCACCGATTTCGTTCAAAGCACCGGTGAGGACGAGTTGATCGGTGTAATCCATATAATAGAAATTAGTACCCGCTGTCAGCCATTCATTGGCAAATGTATATCCGGCTTCGTAATCAAGTAACTTTTCGGGTTTTGGATAACTGTCAGGGTCGCCATCAGTATAATTATTTCTTGTTGGCTCTTTTTGTGCCACAGAGAAAGAAGCATAGATACGGTGATTAGGATTGATCTGCCAATTCAGTCCAACTTTCGGGTTGAAGAAGTCGAACTTTTCATCAATAGCCAACGGGCGCAGCGCATTTGCATTCCAATCATATTTATCGTTTGCTCCGTCGATGGTGTAGTCTATATGACGATACTGGAGGTCAGCATAGGCACTTAGTTCATTCGTTAGATCGTAAGTTGCTTTCAAATAGATGTTACCATCTGTTTTTTTCGATTTATTGCGATAGTATTCGTGCTCTGGAGATAGTGCACCGATATAGTTCTTTACCCAGTTCACTTTTCCAAAGTTATTTCCTCTATATTGGTTTAATCCACCTCCAAGTGATGCATTCAATCGGTGCGTGGTGTAATTCAACGAAAAGACTCCTCCGCCAAACTTGTTGTCCATTTTCTTTTGGCGAACCAGATCACTTTTTGATACTTCTATCCCATTCAATATAAATGGTTTCAGTCCGTATTCTTTAAAAGAACTTCCTTCTTTGTACTCTTCATAGTAGCCATCTCCTTTAGTGTAATGCAAGGCTACATTCAGATCCCAGTCTTGAGAGATAGCATGATTAAACAGAAGTTGATAATTCTTTTGCAGATAATTATCTGTTTGATCATCATAAAAATGAATTTTTTCATCATCTCCTGTATACTTCCCACAGGGGTTATAGCTTCTTCCAAACTCTGCCATCTCTTTTTTGCTGGCATAATACCATGCATGATAAGTCTTTTCTTTACCTGTGAACGTGATCAATTTGATTGAAGTATTTCCGGTGAAATAGCCTCCCTGCAGGTAGTAGGAATTCAGATTGACAGAAGCACGGTCGATGTATCCGTCAGTACTGATGTTAGAAAGACGTGCATCGAAAGTCCAGTGGTTGTTTAATAGCCCTGTTCCCACTTTAACCGTTTCTTTATGCGTGTTGAATGAGCCATAAGAACCGTTAAACTCCGCATAGGGCTTCATGGCAGCACCTTCAGTTTGCATGTTTACACTTGCTCCGAATGCTCCGGCTCCATTAGTCGATGTGCCAGCACCGCGTTGTACCTGCATATCTTTTACGGAAGAAGAGAAGTCGGGCATATTAACCCAGAATAAGTTATGACTTTCAGCGTCGTTCATCGGTATCCCATTAACAGTGACATTGATACGAGTACCGTCTGTTCCGCGAACACGCAACGTTGTGTAACCTATTCCTGCCCCAGCATCCGAAGTGGTCAATGTGGAAGGAGTCATACTGAGTAGGTAAGGAATATCCTGCCCGAAGTTTACTTTTTTGAGTTCGGCTTTGCCGATGTTGGTAAAGGCTACGGGAGTTTTAGCTGTAGCACGTGTGGATACGACCTGCACTTCTTGCAGGTTGATAACTTTTAAGCTGTCTGATGCTACACTTCTTTGTGCATGGACAGCGATGCCTGCGCCCAATAGGACGACGGCCATCATTACAATCTTTTTCATCTTGCTAAATTATTAGTTCTCTACGCCGGCATTACCCGGTTCAGGTTCAATGGGTATGTTCTCAGCCCGTCATGTTAAGGCACCCCTACTTTGTGAATTGGCTACAAAAATACAATTTCAGAGGGACTAATGCAAAAAAAACTTTTAAAATTGCTTGAAACAATGTAACTTTGTGTTTTATTGACAGATTCTATATTAGTAATTTATTCATATTAATTAATACAGACTAATGATGTTATACTTATTTCAAGCAACACAGGTGGCGGATTCTACCCAGGTTTCCGCAGACGAGTTAATGAAGCAGGCGATAGCCAATGCTGATGGGTTGGATAAACTTTCGCTGATTAGTCAGCAACTCTTAGACTTTGCTATTCGTGCTGGTGAACGGATTTTGATTGCAGTACTAATATTTATAGTAGGGCGTTTCTTGATTTCATTGCTTAATAAGTTTGTTAGGCGACTGATGGATAAGAGGAATGTAGATATAGGCATTAAAACATTTGTAAGAAGCCTCGTAAATATTACGCTGACTATTCTATTACTTATTTCCGTTGTTGGAGCCTTAGGTGTTGAAACAACCTCATTTGCAGCATTATTGGCGTCAGCCGGTGTGGCTATTGGTATGGCATTGTCTGGCAATCTACAAAACTTTGCTGGAGGACTGGTTGTGCTATTATTTAAACCCTATAAAGTGGGCGATTGGGTTGAAAGTCAAGGTGTTTCTGGAACAGTGAAAGAGATACAAATCTTTCATACAATTCTGACTACAGCCGATAATAAAGTGATTTATGTGCCGAATGGTGCCATGAGTAGCGGTGTGGTTACTAATTATAGCAACCAACTCACTCGTCGTGTTGAATGGATTGTGGGAGTCGATTATGGTGAAGACTATGAGAAAGTGCAAGCCATTGTTTATGATATTCTAAATGCCGATAGCCGGGTACTGAATGAACCGGCCCCATTTGTTGCTCTTCATGCCCTTGATGCTAGTAGCGTAAACGTTGTGGCTCGTGTTTGGGTGAAAAGCGAAGATTATTGGGGAGTTTATTTCGATATAAACAAAGCTATTTATGAAACCTTTAATGAAAAAGGTATCAATTTCCCATTCCCTCAACTTACTGTTCATCAGAGCAATTAAGAATCTTATAAAAGGAAAGAGCGAGCTTTATTTAAAAAGCCCGCTCTTTTTTATTTAATACCGAATTCTTCTTCTCATTCGCACTGTTCTTCTTCAATGCCTAGCATTTGGTTAATTTTACTTCTTTTATCTAAATCCTTGAAATAACTGTCAACTACTTGATAGAGATCAAAGTTGGTGGTTGATCCAGCTGCTAAATCAAGTGTTTCTACCAATCCTTCAACTGCCTGATGAATCTTGTCTGCGTCGATTAGATGAAGCTCGTTACTGTGTATTAAGTATTTTTCCATAACTGCATAGTTTTATGTTATATTGTTATAACATCTAACGTTGTCAGATGGTTCAATTTTCGTAGCCCAATCTTGACAGTCGTTTTTATATTTTTGAAAAGGCCTGATCAAGATCGGCAATCAAGTCGTCTATATGCTCGGTACCGATAGATAAACGTACTGTGCCGGGGTAGATTTCTTGCTCAGCAAGCTCTTGCTCGTTCAGCTGAGAATGCGTTGTGCTTGCCGGATGGATAACCAAAGACTTCACGTCTGCTACGTTGGCCAATAGCGAGAATATTTCCAAGCTGTCAATGAATCGGTGAGCCTCTTCTTGTCCACCTTCAACTTCAAATGTGAAGATTGAACTTGCTCCCTTCGGGAAATAGCGTTGGTAGAGCGCATGATCCGGATGATCCTGAAGAGAAGGGTGATTCACTTTCTTTACCTTCGGATGATTGTGCAAGTAGTTCACAACTTTAAGTGCATTCTCTACATGACGTTCAACACGCAATGAAAGAGTTTCCAGTCCTTGGAGCAATATAAATGCATTGAATGGACTGATGGTAGCTCCTGTATCGCGTAATAATGTAGCTCGAATACGAGTGACATAAGCAGCAGGACCGGCAGCGTCGACAAAACGTACACCGTGATAGCTTGGATCTGGCTCAGTCAGTTGAGGGAATTTGCCGGATGCAACCCAATCGAACTTACCAGAGTCAATAATCACTCCTCCTAATGAAGTGCCATGTCCGCCGATAAACTTCGTAGCAGAGTGAATAACGATGTCGGCTCCATATTCGATCGGACGAATTAAGTAAGGAGTACCGAACGTGTTGTCTATGATCAAAGGGATTTTGTGACGATGAGCAATCTCGGATACAGCTTCAATATCGATAATATTGGAGTTGGGGTTGCCCAAGGTCTCTATAAACACTGCTTTGGTGTTTTCTTGAATAGCCTTCTCAAAGTTGGAGAGATCCGTAGGATCAACAAAAGTTGTGGTAACACCATATTGGGGTAGGGTATGAGCTAACAAGTTATAGCTTCCGCCATAAATCGTTTTGGCAGAAACAATGTGATCGCCAGCACGAGTGATGTTCTCGAAAGCATAAGTTACAGCGGCAGCACCTGAGGCAACTGCAAGCCCAGCTACGCCTCCTTCGAGAACTGCTACACGCTCTTCGAATACTCCTTGAGTAGAATTAGTCAGACGTCCGTAGATGTTTCCCGGATCTTGTAAACCGAAACGGGCAGCTGCATGAGCTGAATTGTGAAATACGTAAGAAGTAGTCTGATAGATAGGTACTGCACGTGCATCTGTTGCTGGATCTGGTTGTTCTTGTCCCACATGAAGCTGCAAGGTCTCAAAATGTAATTCTTCTCTTTTCATAATCGTATGTTTTTAAATTTATATTCTATTTCTATTTTCTTGCAAAGATATTCGGTGGAGAAATATCGAACAAGATATAACCTAAATACGGAAAATTACACTATTTTTGTGTTGTTGTATAGAATGATAGAACTGTTTTGCTCTTAAATATAACCTGTTAGAAGAATATTTATCTATGGAGACTTTTGAAAAACTGGACAAAGTGGACTTGCAGATACTACGTACTTTGCAAGAGAATGCTCGATTGACAACTAAAGAGTTGGCAGCAAGGGTAAGTCTTTCATCAACCCCTGTGTTTGAAAGACTTAAACGGCTAGAAAGTGGTGGCTATATAAAGAAATATATAGCTGTATTAGATGCCGAAAAGCTGAATCAAGGATTTGTAGTGTTTTGCAGTGTGAAGTTGAGGCGACTAAATAGAGATATAGCAGCTGAGTTCACACGAATTATACAAGATATTCCGGAAGTGACCGAATGCTACAATATATCCGGAAGTTACGATTACCTTCTCAAGATCCATGCTCCCAATATGAAATATTATCAGGAGTTTATCTTGAACGTATTGGGGACTATCGATAGCTTAGGCTCATTAGAAAGTACGTTTGTGATGGCTGAGATTAAACAGCGATATGGAATACATATTTAGAGCTCTTCTTTCGAAAAGCCATTGGTCTCTATTGTTTCTTCAGCCATTTATAGAACCATCGGGCCATCATCTTTTCATAATGCTGGCTTGAAGTCTCGGTGTATAACTTAGTAAAGAAAGAGGTGTCTAATGGTTCTCCAGACTGATGAGGATAGAGTACAATCAGACTATTATTTGAGAAATATTTACTTAACTGTCTAGGGAGTTTTTCAAATGTTCTGTCATAAGAAAGCGTTCCCGGACGAGCACTAATGATGACGAATAGATCCTCGTAGTTCACTTGTCCTGTCAATAGAAGTAAATCACTCCATTCTTCTAGGAGTGTAAAGTCAGTCAGGGTATCTTTATATCGCTTTTTGATGAGTGCTTGAATGTAACCTGTTGTTTTTCCATTGGCGAAGAAATGTACGCGACATCCGAGGGTGGTACTCATACGGCAGAAATGCTCCACCCAACGAGGGAATCCCGACTCGTATTCAGCTTTTGGTGGAACGGCTATCACAATTCGCTTTAAGGTGTTGATTGGAATTAAGAATTTGGTTATAAGTATTTCGCTATTCAATCCTCTCAGCAGATTCTCAGTAAGTGTACCAAAGTAAGAATCCGTAATATTTGTCTGGTGATGAAGACCCGTAATGATGCTCGTTATTTCATGCTCTTTACCCGAATGCATGATACCGGAAGCAATATTCAAGTCGTAACGAGTTACTTTCTTCAAGGATACATTGGCAGCCGTTGCTGTCTTGGCTGCTTTCTCCAAGTTTCTCTTGTTCCGCAGAATGATTGCGCTAGATGTATTATTGTTATCAATAACATTGATAGCAACAAGATTATCGTTGACTTTAGGGTTGCGAATCACTAAGGATAAGTTCACCAAGTCTTCAATAGTATTCGGATTGGATAAAGCGATTAATATTTTCTCCGTTTCAGTGGATGACTCTTTCTCGGGTTGAGAGTGATCCATCGCCATCTTTCGAGCAGCGTGCTCTGTGATTAGTGAACTCACAATGCAGGTAACTAAGATCAGTAAAACAGTACCATTCAGTACATCCTCATTGAGCAGACGTTCTCCACCCGGCAATATAATATTATATCCAACTAACACTGCGGCTAATGTGGCGGCTGCTTGCGCATTACTCAAACCATACATCAGGTTGCGCTCGAGAACGGACATTTTAAAAATCTTTTGGGTTAACCAGCAGGCAATCCATTTGCCGGTTAAGGCCATAGCAATCATTACCGCAGCCACTTTTAATGCATCTCCATGTCCAAAGAGGACTTTGAGGTTGATAAGCATTCCTACTCCGATGAGAAAATAAGGAATGAAAAGTGCATTGCCCACAAATTCCAAATGGTTCATTAAGGGAGATACATGTGGAATAAGTCGGTTGAGCACTAAACCAGCTAGGAATGCTCCTAAGATGCCTTCCATGCCAACAATCTCCATTAATCCTGCACCTAAGAAGACCATAGCAAGGACAAATATGAATTGCATGACATTATCATTATAGCGCCTGAAGAACCAGCGGCTGATCCGAGGGAAGAAATAAATAATAAGTGCTCCTAAGACCATGACTTTGATGACTAACCACAGCCAAAATAGCCCATCTGTCTCTCCTTTATACAAACCTCCGATGACGGCGAGCACTAATAGAGTTAGCGTGTCTGTTACCGCAGTACCTCCCACAGCAATGCTTACACTTCGATGGCGTGATATACCAAAACGGGTAACGATGGGGTACGCCACTAAGGTGTGTGAGGCATACATACTAGCTAATAAAACGGATGTAATTACACTATATTTGAGATAAGAGACATTGGCTACAAAACCGATTCCAAGCGGGATAATGAAAGCCAATAATCCTAGGACTAGAGCTTTGTTTCTGGTTCTCTTGAAATTCCCCATATTCATTTCGAGACCAGCTAAAAACATGATGTAATAGAGCCCGACTTTTCCGAACAACTCAAAACTACTGTCGCGTGACAAAAGATTAAAGCCATGTTCACCGATCGCCAATCCCGCAAGTATCATTCCTATGATGTGTGGGATTCGTAATTTATTGAGCAACATGGGGGCAAACAGAATGATGAGAAGTACAAGGAGAAATATCCATGTAGGGTCTGTTATTGGTAGTGTTAAATCAAATCCGCTTGAATGCATAGTCTAATGAGTTTGTTACGTATATAGGATTCGGTAGTTATACTAATATAACGTGCGGATGGAATCATTTCTTCCACCATTAAGTTTTTTTAAAGATTCTGATAACTCTACAAATATAAGTAAATGAATGAAAACTTGGTTCTGAATGAGGAGATAAATGTAAAATCAGACCTTGAAGTTCTTCTTCAGATCGGGTGTTTATGTGCCTACATGTGTATCTGTGTGACATTCAAGTTAATTTTTAAGGAAGAGGTTTTGATCTTTTTTTGTGAAAGACATGTGGCTTTACTGTCAAAATGCATATCCTTTCAATCAAAATGTGTAAGGAGAAAGATTGGAAAATCATCTATCTTTGCCATGTAGGTAAATTAATGCCTTGAAATATATACACGGAATACCATGAAACAAAACTTTTTTGCAGTCGATTTAGGCGCAACCAGTGGGCGTACTATTTTAGGCTCGTTTATTGAAGGTGGGTTAAATCTGGAAGAAATCAATCGTTTCCCTAACCACCTGATCGAAGTCGGCGGACATTTTTATTGGGATATTCATGCATTGTATCGCCATATCATTGATGGATTAAAATTGGTAGCTCACCGCGGTGAATCAATCGCTTCTATTGGCATTGATACTTGGGGAGTGGATTTTGTTTGTGTTGGAAAAGATGGCAATATTCTTCGTCAACCTTATGCATATCGTGATCCTCATACTGTTGGAGCTCCTGAGGCTTTCTTTTCTCGAATGTCACGTAGCGATGTATATGGGAAAACTGGTATTCAAATAATGAATTTTAATTCACTATTTCAACTTGACACTTTACGTCGTAATAATGATAGCGCTTTAGAAGCTGCTGATAAAATCTTATTCATGCCGGACGCCTTGAGCTATATGTTGACGGGAGAAATGGTGACTGAATATACCATCGCTTCTACAGCTCAATTAGTTAATGCACGTACACAGCGATTGGATCCTACACTTCTTAAAGCTGTCGGGCTAACCGAAAAGAACTTCGGAAGATTTGTTTTCCCGGGTGAAAAGATAGGTGTATTGACAGAAGAAGTTCAAAAAATCACCGGACTTGGAGCAATTCCAGTAATTGCTGTAGCCGGACACGATACAGGATCTGCTGTAGCAGCTGTTCCTGCACTTGATCGTAATTTTGCTTATTTGAGTAGTGGCACTTGGTCGTTGATGGGTGTTGAAACAGATGCACCAGTTATCAATGCAGAGACTGAGGCTTTGAACTTTACGAACGAGGGGGGTGTTGAAGGTACTATTCGCTTGCTAAAGAATATATGTGGTATGTGGTTGCTTGAACGGTGCCGTTTGAACTGGGGAGAGACTAGCTATCCTGAATTGATTAGTGAGGCAGATGCTTGTGAACCTTTCCTTTGCTTGATTAATCCGGATGATAACTGTTTTGCTAACCCTGTAGATATGGAAAAAGCAATCATTGAATATTGTCGGGTTACAGGGCAACCTGTTCCAGAACAACGTGGACAGATTGTTCGTTGCATTTTCGAGAGTTTGGCTTTACGCTATCGCCAAGTATTGGAGAATCTGCGTGCGCTTTCTCCTCGTTCCATTGACACCCTTCACGTGATAGGTGGCGGTAGCCGTAACGATTTACTAAATCAATTTACTGCCAATGCTATTGGTATTCCTGTTGTGGCAGGACCTTCTGAAGCAACAGCTATTGGTAATGTGATGATTCAAGCTATGAAAGCAGGACAAGCAACAGATGTTGCAGGTATGCGTCAGTTGATTCATCGTTCTATTCCTTTGAAAACATACCAACCTAAAGATACGGATGATTGGGATGCTGCTTATATCCATTTTAAAAATCGTATCCGATAACTTGATTATAACCAACTGAGTAATATTAATATTTTTAAACTATAATATCATGAAGAAAGAAGAAATGATTCAGAAAGCGTATGAGATTGCTGTTGAACGTTATGCTGCTGTAGGTGTTGATACTGAAAAAGTATTGAAAACTATGCAAGATTTTCAATTATCACTTCACTGCTGGCAAGCTGATGATGTGGCTGGATTTGAAGTACAAGCTGGCTCTCTAACAGGAGGTATCCAAGCTACTGGTAACTATCCAGGTAAGGCTCGTAATATTGATGAATTGCGTGCTGATATCTTGAAAGCTGCATCTTATATTCCGGGAACTCATCGTTTGAATCTACATGAAATCTATGGTGATTTCCAAGGTAAAATTGTAGATCGTGACCAAGTGGAACCTGAACATTTTGCAAGCTGGATTGAATGGGGTAAAGAAAATAAGATGAAGCTTGACTTTAATTCAACTTCATTCTCACATCCGAAATCAGGAGATTTATCTTTATCTAATCCTGATGAAGGTATTCGTCAGTTCTGGATTGAGCATACTAAACGTTGCCGTGCTGTTGCTGAAGAAATGGGTAAGGCTCAAAATGATCCTTGTATCATGAATCTTTGGGTACATGACGGAAGTAAAGATATGACCGTTAATCGTATGAAATATCGTGAGTTATTGAAAGATTCACTTGATCAGATCTTTGCTACTGAATACAAGAACATGAAAGATTGTATTGAATCTAAGGTGTTTGGTATCGGTTTGGAAAGTTATACTGTGGGTTCTAATGATTTCTATATTGGTTATGGTGCTTCTCACAATAAAATGATTACTTTGGATACAGGTCACTTCCACCCAACTGAAAGTGTAGCCGACAAGGTGTCTTCTCTTTTGCTTTACGTTCCAGAATTGATGTTGCATGTTAGCCGTCCGGTTCGTTGGGATTCTGACCACGTAACTATTATGGATGATCCTACTATGGAATTGTTTAGCGAAATTGTTCGTTGTGGTGCGCTTGATCGTGTTCACTACGGTCTTGATTATTTCGACGCTTCTATCAATCGTATTGGAGCTTATGTTATTGGTAGCCGTGCTGCTCAGAAATGTATGACTCGTGCATTGTTAGAACCAATTGCTAAATTGCGTGAATACGAAGCTAACGGACAAGGTTTCCAACGTCTTGCTCTACTTGAAGAAGAGAAAGCGTTGCCATGGAATGCAGTATGGGATATGTTCTGCTTGAAGAACAATGTACCTGTAGGTGAAGATTTCATTGCAGAAATTGAAAAGTACGAAGCTGACGTAACTTCAAAACGATAAGTTATGGATATTCTTATTGGCTTATTTATAATAGCCATCGGCAGCTTTTGCCAGTCTAGTTCTTATGTACCTATTAAAAAGGTAAAGGACTGGAGCTGGGAAAGCTTCTGGTTAGTACAAGGTGTGTTTGCTTGGTTAGTGTTCCCATTCTTGGGATCACTACTGGGTGTACCCGAAGGCGGCAGTTTGCTTGACTTGTGGGGAGCTGGAGGTGCTGGAATGAGCATCTTTTATGGTGTATTATGGGGAGTTGGAGGTTTGACTTTCGGCCTTTCTATGCGCTATTTAGGAGTAGCTCTGGGACAAAGTATCTCTTTAGGTACTTGTGCTGGATTCGGAACACTGCTACCGGCTCTTTTTGCAGGAAAGAATTTGCTTCAAGGGGATGGCTTGATTCTTCTTTTAGGTGTTTGTATCACGTTAGCCGGTATTGCTATTATTGGATATGCGGGTAGCTTGCGTGCACAAAACATGAGTGAAGAAGAAAAAAGAGCTGCTGTTAAAGATTTTGCGCTAACAAAAGGATTGCTGGTCGCTTTGCTGGCAGGTGTGATGAGTGCTTGTTTTGCTCTTGGGCTAGATGCTGGTACCCCTATTAAGGAGGCTGCTTTAGCAGGAGGAGTAGAAGGACTTTATGCAGGTTTGCCCGTAATATTTTTAGTTACATTTGGTGGATTTTTGACTAATGCAGTCTATTGTCTACAACAGAATGTGGCAAATAAATCTACTAGCGATTATGCCAAAGGTAAGGTTTGGGGTAATAATCTAGTGTTCTGTGCATTGGCTGGTGTATTGTGGTATATGCAGTTCTTCGGTTTGGAAATGGGAAAAAGTTTCCTTGGTGGCAGCCCTGTATTATTGGCTTTCTCTTGGTGCATTTTGATGGCACTGAACGTTACGTTTAGTAATGTGTGGGGAATAATATTGAAAGAATGGAAAGGCGTGTCTACTCAAACAATCACAGTGTTGATTTCTGGGTTGGCTGTTTTGATCTTCTCTCTGGTCTTCCCTAATTTGTTTTAAATAATAGTCACGGATTACAAGGGCTGCGAGGTTGAGAATTAGAATATCTTTAACCTTGAGCTTTTGTAATCCGTGTCCGATAAATAAATGAAGTAATTTATCTTAATATGAAATCAATTTTAGAAAACCGTCCGGGGCTAGCTAAAGAAGTAAACAAGGTTGCTGAGGTTGCCGGATACTTGTGGCAAAAAGGATGGGCTGAGCGTAATGGTGGTAACATTACTGTGAACATTACCGAGTTTGTTGACGATGAAATCCGTCAGATGGAACCGATAAGTGAAGTGAAATCAATTGGCGTTACATTGCCTTATCTTAAGGGATGTTATTTCTATTGTAAAGGAACAAACAAACGTATGAGAGATTTGGCTCGCTGGCCGATGGAAAACGGTTCTGTGATTCGTATCTTGGACGATTGCGCTAGCTATGTGATCATTGCTGATGAGGCTGTTGCACCTACATCTGAGTTACCTTCTCATTTGAGCGTTCATAACGATTTGTTGCGTAAGAATTCACCTTATAAAGCTTCTGTTCATACGCATCCAATTGAACTTATTGCTTTGACTCATTCTAAAAAGTACTTAGAGAAAGATGTTGCTACAAATTTGTTGTGGAGCATGATTCCTGAGACAAAAGCATTCTGTCCAAGAGGATTAGGTATCATTCCTTATAAATTGCCTAGTTCTGTTGATTTAGCAGAAGCTACCATCAAAGAATTGCAAGATTATGATGTTGTGATGTGGGAAAAGCATGGCGTGTTTGCTATTGATTGTGATGCAATGCAAGCTTTTGATCAGATCGATGTATTGAATAAATCGGCTTTAATCTATATTGCTGCTAAAAATATGGGTTTTGAGCCAGAGGGTATGTCTCAGGAACAAATGCAAGAAATGACTGTGGCATTCAACTTGCCAAAATAATAAATGTATTAAAATTATAGTATAACGATGAATCGCATTATTCTAAATGAGACTTCTTATTTCGGTGCTGGATGCCGGAGTGTTATTGCTGTAGAAGCAGCTAGACGTGGCTTTAAAAAAGCTTTTTTTGTAACAGATAAAGATTTGGTGAAATTTGGTGTAGCTGCTGAAATCATCAAAGTATTCGATGATAATCAAATTCCTTATGAGCTATATAGCGATGTAAAAGCTAACCCTACTATTGCTAACGTGCAGAACGGTGTGGCTGCTTATAAAGCTTCAGGTGCTGATTTTATTGTTGCTTTAGGTGGTGGTTCTTCTATCGATACTGCAAAAGGTATTGGTATTGTTGTGAACAACCCTGATTTTGCTGATGTAAAATCATTGGAAGGTGTTGCTGACACGAAGCATAAAGCAGTTCCTACTTTCGCATTGCCTACTACTGCAGGTACTGCTGCTGAGGTAACTATAAACTATGTTATCATCGATGAAGATGCTCGCAAGAAAATGGTTTGTGTAGATCCGAACGATATTCCTGCTGTGGCTATTGTTGACCCCGAGTTGATGTATTCTATGCCTAAAGGGCTTACAGCTGCTACAGGTATGGACGCGCTGACTCATGCTATTGAAAGTTATATCACTCCAGGTGCTTGGGTGATGAGTGACATGTTTGAGCTGAAAGCTATTGAAATGATTGCTCAGAACTTAAAAGGTGCTGTAGATAACGGTAAAGATGTTGCAGCTCGTGAAGCTATGTCTCAGGCGCAATATATCGCAGGTATGGGATTCTCTAACGTAGGTTTGGGTATTGTACACTCTATGGCTCATCCATTGGGAGCTTTCTATGATACTCCTCACGGTGTTGCCAATGCACTTTTACTGCCTTATGTAATGGAATATAATGCAGAGTCTTCTGCAGCTCCTAAGTATATCAATATTGCTAAAGCAATGGGTGTAAATACCGATGGTATGACTGAGGCTGAAGGGGTGAAAGCGGCTGTTGATGCTGTAAAAGCACTTTCTTTGAGTATCGGTATTCCACAAAAATTGCATGAAATTAATGTGAAAGAAGCTGATATTCCAGCGTTGGCAGTAGCTGCGTTTAATGATGTTTGTACAGGTGGTAATCCACGTTCAACCTCTGTAGAAGATATCGAAGCTTTGTATAAAAAAGCGTTCTGATTTTTTTCAGAATAAATCAGTTATAATTAAGCATTCGGATGTATTTGATAAAATCGTCCGAGTGCTTTTTTTGTTGTTTAGCGCGGCGATTCTCAAAATAATTCCTATTTTTGTCCGATTCAATGGCATGAGAACACGCTCGTATGACAGAAAAGAATAACCTCGGACTGGAATTTAAGTATTTGATAGTGAATGATATGGACCGAAAGTTCGGCCTGTGGGTTAATACAGTGGGCTATCAATCCATTCCTCCTGATTCACCTTATCCGTTAAAGGAACATCCTTCGGGTTACTTCTTTAATGCAGATAAAGGAAGAGTGTTGCGTGAATATCAATTGGTTTATATTACGAAAGGTCGTGGTTTATTTTCTTCGGATTCTACTCCTGAAAAGCAAGTTTGTAAAGGGCGTTTGTTAGTTTTATTCCCAGGACAGTGGCATACTTATTGCCCTTTGCGAAAGACTGGATGGACTGAATATTATATTGGTTTTGAAGGGCCTACTATTGATGCTATTGTGAGTTCTTCGTTTTTATCTCAGGATCAGCAAGTGTTGGAAGTTGGTCTGAATGAAGAATTGGTCTCTTTGTTTACCCGTGCTCTTGAAGTGGCAGAAGCAGATAAGATTTCAGCTCAGCAATATCTTTCCGGCATTGTGCTTCATATAATAGGAATGATTCTTTCCGTTTCCAAGAATAAGATCTTTGAGATGAGTGATGTTGATCAAAAGATAGAACAGGCAAAGATTTTGATGAATGAAAGTGTCTCTGGTAATATTGATCCGGAGGAGTTGGCGATGAGGTTAAATATTAGTTATTCTTGGTTTCGTCGTGTTTTTAAGGAGTATACAGGTTATGCTCCCGCTAAATATTTTCAGGAGTTGAAACTTCGTAAGGCTAAACAAATGTTAGTTGGTACCTCTCAGTCGGTGAAAGAGATCTCTTTTTTTCTAGGTTTTCAGTCTACCGAATATTTTTTCTTTTTCTTCAAGAAACGTACTGGTTTTACTCCTTTAGAATATCGATCTTTTGGTCGTGAAGAGTAGAGTCCATTCAAAGTAAGATTTCTCTGTGGAGTATCTAGGTTACTTCTCCATTATTCTCCATTCTAGTTCTAGGTGTTATATGTTGTTAATTTGCTCGTGCTCGTTTAACTTTAGCCGATTTATTTGATCAAATAATAAATTGCAAATTGCAATTGAATAAAGATCGAATAAACTTAAAAAGAAAAAAGACATGAAAAGAATTTTAGTTTGGATGGTAGCTGTACTGCTAGTTGGTGGTGTTGCTATGGCTCAAGGTAGTCGCAGGGGTGGTGAACGTATGGATCCGAAGACTCGTGCGCAACATATGACTGAGCGTATGACGAAAGAGTATGCTTTGGATGAGAACCAACAAAAGCAATTGTTGGAAGTAAATCTAGCTTGGGCAGAAAAAATGTCAGCTAATCAAGGTGTTCGTGCAAAGGGTGACCAGGCGTCAAAGCCAACCAAGGAAGAACGGGAAAAGAGAATTGCCGAGATGGAGAAATCGCGTGAGGATTATGAAACTCAACTAAAAGCGATTTTGACTGATAAGCAATATAGTTCCTATGAGAAGAATCAAGCTGAACGTGGGAAAAGAATGGGAGAAAGAGCTCAAAATAGACAACGTGGAGAACGATAGTCTGATTTGAATTCCCTTTTATAATCACTGAGTTTGTTGAATAAGAATCGGCTTGGAGTTTATTAATCGATTATTAATATCGCTTAATTAGGACTACAGTTATTGTTGATAAGTGGATAAATTATTTATTATTAGTGTATTGACCTGTTAATAACTCTGTTGATAACTCTGTTAAGTTGTTAAATGATTAGGTTCAATTTGCTGTGATCTTTATGTGGGGAAGTTAAGCTGAGTGCTATAAGATGAAAAAAGAATCGCTGAAAAGCGATTCTTTTTTTAGTTGCGGAGATCCGACTCGAACGAATGACCTTTGGGTTATGAGCCCAACGAGCTACCAACTGCTCCACTCCGCGATATTTTGATGATGCAAAGGTACTGCTTTATGCCGAATAAACAAATTATTTCTACTTTTTTTTTCGCTGTAAAAATAGATACGCCCTTATTCTACTGTAAATGAGTGTGATATGCCTCCATTTTTTTTAGTACCTATTAATATACAAATGTTAATATTCTGAGTGTTTTCTTGTGTGGTCTAAAGAAAAGAATTACTTTTGCTCAAAATATTCAGCAATGTGCAATTAGTATAACCTATGACCATATCAAAAACAAAAGCTAAGTTAGTAGATGTAGCCCGTCAGCTTTTCGCAAAGATGGGGGTGGAGAATACAACTATGAACGATATTGCTCTTGCCTCAAAAAAGGGTAGAAGAACACTCTACACCTATTTTAAGAGTAAAGATGAAATCTATTTGGCTGTTGTGGAATCAGAACTTGATATTTTATCTGATATGATGAAACGAGTAGCTGAAAGAGACATGTCTCCGGACAAGAAAATGCTGGAAATGATCTATACCCGATTAGATGCTGTTAAAGAGGTCGTTTATAGAAATGGAACTTTAAGAGCTAATTTCTTTCGCGATATCTGGCGAGTAGAAAAAGTGCGTAAGAAATTTGATGCAAAAGAGATTCAGCTTTTCAAGGCAGTACTGTTGGAAGGTCAAGCGAAAGGTGTATTTCATATTGACGATGTAGAGATGACAGCTGATTTGATACATTATTGCGTTAAAGGTATAGAGGTTCCCTATATTCGTGGAAATATAGGTGCACATTTGGATGAAGAAACTAGAAATGAATATGTCGCCAACATTGTGTTTGGTGCACTGCATAGAACAGAAATTTAATTAAATAACTTTTAGTATGGGATTATTAGACGGAAAAACAGCCATTGTAACTGGTGCTGCCCGCGGTATTGGTAAGGCTATCGCTTTGAAATTTGCTGCCGAAGGTGCAAACATTGCATTCACTGACCTTATCATAGATGAAAATGCTGAAAACACAGCTAAAGAACTTGAAGCAATGGGAGTTAAAGCAAAAGGCTATGCTTCTAACGCTGCAAACTTTGAAGATACTGCAAAGGTTGTTGAAGAAATCCATAAGGACTTTGGTCGCATTGATATTTTGGTGAATAATGCCGGTATCACTCGTGATGGACTAATGATGCGTATGAGCGAACAACAATGGGATATGGTTATCAATGTAAATTTGAAATCTGCATTTAACTTTATTCATGCTTGTACTCCTATTATGATGCGTCAAAAAGTAGGAAGCGTTATCAATATGGCATCTGTAGTGGGTGTTCATGGTAATGCAGGACAGGCTAACTATGCTGCTTCTAAAGCTGGTATGATTGCTTTGGCAAAATCTATTGCACAAGAGTTAGGTTCTCGTGGTATCCGTGCTAATGCTATTGCTCCGGGATTTATCTTAACTGATATGACAGCTGCTCTTTCGGATGAAGTAAGAGCTGAATGGGCAAAGAAAATACCTTTGCGTCGTGGTGGTACACCTGAGGATGTTGCCAACATTGCTACCTTCTTGGCTTCAGATATGTCTTCTTATGTATCTGGTCAAGTGATTCAGGTAGATGGTGGTATGAACATGTAATCGAATAAAATGACAGTTGTATACGAAGACAACCATATTATTGTAGTCAACAAGACCGCTTCCGAGATTGTCCAAGGAGACAAGACGGGTGATACTCCGCTTTCAGAAACTGTGAAACAGTATTTGAAAGATAAATATCAGAAACCCGGAAATGTATTCCTCGGTGTGACACACCGGTTAGACCGCCCCGTAAGCGGTCTTGTTATTTTTGCCCGAACAGGTAAGGCACTCACCCGACTCAACGAAATGTTTCGCACAAGCGAAGTGAAGAAGACTTATTGGGCAGTGGTGAAGAATCCTCCTAAAGAATATGAGGGGGAATTAGTCCACTATTTGGTGCGAAATGAAAAGCAAAACAAGAGCTATGCCTATGACAAGGAAGTCCCCAATAGTAAAAAAGCTATTTTGCACTATCGGTTGATTGGTCATTCGGATAATTATTATCTGCTTGAAGTTGACTTGAAGACTGGACGCCATCACCAGATTCGTTGCCAATTGGCAAAAATGGGATGTGCAATAAAAGGCGACCTTAAATATGGTTCCCCTCGCTCCAATCCAGATGGTAGTATTTGTCTGCATGCTCGAAAAGTGCGATTCGTCCATCCGGTATCTAAGGAAATTATAGAGCTTGAAGCTCCTCTTCCTGAAGGAAATTTATGGAAAGGGTTTGAACTGACATAGTCAGTACAAATCCTTTTTTCTTTTGCCAAAAAAGTAAATATCCCTGCCATCCGTTTAGTAATTCTCAGTAGCAACCTCTTTTACTACGGAATAGCATTTATCTTTGTATCAAGAAAACCTTTTTAATACAATTATACCATGAAGTCAATTCTATTTCTGTTGCTTGGGTATCTTATCCCTTTTCAGTCTTTAACGGCAAAAGTGTATAATCCACCCGAAAAAACTCCTGTGGATTATGTCAATCCTTATATTGGAAACATTAGTCATTTACTCGTACCTACTTATCCCACTGTTCATTTGCCTAATAGTATGTTGCGTGTATATCCTGAACGCGAGAACTACACGGGTAATCAGATTCACGGATTGCCACTGATTGTTACTAGTCATCGTGGAAGTTCGGCATTTAATCTGAGTCCTTATCAAGGAGACTTGTCACAAGCAACTAGTGTTATATCGTATGGGTACGATAATGAAGTGATTACTCCTTATTATTATAGCGTTGACCTCGATGATGAGGAAATATTTATTCAATATGCTCCTTCGCACCAATCGGGTATTTATGAAATTAATTTCACTCAAACAGATAAGCCTGCTTATCTTATTTTTAATACTCGTAATGGAGAACTGAAAACTGATGGGAAGTGTATTAGTGGTTTTCAGAAATTAGGAAATCAGACGCAAGTTTACATTTATCTAGAAACAGATCGGCAACCTTTAAGGATTGGTACTCATGAAGGTAGTTCGATTCATTCTAGCGAACACTCAACGCAAGGGAAAAATGCCTATTGTGTTCTGGAATATCCTAAAGGAACGACATCCGTATCTCTTCGTTACGGGGTTTCATTTATCTCTTCAGAGCAGGCTAAATTAAATTTGCGTAGAGAGATTCAAAACTATGACTTGCAGGCTGTAGCAACGAAAGGACGTTCGGTGTGGAATGAAACATTAGGCAAGGTGCTTGTAAAGGGGGGTACTGAGAATGAAAAGACAGTATTTTATACCTCTCTTTATCGCACTTATGAGCGCATGATCTGTATATCTGAAGATGGTAGATATTTTAGTGCGTATGACGGAAAAATACACGATGATGAAGGAACCCCTTTCTACGTAGACGATTGGATTTGGGATACATATCGAGCTACTCATCCATTGCGTTTGATTATTGAGGCAAAGAAGGAGAGTGATATGATCAATTCATTTATCCGTATGGCGTATCAGATGAAGCCTAACTGGATGCCTACTTTCCCTGAAATAAACGGAGATAGCCGTCGAATGAACTGTAATCACGGTGTGGCGACAGTGCTTGATGCCTATAATAAAGGGATGCGTTCATTTGATTTGGCAAAAGCCTATCAAGCTTGTAAAGGAGCAATTACTGAAAAAACATTGGCTCCATGGTCATCTAAACCTGCCGGAGTGCTAGATCAATTTTATAAAGTGCATGGCTATTTTCCAGCACTAGCTGTGGGAGAAAAGGAAACTGTGCCAGAAGTTCATTCTTGGGAACGCAGACAGCCGGTTGCGGTCACTTTGGGTACTGTATATGATGAATGGTGCTTGGGCAACATGGCTAAGGCGTTGAAGAATGAAGGAGATGCTGATTATTTCTTAAAGAGAAGTTTGAACTATCATAAGATCTTTAATAAAGAAACAGGCTTTTTCCATCCGAAAGATTCCTTTGGCAATTTCATTCAACCCTTTGATTATCGTTATTCAGGTGGGGTAGGTGCACGGGATGCTTATGATGAGAATAATGGATGGGTGTATCGTTGGGATCTTCTTCATAATATTTCCGATTTGGTAACTATGATGGGTGGAAAGACTCGTTTTGTCGAGGAGCTTGAACGGATGTATAGTACTCCTTTAGGAAAAGGTAGACCCGATTTTCATTATCAATTTGGCGATCATACAGGTAATGTAGGTCAATTTTCTATGGGAAATGAGCCCGCTATGCATATTCCTTATTTATATAACTATGCCGGGCAACCTTGGCGTACGCAAAAACGAGTGCGGAATTTGTTGAAGCAATGGTTTCGTAATGACTTAATGGGAATTCCTGGTGATGAAGATGGGGGAGGACTGACTTCCTTTGTGGTGTTTTCGATGATGGGATTTTATCCGGTGACTCCTGGCTTACCGATGTATGTTATAGGTAGTCCAGTGTTCGAAGACTTGGAGATTAAGCTGAGTAACGGGAAGAACTTCCGGATTGTTTGCAAGAATTATTCGCCAGAGAACAAGTTTATTCAATCGGCAAAATTCAATGGAAAGGTTTGGGATAAGTCTTGGTTTAGTCATGCTGAACTAATGAAGGGAGGCGTCTTGGAGTTTGTCATGGGTAAACGCCCCAATAAGGCATGGGCTGCTGGAGAAGAGGCTGTTCCTCCTTCTTTTCAAATGACTAAAACGATTGATTGACTAATATAGAAAGCTACTTATCTGCTCGCTCTAAATTGGGCAGATAGTAGCTATTTGTATATACATACGGAATGTTAGATCAAAAAGCGTCTATTCAGAATTTAAGGTGAGTAGACGCTTTTTTTATAAGTTAATGGGCTGTAGTTGTTGAATTTATTTCTCTTTTGTCCTTTTTCTTTTTATTCTTGTGTGAATTTTTACTGCTTTGGTGCTATGTTTATGTACGAATCGAAAAAGTCTGAAGGATATCAGGGTAATGGATCAGGAGCAGCAGGTTTCTTAGGATTATATATGGCTACCCCCACCTTGGAATCTGCACAACCATAATACAGATACCATTTATCTTTATAATAAACCATCCCTTCAATGAACACCGTTCCGTCTACATACTGCCCGCTCTTTTCGAAACTATCCATCGGGCGGAAGAACGGTTCGTCGAGACGGGTAATGAAACGGGTCGGGTCATTGGCGTCGAAGAGGGCTTGTCCGGCAGCGTAAACATTCGCAGTATAGCGTTTGTCTCCTCTACTTGCACTGTTTTTACCATTATACAGAAGTACGATTCCTTTCGGAGTATAGATAGCTGGAGGTCCACATTCCGTCAGCTGGCTGTCGAAGTGTCCGTCACGGGGAGAAAATAACTTTCTTAGCGAGCCGTCCGTATTTACGTATGGAGTCCAGTTGACTAAATCTTCGGAAGTAGCGGCAAACACGTGCTCCTCTCCCCAATACATGAAGTATTTTTCGTCGATTTTCTTGATCACCTGTTTACCATTGACAACTTCGGTCAGAATGGAGCCGGACTTACATCCTAAATTAAAGAACTTACCGTCATACGCTTTAGCAAAAGCGGGACCGTGCTTTGTCCAGTCTTTCAGATTGCGCGAAGTGGCTATTGCTAGACGTGGAATATGGCGGTTCCATTGCGTATAGGTCATTACATACAATCCTTCTGTTGTAACCGCGATACGTGGGTCTTCGCATCCGCCCGGCCATTCCAGTTCCTTTTGTGTATCGTTATCTGGATAAAATACCGGGACCTTTTTCCGCTTGAAGTGAATACCGTCACTCGAAGTGCCGTATCCGAGACGTGAGGTACGGTGCCCGATGCCGACACCGGATTTATCTTCTGCACGATAAAGTACAACGATTTTTCCGTTGTGTAGGGTAGCCGCCGGATTGAAAGTATCATTGGACTCCCATGCAACGTTGCCCTGTGTCATCGGGCAATAAAATTTCGTGTCTTCTATAGGAGATATCACAGGATTTCCTTCCTGTGGACGTTCGAAGCCTCCTAAAGCCCAGGTGGGTAATACATTTCTTTTGTCGTTGGAAGGTTGCCCAAAGACGGTACAAGTCATCATGGCTGTAGTAACCAAAAATAAAAAGGTTGATTTCATGGTATAAGAATTAGTATTTGAGAAGTAATATATACTTTCTCTATATAAATTAAAAATAAATATTTGCTGTCATCTGTCACTTAAATGAGGGTAAAATGTTGATTATTTGATTAATATGATGTGACGGCAAGCTGTGATAGTAACGTGACAGTAGTTCTGCTGTCACGCTCTAGCGAAGAAGTTTGGTTTCTGTACTTTGACACTAGAGTTTCAACGGCTAGAAACTTTGGTTTCATTAGTGAGAAAGTTTAGTTTCTGCAGCTTGAAACTTTAGTTCCAAAGGCATAGAAACCTTTGTTTCATACAGTGAAACTATTAGTTTCAAAGCATGGAACTGTACTTCCCTAATAATGGTTGTAGTGTACTGGAAATAGTTGACAACTTCGTATGTTATACCTAAATAAGTTTACTCAATAGTTTTCTAAACCTGAAAAAGTTTACTTTCTATTCTTTTAGGCCTAAAAAAGTTCACTCTTGGATTGTTAAAACCTAAAGAAGTTGTATTATACTGGAAATAGTTGACAACTACTGAATGCTATTCAGTAAGTTTGCCTTCCCTTCATTGACCAGTTTAAGGATCAACTCTCCGAATAACGTATTTTGCCATGCAAACCATGCACGGGTAAAGTCTTTCGGATCGTTTTTGTTGAAAGATTCGTGAATAAAGCCGGTACCTGCATCGGTATCCATCAACATTTTGATACAAGTTCTGATTTCTTCGTCATTTTGGCTGGTGAAGGCTTTCATCATGATACTCATAGGCCATATCATGTCATATCCGATGTGCGGCCCCCCGATACCTTCTCCAGCACTTCCTTTGAAGAAGTAAGGATTGTCTTCGCTCCATACAAATTTGCGGGTATTCTGATAAATCGGATCAGTCACTTTAACGTCTCCCAGATAAGGCAAAGCGATGAGGCTTGGCACGTTGGCATCGTCCATGAGCAGTTGATTGCCAAAGCCGTCTACCTCAAAAGCATAGATCTTACCGAATTTTGGATGGTTGAAAATAGCATATTTCTTTAATGCATTTTCTACTTCATCTGCCAATGCGGTACATTCTTTGGCCAGCGTCGGCTTCTTGTTCACGGTGCTTAGAATTTCTGCAGCTTTGCGCAAGGAAGTAACAGCAAAAAAATTGGAAGGAACGAGGAATTGAAAAGTGGTAGCATCATCCGAAGGGCGGAAGGCTGAAGCGATCAGTCCGACAGGTTTTACTGGATTACCCCACCCGTCATTAGTCATAGTGTCGAGCGCGCGTTCGGTTTTACGCTGGAATCTATAGGGACCTTTCGCGTCATTTTTACGTTGCTGTTCCTTGAAAGTCTTCAGTATATTTGCGATGGCCTGCAACCACTCCTCGGAAAATATGCTGGCATCGCCTGTTGTTTTCCAATAATGGTATGCTAGGCGGATTGGATAGCAGAGAGAGTCAATTTCCCATTTGCGTTCGTGAAGTTCTGGTTTCATATCCGTCAGGTCGCTCATCCATTCGCCGCCTTCGGAGCTCATATTGAAGGCGTTAGCGTACGGGTCGATATTGATACATTTAAATTGGCGGTTGATCACTCCTGCTAGCATCTTTTTCAGTTCGGGGTCTTTATTGGCAAGCTGCACATACGGCCATACCTGGGCACCGGAGTCACGGAGCCACATAGCGTGGATGTCTCCGGTGTATACAAAAGTATCCTCCTTACCGTCGAAGTGAACGGTGGTGTCCAGTGTGTTCGGGAAGCAGTTCTCGAACATCCATGCTAGTTTAGCATTGGTTAGTAGTTGCTTGATATGGTCAATTTGCCGTTCAACTTCCTTCGATACGAATAATCGTTTGGAGGCTTCAGGGCGATTGGTCTGATAAATTTTGACCTGTGTATGATCTTGTTGGGCCACAAATTCGCGGTTTCCCATTGCTTGCATTCCGGCAGCACCCGAAAGTGCTGCGCAGAGGCAAAGTATTTTGGTTATATTCATGGTGATTGTTTTCTTTAATTGATGTAAGAGCTAATAATCAATGTTTTATTTCTCGATTTCACTGAATAACTCAATCAGGCAGGCATTATCAAGTAGCCATTTATAAGGTTCCTCGTTATGTCCCGACCAGTCTCTCCCTAATAATCCGTTGGCATCTCTATAGTTTCTCCAGGCGTGGAGAGCGTTCTCTGTCATCGCATCGACATAAGTCGGGTTGTGGTCAACCTTCTCCAATGCTTTGAAACCTCTGAACAGAATCACATTAAACCATGCCATGTCTTTGTGTACTTTCATTGACGGATCTTTTTTATCAGCTTTCGAACGGAAAAAGGCATCGGTTCCAGCAGCTGTCTTCTGTGCATCGCTTAAGAACTTCCCGTCCCCAGTCTCTTCGTATAGCAAGACGCCTGCGTGAATCATTTGTCCACTGTTGTAGGCATATTTGTCTTTTGAGACCTTTCCTTTCAGATTGATATTGTCCCAGTAAAGGAAATCGTTCGGATCACACAAGTTTTTTTTAGTCCACGTGTAGGTTTCTATGGCTTTGTCCAGATACTTTTTATCCTTCGTCAGACGATATAACTTGACGCCGAGTACTGTTGATGGAGCATTGGAGCAGGTGTGCTTTGCTTCTTTGTGCTGTTCGCACCAGAAAATACCTCCGCCTAGTTCGTTGCTCCAGCCACTGTAGATGTATTCGTAAAGTGCAATGGCCTTTTTCAGATAGTCGGCTTTGTGGGTGAGGCGATAATAGTCGCAATAATCCAGTGCAATCCAGATGTTATCATCGTAGTAGCGCCCATGCTCTCCATACTTCACGGGATAAGATTGGTAGCAAGCTGGAAGACGTTTGTCATCCCAATACTGTTCTAATCCTGGAAGAATACGTTTTTCCAATACCGCTTTGTACTTTTTGTTTCCAGTAGCCCGATAGATGGCTATACAACCAGACAGCATCCCAGAATAGGGCCATAGAAAGGAGGCTCGTAATGCCCCGTTTTGTTGCACCCCACCCGCTAGATAAGTGATTTTCTGATCGGGATTTATAGGAAATGTTTCTGTAAGAAGCCCATCTTCAGTTTGATATAAATTCAGAATATTATCAAGAATCGAGTCGGCAATAGATGTAAAAGGGTGATTCTTTACTGTTTTGCCCGAAGCCGAAGCAAGGCAAAACAGTATGCAGGTTACAAAACATAGATTTCTCATATTTGTATCAGCTTATAAATGAAGTCTTCGATTTTATTTTTGCTTACGTTTATCATATTCCAATTCTACCTTTACAGGAAAATGATCTGATGGTGTACGTGCTTCATAGGTTTTAATTGTAATTTCTTCTGGGCAGTCTTTAACATTCTCCTTTTCACTGTTTTCACGTACGCTACGGTAAGTGTCCGTCAGCACACCGTATCGTTTGACATGAAAAGAGGGGGATACAAAGATATGATCAATGCGACTTTCTGTGAAACTGTTGGGATCAAAGCTGTTGAATGTACCGTTAAGTGCATAACGGTAATCACTCGTTTCATAAGAATCGCAGAGCACTCCTTTACTGACTAAAGCTTTATAGGACTGATGAGTTTGGTCGACATTAAAATCGCCTGTTAGGATTGCGGGCAAATTTTTCCCCTTTCCCAGTTCTTTCATCTTTTCTTGCACAAGGTAAGCACTTTCCACTCTTGCTTGCTTGCCTATATGGTCCATATGGAGATTAAAAAAGAGAAATTCAAAACCAGTATCTTTGCATTTGAAATGTCCCCAGCTACAAACACGTGGTAAAACTGCGTCCCACCCTTTGCTTGGGATATTTGGAGTCTCTGATAGCCAAAAATCTCCTTTTTCCAAGAGATCGAATTTGTCAGTGCGATAGAAGATAGCGGAGTGCTCTCCCTTTTCTTTCCCGTCATCACGTCCTACACCGATGTAGTCATAGCCAGGAAGAGCTTCTTTCATATTCTTCAATTGGTGAAGAAAACATTCTTGAGTACCGAATATATCAAAATTATGATATTGAACAATTTGAGCAATCACTGGATAACGTTGTCCCCAACCGTTTCCGTGCAGGGAATCCGAACCATTGGCGTTTCTAAGGTTGTAAGATGCGACGGTGAACGAGGTTGGTTGGTAGCTTTGACAGCTGGATAGAAAGATCACCGCAAGAACAATAAATAAAAGGTTTTTTTGTTTCATGTTTTTTTTAGTTTGTTTGGATTAGATCATTTAAAGTTCTCAAAAATACGACATTAAATCCATATAAGAGGTAGGCCGTTCTATCTTTTTAATCACGTTTTAAGCTGTTTGTTAGGTATATAAAAAAGCCATCCCCGGAATAGACAAAGTAGGGATGGCTTTTATTGATAGTGTGCTTACTTTTGTTCGGCAGACTATGTTTCTAGTAAGTTTCTAGAAGGGTTATTCCTTGGCAGGCTCAGCAGGTTTATCTTTTGATGCAGTGTCAGTAACTACTGTATCATTAACAATTGTATCATTAACAATTGTTGTTGATTTTGCTGTTGAAGTTACTACCTCAGCAGCGTTTTGTGCTTTTACAAAGAATGTTCCACTACAAACGAACATAAACATGGCTACTACTAATACTAACTTTTTCATAATCAATTGCTTTAAAAAATTAAACATACATTTTAAGTCTCTTTGCTATGTTAAGGTGAAGATTGTTGCTTTTCCTTATGTTATACTAACGATCAAAGACTGTGCCAATGAATAAATTATTTGTTTAATTCTCTGTTATATAGGTTGTTATCTTGTGCTAGCTCAGCTCGGATTGATGGGGAAAGCTGTAGAATATGGGGTGATAACTGTGGAAAAATGCTACAATTGAACTCAGGATTAAACCAATCGCCCCTGTCACAGAAATCTGTAACAGGGGCGATTTGGGTCAGTAGACCGGTTTTTTACCTCCTACTTTTTTGTATTGTTTCTAATGTTATTTTTGAGCGAAACGTTTTACTTGCTCTTCAATTAATTCTTTATCGTCGAAATAGTTAATCTTCATGGCTCTTTTCACATCAGATAGCGTTTCGGCCGCCGCTGCTCTAGCTACTTCACATCCTTTCTGCAACATATCGTAGACAGCAGGAATATCTTTACTGAACTCTTTACGTCGATTGCGAATGGGTTCCAGTATTTCTTGCATGATAGCATTGAGGAAGCGTTTCACTTTTACATCTCCTAGTCCACCTCGTTGGTAGTGTGCTTTTAATTCTTCGAGATTTGGATATTCAGGTAGAAAGCGCTCGAAATGTTCAGGTAGGCAAAAGGCATCTAAATAAGTGAATACGGTGTTGCCTTCAATTTTACCCGGATCTTGAACACGAAGGTGTCCCGGATCGGTATACATGCTCATGATCTTTTTCTGAATTTCTTCAGGTTCTTCCGAAAGGTAAATACAGTTGCCAAGCGATTTACTCATTTTCGCCTTGCCATCTGTTCCAGGTAGGCGTAAGCAAGCGGCATTGTCCGGTAACAAAATTTCTGGTTCAACCAGAGTTTCACCATAAATATAATTAAAGCGGCGAACGATTTCGCGTGCTTGTTCAAGCATCGGCTCTTGATCCTCACCTACCGGTACGGTGGTAGCTCGGAAAGCAGTAATATCTGCTGCCTGACTAATGGGATAAGTAAAGAAACCTACTGGGATACTTGCTTCGAAATTGCGCATTTGAATCTCCGATTTAACAGTCGGATTACGTTGTAGGCGGGATACGCTAACAAGATCCATATAATAGAAGCTGAGCTCGCACAGTTCCGGAATTTGTGATTGAATGAAGATCGTAGCTTTGGAAGGATCTATCCCACATGCTAAATAATCGAGAGCTACTTCAATAACGTTCTGACGCACTTTCTCGGGATTGTCTATGTTATCCGTTAAGGCTTGCGCATCGGCGATGAAAATAAACATTTTACTATAATCTCCTGCATCCTGCAGCTCGACTCTGCGTTTCAATGAACCAACATAATGTCCGATATGAAGTCTTCCGGTAGGGCGGTCACCGGTGAGTATTATTTTTTCTTTTCCCATTGTGATTAGCTTATTATAATAGATTTAGCCACAAAGATAAGGATAAAAAGTGAAAGATGCATCAAAATGCGACTACTTCATTAGGAGCTTTGCGTGAATTGAAAAGGAATAAACCTTTTGTTAGAAAACTAGTTATAGAATAGGATAGAGAAGTTGGCTTTGTTTGGCTGGAACGATGTATAACTTGCCAGAGATATGATCAACTTAAGGGATTTATATCTATCTTTGTATATGTCAAATTGAAAAATATTTTGAGGATGTTAGTACTTTTATCTTGCGCTAAGACTATGAATGCGACGTCAAAGGTTAAAGTTCCTTTGACTACTATTCCCCGTTTTCAACAAGAAGCAGCTGAAATAGCGTTTCAGATGTCTCAATATTCTGTTGATGAGCTAGAACATTTGTTGCGTGTGAACGCTAAGATCGCAGTTGAAAATTATAAACGTTATCAGACTTTTCATGCAGCGACTAATTCTCTTTTGTCTGCATTATTAGCTTACACCGGTATCGTTTTCAAGCGCCTAAACCCTAAAGACTTTTCTGCAATCGATTTTGATTACGCTCAAGAACATTTACGACTGACTTCTTTTTGTTATGGCTTGTTACGTCCGCTAGATCAGATTCATCTCTATAGATTGGAGGGGGATGTTGTACTACCGGAATTCGGAGATCAGACTCTCTTTGATTATTGGAAGCCTCGGTTAACAGATCTTTTTATTGAAGATATTCGGCAGGCGGGAGGGACTTTGTGCTATCTTGCCAGTGAGGAAATGAAAGGTTTGTTTGATTGGAAGAAAGTTGAACGCGAGGTGCAAATTATATATCCTGATTTTCATGTGTGGAAAAATGGAAAGCTTTCGACTATTGTTGTGTATACAAAAATGTGTCGTGGAGAGATGGCACGACACATTCTGACAAATCAGTTGACAACCCCTGAAGAATTGAAAGGATTTTCGTGGGAAGGATTCGAATATAATGAATCACTATCCAGCGACCGAAAATTCGTGTTTACGAATGGTAAGATTGGGTAGGAGAATGAGTAGCTGTCTCCTGTCTCTAAATGTATTGCTCTCATTTTCCTGATTTGAGAGTTCCGGCGTTGCTATCTTCATTATGAATCAGTCTTTCTGTAGATTTGTATTTACGTCCGAAACTGAAATTCCATGTTAGATTGATAGAGAACATTCTGGAGCTTTCTTTAATGTACATCCATTTTTTTGATGAGGCAAGTGGACTGAAATTTTCACTTCCTATTTTATAGTTATTATCCAAGAAGTTGAAACACATCACTCCTAGGTTTAGCTGTTTAAGCTTATAATTGATGCTTAATAGGTGATAGTTTTCTCCGTAGGTCAGTGTCTCACCGTAAAACTCATTACGATGATTCCTTGCCTCGAAATAGGCGCTCCAATTTTTGTAGGCAACTGTTGCTGTAGCAAGGTAATACCAATTGGTATAGGTATGGTGGTAGTTATTCCCGCGACTGTCGAAATAATTGATACCTGTTGAAACGGATAAACTAAGAATATCTTTTATAGGCCCCACCTTTATTTCTATTTCTGGATTTAGTTTTTGCCAGCTTAGTTGATTATCCATGGTGCGTACGAAATATTTTCCTTCTTTTAATGTCTCTTCCATATTTGGTCTGTGCTGGTATCGATATAATAGGTAAAAGCTGCCGCTGAATAATCCCTTGCGATAATCAATATTTATTTTATTGCTGTAGACTGTTGATATTTTCAGAGTTGGATTTCCTCGGCGAATTTGTAGTGAATCAATGAGTTGCTCTACATTATTCAAGTCGGATAGGGCAGGAGTGTTTCTAGATATTTGCCCACGATAGCGTATGTAAGCATTGTCTGAAAAAAAGTAGGTGAGCTGAACACGTGGTAATACGGCAAACTTCTGGTATCCTTCACCTGCTTGATTGAACCATGAACGATTTCCCTGCATGCCAATAGAATAGCTTAGTTTATCTATTTTGCTGTTGAATTCTATATAGGCAGATGTGTATGCCTCTTGCATTTGTGTCTCGGCTGAAGACGTTCCGGCGTATTTATTATTAGTTAATGATTGTTGGTGGCGAATACCTGCGCTAATTTTACTTTTAGAAAATCTTTTTTCATAAATACCTTCACCAATAAATGAGTATTTCTTTCCGCGTGTGGCCGAAAAAATATCGGTGAGGATTGCATTCTGTTCTTTCTCTTCATACATACGGTCATTATACGTTCTTATGTAGGTGCCCACTGCATTTAGGATAATAGCCTGATTATTTTTGAGGTTGCGTTGCAGATAAATGTCTAGTGATGGCGATTTAGTATCCGAAAGGGTATAGTCTTTCATACTAACACTGTTATCTGGATTATTCAACGGAAATAAAGTACTTTGTGTATGCTGCTTATTGTGCTGAAATCCCCCTCTAAGTGCGATATTCAGATACCATTTCTCTGCGTCTTGATAGCTATAGTTCATTGTCAGATTATCCCAGCGCATCTGCATTTTGTCGGGGGTACCATTTTCTAGTCGCGTAAATGTACCTTTATTAGGGTCGTTGAATACTTCTGTGTTTTCTCTCCAATAGTTTTTGAATGAGCGATAACCACCGTTATAATTTATTCCCCATTCCGATTTTTTATGATTGATTTTGGCAGTAGCATTGTTGTTTCCAAAGATAATATGTGGTGATGTGCTAGTATTAATTCCAATGTATCCTCCAGTATCGTTGCGACGTATGATATAATCGATAACCGCTGCCGTATTATCTCCATAACGTAAGCTAGGCTCGTCATGATATTCAATGCGAATTACGTCTTCTGGTCTCAATGCTAGTATTTCTGAGATTTCTACCTTGGCTCCGTTGATGCGTAGTTGCACTTCTCCTTGTCCCGACGATGTGATCGTTTGTCTCACCGGATCGACTTGTATGCGACTGAGCTGAAGACGTTGTAATAAAGTAACTCCATCTGTTGATGCTTTTAGTTGATGCGAGGTGGGAAGAATTATTTTTCGATCGGATTGGTTGATAACAGGGTTGGCAGTTATGGTTACTTCTTCTAGTGCGATTGCTGCTGAATCGATGGAAATGGTTCCTAGGTCAAGTGTCGTGGTGAAATCTTTCAGGCTTACTTGCCTTGTTTGATAGCCTAACCCCGATATTTGTAGTTGATAATTTCCTTTCTGTAAATTGCTCATATTAAATCGCCCGCGTTGATCGGTGATACCTCCGGAAATAAATGTCGAATCTTTGGCTTGTAGAATGACGTTGGCGAATTCTACCGGTTCATTGCCGGATGTAACTCTTCCTTTTAATTGCAAATTTTGTGCAATAAGTAAGCTGCACAGGCATAAGAATGCTGTGGTTGTAGTAACTCGTTTCATAATTGAATGATTAATGGAGAGAAAGAGTCGCGACAGTCTTTATCTTGTTTGTATATTTAGACGTGATTACAAAAATGAAAGTTGCATAAAAAAAACTTTTTTTTATTATTTGCTGATAATCAGTTTGTTCCTATTATTGAATATATTTTTATTAAAAAATAATAGGAGAAATGTTTGGAGGTCTCAAAAAAAACCGTACCTTTGCATCGCTTTTGAAACGGAAGTGTACGGGCGTTTAGCTCAGCTGGTTCAGAGCATCTGCCTTACAAGCAGAGGGTCGGCGGTTCGAATCCGTCAACGCCCACACAAAAAAGACATACACTTCCGGCTCATTTAAGACGGGCGTTTAGCTCAGCTGGTTCAGAGCATCTGCCTTACAAGCAGAGGGTCGGCGGTTCGAATCCGTCAACGCCCACACAAGTAAAAGACTCATAATAGGTTGATTACGAATGGTTTAAAAATGGTTACGAGCTGTCACTTACGAGTGGTGGCTCGTTTTTGTTTATAAAAATGGCCTATTTTTGTTTGTGGATAGTAAGTGTGGATTGTTTTAAACGTAGTGATAATAGTGAAGTCTTATGGCGTAAATCGTAAGACTTTTTTTTATTTCTTATCGCTTTTAAGCAAACTTTCTTGAGGCTTTTGGCTTGTAACTCAGGAAAAAGAGTTAATTTTGCAGTCTGATAATTATCTAAGAAAACGTATGGAACTTGATGTATTGACGGCCATATCTCCAATTGATGGTCGATATAGAGGCAAAACTAAAGCTTTGGCAGCCTATTTCTCAGAATTTGCACTGATTAAATACCGTGTACAAGTAGAGGTGGAATACTTTATCACCTTGTGTGAAATTCCTTTGCCTCAATTGAAAGGAATCAATAATGATGTGTTTGAAAAGTTACGCGATATATATCGAAACTTTTCTGAAGCTGATGCACAACGTATCAAAGATATTGAGAGTGTGACCAATCATGACGTAAAAGCCGTAGAATATTTTCTGAAAGAAGAATTTGATAAGCTAAATGGAATGGATGATTATAAAGAATTCATTCATTTTGGACTGACTTCTCAGGATATTAACAATACGTCTGTACCACTTTCTATTAAGGAAGCTTTGGAGCAGGTGTACTATCCGTTGATTGAAGAGCTTGTAGCACAGTTGAAATCCTATGCAACGGAATGGATGAACATTCCAATGTTGGCAAAAACACATGGACAGCCTGCTTCTCCTACTCGTTTGGGTAAAGAAGTGATGGTGTTTGTTTATCGTTTGGAAAGTCAGTTGGCTATGTTAAAAGCTTGTCCGATTACAGCTAAGTTTGGAGGCGCAACGGGAAACTACAACGCTCATCACGTGGCTTATCCACAATTTGACTGGAAGGCTTTTGGTGATCAGTTTGTTGCTGTGAAACTAGGGCTTAAGCGTGAAGAATTTACTACTCAGATTTCAAATTATGATAATCTTTCTGCTGTTTTTGATGCGATGAAACGTATTAATACTGTTATGGTAGATATGAATCGCGACTTCTGGCAGTATATTTCGATGGAGTATTTTAAGCAGAAAATCAAAGCAGGTGAGGTTGGCTCAAGTGCGATGCCACACAAGGTAAACCCTATTGATTTCGAGAATGCTGAGGGTAACTTGGGTATAGCAACTGCTATACTAGAACACTTGGCTGTTAAACTTCCTGTTTCTCGATTGCAACGTGACCTTACCGATTCAACTGTTCTTCGTAATGTAGGTGTGCCTTTTGGACACATTGTGATTGCTGTTCAGAGCTCGTTGAAAGGACTTCGCAAATTGTTATTGAACGAACCGGCAATTAGTCGTGATCTGGATAATTGTTGGAGTGTTGTGGCTGAGGCTGTTCAGACAATCTTACGACGTGAAGCTTATCCACACCCTTATGAAGCCTTGAAGGCTTTGACACGTACGAATCAAGCTATTACTGAAGAATCAATTAAAGATTTTATTGAAAGCTTGGATGTAAATGAAGATGTTAAAAAAGAGTTAAGAGCAATTACTCCACATACTTATACGGGAGTTTAATTGTTTATTTAGTATTATATAAATAAACGTGTTTTTTAATAGGCCGTGAGGCCAAAGTTTAATTTTATTCGAATAAAAAAATGAGCACAGAAAACGAAGAATGGCGCGAAAATTCTTTCAATGAAGAGAATAAAGGTGCCAGCCGTGATGGTAACAGGTCATACAACAGAGAAGGTGGAGATCGTCCATATCGTCCTTCATACAACCGTGAAGGTGGAGATCGTCCATATCGTCCGAGATTTAATTCTAATAATGAAGGTGGTGATCGTCCGCAGCGTTCCTACGGTGATCGCTCTTATGGAGAACGTTCTTATGGTGATCGCTCTGATCGTTCATATGATCGTCCACAACGTCCTTCTTACAATCGTGAAGGCGGTGATCGTCCGTATCGTCCGCGCTTTAATAATAATGAAGGCGGAGATCGTCCACAGCGTCCTTCTTACAATCGTGAAGGTGGTGATCGTCCGTATCGTCCACGCTTCAATAATAATGAAGGCGGTGATCGTCCGTATCGTCCACGTTTTAATAACAACGAAGGTGGTGAACGTCCACAGCGTCCTTCTTACAATCGTGAAGGTGGTGATCGTCCGTATCGTCCGCGTTTCAATAATAATGAAGGTGGTGATCGTTCTCAGCGTCCTTATAATCGCGAAGGTGGCGATCGTCCGTATCGTCCACGTTTCAACAACGGTGGTGATGGATATCGGGGAAATAATGATGGAGGAGGTTATCGTCCAAGATTTAATAATGACCGTTCTCAGGGAGGTTATCGTCCTCGTCCTCGTACGAATGACTATGACCCGAATGCTAAATATAGCCTGAAGAAACAAATTGAGTATAAAGAACAGTTTGTCGATCCAAATGCACCCATTCGTTTAAATAAATTCCTAGCCAATGCTGGTGTTTGCTCTCGTCGTGAAGCTGATGAGTTTATTACAGCAGGTGTGGTTTCAGTGAATGGTGAAGTTGTTACAGAGTTGGGAACTAAAATCAAGCGTTCAGATGTTGTGAAGTTCCATGAAGAGCCGGTAAGTATCGAACGTAAAGTTTATGTTTTGTTGAATAAACCCAAAGATACTGTAACTACTTCAGATGATCCTCAAGAACGTCGTACTGTACTTGACCTAGTGAAAGGAGCTTGTAATGAGCGTATTTATCCTGTGGGACGTCTTGATAGAAACACAACAGGGGTGCTTTTGTTAACCAATGATGGCGATCTTGCTTCTAAGTTGACCCACCCAAAATTCTTGAAAAAGAAAATTTATCATGTTCACTTGGATAAGAACCTGACGAAAGCGGATATGGAGCAGATTGCTGCTGGTATTCAGTTGGAGGATGGCGAAATTCATGCAGATGATATTAGCTATACTGATGAGTTTAAGAAAGACCAAGTTGGTATTGAAATCCATTCAGGAAAAAATCGTATTGTACGTCGTATTTTCGAATCGTTAGGTTATAAAGTAGTTAAACTTGATCGTGTATTCTTTGCTGGGCTAACTAAGAAAGGATTACGTCGTGGAGATTGGCGCTATCTGTCAGAATCAGAGGTTAATTATCTTCGTATGGGATCGTTCGAGTAATATATAATATTGTATAAATAGTTTTATGGAAAAGATTAGTAGGACAAAAATTGTTGATCTGTTGAAGCGTGAAGATTTTGGCGCTTTGGTCAATGTGAAAGGATGGGTTCGCACCCGTAGAGGTAGCAAACAAGTAAACTTTATCGCACTGAATGACGGTTCTACAATAAATAATGTGCAGATCGTTGTAGATTTGGCTAATTTTGATGAAGAGGTTCTGAAACTTATTACTACTGGGGCATGCGTAAGCGTGAACGGAACAATGGTGGAATCCGTTGGTTCAGGTCAGAAAGTAGAAGTACAGGCTTGTGATATTGAAGTGCTAGGTACTTGCGATAATACATATCCATTGCAGAAAAAGGGTCATTCTATGGAATTTTTGCGTGAGATAGCTCACTTGCGTCCGCGTACAAATACCTTTGGTGCAGTGTTTCGTATTCGTCATAATATGGCGATTGCTATCCACAAGTTTTTCCATGAAAAGGGCTTTTTCTATTTTCATACACCGATCATTACAGCTTCTGATTGTGAGGGCGCCGGACAGATGTTTCAAGTTACTACAATGAACTTGTACGACTTGAAGAAAGATGAAAACGGTTCTATCTCTTATGATGACGATTTCTTCGGTAAACAAGCTAGTTTGACGGTTTCTGGACAATTAGAAGGGGAACTTGCTGCTACAGCATTGGGATCAATTTACACTTTCGGTCCTACATTTCGTGCTGAGAATTCTAATACTCCTCGTCACTTGGCTGAGTTTTGGATGGTAGAACCTGAAGTTGCATTCAATGATATCACTGACAATATGGACTTAGCTGAAGAGTTCATTAAATATTGTGTGAAGTGGGCATTGGATAATTGCACTGATGACGTGAAGTTCCTTAATGATATGTTTGATAAGGGGTTGATTGAACGCCTAGAAAGTGTATTGCGTGACGACTTCGTTCGTTTGCCTTATACTGACGGTATCAAAATATTGGAAGATGCTGTTGTTAAAGGACATAAGTTTGAGTTCCCTGTTTATTGGGGCGTTGATTTAGCTTCTGAGCACGAACGTTATTTGGTGGAAGAACATTTTAAGCGTCCAGTGATTTTGACTGATTATCCTAAGGAAATCAAGGCCTTCTATATGAAGCAAAATGAGGATGGAAAGACTGTACGTGCTATGGATGTTCTTTTCCCTAAAATCGGAGAAATTATTGGTGGTTCTGAGCGTGAATCGGATTATGATAAACTAATGACTCGTATTGAGGAAATGCAGATTCCGATGAAGGATATGTGGTGGTACTTGGATACGCGTAAGTTTGGTACGTGTCCTCATTCAGGTTTTGGACTAGGCTTTGAGCGTCTATTGCTTTTCGTGACCGGTATGTTAAATATCCGAGACGTAATACCGTTCCCGCGTACTCCGAGAAATGCTGAATTTTAAAATATAAGTATTATTTAGGATATAAACTCGCATGATCTTTGAATTATGCGAGTTTTTTTTATGCTAAAATTGTTATATTCTCGAAATAAATGTTTATATTTGGACATAGTCATTTCTGGGTGTTAACTAAAATCATATCAAAATGAAAAAGCTCTATTTCTTTACCATGCTTTCAATGATGTTGTTGGCGGTAACAGACGCAACAGCCCAAAAGAATACTAAATTCAAACCGGCTGAATTAAAAGGAATCTGGCAGTTATGTCATTATGTGTCGGAATCATCAGATGTTCCGGGAGCACTTAAGCCTAGTAACACGTTTAAAGTTTTGAGTAACGATAGTGTTATAGTGAATTTCACAATTATTCCTGGTTCTGACGCTATTATTACCGGCTACGGTACTTATGTACAGTTGACGGATAGTACTTATAAAGAAAGTATTGAGAAAAATATTCATTTACCGATGCTGGATAACAAAGATAACATACTTCATTTTGAAATTAAAGATAAACACTATATGTATTTGAAGTATTTTATTAAAAGAGATTTGAATGGAAATGAATTAAATGCTTGGTATCATGAGACTTGGAAACGTATAACTATGCCAGATAAGTTTCCTGAAGATATTGTAAGATAATGTTTATTTATTGCTTATGCTCCGAAAGACCTTTTAGTTAGTGGAAATGTCTTTTGGAGCATTTTTTGTATTCAATCGTTATTTTTTTACTATCTGTTTATTTCCCTATCATTCTTTAATTACCTTGATGTATAGTCTTCATCTATGAAACAAAAGTTTCATAGATGGATGAATTCTCTATTGTCTTCCAATTGGATAACTCCAAAAAAAGGTAGAAATAGTTTGCTGTTTCAAAGAAAAGCCGTACTTTTGCAAGCCGATTATTATCTCGAAAAGATAAGAGATTAATTCATAGCAAGTTAGTTATCCTTTGTCCGGGGAAGCTAACAAGTGGTGAAGAAAAATTAGTAGTAACAATTAAAAAACAAATTTAAGAGTGGATACTTTAAGTTACAAGACCATTTCTGCAAACAAAGCGACTGTAACCAAAGAATGGGTTATCGTTGATGCTACAGACCAAACTTTAGGTCGTCTGGGTGCAAAAGTTGCAAAATTGCTGAGAGGAAAGTACAAACCAAACTTTACTCCTCACGTAGACTGCGGTGATAACGTTATCATCATTAATGCAGACAAAGTAAAACTGACTGGTAATAAATGGAATGACAGAGTTTATTTGTCATATACTGGATACCCTGGTGGTCAGAGAGAGATGACTCCTGCCCGTTTGATTGCAAAACCAAATGGTGAAGAGAGATTGCTGAAAAAAGTAGTGAAGGGTATGCTTCCAAAGAATATCCTTGGAGCTAAATTGCTGGGAAATTTGTATGTTTACGCTGGTGGCGAACACAAACATGCAGCTCAGAACCCAAAAATGATTGATATTAATTCATATAAATAAGATATAATGGAAGTAGTAAATGCATTAGGCAGACGTAAACGTGCAATTGCACGCGTATTCGTAAGCGAAGGTACAGGAAAGATTACTATTAACAAGAGAGACCTTGCAGAGTACTTTCCATCAACTATTCTTCAGTATGTTGTAAAACAACCATTGAACAAGTTGGCTGCTGCTGAGAAGTATGATATTAAAGTTAATTTGTGTGGTGGTGGTTTCACAGGTCAGTCTCAAGCTTTGCGTTTAGCAATTGCTCGTGCGCTTGTGAAAATCAATGCTGAAGATAAATCAGCTCTTCGTTCTGAAGGCTTTATGACTCGTGACCCACGTTCTGTTGAGCGTAAGAAACCGGGACAGCCGAAAGCTCGTAGAAGATTCCAGTTCAGTAAGCGTTAATGTGCGCTCTGACGGAATTAATGTTTAGTATCTAAACTACTGGGACTCTGTTGTTAGACTACCCAGCGGTTGGTTTAGAAAAACAAAAAAGAAAGTAAACGATTTAAAGAAAAACAAGATGTCAAGAACAAATTTTGATACATTATTGGAGGCTGGTTGCCACTTCGGACACCTTAAGAGAAAGTGGAATCCTGCAATGGCTCCTTATATTTTCATGGAACGCAATGGTATTCACATCATTGATCTCCACAAAACAGTTGCAAAAGTAGACGAAGCTGCTGAAGCTTTGAAACAAATTGCCAAATCTGGCAAGAAAGTTCTTTTTGTTGCTACTAAAAAACAAGCTAAACAAGTTGTAGCTGACAAAGCTCAATCTGTTAATATGCCTTATGTAATCGAGCGCTGGCCGGGTGGTATGTTGACCAATTTCCCGACTATCCGTAAGGCTGTGAAAAAAATGGCTACTATCGATAAATTGACTAACGATGGTACTTACTCTAATCTTTCTAAAAGAGAAATTCTTCAGATTTCTCGTCAACGTGCTAAATTAGACAAAACGTTAGGTTCTATAGCTGACTTGACTCGTTTGCCGTCTGCTTTGTTCGTTATCGACGTAATGAAAGAAAATATTGCTGTTCGTGAAGCTAATCGTTTGGGTATACCTGTTTTTGGTATCGTTGATACTAACTCAGATCCTTCAAATGTTGACTTCATCATTCCAGCTAACGATGACGCTACTAAATCTATAGACGTTATCTTGGAAGCATGTTGTGCTGCCATGCAAGAAGGTTTGGAAGAAAGAAAAGCTGAGAAAATTGATATGGAAGCTGCAGGTGAGGCTCCTGCCAACAAAGGCAAGAAGAAATCAACTAAAGCAAGACTCGATAAGTCAGACGAGGAAGCTATCAATGCTGGTAAAGCTGCTGCTTTCTTGAAAGAAGACGAAGAAGCTTAACATATTCTGAGTAGTCAAGGAGTAAGTAGTTAAGTAGTTAGTATTGGATACTACTACTTTAATGTAGCCAGAATTTCTACTTGACTACTTAACTACTTACACTTGACTACTTTTTTTATAAACGAATTTTAAAATAGGAGATATATACTATGGCTGTAACTATGGCTGATATTACTAAGCTGCGTAAAATGACCGGAGCTGGTATGATGGATTGCAAAAATGCGTTGACTGAAGCAAATGGTGACTTTGACGGAGCAATGAAAATTATCCGCGAAAAAGGACAGGCTGTTGCTGCAAAACGTTCTGATCGTGAGGCTTCTGAAGGTTGTGTACTAGCTAAAGCTGAAAATGGTTTTGGTGCTATGATCGCCTTGAAATGTGAAACTGACTTCGTTGCTAAGAATGAAGATTTCATAAAGTTGACTCAAGATATTCTTGATGCTGCTATTGCTAACAAATGTGCAACTTTGGATGACGTTAAAGCTCTTCCAATGGGTACTGGTACTATTGATAATGCTGTAACTGATAGAAGTGGTATTACAGGTGAAAAAATGGAACTAGATGGCTATGCAACTGTTGAAGGTCCTGCTATTGCTGTTTATAATCACCAAGGTAAAAACTTCCTTTGTACAATGGTTGTGTTGAACAAAGAAGTAGATGCAAAAGTTGGCCACGAAGTTGCAATGCAAATTGCTGCAATGAATCCTATTGCTGTAGATGAGAGCGATGTTCCTGCTGATGTTTTGGAAAAAGAAAAGGAAATTGCTGCAGATAAAGCACGTCAAGAAGGTAAACCTGAGAACATGATTGAAAAGATCGCTATGGGTCGTATTGGTAAGTTCTACAAAGAGGTTTGCTTGCTAAAACAAGAATATATTCAAGATGGTAAGATGACTGTTGCTGAATATTTGAAATCTATCGATAAAGATCTGACTGTAACTGCATTCAAGAGATTTACATTGAGAGCTGAATAAATTTTTATTTAGATATATAATAGAAAGGGTGGAATCTTCAAAAGATTCCACCCTTTCTATTATACTTAAATTCTGTCTAATTTGCCAATCAGTATCAGTGATAAGTTATACTTTATCGAGCTTCAACTCAGGTTATTATCCGCCAGCACCTTTGGTCTTAGTGTAGCCTTCTTTTAGTAGAAGATCTATTACTTTCTGTTTGAAATCACCTTGTACAATGATTTCTCCATCTTTAGCAGAACCACCAACTCCACATTTACTCTTTAGAAGTTTACCCAGTTCTTTTAAATCATTCTCAGAGCCGACAAATCCATTTACCAATGTGACGATCTTTCCACCTCTATTCTTTTTATCGATTGATACGCGCAGGTTCTGTATATGCTTATCTATGGTTTCTTCTTCTAGGAATTCATCATTTTTGTTATAATTGAAGTCTGGATTTGTTGAATATACCACATTTAATCGATCTTTCCAATCATTATTTTTCATATTCTCTCTTTTTTTATTTGCTCAAAAGTAATATTTTACCTTGGATTCTGCAATATTTTGATTCTTTTGAGGGCTATTAGATTGAATTTGTTAGTACACTTTTAGCTTTAAGAACTCGATGGTGATAGCTACGTAGAAATAATATGAATCGTTCTTTCATTTCCAAAAAAAAACGTATTTTTGTCAATCTATAACTAGAATAAATAAAAGGAATGGCAGAGAACCAAAGGATACAGCGCATAGAATGTACGAAAGTGCCAGAGCCTACTTTACGAAGGCTACCCTGGTATTTGTCAAATGTCAAATTGCTAAAGCAGCGAGGTGAATGTTTTGTCTCTTCTACGCAAATATCTAAGGAAATAAATATTGACGCCTCGCAGATTGCAAAAGATCTGTCTTATGTAGATATTACAGGCCGTACAAGAGTTGGGTATGAAGTTGATGCGCTGATCACGGTTTTGGAGCATTTTTTAGGTTTTACTGAAATACATAAAGCTTTTCTTTTTGGCGTTGGTAGCCTTGGAGGAGCTCTTCTTCAAGATTCAGGATTGAAGCACTTTGGACTTGAAATTGTTGCTGCATTTGATGTTAATCCAGATTTGGTTGGTACAAATCTGAATGGAATCCCTATTTTTCACTCAGAAGAGTTTCCTGCAAAAATGAAAGAGTATGGTGTGCAAATCGGTGTGCTTACAGTACCCATTGAAATTGCTCAAAGAATTACCGACACAATGGTAAATGGTGGTATAAAAGCCGTTTGGAATTTTACTCCCTTTAGAATTCGTGTCCCAGAAAATATCGTGGTTCAGAATACTTCTCTTTATGCTCATCTAGCTGTCATGTTTAACCGTCTTAATTTTAATGAATTCAAATAAATGAAAATCATTGCCGTAGGAATGAATTATGCTCTCCACAATCAGGAATTGGGGCATACAGCTATAAATGAGAATCCAGTCATATTTATGAAGCCTGATTCAGCTATATTGAAAGATGGTAAGCCGTTTTTTATTCCTGACTTTTCTAATGAGGTACATTATGAGACAGAGTTGGTGGTACGTATAAACCGCTTAGGAAAAAATATAGCTCCTCGTTTTGCAAATCGATATTATGATGCTTTGACAGTTGGCATTGATTTTACAGCTCGTGATTTACAGCGTAAATTTCGTGAAGCAGGTAATCCTTGGGAATTGAGTAAAGGCTTTGATTCTTCGGCTGCGATTGGCACATTTGTTCCTGTTGACCGTTATAAGGATATCCAGAATCTAAATTTCAGCCTTATGATTGACGGCTTAGAAGTGCAACATGGCTGTACGGTTGATATGCTTTTTAAAGTCGATCAGATCATAGCTTATGTGAGCCAATTCGTAACATTAAAAATTGGAGATCTGTTATTTACAGGAACTCCTTCAGGTGTAGGGCCGGTAAGTATCGGGCAGCATTTGCAGGGATATCTTGAAGGAGAGAAATTGCTTGATTTTCATATTCGCTAGTTTTACCTAAATATATTTTTAACTATGAAAATAAGAGTCGGTTTTGGATTTGATGTTCATCAATTGGTTGCTGATCGCGAATTGTGGTTAGGCGGTATACTTTTGGAACATACCAAAGGGTTACTTGGGCATTCTGATGCAGATGTCTTACTACATGCTGTTTGCGATGCGTTGTTAGGTGCAGCGAATATGCGTGATATTGGTTATCATTTTCCAGATACTGCTGGTGAATTTAAGAATATTGATAGCAAGATTCTTCTTAAAAAAACAATAGAGTTGATAGGACAGAAAGGCTATACAGTTGGAAATATTGATGCGACTATTTGCGCTGAACGACCAAAACTTAAAAATTACATTCCCCAGATGCAGGCTACTATGGCAGAGGTGATTGGAATTGATATAGATGATATTTCTATTAAGGCTACTACTACTGAGAAACTCGGTTTCACTGGACGAGAAGAGGGCATTTCTGCTTATGCTACAGTATTAATAGAAAAAAGTTGAGAAGAAGAGAGATAGATAAGATTACTAACCCCCAAATATAATATAGTATGAGTCGATCACTGAAATTTATCTTAACACTAATTGCGATAAGCGTATCTACAGTTTCCTTTGCTCAAAGGAAAGAACTCCAATTTCGTAAAGATGGTAAATTTAAAATTGTGCAATTTACCGATGTCCATTTTAAGTATAATAATCCAGCTTCTGATATAGCTTTAGTGCGTATAAATCAGGTATTAGATGAAGAAAAACCCGATTTTGTTGTATTTACAGGAGACATTGTTTATTCTGAACCGGCTGATAAGTGTATGTTGGAGGTTCTTGAACAGGTCTCAAAGCGGAATTTACCTTTTGTGGTGATTTTTGGCAACCACGACAACGAACATGGGAAAACGCGTGAACAACTCTATGATCTAATTCGTAGTGTTCCAGGTTGCTTGATGCCAGACCGTGGAACAGCACCTTCTCCAGACTACACATTGACAATAAAGGCTTCTTCCGATAATAAAAATGATGCTGCAGTACTTTATTGTTTAGATTCACATTCTTATTCTCAATTGAAGGAGGTGAAAGGTTATGCTTGGCTGACACTTGATCAAGTAAACTGGTATTGTAGGCAAAGTAAGGAGTATACTTCTCATAATGGAGGAAATCCATTGCCTGCTCTTGCTTTCTTTCACATTCCCCTGCCAGAATTTAATGAGGCTGCTTCCGATGAAGATGCAATTCTCAAGGGCACTCGTATGGAAGAAGCTTGTTCTCCAAAGCTGAACACAGGAATGTTTGCGGCAATGAAAGAAGCTGGTGATGTTATGGGTATATTTGTGGGGCACGACCATGATAATGACTATTCTGTGATGTGGAAAGGCATTTTATTATCTTACGGTCGATTTACGGGCGGAAATACCGAATATAATCATTTACCGAATGGTGCCCGAATAATCGTTTTGAATGAAGGAACGCGCTCTTTTAATTCATGGATTCGCCAAGCAGATGGGGTTGTTGACCGTATATCTTACCCGTCAAGTTTCGTTAAAGATGATTGGAAGAAGCGTTAGTAATAGCTAACCTTACATGGTTCAAACGTGTATACTTTGAACCATGTTTCTCAAAGTGGTGTGAGATACGTGCAGAAGATACGTATAAAATTTCTCCAATTCGATATTCATGTTCTAATCCGGAGACAGTACCTGAAGTTCTGCTCGGCCTTTTGGAAGCAATACTCAATAATACTAGGTTGCCACTAGTATCAATTAAGGTAAGTTTTTGCTTAACAAAGAAGTAGGGTATTGTTTGATATACAATTGTTTTGTATGGATCGTCTTCAAAGCGAATGTGAATTACTTTTAGCTTTAAATCAGTCAACTTTTCTCCTATGTCTCCTAGATATTTGCTTATTCCTTGCTTCTCTTTTCCTTTTCGGAGCATCATGTCTAAGTATACAGAATAGTATGCGCGAGCTATTTTTATGAAACGTTCTTGTTTTGGAATTTTGGGAGTAAACTTGTAACTAATCCAGCTTAAATAGGTAGGGTCTATCATAAGAATTTCGTGCAAGTAATGTCCTTTGTATTTACCAAAAAATATGAGGCCTTCTCTGTTGCTTTGCATTCTCTTTTCGTTATAATCCACTACAATAAGGCATCGTTTTGAATAATAAAACATAGTGCTTGCTATCCTAAGCGACTCGTATATATCAGAGGATAAATCTCGTATATAAATAATTGATTGTTTTTCAAGATTGGGTGAGTATAACCAAAGTGTATAATTACTTTTCCCTAATTGAGGTAGGGCTATCATATAGACTCCCGCTTCCTTATAGGAAGATCTGCCTCGGTTGTATTCGTTTAGTTTGGTATACAATAAGGCTTGCTCATTTTCCGATATTTTCGGTAATTTAGGATTAGCCATAATTGTTTTTCATTAGTTATTATCCAAATATACAAAATTTATTATAAAAAGCAATCATTTTTACTTTTTATAATTTGAAAAGATGAATGTTTTATTGTTTATCTCGTTTGATGTTTCTTAGTTGATAGTTGGCTGAATGCTGATAGCGTATTTGCTCCTTATATTCTTTCAATGATACATCTTCTATCTTAATCATTACCTATAAGATTAGCGTGTTAGCTTATCTGATAACTGCATAATAATTAGGTTGGTGAAGAATATCTTTTTGCTGCAGAGTAAGTATGTGATAGAATTTTTTATTTATTCTTTGAAATCTTGTACATTTGTAAGCTTGTAATTAGTTGAAAATTTGATGAAAGAACGAAATCGAAGAGTTTTAGTAGGCATGAGTGGTGGTATAGATAGTACTGCCACTTGTTTGATGTTGAAAGAACAAGGATACGAAATTGTAGGGCTCACGATGCGTGTTTGGGGGGATGTGCCTCAAGATGCACAAGAACTTGCTATGCGAATGGGAATTGAACATTATGTAGTGGATGAGCGTATACCTTTCAAGGAGTGCATTGTGAAAAACTTTATTGAGGAGTATAAGCAAGGGCGAACTCCCAATCCTTGCGTGATGTGTAATCCTTTGTTTAAGTTTCGTATTCTAATGGAATGGGCGGATAAGCTAGGATGTGATTGGATTGCTACTGGGCATTATTCATTTCTAGAAGAACGAAACGGACATCTTTATATTGTTGCAGGAGATGATGATAAAAAAGATCAGTCATACTTCTTGTGGCAATTGGGGCAGGATGTTCTTAGGCGTTGTATATTTCCTCTAGGGCATTATACCAAAACTAAAGTGCGAGCCTATTTGGCAGATAAAGGATATGAGGCAAAATCTAAAGAGGGTGAAAGTATGGAGGTCTGCTTCATTAAGGGGGATTACCGTGATTTTCTGCGTGAACAATGTCCTGAGATTGATGAAGAAATTGGTCCGGGATGGTTTGTTAGTCCAGAGGGTGTTAAGCTTGGACAACATAAGGGAGCACCATATTATACCATTGGGCAGCGGAAGGGATTGGAAATAGCTTTGGGGAAACCTGCATATGTGTTAAAAATTAATCCACAGAAAAATACAGTGATGTTAGGTGATGCTGTGCAATTGGAAACAGAATATATGCTGGCTGAACAGGATCGGATAATAGATGAACAAGAGCTCCTTGCTTGTGTAAATCTTACGGTTAGAATTCGTTATCGTAGTCATCCCATCCCTTGTCAAGTGCACAGATTAGAAGATGGGCGATTATTTGTTCATTTCCTTGATGTGGCTACGGCTATTGCTCCTGGTCAGTCTGCGGTCTTTTACGATGGACGTCGACTAATTGGTGGAGCTTTTATTGCTTCTCAAAAAGGAATTGGGTTAGTTATAATAAACAATAAGAGTAAACTATAAATTATATAAATAGAAATAATCAAATGAAGAGATTAATAATAATCGGATTGATATTAACCAAAGCGTTAGGAGTGTCTGCTCAATTAACTTCAACAGATACGTTGAAATATCGGATTTGCTTCACCGATAAGAATGCAACGACCTATTCAATTAAACACCCAGAGACGTTTTTATCGAAGAAATCGATTGCTCGTAGGCTTAAACAAAACTTGGCAATTGACTCAACTGATTTACCTGTATGTAAGAAGTATGTAGAAGCTCTACGTAGTAAAGGGGTTCATGTACTTGTTACCGGAAAATGGGATAATTTTGCTACGGTTTCTTGTAATGATAGTTTGTTGATTAATGAAATAGCTAGATTGCCTTTTGTTCGCACCACCGAGAAGGTTTGGCAAGGAAAAGTTATGGTAGCCACAAAGAGAGACACTTTAACTAATCATCCACAACATTCTGATAGTTTTTATGGTCCGGCTACTGCTCAGATAGAAATGAGTAGGGCTAATCTTCTTCATGATGCAGGTTTTAAAGGGCAGGGAATGACGATTGCAGTGATTGATGCAGGGTTTCACAATGCAGATAAGATTGAAGCAATGAAGAATATTCGTATACTTGGTTCGCATGATTTTGTGAATCCTGCTGCTGATATTTATTCCGAAAGTAGCCATGGAATGTCTGTTCTTTCTTGTATGGCTATGAACCAACCTAATATTATGGTAGGCACTGCGCCGGAGGCTTCTTACTGGCTTCTGCGTAGTGAAGATGAGTATTCTGAGAATCTTGTTGAACAAGATTATTGGGCTGCTGCTATAGAGTTTGCTGACAGTGTTGGGGTTGATGTTGTGAACACGTCACTTGGGTACTACTCTTTTGATGATTCATCAAAGAATTATCGCTATCGTGACTTGGATGGACAGCATGCATTGATGTCTCGCGAAGCCTCAAAAGCAGCAGATAAAGGAATGATTGTGGTTTGTAGTGCTGGAAATTCGGGTAGTGGTACATGGAAGAAGATAGCTACTCCTGGGGATGCAGATAATGTGTTAACCGTTGGAGCTATTGATAAAAACAAACTTCTTGCTCCGTTTTCGTCTATTGGGAACACGGTTGATGGACGTGTTAAGCCGGATATTATGGCAGTCGGCTTGAGAGCGGATGTTATGGGTACAGATGGTAAACTTAGATTCGCTAATGGGACGTCTTTTTCTTCTCCTATTATGTGTGGAATGGTTGCTTGTTTATGGCAGGCTTGCCCCAACTTAACGGCCAAAGAAGTTATAGAATTAGTTCGTAGTGTTGGAGATAGAGCCGATTATCCGGATAACATCTATGGATACGGAATTCCAGATATTTGGAAAGCTTATCAAAAAAATAGAAAACGATAATTTCTCTTACCGAATTGAAACTGTATGGAGGCAATTTCTCTTTTAGAACTGAATACTATAGTCCGGCGAACTCTTGAACAATGTTTGGATGATGAATATTGGATACAAGCCGAATTGAGTGATGTTCGTACTAACGTTAGTGGACATTGTTATCTTGAGTTTGTTCAGAAGGATTCTCGTGGCAATAATCTTGTGGCTAAAGCACGTGGTATGATATGGAATAATGTATATCATCTGCTTAAGCAATATTTTGAGGAAACTACGGGCCAGCTTTTTGTTGCTGGAATTAAAGTGTTAGTGAAAGTAACTGTTCAATTTCATGAATTATACGGCTTTAGTCTCACTGTTATCGACATCGATCCCACCTATACTTTAGGAGATATGGCTCGTAGACGTCGTGAAATAATATCTCAATTGGAAGAAGAAGGTGTACTTACCTTGAACAAGGAATTGCTTATGCCAGTTCTTCCTCAGCGTATTGCTGTTATTTCTTCCGGAACAGCAGCAGGGTATGGCGATTTTTGCCATCAGTTACAGTATAATCCGTATCAATACTTCTTTTCTATTGAGCTTTTTTCGGCTTTGATGCAGGGGAATCTAGTTGAAGATTCAATATTGAAAGCATTAGATCGGATTAATGAACGTGTGGGTGAGTTTGATGTTGTCGTTATTATCAGGGGCGGTGGTGCTACTTCAGATTTGTCTGGATTTGATACTTACCTTTTGGCGGCTGCTTGTGCTCAGTTCTCTCTACCTATCATTACTGGTATTGGACATGAGAGGGATGATACGGTGCTTGATATGATTGCTCACACACGTGTGAAAACCCCTACAGCAGCAGCCGAATTGTTAATTAAACGAATGGTTGAAGCCGAGGATCAGTTGGAGCAATTATCTGTTCGTGTGCAACAATCAACTTATGCTTTCTTAGAGCAGGAATGGAGAAGGTTGGAAAAATTACAAAATCGTATTCCAGAACTCGCTCAACGTCAACTAACAGATTCTCGATTTATGTTACTGTCTGTGCGTAAAGAACTGGAGGCAAAAACAAAGACGTTATTATCCAGTCATTCCCACCGTTTGGAACTTTTGCAGCAACGTATTTCAGATGCGTCTCCAGAGAAACTTCTTAAGCGAGGTTATAGTATCACTCTGAAGAATGGGAAAGCAGTGACTGATACAACTCTTTTGCAGCCTGGAGACCAATTGCTTACTCATTTAGCGAAAGGAAGCTTCTATTCTCAGGTCTCTGATCTGGAAAATGGGGAATAAATAATGATAAACTTCTTGAAATAAAATGCATATGGCAACAAAAAATGAGACATACTCTCAGGCTTTAAGGCGCCTTGAGGAAATTGTTAACCAGATTGATAATAATGAATTAGATATCGATCTTTTAAGTGAAAAGATAAAAGAAGCGAATGAAATTATTGCTTTTTGTACTAAAAAGCTAACTAAAGTAGATCAGGAGGTTGAAAAATTATTGAAAGATAAGCGGCATTCTGAAGAATAAAAGTTATTTTTGCAAAACAAAGCATAAAGATAGATTAATATATTACAATATGAAGGAAATAGACTGGGCGAATCTGTCGTTTGGATATATGAAGACAGATTACAATGTGAGAATAAATTTTCGTAACGGAGCTTGGGGCGAATTGGAGGTTAGTAGTGAAGAATACCTTCATTTACATATGGCGGCTACCTGTTTACATTATGGTCAGGAAGCTTTCGAAGGCCTAAAGGCTTTTCGTGGTAAAGATGGAAAGGTTCGTATCTTCCGCTTGGATGAAAATGCTGCCCGTTTGCAATCTACTTGTCAAGGCATTTTGATGGCTGAATTACCTACAGAGAGATTCAAGGAGGCTATTCTAAAAGTCGTTAAGCTTAACGAACGATTCATTCCTCCTTATGAGACAGGAGCATCTCTTTACATTCGTCCATTGTTGATTGGCACAAGTGCTCAGGTTGGTGTACATCCTGCTGAGGAATATACCTTTATTGTATTTGTAACACCAGTTGGGCCTTATTTTAAGGGAGGGTTCTCAACTAATCCATATGTTATAATCCGTGAGTTCGATCGTGCAGCCCCCCATGGGACAGGTATCTATAAAGTTGGTGGAAATTATGCTGCAAGTTTGCGTGCAAACAAAAAAGCACATGATTTAGGCTATTCTTGTGAATTCTACTTAGATGCAAAAGAGAAAAAATATATAGACGAATGTGGAGCTGCTAACTTCTTTGGAATCAAGGATAATACTTATATTACCCCGAAATCTTCCTCTATATTACCTTCCATTACTAATAAAAGTCTGATGCAATTGGCAGAAGATATGGGACTTAAAGTAGAACGTCGTCCTGTTCCAGAAGAGGAACTTGCAACGTTTGAAGAAGCTGGTGCTTGTGGTACTGCTGCTGTAATTAGTCCGATTGAACGAATTGATGACTTGGAGAAAGAAAAGTCATATGTAATATCTAAAGATGGAAAGCCAGGTCCTATATGTACGAAGTTGTACAATAAATTACGTGGCATTCAGTATGGTGACGAGTTAGATGTACATGGATGGGTAACTATTGTCGACTGAAAATATTTTTAGTATAAACAGATTAATAATGTAACATTATGATGAAGCAAAACTCAGAACTTCGTGCTCAAGCGCGTGCAGCTCTTCAGGGCAAATGGATCATGGCAGCTGTTGCTGCTCTAATTTATTCGGCTATTGCCGGAGGTTTATCTTCTATTCCTTTTTTAGGGTGGATCGGTTCTTTGATTATTGGTTTACCGGTGGGATATGGTTTTGTTATTCTAATGTTTGGCGTGATTAAAGGAGTCGACGAAATCGATTTAGGCATTCTGTTTGAAGGGTTTCAAGATTTCAGCCGCATACTTGGTACTAAATTATTGCAGACTATATATACTCTTCTTTGGAGTTTATTATTAGTTATTCCTGGCATTATTAAGTGTTATTCTTATGCATTGACAGACTATATACTTAAAGAGAATCCGGAATTACGCAATAATGCTGCTATAGAAAAAAGTATGGCAATGATGGCTGGTCATAAAATGAAGCTCTTTTTGTTAGATTTGAGTTTCATTGGCTGGGCTATTCTTTGTTTATTTACTTTGGGATTAGGTCTCTTGTTCTTGCAACCTTATATGCAAGTATCTCGTGCGGCTTTCTACGAAGATCTAAAGCTTGAACTTGGCATCGTAAATACTGAAGAAGTCAATGCCTAGTAAATTAGCTTAATTTATTTGTTTATTATAACTAAAGAATGGAGTACAGATTTATCTGTGCTCCATTTATTTTTGTTGATTACACTAAAAGTCGCTACCTTTGTGTCCTAATCAGTAATGATATGGGAAAAAATAAGCTAGAAAAATTTGCCGATATGGCAGGTTACACTCACGTGTTTGAATATCCATATTCTGCCGTAGATGATGTGCCGTTTGAAATGAAAGGGAAATGGCATAAAGAGTTTTTTAAGAATGATCATCCGATTGTGCTTGAGTTGGGGTGTGGAAGAGGTGAGTACACCGTAGGTTTGGGAAAGATGTTTCCTGAAAAGAACTTCATTGCTGTTGACATAAAAGGCGCTAGGATGTGGACTGGAGCTACTGAAGCCTTACAAAGTGGAATGACTAATGTGGCTTTTCTGCGCACAAATATTGAGATCATTGACCGCTTTTTCGGAGAAGGAGAGGTGAGCGAAATATGGTTGACATTTTCTGATCCACAAATGAAAAAAGCGACAAAGAGACTTTCCTCTACCTATTTCATGGAACGGTATCGTAAATTCTTGAAAGATGAAGGGATTATTCATCTTAAAACGGATAGTAACTTCATGTTTACCTATACAAAATATATGATCGAGGCTAATCAATTGCCTGTTGACTTTATGACTCAGGACTTGTATCATTCAGGGTGGGTAGACGATATCCTTAACATCAAAACCTATTATGAACAGCAATGGCTTGATCGGGGGCTTGATATAAAATATATTAAGTTTCGCCTTCCGCATAATGGGAATCTTAAAGAGCCTGATATAGAGATTGAACTTGATTCCTATCGTAGCTACAATCGTAGTAAGCGAAGCGGATTGCAAACAAGTAAATGAATATGATAATCGAGTGGTACACTCAACGTTTTACTTTTAAATATTAATTTGTTATGACATTATATCCGAAATTGATATTAGATGCGCTGGCAACAGTGCGTTATCCAGGTACAGGTAAGAATCTGGTTGAAGCGGAGATGGTCGCTGACAATCTGCGTATTGATGGTATGTCTGTTAGCTTTTCAATCATTTTTGATAAGCCGACTGATCCCTTTATAAAATCGATGTTGAAAGCTGCTGAAACAGCTATTCATACTTACGTGTCTCCAGAGGTGAAAGTGACTATTACTACTGAGAGTAAACAAACTGCACGTCCTGAAGTTGGAAAGTTACTTCCACAGGTAAAGAACGTTGTTGGCATTTCCTCAGGCAAAGGTGGAGTGGGCAAGTCTACTGTGTCGGCTAATTTAGCCGTTGCTTTGGCCAAATTGGGTTATAAAGTTGGCTTGCTCGATGCTGATATTTTTGGTCCTTCTATGCCCAAAATGTTCCAAGTTGAAGATGCTCGCCCTTATGTTGAGAAAGTTGGTGGACGTGAGTTAATTGTACCTGTTGAGAAATATGGAGTAAAATTGCTATCAATAGGGTTCTTTGTAGATCCAGATCAGGCAACACTTTGGCGAGGTGGTATGGCTAGTAATGCCTTAAAGCAGCTAATTGGAGACGCCTTGTGGGGAGACTTAGACTACTTTTTAATTGACCTTCCTCCTGGAACAAGTGATATTCACCTCACAGTAGTTCAAACTTTGGCTATGACGGGAGCGATTGTCGTTAGTACGCCTCAGGATGTGGCATTAGCTGATGCGCGTAAGGGAATAAACATGTTTACCAATGATAAAGTGAATGTTCCTATTCTTGGTTTAGTTGAAAATATGGCTTGGTTTACTCCGGCTGAGCTTCCCGAAAATAAGTATTATATCTTTGGAAAAGAGGGAGCTAAGAAACTTGCAGAAGAAATGGATGTACCTCTTCTTGGTCAAATTCCTCTTGTACAGAGTATTTGTGAAGGTGGTGATAATGGTACTCCGGTGGTTTTGAATGAAGACAGTGTAACGGGACGTGCTTTCTTAGAATTAGCTGCCAGTGTTGTTAGTCAAGTTGATAAACGTAATGATGAGATGGAGCCGACTAAAATTGTAGAAATGCACAAGTAGTTGCTTTATTTTTGCATAAACTATATATACTTTAAAAAGGGGCTATTTGCTTTGCATTTTGCAATGAGTAAATAGTCTTTTTTTTATCGGCAACTTTTTGCATAAAGCCTTATACATTGGGTTCTAGCTTATTGAATCATCAGCATTATTGGTTTATTGCTTTCATCAGTTCCTCTTTCATTGTTTCTACTCCTGGGAATCCGGTCTGCCTAAACGTAATATTGCCTTTCTGATCCAGAATAATATAAGTTGGGATTCCTAATATTTTTAGGTTGTCTCTTAAATAGATCCACTGTTTATTAGAAAGTCTAAAATGTTCACCGTGAATGTCCGGGATCATTTGCTTCCAAGTATCTATGGGAGACGTCTCTCCAGTAATATATACATAAATAATATCTTTATTTTTCAAGTCTTTTTTTATTGGAATAATTTTCTTGTTCGCTGAACGGCATGGTGCACACCATGTAGCCCAAAAATCAATTAATACTGCGTGCCCACGATATTTCTCAATAATTGAAGGGAACAAGTTTTCATTAGCTTCATCATTTATTTCGTTAACCGTAAATCCAGTTTTTCTCTTGTTTGCTTCAATCTGTTGCAGAAGATTAGTATTCATACTCAAAATCATTTGTCTATATGCTGGCGGCATATAAGCCATCTCTTCTTCTTGTTTGTGAGTTAACGGGTTAAGGTTCTTGATAGAAACTCCCATCATGTGAGCTTGCAGATTTAGAGTGAAATCTTGTTTCGAATCGAGGGCTTTGAGTATTTTATTATGCACATCCGCACGGTGCATTAGATCAAATAAAATTGGATATTTACTATTATAGCATGCTTTCGGTGAGAAAACATATGCAAAATTTAGAAGTTCTTCGTAGTATCCGATAGGCGTGGCTATATTCGTTTCTGCATAATATTTGTTTGCATCTTCCCCTTCAAGTTTATTCGTCTCAATGTGAGCCAATTTCAATATTCTTTCTGTTTCTATTATTTTAAGTGCAGCTGATAACTCTAAATCCCCATACATAAATTCTTTATAAGCGAGACTTCTTTTGGATTTTCTGATTTGTTCTTTGTATTTGGATAATGAAGTAAGTATTTGGTCTTTATATTCCTGCGGTGTTTTTCCATTCCACTGCGTCACTTGTTGTGGGTAGTCTTCATAACTATTTGTTTGACACAAATCAAAGGTTACCGGGTGGTCAGCCAACTCTTGCTGGAAATCAGCCAAATATCCCTCGTAATAAATTTCTTTTCCATAGGGTTTCTGTTTCCGTCGAAAATGAGATTTGCTCCTAGCACTTTCGCGAAGGTTAATAACGACAGAAGTTGTCTCTCCGGGAGCCAAGATGTAGTTGATTGACCCAAAGGGAAAGATGATTGTACTAGGAGTAGCAGTCAAGACATTTATTTCAGCATAAAAAGTGCCATCCTCTTGAATACGAATTTCACCATCCAAACCTACATTCCTAATTACATCCTGAAAATATAAATTTCCTTTGTCTGGCATTCCTGTCTTATAGTCGAGAATTTGTCCTTTAAGTATTGCTTTTCCATAAGATAGGTTTGGATCGGGAAGCATCATTTTAAGATCAATCGTAGAGGTCCCTACCTCTTGAGGAAGCTTGAATTTATTGAATGCTTTTTTGTTAAGTTGTATTCCCCATATTTTATATGCTCCTTCAAAATCTCCTTCAGAGAAATCAATGCAATTTACATTGGATGGTATTGGAGGAAAGATCAGTTGAAACTCTGCTTGACCAGATTCAGACACCCAAAATTGTTTGTCCAAAGCAATACCGAATCCTCTTCTTATGGGATATAGATCACCATTTTCATCTTTTAAAATAGTACCTGTAGCTATTTTCAACCAACTATTTGGATGACAAAAAGCATGGATATATATCCTCGTTTCGGTGTCGTTGATGCAAATCTTAGTAATCTCTATACTAGAAGAATTCCATGCAACAAAAGGTGGAAGTTCTATGACTCTATCTTTTGCTTGAGCAATACTCAGCATGCTTAACAACAAACCTATAATGAATACAATTTTTTTCATATAAATAGAGTTTATACTTAGCAAATGTAATCATATTATTATGAATATCTATGGTTATACAAGAAAAGGAGCATAATCGATATCGATTGCTCCTTTAAAGTCTTATGTTAATAAGAGTATTGACTCTACACGCTGTCCTTATTGTAATTTAAAGTTGATGGGGATAGTGTATTCAACCGCTACATTTTGTCCACGTTGTTTGCCTGGCACCCACTTTGGCATGTTACTAACCACACGGATGGCTTCTGCATCTAAAGGCGCAGAAACACTTCTCAGGACTCTGATATTCGATATGTCTCCATCTTTTCCAATGACCATCTGGATAATGACGCGTCCTTGCTCTTTGTTTTTCTGAGCGATAACTGGATATTTTATACTTTTGGCTAAATATTGCATTAGCCCCGTTTGCCCTCCTGGGAATTTAGGCATCTCCTCTACAACTTTAAATGTTGGACTGTTCGATTTCTCTTCCTTACTTCCGTAGCCAACCACTACTACCTCACCTAAATCTTTAGTATCTACAGATTTTGGCGCTTCTGGGGTCTTTTCGGATATTGGACCCGACAATCGAAATACTACAGGGATAGTGTATTTTACATTAACTGGTTGTCCTCTCTGAATTCCCGGTTTCCATTTAGGCATACTTGTAATCACTCGTATTGCTTCCTTATCTAAATAGGAGTCTACGCTTCGTACTACTTTGGGATCTGTGATACTACCATCCTTTCTGACTACAAAATTAACTATAACTCGTCCTTGTATGCCTTTTTCATGAGCTACGGTAGGATATTTAATATTTTTTGCCAGGTATTGCATTAAGGCCGTTTGTCCCCCGGGAAACTCAGGCATTACTTCAACCACTTCGAATACAGTGGAATCTTTTTTCTCAACATTTGACGTAGGCATTGATTGATTATTCTCTTTTTGCACACTATTAGTGCTTTGTGCTTTTTGAGAAGTAGCGTTGTTGCTTGAAGAAGCATATAACTCAGAAATATTACTTGACACAGCTACATGAGGATCTGAGTCTTTAGGGGAACTCATGACTTCTTTAGCTAACATCTTAGTAGTTCGTGCTACGGCTTCTATGTTGCTGATAATCATCAACAAGGCAGCCAAAGGAAGAAATATTAAATATTTAGTCCTTCCAATTTCTTTGGTTCTTCGTTTGTTCATCATTTTGATGCGATTTTTTAAAGGTAAAACATTGAAACTATTCGATAAATTTGCTGCAGCCTTTTGATGTGCCAGTCCCAATAAATGATACTGGTAAGATTTACTATCATGTCCTGTCTCAAGTACCCAGTGATCCGCTAAATATTCAAGGTTGCCCCTGACTTCTCTTTTCATAAGCCAGATGAAAGGGTTTATCCAACAGAAAATGCACATAAACTCACTAATGATCACATCTACTGAATGATATTGGCGGGAATGTGTTTCTTCATGTGTAATGATTTCACTGATTTCGGTTGTTGTGTGTGATGCAGGATGAATGAATATCCAATGGAAAAAAGAGAACGGACTTGTGCTTTTTTTCAATAAATGTACGCGCGATCCTTGTATTGTACTTTTGGGACAGACGAAGTGCAAGCGTATTATTCCGCCTAGCTGAATCAGAAAGCGTATAGAAAGTACTATTACGCCTAGCCAGTATGTCATCTTTAATACTTCGGGAATCAACTCCGCCCACGGGATGGAGGCATCCTGTGGTGCTCCTATCACTTGCTCAGGAAGAATAATGGTAGCATAAAGATCTGCCATCGCCACCATTGGCTCTTGTCCTTTTATCCACCCTTGGATATTTAATAATGGGTATAATAGTGAAATTCCGAAAAAGCATAATAAAATAGTTCTTCGCCATTTAAAGAAAGTATCTTTGCTGAAGAATAGTCGATAGAAAGCGTAGAATAAAAGAATCGCTACGTTTATCTTTATATAATAAGCAAGTTCCGGAGTCATATTGATTAAATTTTATAGATTATTTTTCAGGTCCTCTCTCTATGAGTTTTATGATATCCTTTAGGTCTTCGGCCGATATTTTCTGGTCTTTTGCAAAAAATGAAACCATTTCTTTATAGGAGTTTTCGAAATAGTTGCGTACCACTCCGCTAATAAAATGTCTTTTGTATTCATTTTCTCGTATAATAGGGGTGTATTGATAGGTGTTTCCTAGGTGTTTAGATTTTACATATCCCTTTCGTTCGAGATTCTTTACGATAGAGGCAACCGTGGTATAAGGTGGTGCCGGTTGGGGATATTTGGATACAATGTCTTTCACGAAACAATCTTGTAATTCCCAAATGTAGATCATTACTTCTTCTTCTTGTATTGTTAACTTTTCCATGTGCAATTCTTTAATTACGATTCTTTCGCAAATCTACGAATGTTTCGTAATAAGCAAATAGTTAATTGGTTAAATGTTGTGAAACGGAAAAAGAAAAGGATTCGTCTCTACATTTAGTTATACTCGATAGTATAAGCATTAAATTTACCCAAATAAGCTTTATTTTTATCCAGATAAGCCTATTTTTTCTCATTTCAGCATAGAAAATAGGCTTAATTGCTTTTTTATTAAATAAAAATAAGATATATTTGTATGTTATAAGACTTAAATTAGTACTAAAAGAGCACGTTTTTTTCCTTGCGAAAGGATAGAGAGATTCCCCGTGCTCTAATTGATTATTAACACAGCCGCCCAGAGGGAGGAGGGAGCAAACTAATAAAAATACTGATATGAAAAAAGGTTTGATTTTTGTGCTATTTGCACTTGTTTCTATCGTTTCTTATTCTCAGGTTTCTTGGAATGCTAAAGTGGGTATGAATTTGAGTAATTTCACGGGGGATGCAGATACGGATATGCGAGTGGGATTTAACGTCGGTGTTGGGATGGAATATCAATTTGATGAACTATGGTCCATTCAACCTTCATTGATGCTTACTCAAAAAGGTGCGAAAGAAAAAGGAGGAGATATCAAGTATAAACCGTTGTATTTGGAATTGCCTGTAATGGCTGCTGCTAGATTTGCTGTGGCAGATGCTCAAAACATCGTAGTGAAAGCTGGTCCGTATTTGGCTTATGGAGTAGGCGGTAAAGTTAAAGGTGGAGGAATGAGTGAAGATTTCTTCGGTGACAATAAAGGTAAGCGATTTGATTTTGGACTAGGAGTTGGTGTTGCTTATGAAATTAGTAAGTTCTTTATTGATCTATCAGGCGAATTCGGTTTGACAAAGGTTGCTGATGGTTATGGTGATCCTAAAAATCTGAACTTCTCTGTAGGAGTAGGTTATAAGTTTTAAATAAAAGACATATACATTAAAAAAGGTCTTCTGCTCAATACATACAGCAGAAGGCCTTTTTTATTATTCTTATGAATTATGCATTATACATTAATTAGGTTCATGAAAGAGAAGTGCAAGTTACTTAACCCTTCATTTTTCAGTTGGTAATTTGACTTTTTCTCAAAGTTTCTTTTTCTTTTAATTCTTTATATTTTTCTATAGCATGTTTACGGCTCATAAGAATTTGCCACCGATAGACCCAGCATGTCGTTAAAAAATAGATGCCAGCTTGTAGCCATAATGCTTTGTATTCGAAGGATACCTCGTTCAGTGTAGCACCCATATTGTTGATTTTGACAAAACCATTAATTCCAAAAGTCGACGGAAAGAGATAAGATACATATCTCCAGAAAGTTGGTATAGCAGCTCCTGGCCAAGATATTCCTGAAATAAAAAGTAATGGGACGGAAGTGAAAACAAAAATTAGCATGCAGGTTTCTCGGTTGCGAATAGCTATTGAAGCGGTCATAGCAAAGAAAATACATGCACAGAGATAAGGTGCAATAAATAACGCTAGTGAATCGGCTTGTCCGATTTGATTTAAGCTAAAGATCCTTGGCACAACATATAAAACGTAGAAGGATACCAAGATGTAGACGAGGAAATAGCTGAGTCCTTTCCCTAGTACGATACGTAAAGTCCCACTGTAATGTCGGTTGAGTGGTACAAGATCTTTGAAACGATTATTCTCGCGTGCAGTTCCTGCCGCAAGACCTATGCCTAATAATAGCGTTTGCTGAATAATCAGAATGAGCACTGCCGGAATCAGAAACGCAGCAAATCCACTCGTTGGATTATAGATTGAAATCTCGTCATATTCTATTGGATAGCTGGATATTTCATCTTGTCGATTCGTCGTGTTGCCACTACGCTCTATCTTTATGTCTCTATTCATTTCTAATGAAACCGCTGTATTCGCTATTAATATAGACTTATAGTAGAGCAATCCACTCATATCACAGTAGACGCTGACTTGAGTTTGCTTTCCTTTAGCAATGTTCTCGCTAAAGTCGCTTGGGATATAAATAATACCATAGGCTATCCTTTCCTTTAGCAGCTGTTTGGCTTCCTCTATGTCGCTACAATTACTTACCAGTTTAACGTCTGGTGTTGCATCTACCTTCCGTAGATATTCCCGGCTCAAGGCCGAATGAGAGTGGTCTACCACAACAGTAGGAACTTCTCTAACCACTTCATTGTTATAGATGAAACTGTATAACAAAGGATATCCAAGGGGAACGATGATAAAGAAAATCAGTACCCCTTGGTCGCGGAAGGTGGTTTGAAACTCCCGTTTCCAGATATAAAATAGGTCGTTGATACCTTGAACTATCTTCTCTTTGAATTTTATATCTTTCATTAGGGTATGTATTTATTGTAGATCAAAGCTCCTTTAAGTCGGCGAACCACAAAGAAAGGGAGCAGCATAAATAGTAATAAAGCCATATAGTTGGACCATGAGTAGACCATACTGTATCCGTTGAGTGCCTGATCTACATAAATAAGGAAGTAGTGGCGTAAGGGAAATAGATTACTCAGTGATTGGAGTACAGGATGCATCGCCATCACAGGAAAAGAGAACCCTGAGATAGAAATAGAGATAACCCCCCAAAGAGAAGCAAAGCTCAGTCCGAGTCGGAGAGTAGGGAATGTTCCTATCATTAGTACTCCGCAGCATTGAGCGGCTAAAATCATACACAGTGTGGCAAATATCATAGGGAGAATACCACTATTACAAGGGAAATGTAGAAATCCGTATAAGTATACGTTATAGAAGATCCCCATGATAAAGAACACAACGGTGTGGGGAAGAAGTTTGCCAGCTAATGCTATATATATTGAATGATTACTCCTGTGTAGCCAATCCTTAGCTGTACCCTCTTTTATTTCTACTCCAATAGCGAACACGGTGACCATGAAAATAAGAAGCATGAGTACACCCGGAATGAGTGTATTGGATAAATACACGGAGTAGTTTAACCAAGGGTTATTTAAGGGATGAGTATCTATCACAATAGGCTGGAGGAAAGACATCGCTTGGTCTTCTGTAGCTCCTCTAGCATATAAAACACTTCTTGTTGCTGAACCTGCCGTAAGTTCTCCCATCATTTTCATATCCCTGAATAATAAAGATCCAGCAATTAGATACGAGTAGTTGGTGTAGAAAGAGAGTTTAGGTTGACGTTGGCTTTCTGCTTCAGCGGATAATCCTTTCGGTATAAAGAAGAAGCCGTAGATTTTACCTTCCTGCACGGCGATTCGTGCATCTGAAACATTGCTATAGCGAGCGATAACACCTGTTTGAGAGAAAGCATCCAGATTGCGAGCGATGTTGCGCGAGGTGGAAGATTGATCCATGTCTACCACTCCGGCAGGTAGATTCTTTGGCAGCCCGGAACTCATTAAAGTAGTGAAAAACAGGCAGCAAAACAAGGGAGCAATAACCATACAAAAGAGGTAGAGCGGGCGAGAGACTAAGCGCCTGCACTCTCTTTGCATCACTTTTCGTAGAGCTATATATTTACTTTCTCTTTCTTCCATGATTATTTATTCATGATGACAGACATGCCGGGACGAAGATTCTCTATTGTTTCTATTGGCGAAGCTTTGACTTCAAAAGTCTTAAGATCGAACTGTCCGGTTGTTTTTGTGGCTTTCCAAGCAGCGTAGGTACCTAAGTCTTTGAGATAGTATATTTTTAGTTTGATGTTTTTGTTGCCTAATGCGGGTACAATGGCTTCTACTTCTGTTCCCATATTCAGGTCTTTCAGTAAATCTTCGCGTACATTGAATGTTATCCACATGTCCTTGAGTTCGGCAATATTCATGATGGGAGCTCCGGTTCCCACTAGTTCACCAACTTTGGGGAAGATCTCAGACACTTCTCCAGCAGCTTGAGCAATAAGATAAGTCTCTTTGATGTAAGATTCAACCTCAGCCACAGCTCCTTTAGCTCGGTTAACTAGTGCTTCAGCAGCCATCTTGTCTTCACGTTCGGCACCATTTTTAGCCATGGTATATTGCGCTTTGGCCGCTTTCTCGGTAGCAACAGCAGCATCGCGTTGGGCTGTAATTTCATCCAGCTTTTGTGCAGGCATCACCCCTTGCTCATACAAATTCTTCACTCTTTTATATGACTTTTCAGCAATCGTGACTCCGGCTTGTGCCTTTTGCCACATTTCAAAGGCGGCTTGAATTTGTTCTTCACGAGCTCCTTTGATCGCTTTCTCATTCTGTGCTTGTGCTGCTGCTTCGGCAGCACGGGCTTGATCCATTTTGGCCATTACTTCAGGAGCTTCCAGAATGGCAAGGGTGTCACCAGCTTTAACGCTCTGACCTTCTTTAACCCGAAATTCAAGAATGCGTCCTGGAACTTTACTCGAAACGCGATACTCATTTACTTCCGCTTGTCCCTGAATAATTTCCGGGCCTTTGCGAAGCATGAAAAAACCTGCGATAGCAACGATTGCAATAACTCCAAGTAGAGTAAGAAAGGCAAGGAGCATATTGCTGCTTTGTGATTTAGTAGGTGCCATATTAAGAAGAGGTATTATAGATTACAAATGATTGTATAGCTGTTATTATTTCAGCGTTCCTAAGGATTTCTTTAAATAGATCTCGGTTAATTTCACATCAATCTGAGCATCTATTTTATCAGAATGTGCCGACAGCCAAGCTGTTTGCGCTTCGAGAAGATTGCTGGTTGCAATGACGCCTTCTTTAAATCCGAGGTTTGCATAGCGCAGATTCTCTTCAGCTTTCTCCATGTTTTTGGTCGACATGTCGAGCTTCTTTCCAGCTTCTTTTACTTTAAATGCTGATTGATTAACTTGCAACTCTATTTTCTCTCGTGCGTCTTGAAGCTGATATTGGGCTATACGTGCTTCAGCTTTAGCAGCTCTAGTTTTGTAGAGCCCTTCTCCCCAATTCCAGATAGGAATTTGCACCATTACGCCTACATTCCACATCCCTTTAAATTTGTTTTCAAAGCCGTTGAATGCAGCGGGATTGGTTATCATATAATTTCCCAGTAAGGCAATAGAAGGTAGGTGTTCTGCGCGGGTCACATTAACTTTTTGTTTGTAAATCTGTGTAGCTAGTTCTAGACTACGTATCTCCGACCTGTTTTCGAAAGCTGTGGATAGGTCGAACTGATTATTAATCGTATTCAGAGGAATATTCTCTAGATTTTCGTCAGCTAGCGTGATGGTTGAGCTGAGGTCTATTCCACATATTTGGCATAATAGCATTCGGGCCAAACTTAATCCATCTTCCACTTTGGTTAGAGTCATTTCGGCTTCATTGACTTTTACGCGAACAGTTAAGCCGTCTGCTTTAGTAGCCACTCCTTCCGTAATCATTTTTTCCACATCGCTGTCGAGCTGTTGTAGCAGCTTTAGGTAACCTTCGGCTAGCTTCTTCTTGTTAACCAGAGAGATGACTTGCCAATAAGCTTGATCAGTGCTCATGATCACTTCTTGCATTCCACCTTGGTGTTGCTGCTGAGCTAACTCCTCTGCGTATTGTGTGATTTTATTGTATGCACGGATCTTTCCTCCCATGTATAGAGGTTGTGTGAGGGTGAGTGTGCCGGCATAGACATTTCTTGTATCCGTTCTAAAAGCATCCACGACTGAAGCACCTGCTTCGTTGAGCGTTGGAATAACGGTTCCTAGTCTTTCACTTAATGAAGCGATTAAAGGTCTTAGTTCAGGGTGCGTAGTCGCTATTTCGGTAGCGGTTTGTTGTATCGGAGCCGCTAAATTAGTTCCTAGGCCAGAGAGCGCTGCTTTCTGATCATTATTAAGAATTGAAAATTCTTTTTGGTTTCTGATGTATGTTCCTGTTGCTGTGACACTAGGTAGGTAGTTTGTGAATGCAGCTTTTCGTTCATAGTGGGCTGCTTTCATTTTCTCTTTGCTAATCAACAAGTCTTTGTTGTTGGCAAGAGCCAAAGCGCGGCAACTATCCAAATTGAGGAAGCTTTGTGCTTCTACCGTATAATTCAGGCTTAAAAGAATGGAAAGAAGAACTATTTTTTTCATCGCATCTCGCAAGTTAATAAGGTAATACTCTTGTTTTAAATAACCCTTCTCGTTTATAATTGGTTTATGGAGAGGGTTCGTTTTTTCATACTTGTTGACTGAGGCAATAATTGCATAAGCAACAATGCAAAAGTATGTGCTTTCGGTGAAAGAGCAAAAAGAAATAGCTTTTTTTTGATGCTATATTGAGGAAAAATTATTGAAAGTAGCTTAGGAAATAAAGAAAGGCTGTCCTTACTTTGACGTGAGGCCAGCCTTTCTTATCTATAAATGTAGTAGAAATTCGAATTAGAGAGCGCCTACTTCTTTAAGAGCAGCGTTAGTTCCGTGAACAGCTTTAGCGCTAGCAGCAAATTTAGCTTTTTCGTCAGCGTTAAGTTCAAGTTCAACGATTTTCTCAATACCATTCTTACCAAGAATTACAGGAACACCGATACAAATATCAGATTCGCCGTATTCTCCTTCCAAATATACTGAGCAAGGGATCATTTTCTTTTGGTCGTGTAGGATTGATTCTACAACAAATGCTCCTGCTGCACCTGGTGCATACCAAGCAGAAGTACCTAATAATTTAGTTAAAGTAGCACCACCTACCATTGTTGATGCAGCTACTTCATTCAATTTTTCTTCAGAGATGAAGTTTGTAACAGGCATACCTTTGTAAGTAGCGAAACGAGTCAAAGGAATCATAGTTGTGTCACCATGTCCACCAATAACCATGCCTTCTACTTCATTAGCGTTGCAACCTAATGCTTGAGACAAGAAATATTTGAAGCGTGAGCTATCCAATGCTCCACCCATACCGATGATGCGATTTTTAGGTAAGCCCAAAGATTTCAATGACAAGTAAGTCATTGTATCCATAGGATTAGAGATCACAACAAGGATTGCATTAGGAGAGTATTTCAAGATGTTTTCTGCTACTGATTTAACGATGCCAGCGTTTACACCGATCAATTCTTCGCGAGTCATACCCGGTTTACGAGGAATACCAGAAGTGATTACAACAACGTCAGAATTAGCAGTCTGAGCATAGTCGTTTGTGCAGCCTACTACAGTTGTGTCGAAACCCAACAATTGAGCTGTCTGCATCATATCCATTGCTTTACCTTCTGAAACGCCTTCTTTAACGTCCAGCATTACTACTTCGTCAGCCACTTCATTGAAGGCTAGTACATTTGCACATGTAGCACCTACGTTACCTGCGCCTACTACGGTTACTTTTGACATAATACTTATTTATTTAAAAGTTGATAATTAAATTCATACTTACAACGCCACAAAATTACAACGATAATCCTAATTAAAGAAATTTTTCCGTAATAATTTTAGTTAAAGAAAATGGCCCCTTCTGTGTTACTCTGTAGTGAAATGATTACTTTTGCGCCCGTTATCAATTAACAATTGGAAATATGGATAGAAAAAAACTTCTTATTGCAGCCGTGGCTGTTTTGGTGATAGCAATTGTCGGAATCACTTATCTGTTGATTACTGAAAAGAAAGCCAATCGCGAATTGGTTCAGGAATTTCAATTGGATAAGGAAGATTTGGAAAGCGAATATAGTCAGTTTGTGCAGAAGTATGATGAGTTGAAGTTCACTGTAACGAACGACTCTCTGGCTCAATTGCTTGATCAAGAGCAACTGAAGACTCAGCGACTTCTTGAGGAACTTCGTACGGTGAAAAGCTCTAATGCTACTGAGATCCGCCGGTTGAAGAAAGAGTTGGCTACATTGCGTAAGATTATGATAGGCTATATCAATCAGATTGATTCGTTGGATAAGCTGAATAAACGTCAGCAGCAGGTGATTGCAGATGTTACTCAGAAGTACAACAAGGCTTCGCAACAGATCAATAATCTTTCTGAAGAAAAGAAAGAGTTGAATAAGAAGGTGACATTAGCAGCACAGCTTGATGTGACAAACATTCGTGTGGAGCCGCGTAATAAAAGAGGTAAAGTAGCCAAGAAAGTGAAAGATGTGGTCAAGTTGGCCGTAAGTTTCACGGTTGTGAAGAATATCACTGCTGAAAATGGCGAAAGAACGATTTATATACGAATTACTAAACCCGATAATGACGTGCTTACAAAGAGTGCATCCAATACTTTCCCTTATGAAAATCGCACGTTGGGCTATTCTATCAAGAAGTATATTGAATATAATGGCGAAGAGCAAAATATCAATGTATATTGGGATGTAGAAGAGTTTCTTTATGCTGGTAACTATCGCCTTGACATTTTTGAAGGGGGTAATCTGATTGGTTCACAGAAATTTGAGCTTGATTAATTTGTAGGTTTATACTCAGCAGAAAGTTCATTCTCCTTCTTTAACTTTGTTCCCTATATGCAATTTCTAAAGTATATAGGTGGAATGAGTAGAAGGTGATTATATTCTTCGTTGATGCTATAGATCTAGTTCTCACATGCTATAAGTAATACTAACTCTCCACGGCCGTGGAGAGATCTTATCACCCCCGTGGTCAGAATTCTTCACGAACGTGAGAAGTTCTAACCACGGGGGTGAAGAGTTAATGATACTTGCATCTTGTAGCTACTTTCTTTATAGCAAGAGAGTACGATCCATACATCGAAAGAAAACTAGATAAGGATTCTGTTGTTCTTTCAATGATAGAGGTTGAATGGAATCATTGAATGGTTAGCTTCTACCATCTGCTCCCCACATCATTTTGCTGCGAAGCGTATCGAAGAAGACATGGCTAACGCGTTTCACGATTTTGATGCTATAGTCGGCTTTGCGAATGGTTAGCTGAGTGGTTTCTTTGCAAGACTCACTACTTCCGTCGATGGCAACAAGAAAGTTGTGGCTGCGGCTTTCCACATCCAATGTAACCTCCCAATCATCGCGAATCACTATGGGACGAACGTTCAGGCTATGAGGAGCTACGGGAGTGATGGCGATTGTGTTTGAGTGGGGCACGATAATTGGACCACCTACGCTTAAAGAATACGCAGTAGAGCCTGTAGGAGTCGAAATGACTAGCCCGTCGGCCTGATAAGTGGTCAGATACGCACCATTGATAGCGGTGCGGATGCTGATCATGGAGGAACTATCTCGTTTGAGCACGGCAATCTCATTCAGTGCATAAGGAAATTCTTGAAGATGCTTGTCATTGCTAATGAGCTGAAGTACACTTCGATCTTCCACACTATATTCGCCTGCTTGAATCTCTTTAAAAGTACTTTCCATCTCTTCGGGTGAAATGTCGGCAAGAAATCCCAATCGCCCGGTATTGATACCTAAAATGGGAATCTCTTTTCGTCCCACTCGGCGGGCTGCCTTCAGAAACGTACCGTCTCCTCCGATGCTAATAACCATATCGGCAGTAAAATCATTGCCTTCTATTAATTCGTCTATGGGGACTTTTATTCTTAGGTCTGCCGAAAGAAAATCATAAAACTCCCGACACATAGCGATTTCTGCTCCTTGGCTTTTGAGAAGTTCTAAAAGCCGATAGGCATGAAACGATTTTTGAGGTTGATACGTGTTTCCGAAAATGGCGAATTTCATCATCAATATTATTAGTTCTGTTTGCAAAATTGGCATTTTTTCTTGGATTTCTACTTTAAATAACCAAAAAAGAACATAGAATGCGTTTCGTATTATTAGGGAACTAATAATAATATTTGTATTTTTGCGGCAAATATTGCGTAAAACTATGACTAAATTAAGTGTAAACATAAACAAGGTGGCCACGCTGAGAAATGCGCGTGGGGGTGATACTCCGAATGTGGTGAAAGTGGCTCTTGATTGTGAAACTTTTGGCGCTGAAGGAATTACAGTTCATCCTCGTCCCGACGAACGTCACATCCGCCGGGCAGATGTTTATGATCTGCGTCCGTTGTTGCGGACTGAATTCAATATTGAAGGTTATCCTTCTCCTGAGTTTATTGACTTGGTATTGAAAGTGAAACCTCATCAGGTGACTCTGGTCCCCGACGATCCTTCTCAGATTACGTCAAACTCTGGATGGGATACAAAAGTGAATCAAACATTTCTGGCAGAGGTGCTCGATCAATTCAATACTGCGGGTATTCGCACCTCAGTTTTTGTTGCTGCCGATCCCGAAATGGTAGAGTATGCCGCTAAGGCAGGAGCCGACCGCGTGGAACTCTATACCGAACCTTATGCTACGGCTTATCCGAAGAACCCCGAACAGGCAATTGCCCCTTTTGTGGAAGCTGCGAAAACAGCGCGCAAGCTTGGCATTGGTTTGAATGCGGGACATGATTTAAGTCTTGTGAATTTAAACTATTTCTATAAAAACATTCCTTGGGTAGACGAAGTGTCCATTGGTCATGCATTGATTAGTGATGCATTGTATCTAGGACTAGAACGTACTATTCAGGAATATAAAAACTGTCTACGCTAATGAATGGATTAATCTTATTGGCCCAAGGGGCTATGAATATGGCTGACTCACTGGCAACTGCGAATCCTGTTCTAACTCCCGTCAGTGTTCCCGAAATGAATATGTTCGATATGGCTATTAAAGGAGGGTGGATCATGCTTTTGCTGGGTGTACTTTCTGTGGTGTGTTTCTACATCTTATTTGAACGTAATTATATGATCCGCAAGGCTGGAAAAGAGGACCCTATGTTTATGGACCGCATTAAAGATTATATTCATAGCGGGGAAATCAAAGCGGCCATTCAGTATTGCCGGACGATAAACACTCCTTCGGCACGTATGATTGAAAAAGGAATCAGCCGACTGGGAAGACCCATTAATGATGTGCAGGTAGCCATCGAAAATGTGGGTAATCTTGAAGTGGCTAAACTCGAAAAAGGACTAACGGTGATGGCTACCATTTCTGGTGGCGCCCCAATGCTTGGTTTTCTGGGTACAGTTACAGGTATGGTGCGTGCATTCTACGAAATGGCCAATGCAGGAAGCGGTAATGTAGATATAACATTGCTTTCGGGTGGTATATACGAGGCGATGATTACTACCGTAGGTGGATTGATCGTTGGTATCATTGCCATGTTTGCCTACAATTATTTGGTGATGCTCGTAGACCGTATAGTCAATAAAATGGAAGCTCGTACGATGGAATTTATGGACCTTCTTAACGAGCCTGCTCAGAAAGTGTAAATCAAAAACTGATAGAAACAACGTGGGATTAAAAAGAAGAAATAGAGTATCGCCCAATTTCAGCATGGCATCTATGACGGACGTCATTTTCCTGTTGCTTATATTCTTTATGATCACTTCCACCGCGGTGTCGCCGAATGCTATTAAAGTGTTGTTGCCTCAAGGCAAGCAGCAAACATCGGCTAAACCTCTGACGAGAGTGGTTATTGATAAGGACTTGAATTACTATGCAGCCTTTGGTAATGAGAAGGAGCAACAATTAGCATTGGACGAACTAACTCCGTTTTTGCAAAGCTGTGCGGAGAAGGAACCTGAAATGTATGTGGCATTATATGCGGATGAATCTGTACCTTATCGTGAAATTGTGCGGGTGCTTAACATTGCTAATGAAAATCATTTTAAGATGGTGTTAGCTACTCGTCCGCCTGAAATAAAATAAGAATGATGGACAGAAGAAAAAAGGGTGAATTAGTTGGCGCATTAGGTGCGCTCTTGGTACACGTGGCAATAATTGCTCTTTTGATTCTGGTGAGTTTAACCGTGCCCCAACTTGACGAAGATGCAGGTGGTGTGCCTGTGATGTTGGGTAATACGGATGCTGCGAGAGGCTTCGATGATCCTTCATTGGTAGATGTGGATATATTACCCGAAGAAACGGCAGCACCTACGGAAACGCAACCAGAGGTGGCTTCACAGCAAGATCTGCTGACTCAAACTGACGAGGAAACCGTTGCTATAAAACCAAAAACGGAACCTAAGAAAGAAACGGTGAAACCGAAAGAGGTGGTCAAACCTAAAGAACCAACTCCTAAAAAGGAAAAGAGTGAGGCTGAGAAAGCGGCTGAACTGAAGCGACTAAATGAAGAGAAAGCCGAGCGCGAGAGAAAAGCTGCCGAAGAAGCTGCACGAAAAAAGGTAGCCAATGCTTTTGGTAAAGGAGCACAAATGAATGGAAGTAAGGGTACTGCCGATAGTGGTTCTGGCACTGAGGGAAGTGCTAAAGGTAATTCTTCCACTGGAGCTGCCAATGGAAGTGGGGGATATGGTACCTTTGATCTTGGCGGACGCTCATTAGGCAGCGGTAGTCATCTTCCTGTGCCTGCCTATAATGTGCAAGAAGAAGGACGTGTAGTTGTCAATATAACGGTGAATCCTTCAGGGCAAGTGATAGGAACCGGAATTAATCCTCGAACCAATACCGTTAACCCGGCTTTGAGAAAGGCTGCGGAAGAAGCTGCAAAGAAAGCGCGTTTTAATGCCGTGTCAACGCCAAATAATCAGACTGGAACAATCACCTATTATTTCAATTTGAGATAAACGGTGAGCCTGATATACGACCTATTTACTAGGTATGGATTTCAACTATTTCATGAACGAATCAAAATATAGAACTATGGGAACTGTATATGTATTTTTTGCAGACGGCTTTGAAGAAATTGAAGCGCTGACTGTTGTCGACACACTGAGACGTGCCGGAATGAATGTGGAAATAGTCTCTGTGACTCCTGACGAAATTGTGGTGGGAGCCCATGACGTATCTTTACTTTGTGATATCAACTTTGAAAATTGCGATTTTTTCGATGCCGATCTTTTATTGCTACCGGGTGGAATGCCGGGAGCTGCTGCACTCGATAAACACGTAGGATTGCGTAAATTAATTCTTGACTTTGCTGCTAAATCAAAACCTATTGGTGCTATTTGCGCTGCTCCAATGGTGCTTGGTAAACTAGGATTACTTAAAGGAAAGAAAGCAACTTGCTATCCGGGATTCGAACAGTATCTTGAAGGTGCCGAATGTGTAAACGAACATGTGGTTCGCGATGGTAATATTATCACTGCTATGGGGCCTGGTGCTGCAATGGAATTTGCTTTGGCTATCGTAGAAATGCTTTCAGGCAAAGAAAAAGTGGATGAGTTGGCTGAGGCTATGTGCGTGAAACGTTAGTCGGAATTTATGAAGCAATATGTGATCATAGTCGCTGGTGGGAAGGGCTTGCGTATGGGAGGAGATCTTCCTAAACAATTTCTTCCTATTGGTGATAAACCCGTTTTGATGCATACCTTGGAGGTCTTTAGGAGATACGATCCTATGCTTCAAATTATATTGGTCCTTCCTTGCGAACAGCAGAACTATTGGAAACAACTGTGCGAGGAATACGCTTTCTCTGTGGAACATATTGTAGCAAATGGAGGAGAAACTCGTTTTCATTCGGTGAAAAATGGACTTGCACGGATTGAGGGGCAGGGAATTGTTGGAGTGCACGACGGTGTTCGCCCGTTTGTTAGCATTGAGGTTATCCGTCGATGTTATGAGCTGGCTGCACAGCATCAAGCCGTAATTCCGGTAGTCGATATCGTGGAGACGTTACGCCATGTGAGCAACGATGAGAGTGCGACTGTAGACCGAAGTGCTTATAAGTTAGTACAAACACCACAAGTTTTTGATGTTGATCTTTTAAAACGAGCATATGCTCAGCAGTATACCCCTTTTTTCACAGACGATGCTTCAGTAGTTGAATCCATTGGAGTTCCTGTGTATCTCGCAGAAGGCAATAGAGAAAATATAAAAATAACGACTCCTTTTGATTTGAAAATAGGAAACGCTTTATTGTCATGTTCGATTTAACTACGCGCGACATAAAATATATTTCAGGTGTCGGCCCTCAAAAGGCTGCCGTGTTAAACAAAGAACTACAAATCTTTTCTTTGCACGATCTTATTTATTATTTTCCTTATAAGTATGTAGATCGGAGTCGCATCTATTACATTCATGAAATAGATGGCAACATGCCTTATATTCAGTTAAAAGGAGAGATATTGAGTTTTGAAACCATAGGTGAAGGGCGCCAGCGAAGACTGATAGCTCATTTTTCCGATGGCACCGGGGTAGTCGATCTGGTTTGGTTTCAGGGGCTTAAGTTTATCTTAGGTAAATATAAACTCCATGAAGAATATATTGTTTTCGGTAAGCCTACTGTATTCAACGGACGTATCAATTTGGCTCACCCCGACGTAGATAAGGCGGATGAACTAAAACTTTCTTCTGTTGGTCTTCAGCCTTATTATAACACTACTGAGAAAATGAAGCGTAGTTTTCTCAATTCTCATGCCATCGAAAAAATGATTTCCACTGTTATTCAGCAAATGGAGGCGCCTCTTCCTGAGACTTTATCGCCTAAGCTATTGGCTGAACACCACCTTATGCCTCTGACTGAAGCTATCCGGAATATTCATTTCCCTACCAATCCTGATATGCTGCGTAAAGCACAATACCGGTTAAAGTTTGAAGAACTTTTCTATGTGCAGCTGAATATTATCCGTTATGCTAAAGATCGTCAGCGAAGATATCGAGGATATATCTTTGAAAGAGTTGGCGAAATCTTCAATACTTTTTATACCCAGAATCTTCCTTTTCAACTGACCGGTGCACAGAAACGCGTGCTGAAGGAAATCAGAAATGATGTTGGTGGAGGGCGTCAAATGAATCGCTTGCTCCAGGGAGATGTTGGCAGTGGCAAAACATTGGTCGCACTAATGAGTATGCTATTGGCTCTCGATAATGGATATCAGGCTTGCATGATGGCGCCTACCGAGGTTTTAGCTAATCAGCATTTTGAAACGGTGAATAAACTACTTTTCGGTATGGGGATCCGGGTTGAACTGCTGACGGGATCTGTGAAAGGGAAAAAGAGAGAGGCAATTTTAGCAGGTTTACTCACTGGAGATGTAAAAATTCTTATAGGTACGCATGCTGTTATTGAGGATACGGTTAATTTCTCGTCTTTAGGATTGGTGGTCATTGATGAACAACATCGATTTGGTGTGGCTCAGCGTGCACGGTTATGGAGTAAAAATGTTCAGCCACCACATGTGCTTGTTATGACTGCTACGCCCATCCCACGTACACTTGCCATGACGTTGTATGGCGATCTTGATGTCTCCATTATTGATGAATTGCCTCCTGGTAGGAAACCCATAACAACTGTTCATCAATTTGATAACCGTAGAGAAAGTATGTATCGCTTTGTTCGCCAGCAGGTAGAGGAAGGGCGTCAGGTTTATATTGTTTACCCTTTGATCAAAGAGAGTGAGAAGATAGACTTGAAGAATCTGGAAGAGGGATATCAGTATATAAAAGAGGAATTCCCTGGATTTACAGTAGCCAAAGTGCATGGCAAAATGAAGGTGGCTGAGAAGGATGAACAGATGCAACTTTTTGTTTCTGGAGAGGCTCAAATCATGGTTGCCACTACTGTGATTGAAGTAGGAGTCAATGTTCCCAATGCATCAGTAATGATAATTGAGAATGCTGAACGCTTCGGCCTTTCCCAACTTCATCAGTTACGAGGCCGAGTAGGACGTGGAGCCGATCAGTCTTATTGTATTTTAGTGACTAATTACAAGCTTACCGAAGACACCCGAAAACGGCTAGAAATAATGGTTCGTACTAACGATGGCTTTGAAATTGCAGAAGCCGATCTGAAGTTACGTGGCCCCGGAGATCTCGAAGGTACACAACAAAGCGGTATAGCTTTCGATCTGAAAATTGCAGATATTGCCCGAGACGGACAACTGATGGGATATGTTAGGAATATTGCTGAAGATATTGTTGAACAGGACTCCTTAGCTCAACATCCTGAAAATGAAATCTTGTGGAAACAACTGAAAGCCTTGCGAAAAACGAATGTTAACTGGGCGGCTATAAGCTAAAAACGGTTAAACATGCAGGTTTCTTGCGATGGGGTGTTGAAAAACATATTTGCTCTGTATCTGTCCTATTTATAGTACTTTATGATTAAATTTCTGCATACATATACTTTTTTTAGAATCAAAAATAGTTAATGAATTACTTGTTGTTTCATTTGAAAATACTATCTTTGGGGGACTTTTTATAGTAAATGTATCGTTTAATCTTTGAAAGTACACATTATGATTGAAAAAACACTGGTTATTTTGAAACCGTGCACCCTTCAACGAGCACTAGTTGGTGAAATTACTCATCGCTTCGAACGTAAAGGTTTGCGGTTGGCCGGTATCAAGATGATGCAACTTTCGGATGATCTATTAAGCGAACATTATGCTCACCTAAGTAGTAAGCCTTTCTTTCAACGTGTGAAAGATTCGATGATGGCAAGTCCCGTTATTGTTTGCTGCTATGAAGGTGTAGATGCTATTCAAACTGTTCGTACGCTGGCGGGACCAACAAACGGACGTCTGGCTGAGCCGGGAACTATACGTGGAGACTATAGTCTTAGTTTTCAAGAAAATATTGTTCATGCTTCTGATTCACCGGAGACAGCTGCTATCGAATTAACGAGATTTTTTAAACCTGAAGAAATATTCGACTACAAACAGGGCACTTTTGATTACCTGTATGCGAATGACGAATATTAAAATTGAATGAACTGGAACGAATGAATTTCAATTACGTTATTAGAACAGGATTGGTTGCTGTGGCAGCTATGGTCAGCCTGAGCTCTTTCTCACAAGACCTAATTGCTCGTCAAGCTCCAATAGACAAGAAATTAAAAACCGTAGACTCTTTGGCTTTGCAAAAGCAAATCCGTATTGAGCAGTCAGAATATCCCGCCCTTAGTCTCTATCCAAATTGGAGCAATCAGTACGTACATTCTTACGGTAAAGATGCTATCATCCCTGACTCATATACCATTGACTTAACTGGATTCCATATGCCTACCCCAAGTACGAAGATTACTTCGCCTTTTGGTCCTCGTTGGAGAAGAATGCACAATGGACTTGATTTGAAAGTAAATATTGGCGATACCATTGTTGCTGCTTTCGATGGAAAGATACGTATTGTGAAGTATGAGCGTAGAGGATACGGAAAATATGTTGTTATTCGTCATGAAAATGGTTTGGAAACAGTATATGGTCACTTATCAAAACAACTGGTAGAAGAGAATCAATTAGTAAAAGCGGGTGAACCTATCGGGTTAGGTGGTAATACCGGACGTTCTACTGGATCTCATCTTCATTTTGAAACCCGATTCTTAGGGATTGCTATTAATCCTATTTATATGTTCGATTTCCCAAAACAAGATATTGTAGCTGATACTTATACTTTCCACAAGGTGAAAGGTATGCGTTCTAAAGCTGGCTCTCATGATGCTCAAGTTGCTGATGGAGCTATCCGCTATCACAAAGTTAAAGGCGGGGATACGTTATCGCGTATTGCTAAGGTTCGTGGAGTTTCAATTAGCACACTATGTAAGTTGAATCGAATTAAACCGACGACAATATTGCGCATTGGACAAGTGTTGCGCTGTTCGTAATAAGTAATACAATATAGCTTTAGGCGGGGGTACTTTAATATAATTTAGAGTGCCCCCTTTCTGTATTTATTTAATTATTGTTACCTTTGTGCATTATTTGGAAGAAAATGAAAGATACCAAGCAACAATTTGAACATGTCATAGCTCTGTGCCGTGACTTATTTTCCAAGAAACTTCACGATTACGGTCCTGCATGGCGTATTCTTCGTCCGGTTTCAGTTACTGATCAGATATTTATTAAAGCGAATAGAATTCGCAGTATAGAAATAAAAGGGGTAACATTGGTTGACGAAGGAATTCGTTCTGAATTTATTGCAATAGTTAACTACGGTATCATAGGACTCATTCAACTAGAACTCGGATATGCTGAGTCTGCCGATATAAGTAACGATGAAGCTTTAGTTTTATATGATAAATATGCTAAGCAAGCACTTGAATTGATGATTGCTAAAAATCATGATTATGATGAGGCTTGGCGTAGCATGCGTGTGAGTTCATACACTGATCTGATTTTGATGAAAATCTATCGAACCAAGCAAATCGAAAGTTTAGCTGGAGACACACTAGTGTCTGAAGGTGTAGATGCGAATTATATGGATATGATTAATTATTCTGTATTCGGATTAATTAAAATTGAGTTTGAAGGATAAGCATATACATATCATTCAGCAGGCTGGAGCGAATGTTTGTCGTTTCCTTTTAGCGGTTGCATTTATCTTCTCAGGTTTTGTAAAGGCTGTAGATCCACTAGGATTTCAATATAAGATACAAGACTATTTAGAGGCTTTTGGTGTAGCGTCTTTGGTACCTTCATTTCTACCTCTTTTGGGAGGAATTGTGTTATCTGCCATTGAGTTTTCTATAGGTGTTCTTCTGTTTTTCGGAATTCGTAAAATATTTGCTACAACGGTTGCATTGGTGTTAATGATTCTAATGACTCCACTGACGTTGTATCTAGCCATTTTTAATCCCGTTTCTAATTGTGGCTGTTTTGGAGATGCATGGGTACTGACCAACTGGGAGACCTTTGCTAAAAATATAGTCTTGTTGGGAGCAGCGATCACAGTCTTTCATTGGAGGAAAATGTTGATTCGCTTTGTCACTTGGAAGATGGAATGGTTGGTTTCTCTCTATACTTTTCTTTTTGTATTCACCTTGTCATTCTATTGCCTTGACCGTCTGCCCGTTTTAGATTTTCGCCCTTATCGGGTGGGGAAAAATATATTGGAAGGGATGACTATCCCCGAAAATGCTAAACCAACAGTGTATGAGAGTATTTTCATATTAGAGAAGAACGGCGTCAAGAAAGAGTTTAAATTGGAGAATTATCCGGATAGTACTTGGACTTATATCGACACCCGCACAATAGTGAAAGAGAAGGGATACGAGCCTTCAATACATGACTTCTCAATGATGGAGTTGGGGACTGGGGAGGATATTACTGAGAATGTTCTCACAGATAGGGGATATACTTTCCTATTAGTAGCTCATCATATTGAAGAAGCTGATGATAGTAACATTGATTTGATTAATGAGGTCTATGACTACTCTGTAGAGCATGGCTATAAGTTTTATTGTCTAACTTCTTCCTCTAAAGAACAGGTTGAGTTGTGGAAAGATAAAACGGGTGCAGAATATCCTTTTTGTCAAATGGATGACATAGCGCTAAAGACCATCATTCGCTCTAATCCGGGACTAATACTGATAAAGAACGGTACTATTCTAAATAAATGGAGTGATGAGGATATTCCCGACGAATATGCGCTGACAGATAAACTTGAGAATTTACCTTTAGGGAAGCAGCCTAGTGAGTGTAGTGATATGCACACTATAGGTTATGTTTTATTATGGTTCTTCATTCCTTTATTGTTTGTTTTGGGAATCGACATCTTGATTATTCGCCGTAGTGAGCGTAAAGTATTGAAGCGCAAACAAAATGAAGTATCTGAGGCTACTGGTAAACAAAAAGAAAATGTGAATAATGAGGAAGAATCATCAACCTCTAAAGAATAGATTTGTAGATTAAATTAGTAATTTTATTAACCCTTTAAATAAAAGTAAAAATGAGAAAAAACATTGTTGCAGGAAACTGGAAAATGAACAAAACCCTTCAAGAGGGTATCGCTTTGGCTAAAGAACTTAACGAAGCATTAGCTAATGAGAAACCTAATTGTGATGTAATCATCTGTACTCCCTTTATTCATTTGGCTTCAGTTACTCCTTTGGTAGATGCTTCTAAGATTGGTGTAGGTGCTGAGAACTGCGCAGATAAAGAATCTGGCGCTTATACTGGCGAAGTATCTGCTTCTATGGTAGCTTCTACTGGTGCAAAGTATGTCATTCTTGGTCACTCTGAACGCCGTGCTTATTATGGTGAAACAGTTGCTATCCTTGACGAAAAAGTGAAGTTGGCATTGGCAAACGGTCTTACTCCGATTTTCTGTATTGGTGAAGTTTTGGAAGAACGTGAAGCTAACAAGCAGAATGAAGTAGTAGCTGCTCAATTGGAATCTGTATTCTCTTTGTCAGCTGAAGATTTTTCTAAAATCGTTTTGGCTTATGAACCAGTTTGGGCTATTGGAACAGGTAAGACTGCTAGCTCTGAACAAGCTCAAGAAATACATGCATTCATCCGCTCTTTAGTTGCTGATAAATACGGTAAAGAAGTTGCTGAAAATACTTCTATTCTTTATGGCGGAAGCTGCAAACCTTCTAATGCAAAAGAATTGTTTGCTAATCCGGATGTAGATGGTGGATTGATCGGTGGTGCTGCTCTAAAAGTTGTTGACTTTAAGGGAATCATCGACGCATTCAATGCTTAATAAATTTTAGTTTGGGTACGTATCCCAATGTAGGCTTTATGTTGTGGTACGTGCCTGAATATAACACTTATCGAATGAGAAAATTAGGTTTATTTTTACTCTTACTAGTCTTTACGGGTGTTGCTGTGCAAGCACAGAACATCGTTAAAAGTTTGGAACGCAATGTGGCAGGGCAAGGAAAAGTGACGATTCATCAAGATCCTCAGATTGAAGCCTTGTTGGGTATAGAACGTACTACTACTAGTGAAGTGGAAGTTCTGAAAACTCCTGGATTTAGAATTCAAGCTTATGCCGGTAATAACACTCGTCAGGCCAAAAACGATGCTTATAATGTAGCTTCCCGTGTGAAAGAATATTTTCCAGAATTAATGGTCTATACTTCGTTCAATCCACCTCGTTGGCTTTGTCGCGTGGGTGACTTTCGAAGCATCGAAGAAGCAGATGCAATGATGAGAAAGATGAAAGCTACCGGTGTGTTTAGAGAAGTGTCAATAGTGAAAGATCAAATTAATATTCCTTTATAATCATAAAATGTTAGAAAAAGAAGAAATTGTCTCTCCGAACTTGGAAGAGTTGAAAGGTCATTATCATAGTATTATCACTCTTTTGGGCGAAGATGCCGATCGTGAAGGTCTTTTGAAAACACCAGAACGTGTAGCTAAAGCCATGCTGACTTTAACGAAAGGCTATCATATGGATCCTCATGCGGTGCTTTCATCAGCAAAGTTTAAGGAAGAATATAGTCAGATGGTAATTGTGAAGGATATCGATTTCTTTTCTCTTTGTGAACATCACATGTTGCCTTTCTATGGAAAAGCACACGTGGCTTATATCCCGAATGGTTATATTACAGGGCTGAGTAAAATAGCTCGTGTGGTTGATATCTTTTCTCATCGTTTGCAAGTGCAAGAGCGCATGACTTTGCAAATAAAAGACTGTATCCAGCAGACACTGAACCCGTTAGGCGTGATGGTTGTTCTTGAAGCCAAACATATGTGTATGCAGATGCGTGGGGTTGAAAAGCAAAATTCAATAACTACTACTTCCGATTTTACCGGAGCTTTCAATCAAGCTAAAACTAGAGAAGAATTTATGAATCTGATACAGCACGGGAGAGTGTGAGTAAATCAGTAAGGTTGATTTAATTTTTTTTTGCGAGCCAAGGTTGTTGTTGTATAAAAGAACTACTGATCTTTTCCTTAGTGTAGCACAACCCTGTCTCCAAGCCTTTTAGCCATTAGGCTTTGTACTTCCCTCAGTCCGTTGTAGCGTTCCATTAATGCATTACACTTTTCATTATCATTGGCCAAAGCTGGGTCTTGAAGTGCATAAAGCATGTGTTTTAGCTCTTCCGAAACGATAGCATATTTGAAGTTAATCATTAGCATCGGGACAAGTTCATAAAGACGCTCTTCGTCGGCAACTATCTTTTGAGATTTTGAATGATATTTACTCAATTGATAGCGTACGTTTATTAAATCTACACTTAATCTGCTGATAACTTGGTTGGGATGAGATAGGAAATAACGTTCTGCTATAAATCCCTTATCATGTAGATGTTCTGCTGCTTCAGCGAGCATTTGGCGATGTAGTGGATTATGGAATGCGAGATCATCTTCTTTCAAGTCATTGGTTACGTATTCTATTACAGTGATTGGAGCTTCATTTCCTTCTTCGTCAGTCACCATGCACATTATTTGCTCACCATAGCGTACTACAGCTTGCAGTATAAGTCGCTCAAATTTATAGAAATCTTGTCCTTCTTTTCCTTCTTGAGGAATGAAAGATTTATAGTTATTATCCCCTAAGGCATTTCCATTGGCTTCGTTGTTTGAAGATGAGCCATTCGTAAAAGAGACAATATTGCCTTCATCATCGAAAATTGGTTCTGGGGGGATCTCAGAATTTGTATGAGAGTTGCCGGCATTAGTTCCTTCTGCCAATGAAGAATTGCTATTATTAGCTAAGGGGTAGTTTGTGCGTTTAGCTTTTTCAGCTTGAACTTCTCTTAGTTTGGCCACTTCGGCAACCAATAATTTTTCTTCGATGCGCAAGTGCTGACTACATTCTTTAATGTAAACATCCCTAATGATGGCCTCTGGTATCACAGAAATGCTATGAACAATCGTTGAAATGAGTTCAGCCCTTTTTATCGGATCTTTGCCCGCCTCTTCCATTAACAGGTCTGTTTTGAAGCGGATAAAGTCTTTCTCATGTTCATGGATGAACGTTTGGAATTCTTCAGAGTTATGTTTGCGCGCAAAGGAGTCTGGGTCGTCTCCATCAGGCAATAGACACACCTTAATATTCATTCCTTCTTCCAATAGCATATCGATACCTCGTATAGAAGCCTTAATACCTGCTAGGTCACCGTCGTAAAGTACTGTGATGTTGTTGGTGAAACGATGAATTAGGCGAATCTGTCCTGGCGTTAAGGCAGTTCCTGAAGAAGCAACGACATTCTCTATACCAGATTGATGCATAGAGATGACGTCGGTGTATCCCTCAACAAGGAAGCATCTATCTTGCTTGACAATAGCTTGTTTAGCAAAATAAATACCATACAATTCATTGCTCTTGTGATAAATCTCTGATTCAGGTGAGTTGACGTATTTTACCTTAACTCCTTTGGTAGCTGTATTTAGTACACGGCCACCGAAGGCTACCACTTTTCCTGAGAGTGTATGTACAGGGAAGATCACTCGCCCCCAAAAGCGATCTCTTAATCGATGGTCATCTGTTTCGTAGCAGATGCCTGTTTTTACTAGAAACTCTTTTTGATACCCTTTTCGCAGTGCTTCTTGTGACATTGCGTCATGACTATCTGTGCAATAGCCTAGTTGGAATTTCTCGATAATATCGTCACGAAAGCCTCTTTGACGAAAATAGGCCATACCGATACTATGCCCATCTACATGATTCTTTAAAATATCTTGGAAGTAATCTCGGGCGAAGTTGTTGACGATGAACATACTTTCTCGCGTTGTTTGCGCTTGCTTTTCTTCATTCGTCAGTTCCCGTTCTTTGATTTCAATATTATATTTTTTAGCAAGGAATTTTAGTGCTTCATAATAACTCATTTGCTCATGTTCCATTATAAAGTGTACTGCATTTCCACCTTTACCACAACTGAAACATTTGCAAAGACCTTTTGAAGGAGAAACACTGAAAGAGGGAGTTTTCTCATTGTGGAATGGGCACAAGCCTACATAATTCACTCCGCGTTTACGGAGGGTGACAAACTCGGATACAACATCTACAATCTGTGCGGCATCCAATATACGGTCTACGGTTGCTTGATCTATCATTCTTTTTCTCCTGTGATTCTGCTTTAGCGAATACAAAGGTACATAAAAAAAGTCTCCTGTCAACATTGTTGTGTACAGGAGACCGTTAAATCTTATTAGCCCTTATTGATATATCGTTGTTATTTGATCTTTTCTCGAATTTTGGTCAGGTATTTTTTCATCCCTTCCGCATCCTTGTGTTCAATAATCTCTAGCAGACTTTTCAATTCGGTTCTAATGTTAGCCACTTCTCTCGGTGTGCGAGGGTTGAAAAGTATCTCCTGAAGCAGATAATCATCTTCACTCAACAATCCTTTGGCTATGGCCATGTGTTTTTTGAACGTAGTTCCTGGAGCTTCTTGGTGCTTCATTACAGCTGCAAAAACGAAAGTCGATACAAAAGGTATGGACAGTGAGTATGCAACAGTCTCATCATGCTCGTCGAATGTATATTCGAAAATGTTTAGATGCAGACTTTGATAAAGATCTTTAAAGAAAATTTTTCCTAAGTGATCTCCTTCATTGATGATGATCGCATTTTCACTACTCAGATTACTGAGGCTAGCGAATGTGGGACCAAACATCGGGTGAGACGAAACAAAACGGAACCCACTTTCTTCGTAGAATTTCTTTAATCCAGTCTTTACTGAAGCGATATCACTGATAATGCAATCTTTTGGTAACACAGGCAACACATTGCGAAAAGCATCAAGCGTGTATTTTACAGTAACGGCATTGATCACTAGTTCCGGTTCGAATTCTTTTATCTCCTCTAATGTTGTGAACCGATAAGTGTTGTAAACAAAACGTAGCTGGTGTGGATTAGCATCGAACACAGCGGTTTCGTGTTGAAAACTTAAGATATCGGTAAAGAAGGACCCCATCTTTCCGGCTCCAAGAATTAATATTCTCATACTCGTATTTACTTGTTGATAATTTCCATCTGCTGACGAACAGACTCCTCATGAATAGCTTCGAAAATCATTTTCATGAAGTCAGCGTTCATGCCGCATTGTTCTCCTTGTGTACCACGTTTTTCTAGAATTTCATTATAGCGTCCGGCTTGAAGTACAGTGATTCCGTGTTCTTTCTTATAAGTTCCTATTTCACGTGCGATACGCATTCTCTTTGCTAATTCTTGGATGATATTATCATCACATTCATCAATTTGCTTACGAAGTTGTACTAGGCTTTCAGTCGATTGTGTTTCGGTACGGATAACCAGTAAGTTGAGAATATAATCAAGTACATCAGGAGTCACTTGTTGAGAAGCATCGCTCCAAGCGCAATCAGGATTGCAATGGCTTTCTACAATTAAACCATCGAAGTTCAGGTCCATAGCCTGTTGACAAAGGGGAGCAATTAATTCACGTTTCCCTCCAATATGACTAGGGTCGCAGAAGATCGGTAAGTTAGGGAGTCTGCGGCGTAGTTCGATTGGAATATGCCATTGAGGTAGATTACGGTATATTTTCTTATCGTAGCTACTGAAACCACGATGGATAGCACCGAGTCGTTTTAGGCCAGCGTTGTTGATACGTTCCAAAGCACCAATCCATAATTCTAGATCAGGATTCACTGGATTTTTCACTAAGACGGGGATATCAACACCTTTTAATGCATCTGCAATTTCCTGTACGGCAAAAGGATTGGCGGTAGTACGTGCGCCCACCCATAACATATCAATTCCGGCTTTTAAGCATTCGTAAACATGTTTAGCTGTTGCTACTTCCGTAGAAACATACATACCTGTTTCTTTTTTCACCTCTTTGAGCCAGCTAAGTCCTTCAACGCCCACTCCTTCGAAACCACCAGGTTTAGTTCGCGGTTTCCATATTCCTGCACGAAAGATTTTTTGACCTTTTTCAGCCAGTTGTTTGGCTGTTTCCATTACTTGCTCTTCAGTTTCTGCACTACATGGGCCAGCTATGACAATAGGTCTTTTGGCTTCGATGCCCGGTAATAAAATTGATTCGAGTTCCATCTCTTTATTCGTTTATATTATTTTTCTTTTGATTATTGGCAAATTCTCTTTATTCTTTCGAGCGCTTCGGCTAACTTGGCATCTTTGCAGCAGAGTGATATGCGGATATATCTTGCTCCATTGCTTCCAAAGATGAACCCTGGTGTGATAAATACTCTTGCTTCTTGCAGTATTTTTTCTGTTAGCTCTTCCACATCGTTGTAAGTAGAAGGTATTTTCCCCCAAAGAAACATTCCGACTTGATTCTCGTCATAAGTACATCCTAAGGTGTGCATGATTTCACCAGCCAGTTGTCTACGGTTTCGATAGTTCTGATTGTTACTTTCGTACCAGTCTTGTTCAGCTTCTAGAGCAGTGACTGCTGCCAATTGCATGGCACGAAACATTCCACTGTCGATATTACTTTTAACTTTCAATATCCATTCAACAAATGTAGCGTTCGATGCGAGCATACCAATTCGCCATCCAGGCATATTGTGACTTTTGCTCATTGAGTTGAATTCAATGCAACACTCCTTTGCCCCCGGTACACTGAGTATGCTGATCGGTTTATCGTTTAATATAAAACTATAGGGGTTATCGTTCACGATCACAATGTTTTTACGGCGTGCAAAGTCAACCAGACGTTCATATAACAACGGAGTTGCGTTGGCACCTGTAGGCATATTGGGGTAATTCGTCCACATAAGTTTAACGCGGCTCAGATCCATCTTTTCCAGTGCATCAAAATCCGGCATCCAATTATCTTCTTCTTTAAGGTCGTAAGTTACAATCTCCGCACCGAGTATTTTGCTCAATGAAGTATAAGTGGGGTATCCCGGATTAGGGATTAATACTTGTTCGCCCGGATTAACAAAAGCTAATGTGACGTGAAGTATGCCTTCCTTTGATCCAATCAGAGGTTGTATTTCTGTTTTTGGATTAAGTTCCACATCATACCAGCGTTTATACCAATCGGCAAATCCTTTGCGAAGTTCGGGTATGCCTACATAGGGTTGATAGCCATGTCCGTTAGGATCTTGAGCCTGATTACATAATGTTTCTATTGTTTTTTCTGAAGGAGGCATATCGGGGCTTCCGATTCCCAAACTGATCACGTCTTTTCCTTCCGCATTCATTTGTGCTACTTCTTTCAGTTTTTTAGAGAAATAGTATTCACTCACATTTGCCAGTCTGTTGGCAGGAGCAATGTTATAGGTTAGCCTTTCCTTCTGCATATTCGCCTAATATTTTAAGTTCTTTTGTTAATGGAGTAATTGCTGCGATAGATTGTTTATATCTTAAATAATCACTGAAAGACACATCAACGTAGAATTGATATTCCCATTCTCTTCCGATAATTGGCAGAGACTGTATCTTAGTTAGATTTATTTTGTAGAACGATAGAATAGATAAAACCTGCGAAAGGCTCCCTTCGGTGTGAGGCAATGTGAATACGATGTTTGCTTTATCAATAATGTTGGTGTGGTACCTACGCAGATCATCTATTTGCCAAGGATCAGAGACGATGAGAAAGCGAGTGAAGTTGTGCTTATTGGTTTCAATTCCTTCTTCAAGAATCTTCATTCCATATCTTTCGGCAGCAGCTTTCGAGCAGATGGCTGCATGTCCTTTCAAATTCTCTTTTTTAATGATCTCAGCGCTTAGCGCTGTATCTTCTCCTTCAACGATTTTTAGTTGCGGGTGCTGTTTCAAGAAATCTCGGCACTGCATCAATGCGATGGGGTGTGAGTTTACTTCTGTCAGATCTTCCCAGTCTTCCTCAGGGAGGCATACGAAACAGTGAGATATGCGTAGTTTGTATTCACCAATAATCTGAGTGCCGCTTTGTCTAAGCAATTCGTTGTTTTGGAGCAAACTACCGGCAATGGTGTTTTCGATAGCTAGCATTCCGATAACTTGGCTATCTTTCCGTATGGAAGCAAACACATCTTCAAAGGTGGCACAACAGATTAACTCTATTTCTTCTCCCTCGAAATATTTATGTGCGGCAATATCGTGATATGAGCCGAGTGTTCCTTGAATTGCTATTTTTTTCATTTTCTAAATGGTTATATATAAAAAAATCCCGCATCCATGTGGAAGCGGGATTCATATGATTAATTCTTCATTTCAGTCCTTAAGCATCATGTCACTTGATACATACAAACTCCCGCTCTACTTTCTGGCTAAAGTAAAAGTAAAAAAAGAAGTAAAATGCATAAGAGAATGATTTCATACGAAGCGTTTTTTTTGCTTTTGGTTTCTAATTATGGTGCAAAAGTAATAAATTTCTGTTAGAATCAAATAAATTGCGATAATTTTTTCGGTATTTATCTACTTTTATATCACTTTCTAGAAAATTCCGGGAAGAGTTTCTTGCTGTGGCCCTGCATTATTAAACGATCCGCTCAGGTTGTTTTCATTTTTTGGATTCAGCTCCAACGATTTTTTCATATCTTCTATAGAGCCCTCTTTATCTCCATTCAGCAGTTTAGCGCGTCCACGTTCGTGATAAGCTTCAGCGAAATTCGGATTGAGTTCGATGGCTTCGTCGAACAAGGCGATGGCTTCCACCAGTTTTTTCTGATTGATGAAAAGTTGCCCCAGATAAAGGTAAGCTTGTTCGTTGAATGGGTTTATTTCGGTTACAAAGCTGTAGTCCGCTTGAGCTTCTTCTTCCTGATGATTTTCTTCTTTCACTTTGCCTCGAATAAGCATCGCTGTTTCTTCTTCCGGGTTTTGAACAAGTATGGTATCCACGTCCTCCATTACCTCTTTGTATTGTTTCATCTTAAGTAAAGCTTCGGCACGCATCAGGCGAGCTTCTATGAAATCGTCTTTTAAAGTAATGGCTTTAGTTAGATGAGCAATTGTCATTATATCGTCGCCTTGTCCTTTACGAGCCTTTCCGAGTAAGAAGTGTCCCATTGCATTTCCTTCTTCGATAGCAATAGCTTTAGTGGCTGCTTTTTCCATTGCCTCATAATCCTCTTGTATGTAGCATACGTTGGCCAAGGTCAAGAAGGTGTCTGTGAAATTAGGCTCCATTACTGTCATTTTTTCAAGTAGGGTGCGGGCTTTCTCAGTTTCTCCTGTTTGGGTGTAGATTTGGCTGAGGTAGTTCATCGTTTCGAAGTCTTCTTCTATTTCTAGGGCTTCGGTAAAGCATTTAATCGCATAATCGAGTCGTCCCATACGCTGTGCTCTTAAGCCATCGTATTTAAATATTTCGAATTTTTTTTGATTGTCTTTCTGTTTGTCATCCTCCGGTGTCTCTGTTTTTCCGGCAAATAAAGATTTAAAAAAGTTTGGCATGGTTGTGTTATTTTATGGGTTTCTCTGCAAAAGTAATAACTTATTTTGAAATATGTAGCATTCCATCATTCATCTTCAGTTGCTCTTCTTCTAGCAAGAAGCGAATAACTTCTGCAACGCTTTCTTTCTCTGCTTCTATTTTATGGGCTATTTCGGCAGGGGTGAGGGGAGCAGCGCTGAGCAGCGCCATTATTTTTTCTTTAAGCTCTTCATGAGATAGTTTCGGGTAAATGTCTATAGCGCGATTACTAATACATACATCACATTGTTGGCAATGATGATCGCTTTTCTCTCCGAAATACCGAAGTAGCATTTGGCTTCTACATCTGTTGTCCGTTGTGACATATTCTTCCATAGCTTTGATACGAGTCTCGTAACGTAGCTTTCGATCTTCATAGACAGTAGCGGGAATGTGCAGGTAGCTCAATTCCAAACGTTCACGGGTATATATAATATAAGGTGTCTTTTTGCGTGGAATGTAATCCACAATGTGGCGTTTAGTTAGCATCACCAATAGGTTGTATATCTCTTGCCGTGATAGTCCTGTGCGTATGGCAAGAGAATCTTCACTTATATATGCGTAATCTGTAAAGACTCCGGTATATGAACGTAGTAGAGATTGTATCAGTGTTTCTGCTTCCTTACCCATTTCTCGTAACTTATAAAGCTCGTCTCGATGGAGGGTAAAGAGAATACGCGAAGCATTATCTTGTTCATCGGTATATTCGAGATATCCTGCTTGAGTCAGAATTTTCAGCGCACTGTCTACCGGAACAGGAAAATGCTTGAACTTCCGACAGAATTCTTCTAAGTTAAACTCACGTACACATTGGAATCCATCTCCCATAGCCATCTGATAAAAGTATTGCAGATGTTCGTAGACCTTGAGAATATACTCTTTCTCGGGGAAGGTGTCGGCTATGCGTTTGTGAAGGGTTGTTTTATCGGATTTTGAGTATAAGATAATAGCGTAGGCTTTTTCACCGTCGCGTCCTGCTCTACCGGCTTCTTGAAAATAGGCTTCGGGCGAATCCGGTAAATCAACGTGGAGAACGACCCGCACATCTGGTTTATCAATTCCCATCCCGAAGGCATTCGTGGCTACCATTACGCGTACTTCACCGCTTTTCCACCGTTTTTGTCGGAGGTCTTTAACTGCATTATCTAATCCTGCATGGTAAAAGTCGGCCGTGATACCTTCGTGAGTGAGTAACTCGGTTATTTCTTTCGTTCGCCGTCTATTGCGTGCATAAACAATTGCTGAACCACCTATCTGTTCTAGAATATGTAATAGCTCTCCGGTTTTATTCTCGGTTTTCCTCACCACGTATGCCAGATTCTTTCGTTCAAAACTCATCCGGAAAACATTCTCTTCTTTAAAGTTCAGTCGAGTTTGAATGTCTTTCACTACTTCTGGTGTAGCAGTGGCAGTAAGAGCTAATACGGGAACATTGGGCAATAAATCTCTGATTTCTGCTATTTTTAAATAAGCTGGACGAAAATCGTAGCCCCATTGCGAGATACAATGGCTTTCGTCAACAGTAATCATCGAAACGTTCATCGACTGTAGTTTGATACGAAAGATCTCGGTATCCAGTCGTTCGGGAGATATATAGAGGAATTTATAATTACCGAAGATACAGTTCTCAAGTGCAGTGAGAATCTCTTGTCGCGTCATTCCCGAATAGATAGCTAATGCTTTTATTCCTCGTTTTCTGAGGTTTTGCACTTGATCTTTCATTAGGGCGATGAGCGGTGTAATGACAATACAGATCCCTTCTTGGGCAAGGGCGGGTACTTGAAAAGTAATAGACTTTCCGCCTCCTGTAGGCATCAGTCCTAAAGTGTCTTTGCCTTCGCCTATACTGGTGATGATCTCCTCCTGCAAGTCGCGGAAGGAGTCATATCCCCAGTATTGTTTTAATATCTCCTGATACTTATTCAATGGGTCTTATATCTTCGATTTGAAGTTGAACTTCACCACGCTTGTGCGTGTTTTCTTCAATTGTGTAGCAAATATCGAATGAACGCTTGGTTTTGATGTAGCGCACATGTGAACTTTGTCCGAATGCAATGCCGTTCATCACGTTATTCGATTTGTTGTCTACTAGTTCCAGTTTGATGTGCTCTTGGTCGCGCCCCACTACTTTACTTGTTCCGTAGTCGTAGACGTGGTGCGTACAAAAGATAGGTTTAGTATTGTCTGGGCCGAAGGGATTAAACTTCTTCAAGTCATTACAGAATTTAGCATTAATGTCTCTGAAATCGATTTCAGCATTGATTTCGATCATAGCGCTAGTTTGTTCAGGCAAAATATGTTGCACTACATATTCCTCAAATCTTTCCGTGAAAGCTTTTACATTTTCCACTTTCATAGATAATCCAGCAGCATACGTATGGCCACCGAAGTTTTCTAGTAAGTCTCGGCAATATTCAATCGCTTTATAAACATCAAAGCCCGAAACGGAGCGAGCGGAACCAGTTGCCATGTCGTCCGTACGAGTCAGTACAACGGCAGGACGATAGTATATTTCTGTAAGGCGGGAAGCTACAATTCCGATCACTCCCTTGTGCCATTCTTCATTGTAGATCACAATAGAACGTCGATCAGCTAGGCCTTCAAAGTTAGACACGATGTTGTTTGCCTCTTCGGTCATACTTTTGTCGAGATCCTTGCGAGTTTCGTTATATTGGTTAATTTGCTGTGCTTTCTCCAAGGCAATTGAAAAATCTTTTTCGGTGAGAAGATCTACCGCTTCTTTCCCGTTTTGGATTCTACCCGATGCATTGATGCGTGGCCCAATTTTGAAGACAATGTCGCTCACTGTGATTTCTTTTTCAGAAAGCCCACAGACGTCAATAATTGCTTTTAGTCCAACGCTTGGATTGCTGTTTAGCTGTTTCAAACCGTGATAAGCCAGAATGCGATTTTCTCCCATAATCGGCACAATGTCCGATGCGATACTTACCGCTACTAAATCGAGTAAAGGAATCAGATGATGAAACTCAATGCCGTTGCTTAAGGCAAATGCCTGCATAAATTTAAAACCCACTCCGCATCCTGAAAGGTGAGTGTAGGGATAAGAATTATCCGTACGTTTAGCATTCAGAATAGCTACAGCAGGCGGAAGAATATCATCGGGTACGTGATGGTCGCAGATGATAAAATCGATTCCTTTTTCTTTAGCATAGGTTATTTCTTCAACTGCTTTGATACCGCAGTCGAGTATAATAATAAGCCCAACGCCAGTTTCTGAGGCATAGTTTACCCCTTTTCTGGAGATGCCATACCCTTCATCATATCGGTCGGGTATGTAATAATCAATGTTCGAATAGAACTGTTGAATGAACTTATAGACGAGCGATACAGCTGTTGTACCATCCACATCATAATCTCCATAAATCAGTATTCGTTCTTTTTTCCCCATCGCCTTGTTCAGACGCTCCACAGCAACATCCATATCATCCATAAGAAACGGATCAAGCAGGTCGGGCAGTTGCGGGCGGAAAAACTTCTTAGCTTCTGGAGCTTTAGTTATTCCCCGCTGTATCAATAACCGGCCAAGAATAGGACTAATACCTAATTCTCGGGCCAATTCTTGGCTTGTCTCTGTCTGTTCGGGTGTAAAGGGGTAATAAATCCATTTGTGATTCATTTTATATATTGTTTTTTCTTTCTTCGTTCGCAAATGTCGAAAAGGCACTACTTTCCAACGAGGGGTAAAAGTACTAAAAAAAGCGGAAGTGCATCTATAGATATTAAAAAAATATTTCAAGATCAATTGATCATTAAATATTTCTTAATAATTCATACAGTACTCTCAGGAGGTATTATAAGTCTTGTTTGATAATTAAGGGTGTTTCAATATTGTTCTTTTAATTGAAACACTGAGTTTCATGATAAGAAACAGAAAGTTTCAAGGCATGAAACAATTCGTTTCATAGGATGAAACACTTTGTTTCTTCTTATGAAACATTTCATAGAAAAGTAAGTTTACTTTGTTTGTTCTAGAAATGATAAAATGGAGCTAATGATCGCACTTGTATGTAAGCACGATTAAAGATTTACAAGAGTACTTTTTCTCTTTTCTTCTTACGGACATCTTTCCCTTCGAATGCGCAAATGGCCTCAATCCAATCTTCGGTGAGTGGCATAGATTCATGCTTTTCAAGATCGTAAGTCACCATGATAGATCGGCAAACACATTTAATTTCGTTCGTTTGCGTGTCAACAACTTGCTGTAGGAGATGAAAACTTTTGGTTCCAATCTCTGATACAGCTGTTTGTACAGCGATATGATCGGAAGCGAATATTTGTTTTACGAAATCGGCTTCAATATGAACAACAACAATTCCAATCTTTTCCCAATTAACACCCGGACATACAGAGGCGAAGTATTCAGTCTTTCCTAAATCGTAGAAAGAAAAATAGACAGTGTTGTTTACATGCCCGAATTTATCCACGTCATTGAAGCGCAACTGGATAGGTAGTGTGTGATGAAATACAATTTCTTCCATTGTTTTCCCTTATTCTTTTTGATTTCGCCGCAAAAGTAGTATTTTTGCACGTTATTCTCACTAGAAATTGTTGAAGAAATGATAGAAGACATTAAAAAAGCCTGTCAGGTAATGGCTGAGGGAGGCGTAATCCTTTATCCTACCGATACCGTATGGGGGATAGGATGCGACGCTACTAACGAAGAGGCAGTACGCCGGGTGTATGAAATTAAAAAACGTGCCGATAGTAAGGCTATGTTAGTGTTGGTAGACTCTTCTGTGAAGGTTGATTTTTATGTAAGCGATGTGCCCAATGTGGCATGGGATCTCATTGAAGTTGCTGATAAACCATTGACGATTATATATGCCGGAGCACGCAATCTGGCTTCTAATCTTCTGGCAGAAGACGGTAGTGTAGGGATAAGAGTCACTAATGAACAATTCTCAAAGCGTCTTTGTCAGCAGTTCCGTAAAGCTATTGTCTCTACTTCTGCAAACGTGAGTGGAGAGCCGGGAGCGGCTAACTTTAGCGAGATTAGTGACGAAATAAAGTCAGCAGTAGATTATGTAGTAAGTTTCCGACAAGACGATATGAGTCGCCCCAAACCTTCCAGTATCATAAAACTAGAAAAAGGTGGCGTTATTAAGATAATTAGAGAATAATGGATAAAACGGAGAAACAGAGTTTAATACAACGGTGTATAAAATGGAGAGAAGATAATATAAAGGAAAAGCAGTTTATCCTGATATTAAGTTTCCTAGTAGGTATTTCTACGGCATTAGCTGCCTTATTATTGAAATTCTTTATTCATCAGATACAGAGATTCCTTACCGATAACTTTAACGCAACAGAAGCTAACTATTTATATTTGGTCTATCCGGTAATCGGTATTTTTCTAGCCGGATGGTTCGTTCGTAATATTGTGAAAGACGATATCAGTCATGGAGTCACAAAAATCTTATATGCCATATCTCGTCGCCAAGGGCGCATCAAACGACATAACATTTGGTCATCCACAATAGCCAGTGCCATAACTATCGGTTTTGGTGGATCGGTTGGAGCAGAGGCTCCTATTGTATTGACAGGTTCGGCCATTGGTTCCAATTTAGGTAGTGTTTTTAAAATGGAACATCGCACGTTGATGTTGCTTGTCGGTTGTGGTGCTGCAGGTGCCATTGCCGGAATTTTTAAGGCCCCAATTGCCGGATTAGTTTTTACGTTGGAAGTGCTCATGATTGACCTTACCATGTCATCGTTGCTTCCCTTACTTATTTCTGCAGTAACAGCCGCTACGGTTTCTTATATTACTACTGGCACCGAAGCCATGTTTAAGTTTCATCTTGATCAACCCTTTGAACTGGAACGCATTCCTTTTGTTATTCTCTTGGGTATCTTTTGTGGATTGATCTCACTTTATTTCACTCGGTCAATGAATTCCGTAGAGGATGTGTTTGGCAAGCTAAAAAAACCTTATAAGAAACTAGCTTTCGGAGGTGTGATGCTGAGTGTGCTCATCTTTTTATTCCCTCCACTCTACGGTGAAGGTTATGATACCATCGAACTGTTATTGAACGGTACTAAAGCAGCAGATTGGGATACGGTAATGAACAACTCCATGTTCTATGGCTACGGTAATCTGCTACTCATTTATTTAGTCCTGATTATTTTGTTTAAAGTATTTGCCTCAAGCGCAACCAACGGTGGTGGAGGTTGTGGAGGTATCTTTGCTCCTTCACTCTATTTAGGATGTATTGCCGGTTTTGTTTTCTCACATTTCAATAACGACTTTGCTTTTTCATCCTATTTGCCAGAAAAGAATTTTGCATTGATGGGCATGGCCGGAGTGATGAGTGGAGTAATGCATGCACCTTTGACGGGGGTATTCCTGATAGCTGAGCTTACAGGAGGCTATGATTTATTTCTACCGTTAATGATTGTTTCGGTTAGTTCTTATCTCACAATTATAGCTTTCGAACCGCATAGTATCTACTCAATGCGTCTAGCAAAACGTGGTCAATTGCTGACCCACCATAAGGACAAAGCTGTGCTCACGTTGATGAAGATGGAGAACGTAGTTGAAAAAGATTTTGTGAAAGTTCACCCCGAAATGGATCTCGGTGAGCTGGTGAAAGCGATCTCTTCTTCACATCGTAACGTGTTCCCCGTAACCGATAGAAAAACAGGTGAATTGTTGGGAGTAGTGCTTCTCGATGATATACGTAATATCATGTTCCGGCAAGAACTTTATCATCGATTTACCGTTAATAAATTAATGACGTCTGCACCTGCTAAGATATTTGATACAGATGGAATGGAACAAGTTATGCAAACATTTGATGATACAAAGGCCTGGAATCTTCCCGTTGTTGATGAACAAGGACGCTATCTTGGTTTTGTGTCTAAGTCGAAGATTTTTAATTCGTACCGACAAGTATTGGTTCACTTCTCAGAAGATTAATAGAGCTTATTTCAGGCTATCATCTGAACGGTTGGCCAATGTGGACGTTAATTACTTTGCATATAAATACAGAAGATTATGAAGAAAGAGGATTTGAAAATTGTGTATATGGGTACGCCCGACTTTGCTGTAGAAGCTTTGCGCCAATTGGTTGAAGGCGGATATAACGTAGTAGGAGTAATCACAATGCCCGATAAACCAGCGGGCCGTGGACATAAAATTCAATTTTCTCCCGTGAAGCAATATGCGCTTGAACACCATTTGCCTTTGCTTCAACCAGAAAAGTTGAAAGATGAAGTTTTTGTTCAGGCGCTTCGTGAGTGGAAGGCTGATCTACAGATTGTGGTTGCTTTCCGGATGTTGCCTGAAGTCGTTTGGAATATGCCTAGATTCGGTACATTTAATCTTCATGCTTCTTTGCTACCTCAATATCGTGGAGCTGCTCCAATCAATTGGGCAGTAATTAATGGGGATACAGAGACAGGGATTACCACCTTTTTTCTTAAACATGAAATCGATACCGGTGAAGTAATTCAGCAAGTGAGTGTTCCTATAGCCGATACTGATAATGTAGAGATCGTACACGATAAATTGATGTTGCTTGGCGGAAAATTGGTGATTGAAACTGTTGATGCCATTTTAAACGGTACCGTAAAGGCTATTCCGCAAGAGGAAATGAATGTGGCTGAAGAACTAAGACCTGCTCCGAAAATATTTAAAGAAACTTGCCGCATAAACTGGGACGCACCCGTGAAGAAAGTCTATGATTTCATTCGGGGATTATCTCCTCATCCTGCTGCTTGGACAGAACTGATCGCTCCTAGTGGAGAATCGATGGTGGTGAAGGTATTCGAAAGTGAGAAAATAGTCGAAGCGCATCAGTTGGAGGTGGGGACACTTCTCACTGATGGCAAGAAATATATAAAGGTGGCTGTGCAAGATGGGTTTATTTCTATTTTAGCTTTGCAGTTGCCGGGCAAGAAACGTCTGAAAACAGATGAGTTACTTCGTGGATTAAAGTTGACGAGTGACTATAAAATGAATTAAAACTTAAAACAGAAAAATAATGAAACCAATTATTGCTCCTTCCATCCTCTCTGCCGATTTTGGTCACTTGGAGAAGGATATTGAAATGATAAATCGTAGCGAAGCAGAGTGGGTGCATATTGATATAATGGATGGAGTATTTGTCCCTAATATTTCATTCGGTTTTCCTGTCCTAAAGTATGTAGCTAAACTATCGAAAAAGCCGCTCGATGTGCATCTCATGATTGTTAATCCGGAGAAGTTCATTCCAGAAGTTAAGGCTTTAGGAGCACATACTATGAATGTTCATTATGAGGCTTGTCCTCATTTACATAGGGTGATTCAGCAGATACGAGAAGCAGGGATGCAACCTGCCGTAACAATCAATCCTGCAACACCTGTCGCTCTATTGCAGGATATTATTCAAGACGTCTATATGGTACTCGTTATGAGTGTTAATCCGGGATTTGGCGGACAGAAGTTTATTGAGCATTCAGTTGAAAAAGTTCGCGAGCTTCGTGCTTTGATTCAAAAGACTGGATCTAAAGCTATCATTGAAGTTGATGGAGGCGTAAACTTGGAAACAGGAGCGCGTTTAGTTGAAGCCGGAGCAGATGCTCTGGTAGCTGGTAATGCAGTGTTTGCTGCCAATGATCCCGAAGATATGATTCGACAATTAGTCGGATTGGAACGTTGAGTACTCTCAAACTACATGGTTATCCGTATATACGCCTGGTTATCCCTTGGATGGCAGGCGTTTTTTGTGGCGATTATGCATTTGGACATTTCATACCCCTTTGGCAAGAGTTGCTACTCTTAGGGGTATTCACAACGCTAACTTTTGTATTCTATTTAGTGAATCGTTATTCACTTCGCTGGTGCTTTGGGGCAATTGTGTCTATTCTTTTTTTCCTTGGTGGGTGGGGAGCAATGACTTATCAGTTGCAAGCTTCAGAATTCTCTTTTCCGAAAGAGGAAATCGTTTACCGAGCATTGATCACAGATCCTCCTTTGGCAAAAGAAAAAACGTATCTCTGCCGAGTGATAGTGGAAGAGTTTTATCATTCATCAAGCGTTCACAAAGTAAATAAGAAAGCGGTTCTTTATCTGCAGAAAGATTCTTTGGCAGCTGCTCGTTTGAGGCGTGGAAGTGAACTTCTAGTCTCGACCACTATCTCTTCTCCTTCGAGTGGGAATAATTTCGATGAATTTAATTATGCTCGCTATTTGATGCGTCAGGGCATCAGTGGAACGGGTTACGTGCCTGCTGGAAAATGGGCTATATCTTCTTCGCTCTCTTCTCGGTCATCGTCTCTTTACACTGTCGTCCGCAATGTAGCTATGGACTGTAGAGAACAAGTGGCAACTCTTTATAGGAAACTAGGATTTGATGGAGATGAATTTGCCGTCCTTTCAGCCTTGACGATTGGAGAGAAGGCTGATTTAAGCGAAGATATTCGCGATAGTTATTCAAAAGCTGGAGCTAGTCACGTCTTGGCTTTGTCTGGTCTTCACATCGGACTAATTTATGCTCTTTTATTTTTTCTGCTAAAACCTTTTGTCACGAAATTTAAATGGGGCAAGTATCTTAGTTTCATTTTTCTCTTTATCTTATTGGTTGTTTTTGCCATTTTTACAGGCTTATCTTCTTCAGTCGTTCGTTCTGTTTGTATGTTTTCAGTGTTTATATGTGGTAGTCTTATCGGAAAGAAATCATTTTCACTCAATAGTTTGGCGGCTACAGCATGGGTGATGTTATTGTTTAAACCGGTGTGGCTGTTCGATGTCGGTTTTCAATTATCATTCGTTGCCGTACTATCTATTCTTTTAATCCAACAACCGATTTATGAATTATTTCCTGTAAAGCGAAAATGGGCAAAGTATGTCTGGGGATTGATGAGTGTTTCTATTTCTGCCCAGTTAGCTACGACCCCGCTTGTGTTATATTATTTTTCAAGTTTCTCAACCTATTTCTTATTAACAAATATCGTTATCATTCCTTTAGTTACTTTGGTACTTTACACGGCTGTTGTGATGCTGATACTTACTCCTTTGCCTGCTGTTCAACTGCTGGTTGCACATTGTTTAGTATACTGTTTGACGCTTTTAAACAATTTTGTTCGGTGGATTGATCAACTCCCTTTTTCTTCTTTAAGTAGCGGTTGGTTGTATCGTTCTGAAGTGTTGGGTATATACATCGTTTTATTTTTCTTATTCTATTATATCAAACATCAGAATCTTAATCGATTACGCATTTTTCTTGTTTCTTTATTAGTATTGGGAGTCTATCACGGTGTTGTTCGTTGGCAGGATCATCCACTTCCTAGTCTTGTCTTTTATAATGTAAAAGGATGTCCCGCTGTTCATTGCTTGTCAGAAGATCGGCATTCATGGGTAAACTATGCAGATTCTTCTTCTGGCTCTAGGCGATTGCAAGTGGTTGCAGCTAACTATTGGAAACGACTTCAATTATCACCGCCAACAGAAATTACTTATGATTATGAAGATACATTATTCTATCGTCGAGATCAATTGATCTTTTACCGTGGAGCTAGCGTTTGTATGGTCACCGACAACCGTTGGCGAAACAAAATGTCCGTTAATCCGTTATGTATAAACTACTTGTACTTATGCCGTGGTTATACTGGACGTCTGCAAGAACTCACCCGAATATTCTCGACATCCTATGTCTTGCTAGATTCCTCTCTCTCTGATTATCGTAGAGCGTCCTTAAAAAAAGAATGTGAGAAACTAGGCATTCCCTTTATCTCCTTAGCAGAGAAAGGTTCTGTCCAGTTTTTGCTTTAAGTACAAAGATTTATCGTACATTTGCAACTCGAAAAAGAAATATTATATGTTGACTAAAGTTATAGAACAATCTAAGATCGACCATTTTACCAAGTGGTTTGAGCGTGCTGATAAGATCGTAATCATCTCTCATGTATCGCCCGATGGCGATGCAATTGGTTCTTCACTGGGCCTTCTTCATTTTTTAGAATCGCAGGAAAAAAACGTGACTGTTATTGTGCCTAATGCTTTCCCTGATTTTCTATCTTGGATGCCTGGCAGTAGCGATATACTTCTCTATGATCGATATAAAGATTTTGCTGATAAATTGATAGCTGAGGCTGATTTGATCTGCTGTCTTGACTTTAATGCATTGAAACGCATTGACGAAATGGCCGATGCAGTTGCAGCTTCTCCAGCTCGTAAAGTTATGATCGATCATCATCTTCATCCTGAAGAATTCTGTAAAATAACGATGTCTTATCCTAAAATTTCCTCTACATCTGAATTAGTTTTTCGTTTGGTTTGCCGGATGGGGTATTTTAGTGATATCTCAAGAGAGGGGGCTGAATGCTTTTATACAGGCATGATGACTGATACAGGAGGATTTACGTATAATTCGAATAATCAAGAAATCTATTTTATTATCAGTGAGCTACTTTCAAAAGGCATTGATAAAGATGATATTTATCGCAAGGTTTACAATACATACTCTGAGAGCCGTCTTCGTCTGATGGGATATGTATTATCCAAAATGACTGTTTATCCAGATTATAACGCAGCGCTCATCTCTTTAACAAAAGAAGAACAGGCCCAATTTGATTATATTAAGGGTGATAGTGAGGGATTTGTGAATATTCCTCTTACTATTAAAAATGTATGCTTCTCGTGTTTCTTGCGTGAAGATACTGAGAAACCTATGATTAAGATCTCACTTCGTTCTGTTGGTACTTTCCCCTGCAATAAGTTGGCAGCAGAATTCTTTAATGGCGGAGGGCATCTTAATGCTTCTGGTGGTGAATTTATGGGTACGATGGAAGAAGCAAAAGCTGTTTTCCGACAAGCTCTAGAGAAATATAAACCATTACTGCTTGCTTAACCGTGGAGGGGAAGGTTAAAAGTAGATGTGGAAAGGTTAAAAGTTACGAACTTTCAACTGTCCCCTTTCAACTTTCAACGAATTTGAAATACATTTGTGTATAATATTGCTAAATAACAGATAATGAAGAAACTTGTACTTTTATTTTTCTCTTTGTTGGCCGCTGGAAGTTTGTTTCAGGCATGCGACAACACTAAGACCTATGCTGAAATGCTAGATGATGAAAAAAATGCGGTGAATAAATTTATAGCGGATAAAGGTATTCGAGTCATCTCGCAAGATCAATTTGAAAATAATGATACTACCACAGCTTCTAAAGATGCTGGAGATGCTTACGATGAATATGTCGCACTTTCCGATGGAGTGTATCTGCAGATCGTTAATCGTGGAGTAACAAATCCTACAGATACTTTTGCCAACAATAACGAGATCACTGTACGCTATGTTGAAGAGGATGTAATGGATCGAGATACTACATGTTTCAATGTTTTTCTTGATAATTGGTCTGAACAGCCTAATTTTTATGCTAATCCTGCTGTTTTCCGTTACGTATCTCAAGGCAGTTATGTATATGGTACTTTTATAGAAATGGACTATTTATGGTATAATAATTATCAATCTACTGCTGTTCCAGCTGGATGGCTTCTTGCTTTGCCTTTCGTTCGTAATGATGCTCATGTCCGTCTGATCGTTCCTTCTAAAATGGGGCATACGTCTGCTCAGCAGTATGTTAGACCCTATTATTATGATATTTGGAAATTTAGCAAAGCAAAACAATAAAAGAAGGAATCTTTAGCGATAGTTTAAGCTATACTCAAAGTAATTGACGACCAACAGAAACTCTATATAAACTAAGAAAATTATGACTTTAATCAAATCGATCTCTGGAATCCGTGGAACCATCGGTGGAGAGGCAGGAGAAGGACTTAACCCCCTTGATATTGTAAAGTTTACTTCTGCTTATGCTACTTTAATTCGTAAAACGTGTAAAGTTCAAAGTAATAAAATTGTTGTTGGGCGTGATGCACGTATCTCTGGTGATATGGTAAAGAACGTTGTGGTCGGTACACTTATGGGAATGGGATGGGATGTAGTAGACATTGATTTGGCCTCTACTCCAACAACCGAACTAGCTGTAACGATGGAAAATGCCTGTGGAGGGATTATCTTAACAGCTTCTCATAATCCGAAACAATGGAATGCGTTGAAGTTGCTCAATGAACATGGCGAATTTTTGAATGCAGAAGAAGGAAATGAAGTGCTTCGCATTGCAGAAGCTGAAGAATTCTCTTATGCTGATGTAGACCATTTGGGGACTTATCGTAAAGATTTGACTTATAATAAGAAGCATATTGATAGTGTATTGGCGCTTGATTTGGTTGATGTTGAGGCTATCAAGAAAGCAAATTTTCGTGTAGCTATCGACTGTGTCAATTCCGTGGGCGGTATAATTCTTCCTGAACTATTAGAACGCTTGGGGGTAAATGCAATTGATAAACTCTATTGTGAGCCAACAGGTGACTTTCAACATAATCCCGAACCCTTAGAAAAGAACCTTGGTGATATCATGAACCTGATGAAAGGTGGAAAAGCTGATGTGGCTTTTGTGGTTGATCCTGATGTGGACCGATTGGCTATGATCTGTGAGAATGGTGTCATGTATGGTGAAGAATATACATTGGTTACTGTTGCTGACTATGTCTTGAGACATACTCCGGGGAATACCGTTTCTAATTTAAGTTCTACTCGTGCCTTGCGTGATGTAACTCGCAAATTTGGAATGGAATATAACGCTTCTGCGGTGGGTGAAGTCAATGTGGTAACAAAGATGAAAGAAACGCATGCTGTGATTGGTGGCGAAGGTAATGGCGGTGTCATTTATCCTGCTAGTCATTATGGGCGCGATGCTTTGGTTGGCATAGCTTTGTTCCTTAGTAACCTCGCGCATGAAGGTAAGAAAGTTAGTGAATTACGTGCTACCTATCCTTCCTATTTCATTGCCAAAAATCGTGTCGATCTGACTCCAGAGATTGATGTTGATGCCATCTTAGCTCGTGTTAAGGATATCTATAAGGATGAAGAAATCAATGATATTGATGGCGTTAAAATTGATTTTGAGGACAAATGGGTACATTTGCGCAAAAGTAATACCGAACCGATTATACGTGTTTATAGTGAAGCTTCTACCATGGATGCTGCTGAGGAAATTGGCCAGCAGATTATGGATGTCATTTATCAATTGGCAAAGTAAATTTGGCAAAGTGACGTTATCGCTTTCGAAAGAAGTAAACTACATATATCAAAGAAAATATAGCAATCAGGGCTTCTGTCAAAAAGAGGCCCTGATAGCCAAATATATCAGCCAATTTGCCACTGAATACTGCTATTAGAACACCGCTAATATGCGTAATCACTGTTTGAACAGTGAAGTCGGTACCTTCACATCCAGGGCGCACACATTCCATAGCAGAGGTGTAAACTACAATTGTTGCTATTCCATATCCACACCAGATTAATATGACGCCTAAGCAAATTAGGGTGGTTGTGGGTGTCATCCATGGTAGCAGCAGAAAGAAAAGATTGGCTACAAGAATAATTACGGCAAAGAGAATACGAGAGCGATTTAACCCAATGCGCCTTACAACGATGCCACCAATCAAAGAAGCTACAAAAGCACTAGCAGTTCCCAATATACCACTTATTATTCCAATTTCTTTCATGGAGTAGCCCAAGTCAACTAAATATGGACGTAAAATTGCAAGAATTCCGATGATACTCGCATAATACAGGATGAGAAAACCAACTTGTTTGCCAATGCCTTTTTGAGTGAAAAACCAAATAAAATCTGTCCACTTTGCTCGGCGGCGATTTTCTTCCTTATGCAGGCGTATTTTTTTGTTGAATAACAATGGTAGCAGAGCTAAAAGGACGAAAATGCTGAGACATGGCATAACTACATTCCATCCATATCGTTGCAGAATAATTAGTAACACGCCACTTCCCAATAGAGTGCCGCCAAAGCTTCCCATAGACTGCATGCTGTTAGCTAATGATTTGTCAGGTTTGCTAAAACTCCTTACGGATAGTGCATCAGTTGCTATGTCTTGCGTAGCTGAAGCTATAAGTGCTATGAAAATTATAGCTAGTAACCAATAGAAGTCACTAGACAAGTTAAGAAAGCCTGCAGTTAGGATGAATGCCGCGTAAATAACCTCTGTGCCAATAATGTATCGTTTATAGTCGGCTAAATCAGTGCAACCGCGATCTATCAATGGAGACCAAGCAAACTTTATCATCCAAGGGAGTTTGATAATCTGCAGTACCGCTATTGCTGATAATGAGTAGTCTGCTTGTCGCATCATCACCTGAATCGAGGTTGAGAAAAAACTCATAGGTAGTGCCTGTGCTATATAGAGGCAAAAAAATGTAAATAGGTTGAATAGGGGTAATGACGAAAGTTTTTGGCTGAATTTATATGGAGTCATTGTTAGTCGCTGTTTTGGGGGTAGAGTGATTCATTTTAACATCTTGATGCAATCTGATAAGCTTGTTGTATACGGTCTGCCATACCTATTCCACCGATGATATTACCAGCTAGGATAAGTCCAGGATGCTCATTTTCCAATTGAGTAATCGCTTCGAAGCGCGCACCGCTACTTTGTTCGTATTGCGGAATGGCCTTTTCATGACGGAAAATCTGTATAATGTCTGGTACTACGTCTCTATCAAAGCCAAGCATTGTATGGAGTAACTTTTTGACATAGTGAGTAAGCTCGTCGTTATTCATCTCTACGAACTCCGGATGCCGAATACCTCCCATAAAAAATGAATAGAGAGAGCACCCTTGAGGAGCACGATTCTGGAAACAATCGGAAGGGAATAATATACCCAATACCGGTTGTTTTTCACAGGTAGGTACAAGTCCCCCGAATGCTGCGCGTAGTTTTGGAGAAGGGTTACGAATTCCTACGCTAACCTGTACTACGGGTGCATATCTTAAATTTGTTATTTTTTCTAGTTGTTCCTTATTTAAAAAAGGAAATAGTTGTTCCAACGAATAAGCACCTACAGTGCTGATTACTTTAGTGCACCGTAGCGATTGTTGTTTGTTCTCTCTGTCTATATAATCGACCTTCCATTCTCCTTCATCAGGTTTTACAGTGATTTTTTCAGCTCCAAGAATAATTTGCTCGCTACCAATTCTTTTAGCAAGCGCATTAGTGAGATTACTAAGCCCTCCATGTGCTGAAAAGACTTGTTTGGTTGCTAGCTTATCTCTGTCGGTCTTAGGTTGGCGTGCTTTTGCCACAGCTCCCCGAATAAAACTACCATAATTTTGTTCTAAATTATAGAGCTTAGGTAACGCATAGCGTGTTATTAATTTAGTGGGATCCCCAGCATAGACACCCGAAAGGAAAGGGTCAACAGCATATTGAAAGAATGATCTACCTAATCTCCGTACAGTTAAGTCTTTTACTGATTCGTTAGGATTTATACCCTTGGTCCTAAAAGGTTCTCCAAGTATATTTATTTTATCCTTAAATGCAAACAGAGGAGTAAAAATAGCAGAGAACAAGCCTGAAGGTATAGGATGAAATTTCCCTTTCTTCCATATCATCCTGCATTTAGCTGCTTCACAAGCCGTTTCTAGTTTGCAGTCATTTAACTGTTGGAATAACTCAGCTATTTCGGGATAAGAAATGACACCCGTGTTTGGCCCGCTTTCAAATGTATACCCTTTTTCACTGAAGGTTTGAATTTGTCCCCCAATATGCTCAGAACGTTCTAAAACAAGCACCTTGAATCCACGACGCTGTAGTGCAAAAGCAGTAGTTAATCCTGTTAATCCTGCTCCGATTACAATAATAACAGCTTCTTGTTTGTTTTTATCTAGAGTTGGATTTAAATCTACGTCACTAGTCATATCTTGAATATAAAATGAAAAAGTTATTAAATTGGTTTTGAAAAACGCTGTTCACTACTCATTATCATTGGATCTAATGAGGCTGCAATATTTCTAACGAATGGTACTCCGTCGGCAGTTACTTGTAATTTGTCGTTGTCAAATTCAATCAGACCGTCATTGGCAAGTTCCTTCATTTTATTGATAGTATAGCCAGTTGAAGATTGAACTTCTTCAGCTGAGATTCCTAATAGACTTGCCAAGTCATTCCAATCAATGCAATAGTTGCACATCAAACTTTCTATTGCTTCACGTGTAATCTGTTGGCTTCGATTCAGATCATAGCCTTTGGTAATACAAAGCTTCCCTTGCTTTATGTTCGAGATATATTGAGGAATATCTTTTGTGTTTTGAGCATAAGCTGTTTCAAGCTGACTGATACCAGAGACTCCTAAAGCATAAACTTGAGCTGTGATCCGGCGAGGACAATACCCTTGAAAGTTGCGATGAAGTTGATGGTTTAATAATGCTTGATAAAGATCATCATCTGGACGTACAAAATGATCCATGCCAATCCGTTTGTATCCACTTTGCTCTAGTATGGCGCCCGCCTCTACAAACATCCCCATTTTATCTTGTTGTGAGGGTAAACCTGCTTTCTCAAGAATCATTTGACGTTTGTTAATCCAAGGTACATGTGCATAGCTGAAAGTTACTAATCTATCCGGGTTGAGCTGGATTGCTTTTGTTATGCTTTCAACAAAGCTAGATATAGTTTGTTGGGGTAGTCCGTAGATAAAGTCTAAATTGAAGCGAGCTCCAGATTCGTGAAGAATGGAGGTTATTTCATTGACAGGAATGAGTGACGGTCTACGGTTTACTATTTTCAACACTTGGGTGTTGAAATCTTGTATGCCCAAGCTATAGCGTGTGAACCCACAAGTTATAAGTTCTTTCCAGTCCTTTTCCGTGAGATACCCGGGATGACACTCGATAGCTATTTCTGGTTTGTCAATAGTCTCGAAGGAAGAGAATAGATGTTCATTGAGCTCTTTAATATGATGTATAGGAAGGCTAGTGGGACTTCCTCCACCATAGTGTATTTGTGAAATACGTCTTGTCTTTTTTAAGTGGGGATTTAAAAGGTCTATTTCACAATGCAAAGCTTTGACATAAGACTCTACTGTCTCCGGGCAGCTCATCGGGAAAGAATTGCATCCACAATAGTGGCATAAATGATGGCAGAACGGGATGTGTATGTAGAAAGAAAGCTGATCTTTAGCGGCTTGATTAGAGTGTTCTATAGCTTTATAGTATGACTCGTTAGAATAATCTACAAAGTTATTAGCCGTAGGGTAGCTGGTATATCGTGGAACCGGTATATTGTACTTATCAATAATGTTTTGATTTAACATCTAATTGTTTATAAACTATAAATTGATGACTAAAGAGGTACCAATAGTAAATGGCTTGCCTTTTTGTGCAAATTTACCGTTTGCCGCGAAATAATAACTCATATAATCTGTATTAGTTATATTTTTAGTCCATATTTCCCATGAGAACTTTCCTTTCGTAGCTGTTATTTTGGAATTCAGCAAAGCATAGAAGGGTTGTGACACCATATTGTCTTCTAACCAATATATCTTTCCAATTCCAGTCACCGACACGTTGAACATAAGTCGGTCTATGGATCGGCAGGGGCGATATAGGGAGTAATTGACAACCCCAGAGAAAGTATTTCTAGGCACCATGGGTAATATCTTTCCTGATAAATCTATAGTTTCACTTTTTTTATACTCTAAGAATCGAGCATACGTGTATCCATAGTTTAATTGAACTTCAAGTCCTGATAACGGGCGTGCTTTCAAAGAAACTTCTACTCCTTTGCTATCAGAATGTCCTGCATTACTTTGTATGTTTCCTACACCTGGTATTGTTCGGCTTATTTGCTGGTGACGCCAATCAATGTAAAACAGACTTATATTTGAAGTTAATTTATTATTGAAGAAGGTTAGTTCAGCACCTACTTCATAATTCCAATTGTATTCAGGTCCAAAACTCCGTTCGTTATCTTCTTGGAAAGTGAGATTGAATCCACCGGCTTTGTAGCCTCTTGTAACTGAAGCATAGACCATTTGATTATTTGCAAAGCGATTTTGCAGGGTTAATTTAGGAGTAATCTGACTAAAGTGCAGTTTACTAACGAAGTTATCTGTAGCAACACGTTCACCTTCAAAAGGTTGTTTGTATGCTTCATAATTGTTCTTGGCTGATTCATAGTCATAACGTAGTCCTGCTGTAACAGAAAAACTTTTAGTTATATCGTAAGTTGATTGATGACAGACAGCTACTCCTGAGGTAGGTATATCATAATATTTAGGCGTTGAATATTCTTTTTGTAGATAATTCAGCCCAACAAAATTATCAGATTTTTGAGTGAAAAGAAATAATCCTGTGATCCAATGATAGCGTTTCGAATTTTTGGACTTAAATGTAAGTTCCTCGCTCCACATCTGTTGATTAAACTTTTGATTGACAAAATAGGTAGCTTCCGGAGTGAAATCTTGATCAATACCTTGCTTGTCATCAATATATTGGTGAGATGTTTGGCTATTGAAACTAACCGCTTTTCCTTCATGGTTAATGGTAAGCCCCGAGGCAACCATCGTACGGCGATAACTGCTGTAGCTATCATAATTGACTCCTTTCCACTCTTTGGTCTCAGCATTATATGCTCCATAAGGATAACCACCCTGCTTCGATAAATCAATAGATGAACTCAAACGAATCGTCCAGTCTTCGGCAGGCCTCCAAGCTAGTGATATTCGCCCTGCACCATTGCGAATATCATCGGCTTTTTTGTTTGTGTATTGGTTGGTAAAAAAGCCATCGTTCTGATGGTACTTACCTGTGATAGAGAAACCAAAGTGATTATTTATTTTGGTATAATTAGTAGCCGAAAGTTCCATGTCGTTGCGGCTACCATAACTAACCTTGAATCGGGTATTTTGGTAATCTAACGGAGAATGGGTATATATATTAATGATTCCACCTATAGCATTACGTCCATAGAGAGTTCCTTGAGGTCCTCTCAATACTTCAATGTTGCTTATATCTGAAAGATCTACATCAAAAGCTGATTTTTCAAAATGAGGTACCCCATCTACATAAAAGCCAATGGAAGGTGCATTTATTTTCGAACCGATGCCTCGAATATATATTGGTGTATTCTGCTTTGAACCATAGTCGGGCATAAATAAGTTGGGAATGAAGGAAGAGAGTTCTTTAACACTGTTTATTTCATTTGAACGTAAGAAGCGGCTATTTATGTTCGTGATAGACCCCGTTTGATCGAATGTCTTATCTTGTTTAAAACCTTTTATTTCTACTCCTGCCAACTCGATAGTTTTCAAGTAGGAAGTGGTGTCTTTTTCAGTATCAATAGCCATGCTGTAATTGGATGACACTAGTAAAAGGAACATCACTAATCCTGCTAATTTTTGCTTCATCATTTATTCATCTTTCTTTTTCGGGTGCAAAAGTACTATTCTTATAAAAAGATATCAATCCTCATTTATTATGAAATAAAGCATGAATAGATGTTAAAATGAAGATTGATTAGTCCTTTTGTAATCGAATGATGACGTTTATGCCTAAGCACCTTACTTTTCTTTTCCATTTTCGTATAATTCACATTAATTCATTATATTTGTTGCCGGTTCTTTTATAGCCAAAATTGACCCTATCTAATTGTTGTGAAAGTAAATCATTACTTTAATTTGAGAGAGAAGAGTTGTTGTAAGATAGATTGAGATACCAATAAACACGATAATAGGAATACTGTTCTTATTCTTCCAAGAGATTTTTTATGCTGAATCTTGTTTAAGTTATGGCTAAAGATAAAATCGATAGCGTGAAAAAATAGGTAATTGAATGATAGTCATTACGATTACCGAATTAGAGTTTGAAAGAGCAGCAATATAAAGATAATAGGAGTTAAATCTGAAAAAAATGGGAAATGAATTTGTTGATAGACTGAAGAGTATTCATGCGGGAATCATTCTTTTACTTGTTGTTTTATTATATCCATTAGCAAGTGTTGCGAATAACGAAAAAGACGCTTACTTATTTAAGAAAGTAGATTATCAGCAAGGATTGTCTAATAGTGCTGTACTTTGTCTTTTTCAAGATAATGAAGGATTGATGTGGCTAGGTACTTATGATGGGGTGAATTGTTGGGATGGTAAAAGTATGGAGGTCTTCCGATCTGATTTTTCAGTAGACAAAACTCTAAGTAACAATGTTATTCATTCTATTTCTCAAGCAGACAGTAGTTGCTTATGGATCTCTACACATTTAGGGGTTAATCGGTTTTCGCAGAAGAAGAGGCAAGTTGTGAGTAATTATGATTTTCAAGGCGATTACTATATAAATTCTAATGCTAAGGGAAATACTTGGGTATTTGCCAGTGATGGGATTTATTATTATAATACGTATCATCATAACTTTGCTTTAGTCCAAAAGCCTTCTTATTTAATTGATCGTATGGGGCAGCGTACATTCGTGATGGATGACGGAACTTTTTGGCTGTTTCCTCCAAATTCTGGGCAAGTGAAACAATACTCGCTCAATACCTTTGAAGCAGATAGTTCATCTGTCCGTTTGTCCGTTTCAACAACTACATTTCATTCAAAAGCGATTGAGGATATTTTTTATCAAAATGGAATATTTTGTTTTATAGATTGTGATCAGGATTTGTATATGTATGACATTTCCCGAAAATCTAAGATTTATATTCGTAACCTTTCTTCGCTTACTCAGAAATATGGAGTGGTTACTGGAGTCGTTCCATTTTATGAAGATATAATCGTTGCTTTTCGCGCTAATGGATTAATTCGATTGCGTACTTCGAAGAAATACGAAGCCGAAGTGGTCAATCGAAACATCCGTATTTATAGCTTATACCGCGATCCAAGGCAAGGTATGTTATGGATAGCTTCTGATGGACAAGGTGCAGTGATGTATGCTAAGAAATATGCCATTGCAAGTAATCTGATGTTAAATCGCATTTCCCCAGAACTAAGTAGACAGGTAAGATCTGTTATGACTGATAAGAAAGGGGGCTTGTGGTTTGGTACAAAAGGGGATGGTTTGATACATATTCCTGATTTTAGAACGAACCCTTCGAATTTAGCTGCAGCAAAGGTTTATTCGCCTGAAGAAAATCAGCGAGCAGCTTCATATATAAAATGGGATAGAGAGTTTCATGTATATAAGCTAGTGGAGAGCCGTTTTATGGATGGTTTCTGGATTGGAGCGGGCAGTCCCGGGTTATATTATTATTCCTTTTCCGATGATACTGTTCGTCCAGTGGAAAATCCGACAGAGCAACCTGCTATTGAGATACATGATATTTTTGAGGAAAATGATAGTACACTTTATGTCGTGACAGCAGGAACAGGCTTCTCTAAACTTGTTTTGGGGAAACAAGCGGGAAAAGTCTTTGTTAAACGACAACATCGTTATCATTTTTATCACGAACAGCATGAGATTAGTCTGTTTTATCCCATGTTGGCCGAAGGAGACTCTATTCTGTGGCTGGGTAGTCGTGAAAGAGGATTAATTCGCTTTGATAAAAGGACTGAAGAGTATAAAGTGATCTCGTTGAAAGAGAAACTTCGTAAATCTGTAGATGACGTACTTAGTTTATATCGTGCTCATGATGGGAAAATGTATGTAGGAACTACCTCAGGATTAGTGAGCTTGACATTTAATGGAAAAAAAATAGAAGCTACCTATATCGGGCGCGAACAAGGTTTACTAAACGATATGATACATGGGGTGTTGGAAGATGGCAACGGTTTTCTATGGTTAGGCACTAATCGGGGATTGATTAAATATAATCCTAAGAATGGTGCTTCACATGATTATTATTATAGTGCAGGGGCTCAAATTGGTGAGTTTAGTGATGATGCTTATTATCAATGTCCTTATACTGGAAATCTTTTTTTTGGAGGCATTGATGGTTTGCTTTATTTAGATAGAACCGTTGCTGCAGCTCCAGATTTCTACCCTGATATTTTATTGCGACGGTTGTGGATTGGGCGAACGGAAGTTCGACTGGGAGACTATTACGTGGATAATGGTAAAAGTCTACGTTTAAAAGGGACTGAGACTTCTTTTTCGCTCTCTTTTGCCGTTCCTGATTATTTGGCAGGAGATGAAGTGGAATACTCTTTTATGTTGGAAGGGTATGACGAAGAGTGGAGCTCTTTTAGTAGTATGAATGAAGCTTCCTACACCGATGTTCCGGCGGGGAATTACACTTTTAAGATCCGATATCGCAAAGATGTGTTTGATACAGAATATAAATTATTCTCCATTCCAATTTGCATACTTCCTCCTTGGTATAAATCTACTGGGGCTTATGTATCTTATGCTCTTTTACTTCTATTTCTCTTAGGTTATTTACTCCATTTACTCCATAAATATGTTCTTCGCGAACGGAATTTGAAGCATTTGCTAGATAAGGAGAAAGCTAGGACGCAGACATTCGGCAATGGTATTGGAGATGATATGCTTGATCGTTTTACGCTCATTTATAATAGCTGTGATGAGTTACGAGCTGAAAATATTACTTATCAACAGCGTCTAGATAAAGTCTCTCTTATACGTGAAACGGTGATGACAGCCCTTCTTAATCCCAATATTGTTCATCGTGAGGAATTGAAGCATTTCTTTCCGGATAAATTTATTATTTCTGCTCGTATGTCTATACAGGGGGTATCACAACAAGTTTTGAATACACTTGAAGAACAGGGGATTAAAAAGGATTCCATTCATTCGATAATCCCTGAAAGCTTTATTTTTCCAGTTTACAAGAATGCTTTGTATAGTATCTTGTATTATTGTTATTACCAGATCTCTCGCATTCATAATGCGCAAGTGACTGTTGATGCTACTGAAGATAACGGCTATATGTGTCTGAACTTTACTTCTACAGATGATGCTGTGAAAATATTGCACGACTCTCTTGTCGGTGAATTCTCTTCAGCATTAGTAAAAGATGCCGATTTAGAATTCGCAGATCAGCTGTTGTTATGTTTTGTGCAATCTGCTTTAGAACGTGTTCATGCTAAAGTTAGTTGCATAGAGGTAACATCAGGAAATCAACTGACTATTTGTTTTGAAGCTTCTAACTTAACTGAAGTCAGCGTCCAAGAGAAAAAAACGGTCTTGTTGCTCGAAGACAGAGATGAGATGACTTGGTTTATCAGTAATTTCTTAGCAGATGAATATAAAGTGAAGCCAGTCAAGAGCATACAACTAGCGTTTGATGAGATTCGTTCGTCTACACCAGCTTTGTTGTTGGTAGATATGACGATGTATGCTGGAGCAGAAACCACTTTTATGGAGTATATTAATAAAAATAGAAGTCTACTATCTAAAACAGCTTTTATTCCTATGCTGACTTGGAAAGTGAGTTCTTCTATTCAGCGAAAACTATTATTGTGGGCTGATTCTTATGTTGTACTTCCTTATGATATCTTGTTTCTGCGAGAGGTGGTTCATAATGCAATTTACGGGAAGCGAGAAGCTAAACAGATTTACATGGATGAATTGGGAAATTTAGCCGGACAAATTGTCTGTTCTACCAATGAGCAGGCTGAATTTGTTCGTAAGTTGTTGCAGGTGATTGAGGAAAATCTGGATAATGAAGAGTTAGGGTCTACACTCATTGCAGGGAAAATGGCGATGAGTTCTCGACAATTTTATCGTAAATTTAAAGAAATTTCAAATCTTTCTCCTAGTGATTTGATCCGGATTTATCGTATGGAGAAAGCTGCTTTATTATTACGCAATGAAGAGCTTTCCATTCAGGATGTCATTTCAGAGGTCGGTATTGCCAGCCGTTCTTATTTCTATAAAGAATTTACTCGCCGTTTTGGGATGACTCCCAAAGATTATAGAGATCAGTCCATATTAAGAACCAATAGTATCGATTAAATCTTTTTAAGCTTGTTTTGAGAGATTTCTTTCTTGAATGCGTGTTTCCTTCCTCACATTTTTAATGTTCTCTAATTGTCTCTTCTCATTTGTAAATGTTTGATTTATAAAGGTTTTTTCTGTGCTCTATTATTCCCTATTGTGCTTTGGGTAAGCAAAAATATTTGTCTGTTTTTTGGCAGGGCAGAGCACTTGCTTCTTACTTAAATTCTCTTAATTCGCAGTAGGGTGTTTTTAAATAGTAAACAAATAATTACCTTTTTACTAATCAAATTTAATAATTATGAATGAAAAGCTAAAGTATCTTACCCTATTTATTGTAGGTATGATGTTCAGTTTGGGCATTAGTGCTCAATCTGTAAAAACAATTTCCGGAACTGTGACTGATGATCAGGGAGAGCTTGTTATCAACGGTACAGTGAAGGTCAAGAATGGGAGCATTGGCACAATCACCGATGTGAACGGTAAGTATCGACTCACGGTACCTATGAATGCTACCTTAACTTTCTCCTATATTGGCTATGTTACTAAAGAATTTAAGGTCTCCGAAGTTAAAGGAGGTGTTCTTAATATTACTTTGCAGTCTGATACACAGGCTTTAGAAGAAGTAGTAGTAGTTGGCTATGGAACAATGCGTAAGTCGGATTTGACTGGTTCTATTTCTACGGCTAAAGGGAAGGATCTTTTAAAAGCTCAGTCTTTTAATGCCCTTGACGGATTAAAAGGGAAAGTTGCCGGTGTGAATATCTTTTCCAATACGGGGCAACCTGGAGGAGAATCTCGTGTCATCATTCGTGGTATTTCAACGATTAATGCGTCAGCTACTCCTTTGTATGTAGTAGACGGAGTGGTGATGTCTAATTTTGATTTACTAAACCCTAATGATATTGAATCTATCGAAGTTTTGAAAGATGCTTCTTCGGCTGCTATTTATGGTGCTCGTGGTGCCAATGGTGTAATCATGGTAACAACTAAACGTGGAAATGCGGGCAAAGGTGTACACATCTCTTATGATGGTTCTATATCTATCGGCACTATGGCAAGACAAATAGATGTGATGGATGCTAACGAATGGATGTCTACCTTTAAGCAGGGTTTGGAAAATGCCAATCAATTTCAAGACAAAAACTTTACTACCGATTTGTCTCAGATATTCACAGATCAGCGATTATTTAATGCTGACGGTTCGCCTAAATATAATACGAATTGGCAAGATGAAGCATCTCGCACGGCAGTTTCTCATAATCATCAGCTCAGCATCCAACGTTCTTTAGATGAATCGTCTATAGGGGCATTTATTAATTACACGGATCAACAGGGTATTTTGCTTAATTCTTTTTTCAAACGTATTAATGCTAAATTAGCCTATGACGATAAACCAACTAAGTGGTTGTCTACATCAATCAATTTGTTGGTGAACCATACTTGGGGAAACCGAACCTCAGATAATCCTTACGGACAGGGCGCATTGCGTACGATGATTGAGCAATTACCGTTTTTACCAGTTAAACTGGATGGTGAATACACGCAAACAAATATCATTAGTACGAGCTCTATTTTAAAAGATCAAAACGATCCGGATAGTGGCAAACAAGGATTTAGTCCTGAAGGTGTAGGTAATCCTGTAGAGTTGCTCGAACGTATGTATGCTATGCAATACCGTACACAAATCTTCGGAAATGGTGCTTTAACTTTTCACTTGATGAAGGGACTTGATTTGAAAACCCAATTTGGTATAGACTATCATAACAATCGGAATGCGAATTATACTCCTTTTACTCCAAGGCCAATGATCAATCAGAATTCTGAAGGAACAGCTTCTGCAAGCAATTCCAATTCATTATACTGGCAGGAAGAAACTTATTTGACTTATGTAAAAGACTTTAAGAAGCATCACATAAATGCTATGGCAGGTATGTCTTGGCAAGAATACCATTACACCTCTTTTAATGCTTCAGATAGTAAGTATATTGATGATTATTACGGGTATTATAATTTAGGCTCGGGAACAAATCGTCCTTCAGTAGGAAATGACTATGATAAATGGGCTATGAATTCTTACTTTCTTCGTTTAGCCTATTCATACGATAATAAGTATATGGCTACAGTGACTGGACGTTATGATGGTTCTTCTAAATTCGGATTAAATAATAAGTATGCTTTCTTTCCTTCAGTTGGTTTAGGGTGGATGGCTTCAAATGAAGATTTTCTAAAAGATAACTCATTAATCAGTAAATTAAAACTTCATACGTCTTATGGGCTTACTGGAAACTCAGAAATAGGTACTTATAGATCTTTGGCGACTGTTAGTCAATCGAATACAATCATAGGCGATGCTTTACACGTTGTTTCATATTTAGACAATATGCCTAACCCTGATTTGAAATGGGAGAAGACCGGCCAGTGGGATTTTGGTTTTGAACTTGGCTTATTTAATAACCGATTGAACTTTGATATATCTTATTATTACAAATATACTTCGGATTTATTATTGAACCGCCCTATCCCTGAGTCTACTGGTTATTCCTCAATAATGGATAATATTGGAGCAGTTTCCAATCGTGGGGTGGACATTTTAGTCACCACCTATCCCATACAGACTCCTGAGTTTCAATGGACTTCTACAGTTAATCTAGGTTACAATAAAAATCGTGTTGAAAAGCTAGATGAGAGTGCTTCTGTAGATCCGATAACTGGAAAGCGACAGATTACTACAGATGGTTTTGTAGGCTATGATATGTTGATCAGAGAAGGCGAAGAGCTATCTTCATTTTACGGCTACAAGCGTGCTGGCATCTACGATGGCATTCCAGAGAATTGGGACGCTGAGACGATGAATATACCTTCAACTGTTGGTGAGAAAGTAACATATAAGAAACGTGAGATTATTGGAAATGGATTACCCGATTGGATGGGCTCTTTTATCAATACCTTTAATTATAAAGGATTTGATTTGACGGTAGACTTCCAGTATACTTGGGGAGTAGACGTAATGCAAGAATTCTACCACTCTACAGTTGCTCGTTTTCTAACTAATGGTATAGACCGTCTTTATAAAGAAGCATGGCATCCTACTCTCAATCCTACGGGTAAGGAACAGGCTATTCGATTGAATAACTTCGGTCAGGGAGCTAATAATCAAGCGGATGATGATTGGGTTTGTGATGGGTCTTATTTGCGTTGTAATATGATTCAGCTTGGATATACATTCCAGCCATCAATGATCAAAAAGATCGGTCTTTCGTCTTTGCGTCTGTATGCGAATGTAAATAATGCATTCTTAATTACTTCGAAAGATTATAATGGATACGATCCAGACAACTCTTCTCGTTTAGGTGATAACAAATGGGGGGCAAATCGTCAATTTTTCACTTATCCTCGTCCGAGAACATTTACGTTCGGTCTTAATGTTGCATTTTAATTTATCGTTATAAAAACTATAAGAGTTATGAAACTATTAAAAGTATATATATCTGCATTTTGCATGTGTTCACTCTCTGTGTTGTTGAATTCATGTGATGATTTTCTTAAAGAAAAGCCATTGGATTTGAAACCATCCGATCAGTTTTGGAAGACAAAAGCGGATGCTGAGTCTGGAGTGAATGCCTTATATTTTGGTGGAGTACCTTATCTACACAATACGGATGTTGGAGGGGGCTGGACTCCTAAAGCAACCATGTGGGGAGGAATTGTTTCCGGTTTATACGTGGATAAACGGAAAGATAGAACATTTACGACTGCATCTGAAGGCTGTAATTTTAATATTGAATCTTTTGATGATATAGCCATGAAATACTGGCATGAGTTTTATAAGGGAATTTCACGTGCAAACTTTGTTATTGCTAATATTCCCACAATGACCAGTGTGTTGGATGAGCCTACTATTAATAATTATGTGGCACAAGGTAAATTCTTTCGTGCTTATGGATATTTCTGGTTAGTGAAAGAATTTGGTGGTGTACCTTATATCTCGGAGCCTTATACGTCTACTGAGGGAATGTATAAAGAACGCCTTTCTGCTGAAGAAATCTATAAATATATTGAAAGCGATTTATTAGATATTGTCAATGGTGATGCTTTGCCCAATAAGACATTCTATGATAATGGATGTTATGTCACTAAGGCTATGGCACAAACATTACTGGCTCAAGTTTATCTACAATGGGCAGGTGCTCCTTTGAATGGTGGAACAGAATATTATGATAAAGCGGCGGCAATGGCATTGAAGGTGATAAATGAAGGACCTCATCGTTTGATTGATCCGAATGGAACGACTGATGACCTGAATTCTGCTTATAATGTGATCAAAACAACTAAATCTTCTGCGGAGATTATCTATGCAATGGAATACAATTATAGCGATTATAGTGTAGGTAATTCTTATGCTTGTCGTTCCATTGGTGCAGATGCTTTCCAATGGGGAGTCTTTCATCCCGGAGGAGACGTGTTATATAATGCTTATCTCCCTTGTAGTATGTTGATCGATAGCTATGATCCTGCTGATATTCGCGGACATGAGAAACAATTTTTCTTTAAAGAATATACGGATGCTAGTGGTACTACTTACTCTTTGGATGATATAGGAAACTGGGCTTGGTTTGATGAGGATGCTTTGATTAACGGGCACGATGGTGATTATAATATGCCTGTATTTCGATATGCAGAAGTTTTGCTGATTGCTGCTGAAGGCTTAGCTCGTACAGGACATGAGGATAATGCTGTTGGTGGTGCAAAATTCTATTTAAACCAAGTGCGTAAGCGTGCAGGTTTGCCTGATGAGACCGGTACTGGAGATGCATTAGTTCAGTCTATCTTAACAGAACGCCTACATGAGTTGCCCTTAGAATTTAAAATATGGGATGATATTCGCCGTACCCGTTTGTATCCAGAAGAATCCACAGAAACTGGCAAGTTGAAGTGGACTACATTTACATCTGCCAAAATTCAGAATAAGCCTGACGGAAGTGAAAAGGTAGGTGCTATTCCCGAATATGCTTTACTATGGCCTATCCCATTAGATGAGATTCAAGCTAATCCATCTTTGGAAGGGCATCAAAATCCAGGATGGAATTAATTGGATTATATTGAGAATACATAGCTGGTATTTGTAGATTGAGAGAGGAAAAACTGCTTTTCCTCTCTCTTTTTGTTTATTATCAATCTAAGGAGACTACAAGGATTATTCTCATCCTCTTGGTGAAAAAAGATTTGAATAATCTTTTGATTTTGACTAATGACTCTTAATATTCCGTTCTCTTGTATAGTCTCTATTGCAACTCATTTAGTCCTTCGAATGGTTGCTTTTCATGCACTTATCCTCTGTGCTCTATTCGTTTATATTCTACTTAAGTATCTGCTATATAATTGATTAGTTTGTGCTTTATCCCTCGCTTTGTTCTCTGTATGAACAATCAACTTTTGCCATTATTTTGTCACTTGGGGAGACTTTGATCGTGCTAAATTTTGTTTAATTTGCCTTTATTTAAGAGAACTTAATTCGCAGTTTTAGTACTAATTAAAAACAAGTGACATGAATCGGTTTGGAATGGAAAAACATCACAAGAAGTCATTATGCGTATTCGTTTTATTGCTGACCATTAATGTAGCTGTATGGGCACAGAATGTATCAGTAACAGGGCGTATTTCTGACGAAAAAGGTGAATTACTCATTGGAGTAAGTGTGCAGGAAAAGGGTACTACCAACGGTACCATCACAGACACAAATGGACAGTATAACCTTAGTTTAACGAGTCGTAACCCTATTCTCGTTGTATCTTATATAGGTTATAAATCACAAGAATTGGTTGTTGGTAAAAAGAAGTTGATTGATGTCATTCTTGCAGAAGATGTATCGTCATTGGATGAAGTAGTGGTTGTTGCTTATGGGCATCAGCGTAAAGTATCGGTAGTAGGTGCACAGTCGTCCATGAAAATGGATGAAATTAAGATGCCAACGGCTAATTTATCATCAGTTATTGCAGGGCGTTTAGCTGGGGTTGTAGCTGTACAACGTACAGGTGAACCTGGTCATGATGATTCAGATATTTGGATTCGTGGTATCTCAACCTTTACCGGTCAAAACTCTAAACCATTGGTGTTAGTTGACGGGGTGGAACGTGGTTTTAATAATATTGATCCTGAAGACATAGAATCGTTTACTATATTAAAGGATGCTTCTGCAACAGCTGTGTATGGTGTGCGGGGTGCAAACGGTGTAATCATTATAAAGACAAAACCCGGAAAAGTGGGGAAGCCTCAGTTTACTGCAGATTATTATGAAGGTTTTGTGACATTAACGAAACGTCCGGAATTGGCCGATGCTTATACGTATATGGATGCTGCTAATGAAGCCAATTTGAACACGAATGGTAAACTACTTTATACGAATCAATATATCACAGCGACTAAGCAGGCGAATGGTTTGTTGCCAAACGAGAATCCTACAATGTATAACCCATACCTTTATCCGGCTATCAATTGGATGGATGAATTGTTTAATGACTGGGGACATAACCGTCGCGTGAATATGAGTGTACGAGGAGGTGTACCCAATGCTACCTACTATGTTTCATTGAGTTATTATAATGAAAGAGGTTTGACACGTACAGCACGGATGGAGAATTACGATGCTAATATGCGTTATGATCGCTATAATTACACCGCGAATTTGAATTTGAAACCGACAGAGACAACTTCTGTCGATTTAGGGTTCTCCGGATATTTATCTATAGGTAATTATCCTCAGCAATCTTCAGGTTCTCTTTTTTCTTCAGCAATGAGCATTAATCCGGTCTATTTGCCGCTGATGATGGAAAATGGTTCTATTCCGGGAATCTCTTCAAATGGAGATTTTCGTAATCCATTTGCAGATTTGACTCGTCGTGGTTATACCAATGAATCAAATAATCAGTTGAACTCCAATATCCGTGTCACGCAGGATCTCGGTTTCAAAAAATGGAGTAAAGGGTTTACTGCGTCGGCAATGCTTGCATTTGATGTGGTTAATGAGCGTCAACTATTCTATGAAAAGCGTGAAGATACATATTACTATTCAGGCACTAAAGATCCCGTCACAGGTTTGTGGAATGATGATGTGTTTGATGAGAATGGTGATTATCGTTTGAGCCGTACTTATCAAGGAAGTAAAGAACTAGGCTATAATACCGAATCGGTTAGCGAAAGGAGTACCTATTTTGAGGCTTCTTTGAACTACGACCGTGCTTTTGGATTACATCGCTTAGGAGGATTAGTTCTTTATAATCAGAAAGTACGTCGTAGAACAGTGGATAAACAAAGTGAACGAGATAAATCGGCCGCAGATAAGATTGTGAATTCTCTTCCTTACAAACAGCAAGGTATAGCCGCTCGTCTCACTTATTCGTGGAATGATCGCTACTTTATAGAAGGTAATCTTGGTTACAATGGCTCTGAGAATTTTAGTCCAGATAAACGTTTTGGCTTTTTCCCTGCTATTGGTATAGGGTGGGCGCTTTCAAATGAAGATTTCTGGCGTCCCTTTCAGAAATACATTTCTTATTTGAAAATCAGGTATACTGACGGGTTGGTAGGTACTGATGCAGTCACAGATAGGCGCTTCATGTATCTCGATCAGATGGCTTCCCAGAGTGGCTATCGTTTTGGTGAGGTGAACAATTCTGTAGGCGGTTGGGGATTTGCCAAGTATGGAGCGAATGTTGGTTGGTCTACTTCCAGGAAGCAAGACTTAGGAATCGATCTAAAACTTCTGAAAGACAATTTGTCCATTACTGTGGATTTATTTAAAGAACACCGGAAAGACATTTTTTTGAGACGTGCTACAATTCCCGATTATTCCGGATTTATAGAAATGCCTTATGGTAATTTAGGTATAGTCGATAATAAAGGCGTTGAGGCTACATTAGAATACACTCAACAGTTAGGGAAAAAAACGTTCTTAACCGTGCGTGGAAATTTTGCTTGGAATGAAGATGAGATTATTGAAAATGACGATCCGGCTGTCCCATATCCTTGGATGGAAAAGAGAGGAACCAATGTAAATGGACGTTGGGGATGGATAGCAGAAGGATTGTTCACTAGCGATGATGACATTATCGATCATGCTAAACAGTTTGGAGAAGATTATCCGGGACAAGTATCGCAACCGGGAGATATTAAATATAAGGATTTGAATGGAGATGGTGTAATTGACGATTATGATAAATGTCTCATTGGTCAGGGAGATGTGCCTAAAATATACTATGGTTTTGGTGCGGACTTGCAAATAAGTAATTTTTCTATTGGAGCTATCTTTTCCGGAACAGCAAAAGCTGATCGTTATTTGAATGGTAATGCCATTCATCCTTTCTCAGATGCATCTGGTATCTCCAACCTATATAGTAATATCAACGATCGCTGGTCTGCTGATAATCCAACCAATGAAGATGTGTTTTATCCTCTTTTGCGTTATGGCTCTTCTGCAAATACAAACAATACAAAGACAAGTACATGGTGGCAGAAAGACGTTAGTTTTTTGCGGCTGAAGCAGCTTACAATTGCTTATAATTTTCCTAAAACAATCCTGAATAAAACATTCTTGAAAAGTGCACGTGTGTATGTGATGGGTACTAACCTCCTTACATTCTCTAACTTTAAATTGTGGGACCCTGAATTAAATACGAATAATGGTACAAGTTACCCCAATTCACGTACTTATTCTGTGGGAGTAAATGTTAGCTTTTAATAAATAATCAATCAGACATCAAATGAAAAATATATTCAAAATAGGAGTTATAGCTCTATCTATGCTGGGAGGGCTATGTTCATGCAATGATTTCTTTGATTCCATTCCAGGGGAACAATATGATTTATCCGGGACTTTTGCAAACAAACAAAAAACGGAGCAATATCTGAATAATGTATATAGTTACGTTCCTGACGAGACCCGTGAGCGCTGGCCGAATAGTGGTAATAACATGGGAGGAATCTGGAGTTCAGGTTCGTTGGAAACAAATATAACTTGGTCTTGGCACATCAGTAATGAGTGGGGAGCGGGTACCGTATATGCTTCTTCCAGTTGGATTAACTATTGGTATATACAATATTATAAAGGTATATCGAAAGCAAGTACATTTATCGCCAATGTAGATCTTTGTACAGAAGCTTCTGCTACTGACCGTTTGGTGTGGAAAGCCCAGGCTAGAGCTTTGAGAGCTTACTATTATTTTCTGTTATTCCGCTCTTACGGCCCCATTGTTCTTTTGGGTGAAGATGAGCTTGAACTCGACACACCTTTAGCTGATTTGTTGAAAGAACGTAGCTCGGTAGATGAATGTGTCGATTATATCATTGGTGAATTGGATAAAGCAGCAGTCGATTTACCAGTGAAGTACACCGGCACCAACTTAGGACGTATTGATCGGGGAACGTGTAAGGCGTTAAAAGCGAAGCTATTGTTGTATGCTGCTAGTCCGCTATTCAATTGCAACAAAGATTATGCTGAAATTATAAATAGTGATGGTAAGCAGCTGTTTCCTCAAGAGACCTCCAAGGAGCAAGAAAAATGGGAGGCAGCTCGAACGGCTTACAAGGAATTCTTCGATACATTTGTGCCTAGCTCTTACAGCTTGTATAAAGTGATGAATAATGGGAAGGTTGATTTTTATGCTTCTTGTCGTCAGGTTACTTCTGGCGTTAATTATGAAAATAATAGCGAACAAATCTTTATTCGTCTTGCCGACCATGGCGACCACACCTATGAACTTACTCCTTATCATGGACAGCTGGATAATAGTTCGGTCAGAGGTGGACTTGGTTTTGGTACTACCCAAGAGATGGTCGATCTATTTTATACTGATAAAGGACTGCGCACAGTGGACGATCCAGATTATGTAAAAAATGAATATGTCAATGTACCGACCTCTCAATATTATGGAGGGAGTGATTATAATAATCCTCGAGACCCTAGTACCAACTATTTCTTAGCCAATACAAATAAGACATTGAAGCAATGGGCAAATCGCGAGGCACGGTTCTATGTTTGTATTACATTTAATGGATCTACTTGGATAAACGCTTCAACAAATGATGGAAAGATTACTACAGAGTTAAATGTGAATGGAAATTCAGGTTATAATAAAGCAGGTCATGATTCACCTTTGGAAGGCTATGGGGTGAGAAAAATGGCTCCAATGGACAGAAATGCAGGAAAACATTGTGCGAACTTACTCCGCTTGGCGGATATGTATTTAGGATATGCTGAAGCGTTGAGCGCTTGTGGGCAATATGGAGAGGCTATGAAATATGTAAATGCCGTTCGTGCTCGCGCTGGTGTTCCGGGATATGGCAATGGGGGTGGTAAAGATGAGAATGATTTTGATTATATTACTTATCCCGAGAATCGCAATGATGTGGATAAACGTATACGTCGCGAACGATTGATTGAATTAGCTTACGAGTGGAACCGTTATTTTGATGTAAGGCGTTGGAAAGTTGCAGATATGGCCGTAGGTGATGATTGGATTTACCCAGCTTATCATAAAGGTGGTGAAGGTGGTGAGATTCACGGAATGAATTCAAAAGCCGATCCACCTCAGTTCTTTGAGAAAGTGGTGACAGAGACTCGCGTGTTTGCTAAACGTCATTATTTATTCCCAATTCCTGATAACGAAATTCGCCGTAACCCAAAGATGGTACAAAATTATGGATGGGCAGCTGCTGAACCGGAAGAATAATCTCCTGTATTATAAACTCTTAAATTGAAAGAATAATGAACTATATAAATATAAAGAAAATAGCAGTTTATTTTGCTTTATTACTCCCGATCGGACTATCTACTGGTTGTTCCGACGATGAAGAAACAGGGCCGGAAACCTTTTTCTATTGGGTGCTTGAAGAAGGAAACCAGAATATGCCTTCTTCCGGAATAGTACTTTCACAATATAAGGATTCACCTGTAGGTGGAGATATCGCTCAAATTGTGGATAATGATAAGAATACATGTTATGAAACGCCCCACAGTACTTTCTTTGTACTGTGGAATGGTAATAAAAATATAGCCATCAACTACTATGCACTGACTTCTGCCTCAACTAATCCAGAGATGGATCCTAAATCATGGACCTTGTATGGTTCAGAAGATAATAAAATATGGATTCAGCTGGATACACAGACCGATCAAGTTTTTTCCGAAAGAGGTGAAACGAAAGCGTATCAGTTTGAGAATGATGGTACATATCGCTATTACCGTTTGTCAGTGGCAGCTAATAATGGTGGAATGTCTACTCAGATAGCAGAATGGGCACTGAAAGGCCTTGTTGCAGTTGATATTGATGATTTAATGTCCCTTTCAAGTGGCAATACATTTGATGCAACGACCCCTATGGGAAACCATTATGCAGGGAAACATATTACTACAGAGGAAGATAAGGCATGGCTGAAGGATGCAGTGAACGAGCCGAATACCCTTGGATCAGCTCCAGGTTTGCAGTGGACAAAATTCACTGTTGAGAATCTCTATCCTTATGGAACGCCTCAACCGGCAGATGTCAATCAGCATGGTATTGGTGATTGTTCTGCTTTAGCCGTATTTGCTTCTATGGCTTATCTATATCCCAATTTTGTTAAGCCACTGATCAAAGATAATGGAAACCAGACCTTTACCGTTCTCATGTTTGACCCCCAAGGTAAGCCAATAGAGGTGGTTGTATCTTCTCTGTTTCTGGCGGATAATAATGGAAATATTGGGGCTGTAACAGGTAAGAACAACAAAATTACTTGGGCGACTATTTTGGAAAAGGCAGTTATGAAGTGGAATTATATCTATAAAGTAAATCCTGATATTGGTGGAATTGGTAGCGAACATGTTGCTCCGCTCTTTACAGGCAATGGTAACAGCTTTGCTTTTTCACCCGGTAAATTAGCTGCAAAGCAACTGCAACGTGCTGTGGAAGTTTCAATGAATCAAGGCAAGATTGTAGTAGGAGGATTTACACAAGGTGACCTGATGGCTGGTACTTTAAAAACAGTGACGGGACACGCCTTCAGTATGATGTACTCTACAGATGTGTCAGCTTTGTTCTCGATGCGAAATCCATGGGGAAATAATAGTAGTGGAGGCAAGGAAGACGGAGTGCTGAATATACCCAATAACGATGTAATTCCGCCTATCATTGATCTCCGAATCATTGAACCTGGAACGGCCTCAGAGTGGGGATTGAATACACTTCAGCCCTATATTCCTCCAGTGTATTAATAGAACAATTGCTTTGTATACTTAAAAAGAAAGAAGAAAGTATGAAAAACTTAACTTATATAATAATGTCATTATGCTTTATAGCTCTTTCCAGTTGTGGCATGACAGATGTATGGAAAAACTGGGAATCAGAAGGTATTCAGAACCCTGATCGTTTGAAACCTTCTGAGGTCAAGAGTGTCTTATGTGCCGCTGAAGGGTGGAAACTAAATTATTTGGGACACGATTTCTATTTCCAATTTTTTGAGGATGGAACTGTGATAGCCAATTCGGATACTTCGATTGAAGAAGCTACCACTTACACTTCCTGCCATTTTAATACACAAGGAGATCATTTGATTGCATTGACTATTGATGGTGGGGGACACCTGTCTGCTCTTCCTGAGAGTCTTTCTGAAAGTACTTATCTGATTTCTGCTGTTACAGATAGCAGAATAAGCTGTATTGGCGAGAATACAGGTGTCGACATGAGTATGGTGAGCGTAACTATGGATGAGCTTAATGCTCAATTAAAAGCGAAAGCCAATTTGCTAATGTTATTGAATATGAAGAAGAAAGGTTTTATGAATGGAGTCGTTCGTAATGCCGATGGAACTTTTGCAGCACACTATGCGATATCTTCTTCTGAAAGTAAGATCCGTTTCATCTCTATTGAGGATAGAATAGCTGTTCACCAAGAAGCCGATTTTATTATTGATGGAAGTTCGTTTAGCTTTAGCGGTATTACCTTGGCAGGGCAGAATGTGACAAAATTGACTTATTCAAATACAGGAGAAGGTTCGGCTAAGTTGGAAGGTACGTATGGATTGAAAATTACTTCCAATAAGGACATAACGACCTATTTTGAAGGAAGTTCATATACCACTTATGAAATCAGTAAAAGTAAAGGAGATGCCAAAAAAGAACTGCGTGAAGAGTTGAGCTGGAGTAGTATTAGTACTGTAGAAATAAACAACCGTTTAGGAAGACCTGTTGTGGTTTGCCTCAATGGTGCCAATGGATATGGGGGATATATATTCTATTGGGCTGGACAAGAAGGACAGTCTGCTACTTTTACTAAAAATGAACTAGATAGAGTCTATTTTGATATTTTCCTGACGCAAGGTCTTTGGGGAGGAACAGAACAAGGGATCAATGCTACCAATCAGGCCTTAAGTAAATTCTTAGCTGCTTGGTTCCATCCGGATGGTCTTTATATGGTCGAAGAAATAGTTGGCTCAAAAAATTATATTTACTTCTTAAGTCCGACAACTGATAACTGGTTCAAGATAGAAAGATAATTGTCGATTTAAACCTATAAGGGTAGGCTGGAGCTCCAGTATACCCTTATAGATTCTATATAGTCTTCTTTAATCATAGTTCCTTGATTTGTACTCTAATTATACATCTAATAGTGTAATCTGTTGATTCCTAAATTTTTAAATTGTTCTCTAATTCCCTTATTAATGCTTTAAATGACCATCATTATTTTTCTTCTATTTTGGCATGTCAGAGGAATCTTAATGGGGAATATATACTTTAATTTGCTAACAGAAATCTAATGATAAAGAAATTAAACAGCTTTAGTATTAATAGTTCAATTCGTAAATCATGAATAAAAAGAAACTACTGTTTTATGTGATAACTCTATTTGTAGGTGTTTCCTCGGTCAGTGCGCAAAAGCAAGCGGTGGACTATGTGAATCCTTTGATGGGTACCGATTCAAAAATATCACTGTCTAATGGGAATACATACCCTGCAATTGCTTTGCCTTGGGGAATGAACTTCTGGATGCCGCAAACCGGGAAAATGGGTGACGGTTGGGCTTACACGTATGCTTCAGATAAAATCAGAGGTTTTAAACAAACCCACCAGCCTAGTCCTTGGATAAATGATTATGGACAGTTCTCAATCATGCCGATGACTAAACAGCTGAAAATAGATCAAGATAGTCGTGCTTGCTGGTTTTCGCATAAAGCAGAGCAAGCGACTCCGTATTATTACAGTGTATATTTGTCAGAATATAACATGACAACAGAAATTGCCCCAACCGAACGTTGTGCATATTTCCGTTTTACTTTTCCTGAAGCAACCGATGCTTATGTGGTAATTGATGCTTTTGATCGTGGTTCCTACGTGAAAGTCATTCCTGAAGAGAATAAGATTGTTGGCTATACCACCCGAAACAGTGGAGGGGTTCCCAAAAACTTCAAAAACTATTTTGTGATTGAGTTTGATAAACCTTTTACTTTCAATAAAGTATGGGCGGATTATCATCTAGTGGAATCGCATCTTGAACTGCAATCGAATCATGTGGGTGCTGCGATAGGTTTTGTTACTAAAAAGGGAGAGCAGGTACATGCTAAAGTAGCTTCTTCTTTTATAAGCCCCGAGCAAGCGGAACTGAATCTAAAGGAGATTGGCTCTAAGACATTCGAGCAGACGAAAGAGGCTGGTCGTGAGACGTGGAATAAAGTTCTAGAACGAATTAAAATAGAAGATGAAGATGAAAACCGCATGCGTACATTTTACTCTTGCTTGTATCGTTCAGTATTATTCCCTCGCATGTTTTATGAAGTAAATGCTAAGGGTGAGACTGTGCATTACAGCCCTTATAACGGTGAGATTCGTCCCGGATATATGTTTACCGATACGGGCTTCTGGGATACTTTCCGTTGTTTGTTCCCTTTTGTGAACCTCGTTTATCCTTCAATGGGAGAAAAGATGCAGGAAGGCTTGCTTAATACATACAATGAAAGTGGATTCTTCCCAGAGTGGGCTAGTCCGGGACATCGGGGATGTATGATTGGCAATAACTCCGCTTCAATTGTATCAGATGCATTTATGAAGAATGTCACGAAGGTAGATGCAGAGAAAATGTATGAAGGCTTATTGAAAGGTGCCAATAGTGTACATCCAAGAGTCTCTTCGACAGGGCGTCGCGGATACGAATACTATAACAAACTCGGTTATGTACCTTATGATGTGAATATTAATGAGAACGCTGCTCGCACTTTAGAATATGCTTATGATGATTGGTGTATCTACCGTATGGGACAAAAGTTAGGGCGTCCGGCTGAAGAGTTGGAAATATATCAAAAACGAAGTCAAAACTATCGGAATCTGTTCGATCCCGAGACCAAGTTGATGCGCGGAAAAAATGCTGATGGTACGTTCCAGAAACCTTTCAATCCGTTTAAATGGGGAGATGCCTTTACCGAAGGAAATAGTTGGCACTACACGTGGTCCGTATTCCACGATGTACAGGGCTTAATCAATTTGATGGGAGGTAAAAAAATATTTGTGAGTATGCTTGATTCTGTATTCCATCTTCCTCCTACGTTCGACGATAGTTATTATGGAGGCGTAATCCATGAGATTCGTGAAATGGAAATAGCTAATATGGGGAATTATGCTCATGGAAATCAACCGATTCAACACATGATTTATTTGTATAATTATGGAGGGGAACCCTGGAAAGCTCAATATTGGCTTCGTGAGGTGATGAATCGTCTTTATATGGCTACTCCCGATGGGTATTGCGGCGATGAAGATAACGGGCAAACTTCAGCTTGGTATGTTTTCACAGCATTGGGATTTTATCCTGTATGTCCCGGTAGTAATGAGTATGTAGTGGGAGCACCTTATTTCAAGAAGGCAACAATTCAGTTAGAAAATGGCAGAAAACTGGAGATTTTGGCTCCAAAGAATACAGATAAGCGACGTTATATTCGTTCTTTGAAATATAACGGAAAGAATTATACGAAGAATTACTTCAATCATTTCGATTTATTGAAAGGTGGTCAGCTGCTATTCGATATGGATAGTCAACCAAATTTGGGCAGAGGAATCAATGATTCGGATGTTCCGTATTCTTTCTCTCGCGACAATATATAATAGGTATGAATACAATAAGGAGGAAGATTGGATTAATGGCTATGGCGACTATCGCTTTGTCTGCCATGGCCCAACAGCCAGTTGATTATGTGAATCCGATAATTGGTACAAATGGAATGGGACATACTTTTCCAGGGGCTTGTAGCCCGTTTGGATTGGTACAGTTGAGTCCGGATACAGACACCATCCCACACAATGTAAATGGTACTTATCAGAAGAATGCGTATGAGTACTGTGCTGGTTATCAGTATAGAGACAAGACAATCGTGGGATTTAGTCATACTCATCTTAGCGGTACGGGGCATTCGGATTTGGGTGACATTTTGTTGATGCCAGCCGTCGGAGATGTGAAGTTAAACCCAGGACGTGCAGACCATCCTGAAGAAGGATATCGCTCACGTTTTAGTCATTTGACCGAGAAAGCAACTCCGGGTTATTATGAGGTAACTCTAGATGATTATGGTATAAAAGCCCAACTGACTGCGACGCGTAGGGTCGGGGTGCATAAATACACTTTCCCGAAAGGACAAAATGGGCATTTGATCCTCGATTTAGTTCATGGAATTTACAACTATGACGGTAAAGTGCTATGGGCAAACCTCCGTGTTGAGAATGACACTCTGCTCACAGGTTATCGGATTACCAATGGATGGGCGCGTACCAATTACACTTATTTTGCTATATCTTTCTCTCAGCCTATGCGAGATTATGGCTATAAGGATAAAGAGAAGGTACTTTATAATGGTTTCTGGCGTCGTTTCAAATTAGAGAAGAATTTTCCAGAGATTACGGGGCGTAAAATCGTTGCCTACTTTAACTTCAATACAGCTGAAGAGCAGGAATTGGTGGTGAAAGTCGCGCTTTCTGCTGTTAGCACCGAAGGAGCGATTCGTAATCTACGCAAAGAGGCTTCCGGAAAAAGTTTTGAGCAGTTGGCAGAAACAGCTCGAACAGATTGGAACAAGGAGTTAGAGCACTTCAACGTGGAAGGAACGCTTGATCAGAAAGCGATGTTTTATACCTCGCTCTATCATACAATGATTAACCCATCTATATATATGGATGTTGACGGTTCCTATCGTGGGTTAGATCACAATATACATCAAGCAAAGGGTTTTACCAATTATACGATTTTCTCCCTTTGGGATACTTACCGTGCTGAGCATCCGTTTCTTAATCTGGTGAAACCGGAACGCAATGCAGATATGGTAGAATCGATGATTAAACATCAACAGCAAAGTGTACACCGTATGTTACCGGTTTGGAGCTTGATGGGGAATGAAAACTGGTGTATGAGTGGCTATCATGCTGTATCTGTACTTGCTGATGCGATAACCAAAGGCGTTTTCAACAAAATTGACGAAGCATTAGCAGCGATGGTGAGCACCTCTACGGTCCCATATTATGAGGGTTTAGCCGATTATATGAAACTAGGGTATATTCCGCTCGAAAAGAGTGGCACGGCAGCTTCTTCCACTCTTGAGTATGCGTATGACGATTGGACTATTTATCAGACAGCTCTGAAGGCTGGTAAGCAGGAGATAGCTGAGGCTTATCGTAAACGTGCCCTCAACTATCGTAATATCTATGATTCCAAGATTGGCTTTGCGCGTCCTCGATATAGCGATGGGTCATTTAAAAAAGAGTTCGATGCGTTGCAAACCTATGGGGAAGGTTTCATTGAAGGCAATTCATGGAATTTTTCTTTTCATGTCCCCCATGATGTCTTTGGTTTGATTGATTTGATGGGAGGAGAATCGGCTTTTGTGCAGAAACTCGATGAGCTTTTTTCTATGCATCTCCCGGAGAAATATTATGAGCATAACGAAGATATTACCGAAGAGTGCTTAGTGGGTGGATATGTTCACGGCAATGAACCAAGCCATCATGTGCCTTATCTCTATGCGTGGACTTCACAACCGTGGAAGACACAATACTGGTTGCGTGAGATTCTAAATAAGATGTATAAGAATGATATTAACGGCCTAGGCGGTAATGATGATTGTGGACAGATGTCGGCATGGTATCTTTTCTCAGTCATGGGATTCTATCCCGTTTGTCCTGGAACGGATCAGTATGTGCTTGGAGCTCCTTATTTGCCTCATCTGAGATTTAAGCTTCCGAACGGAAAGACTCTGGAAATAAAAGCGCCGGGTGTTAGTGACAAGAAGCGTTATGTGCAGTCGTTGAAGATCAACGGAATGGCGTATGATAAAATGTATATCACCCATGAGGATCTCCTCAAGGGCGGCGTATGGGAATTTAAGATGAGTGCCTCTCCCAATAAACGTAGGGGATTATCGAGAGAGGATAAACCTTATTCACTAACAAACGGAATGAATTAACAATCAAAGGAAGAATATGAAAAAGAAACATTTGATTTATGCGGCTTGTCTTTTAATTTGCATGGGAGCTTGTGCAGCGAGTGCGAAGAAGCAGGCTGAAGAGAAACCTGATATTTGGAAGAATTATCCTGTCGGTACTATCCTCTTTGAGGATAAAGCACCGGAGACGCGAGGATCAGACATTTATCATCGAATAATTCCCAATGCTGAATCGTATATTGAGCAACAGGCACGAACTGTATTGGCTACTCTTTATCATTCGCCAGAAGATAGTATTCCTCCAGTAGATAGGATACACTATACACTCGAAGATATCGAAGGGATATCCGCCAAAGGTGGTGGTCATGGAGAGGTGACAATATTTTATAGTACACGGCATATTGAGAAATCTTTCGCAGAGAACGATACCGCAAAGCTGTTTTTTGAAACGCGTGGCGTGTTGTTGCATGAATTGACCCATGCTTATCAGTTGGAACCCCAAGGCATCGGTTCTTATGGAACTAATCGTGTCTTTTGGGCATTCATTGAGGGAATGGCTGATGCAGTGCGTGTGGCAAACGGAGGATTTGAAGGACCGAGTGCACGTCCCAAAGGTGGAAATTATATGGATGGTTATCGCACTTCAGGCTATTTCTTTGTGTGGCTACGCGATCATAAAGATCCAGACTTCCTGCGTAAGTTTAATCGTAGTACACTGGAGGTTATTCCTTGGTCGTTCGATGGAGCTATCAAGCATATTTTGGGGAATGAATATAGTATTGACGATTTATGGCATGAATATCAAGTTGCTGTGGGCGACATACAACTATAGAAGAAATATAGAATGAACAATATTAGCAAAAGAAGATTGTTTTTGGTTTGGTCATGTCTGGTATGTATGCAGCTACCTGGCATGGCTCAAACCGAAAAACTGATTGATTATGTGAATCCGTTTGTGGGCACAGACGGTTATGGAAATGTGTATCCGGGCGCACAGATACCTTTTGGGGGTATTCAAATAAGTCCCGACACTGACAGTCGTTTTTATGATGCTGCTTCCGGCTATAAATACAATCATCTAACATTAATGGGATTTAGTTTGACGCATTTGAGCGGAACGGGGATTCCTGATTTAGGTGACTTCTTGTTTATCCCGGGGACAGGAGAGATGAAACTTGATCCGGGTACTCACGAAGCTCCTGATGAAGGATACCGCTCGCGTTACTCTCATGATCAGGAATGGGCTTCTCCCAATTATTATGCTGTGAATTTATCCGACTATGGAGTAAAAGCTGAAATGACTTCAGGTGTCCGTAGTGGTATGTTTCGTTTTACGTTTCCAGCGTCTGACAGTGCATTTATTATGGTTGACATGAATCATACACTTTGGCAATCCTGTGAATGGTCCAATCTGCGTATGACGAATGATTCTACTATCACCGGATATAAATTGGTGAAGGGATGGGGAGCCGAACGCCATGTGTATTTCACGGCTACTTTCTCTAAGAAACTCACCGGGCTACGCTTTTATCAAGATAAAAAGCCGGTTGTCTATAATACTTCCCGATTCCGTAGTTCATATGAAGCATGGGGAAAGAATCTGATGGCTTGTCTTTCCTTTCGGACCAAAGCAGGTGAGGAGGTGACGGTGAAAACTGCGATTTCCGCTGTGAGTACAGATGGAGCCCAGAACAACATGAAAGAACTTGATGGACTAACTTTCAACGAGCTAAAGGCTAAAGGAGAAGCGCTTTGGGAAAAGGAACTCGAAAAGTATAAATTGACGGCTGATCAAAAGACGAAGGAAACATTTTATACCTCGGCCTATCATGCGGCACTTCATCCGTTTATTTTTCAAGATTCCGATGGGAAGTTCCGTGGGCTAGATAAGAACATAGAAAAAGCGGACGGATTTACAAACTATACTGTGTTTTCTCTTTGGGATACTTATCGGGCTTTGCATCCTTGGTTCAACTTAGTTCAACAGGAGGTGAACGCTGATGTGGCCAACTCTATGTTGGCTCATTATGATAAAAGTGTAGAGAAAATGCTTCCGATCTGGTCATTCTATGGAAATGAAACTTGGTGTATGATTGGTTATCATGCTGTATCTGTATTGGCAGATATGATTGTGAAAGAGGTGAAGGGCTTTGATTACGAACGTGCCTACGCGGCAATGAAAACCACCGCAATGAATCCGAACTACGACTGCTTGCCCGAATATCGCACGTTAGGGTATGTCCCTTTTGATAAAGAGGCGGAGTCTGTGTCGAAAACCTTGGAGTATGCTTATGATGATTATTGTATTGCGCAAGCAGCAAGAAAATTAGGGAAAAGTGATGACTATCATTATTTTTTGAATCGGGCACTTTCTTATCAAAACTTGATCGACCCTGAAACGAAATATATGCGTGGACGAGATAGTAAAGGGAATTGGCGTACTCCGTTTACTCCCGTTGCTTATCAAGGACCGGGATCAGTATATGGCTGGGGCGATATTACGGAAGGGTTCACGATGCAATATACTTGGTATGTACCGCAAGATGTGCAGGGGTATATCAATGAAGCTGGTAAGGAGTTATTTCGCAAACGTTTGGATGAACTCTTCACGGTGGAACTTCCGGATGATATTCCTGGAGCACACGATATTCAAGGTCGTATAGGTGCCTATTGGCATGGTAATGAACCTTGCCATCATATAGCTTATCTCTACAATTATCTGAAAGAGCCCTGGAAATGCCAGAAATGGATACGGACTATTGCTGCACGTTTTTATGGTAATACTCCGGATGCGTTGAGTGGAAATGACGATTGCGGGCAAATGTCGGCATGGTATATGTTCAATTGTATAGGTTTCTATCCGGTTGCTCCCTCAAGCAATATGTATAATATTGGTTCTCCATGCGTTGAGACTATCACCGTTAAGATGAGTAATGGCAAAAACATTGAAATGACAACAGAAAACTGGTCGCCCAAGAATTTGTATGTGAAGGAGCTTTATGTTAATGGGAATAAGTATGATAAATCTTATTTGAGCTATGAGGATATTCGAGATGGAATCACACTTCGTTTTGTAATGAGCAGTAAGCCAAACTATAAGCGAGCAATCTCCGATGAAGCTGTAGCTCCATCAATCTCTTCACCGAGGAAAACTGTGGGATATAAGTCAATGAAACTTAAGTAAGAAGAAGGAAGTACTGTTAATCTAATAATTGGTTTGCGAATAGTAAATATGATCTTCGAGTGTAGCGCTTTATTCGTTCGGCTATAGGCGGACGAAAGGTAACCTATAGGCAAACGCAACGTTGCCTATAGCCGAACGCAAAGTCGCCTATAGGCAAACGAATTAATTTATGCATTGAAAGAGGCTAATTTATGTATTGCTATATTTTAAATCTAGGATAGATAGCTTTAGAACAATTAGCTGTGTTTCATCGTTTAACCTATAACAACTAAAAAATAATTAGTATGAAATCATTCATCTTAACGGTTATAACGATGTTATGTGTTATTTCTCTTAATGCGCAGAAGAAATCTTTCTATGACTTTACGGTACAAACGATTAATGGAAAGGAATTTGCTCTTTCTTCACTGAAAGGGAAAAAAGTGTTGGTAGTCAACGTGGCTTCCAAATGTGGGTTAACTCCTCAGTATGCAAAGTTGCAGGAGTTGTATGCTAAATATAAAGATCAGAATTTTGTAATTGTTGGTTTTCCTGCGAACAACTTTATGGGACAAGAGCCAGGCACCAATGAAGAGATTGCTAAGTTTTGCAGTCTTACCTATGACGTCACTTTTCCGATGATGGCCAAAATATCGGTGAAAGGCGAGGATATACATCCACTCTATCAGTGGTTAACTGAAAAATCGCAGAACGGGAAAGAAGATGCTCCCGTTCAGTGGAACTTTCAGAAGTTTATGATTGACGAAAACGGAAATTGGGTGGGCTTTGTTTCACCTAAAGAAAGTCCGTTAACAGATAAAATAGTTACTTGGATTGAGAAGAAATAGCGGCTGACGAAGAATATAGAGATGGAATAAGGGGAACTTTCTCTAACTCCCGTTCGAAATTGGGGGTAAATATCCCTTTTCCAATGCTTTCTGTTATTTCTTTGATGGTCCAAAAGCGTCCACCATCCAGTTCGTCACTGGGATGAAGTTCTCCGTCGTAAACTGTTTTGTGGACAAAAACTAATTCTTTCTCTCGATCAGATTCAAATACATAGCTGGTTAGTAATTCGGGAGTAAAATCCGTGATGCCTACTTCTTCACGGACCTCCCGTTTTAGTGCTATTTCTACGCTTTCGCCCAAATCAATATGGCCTCCAACAGCTGTATCCCACTTCCCTGGTTGGACGTCTTTCCATTCCGGACGTTTTTGCAGGTATAAATCTCCTTTTGAGTTAAAGATGTGAAGATGAATGACGGGATGTAACAGCTTACTTCCGCTATGGCATTCTCCGCGTGTAGCAGCTCCGGTGATATGTCCCTGCTCATCTACAATGGGGAACATTTCCTGATTATTATCGCTTGGCATAAGTGTTTTTGACTTTTTAATTATCTATACTGGGCACAAGGCTCACTTTTTTAGGGTATTAGCAGAGATGAATCTCCATAGCTTAGGAATCGGAAATCATGGCTTAATGCATAGTCATAAATAGTTTTCCAATTGCCTTTTACAAAAGCAGAAACTAACAATAAAAGCGTGCTTTGGGGCTGGTGAAAGTTGGTGACCATTGCTTTCACAATCTTGTATTCGTATCCAGGTGCAATGATGATTTGTGTGCTCGTGTGAAGAGCCTCTAAACCATTACGGTCAAGATAACCTAAGATTTTCTGAAGGGCCACTACCGGTCGAAGCTGATCGTAGGGTTCATAAGGTTGCCATTGCTTTACGTGGAGTTGTTCCTCTGTAGCATCTGGATGATCGGCTAGTGTCACTCCAATGTGATACAGACTTTCTAGTGTTCTTACTGAAGTGGTTCCTACAGCAATAGCGCAAGCATCATGATCAATTAGTTTCTTGATGGTGCTTCGGCTCACAGAAATATACTCTGTGTGCATCTCATGTCCTTCAATCTCTTTACTTTTCACTGGTTTGAAAGTTCCCGCTCCTACGTGTAATGTCAATTCTTCTAGGTCTACTCCCTTTTCGGTAAGCGCTTCTAGTACGCGTGGTGTGAAATGCAAGCCTGCTGTTGGAGCAGCTACCGAACCTTTCACTTTCGAATAAACAGTTTGATAGGTTTCCTTATCACTTTCTTCAGTCTCACGGTTTAAGTATGGAGGAATGGGTAATTCTCCGAATACTTCAAGTATATCAGCAAACGTTACTTCGGGATTATCCCATGCAAAATCAATCCAGTGGCTTGTTCCTCTACACTCACCTTTTGTGGCAGTCAAGGTTATGGGTAGCCCTTTTACCGTCATTTCTCGTTGCAGTAAGCCCTCTTTCCATTTCTTCAGATTGCCCACCATGCATAGCCATGCGGCATGCGTAGTTTGCTGGAAATTCAAAACATAGTCGTTAGGCTCAATAGGCTCTAGACAAAAGACCTCGATTAATGCTCCTGTCTCTTTGCGGAAATGGAGACGTGCCTGAATAACTTTGGTATTGTTGAATACCATTAAGCTTCCCTCAGGAAGATATTCAGGTAAAGAGGTAAATACGTTTTCGGTTACTTCACCGTGGCGGTATACTAACAATTTAGATTGGTCGCGCACGGGTAATGGAAATTTTGCGATACGTTCGTCCGGCAAGGGATAGTTGTACTCGCTGATACGGATATGTTTAGGGTTTTCTTTCTTCACTGTAGTATGTATCGATTTTGTGCGCAAAGATACGGATAAAGGTTGAAGTTTGTTAAGGTGAGCTTCGATTTTGATGATTATCAACTCTTTTGGGTTGTTAAAGAAGCTAAAAGAAGCGTGGACTGTTTTAACTTTAGAAGTTCTGAGAGTTCTATTATTACACGTTTTGCACGGATCATTGTGGCTAATTTTAAAACTATGGATGACAACAGAACTGCTATTCGAAATTCTCCTCAATTGATTGCCGATTCTACCGATGGCGTTTGTGGCTATATGCGGTTTTGGATGGTTCTGTGTATGCTCCTACTATTGAGCTGCCTTTTGTTTGCGCAATCTGGCAAAGTCTATTTTACAGGTCGTGTCATTGATGCAGAGGCGCATAATCCTATAGAGTTTGGAGCTGTTCGATTATTCTCTTTGCCCGACAGTGCCCTATTGGCAGGTAGTGTCACTCGTAAGGATGGGAAGTTCACCCTTTCAGTTCGATGTCCTGCTGATAAGAAGTTACTCCTAAATATCTCATTTATAGGATATACCTCTATGTCTAAAACGCTTCCTTCTCCCCGAAGTAATCTTATCGAAGCAGGGGACATAAAGCTTATTCCTCAAGGATTTTCATTATATGAGACAATCGTTGTGGGGCAGGCCTCAATGGCAGCGACTGTGGAAGATACTACGGTTTTTAATGCTTCGGCATTTCGTACACCAGAAGGGGCGACGCTTGATAAATTGGTGGAGCAGTTGCCGGGAGCAGAGCTAACTGATGATGGGAAGATTGTGATACAAGGGAAAGAGGTTAAGAAGATACTTGTGGACGGTAAAGAGTTCTTTTTTGACGATCCTCAAGCTGCATTGAAGAATCTTCCTGTCGAAATGGTGGAGAAGTTGAAAGCTTATGAACGCAAATCCGACTTGGCAAGACTGACAGGCATTGATGATGGAGAAGAGGAGATGATTCTCGATTTATCTGTTAAAAAAAATATGAAGAAAGGGTGGATGGAACGTTTCTTTGTGGGAGCTGGAGGTAAAGGACGATATGAATTGGGGAATACACTAAATCGGTTTAGAGATACTTCTCAGTTTACTTTGATTGCCAACTTAAACAATACCAATAATCAAGGATTTGAAGAGTTACAACAGGAATCGTCCGGAGCTACAGGTAATACAAGAGATAAGGCAGGATTGGTTACATCCCGTTCACTCGGATTCAATTACAGTCAAGATAGAGGTAATGTCAAACTTCGGTCTAACGCCCAATATATAGGAACGAACAGGACTCAGAATAGCCTTATTTCTATTGATAATTTTCTGAGAAAAGATCGATCTCTATCGCGTAGTGCGAATCGAAATCAGGCTGAGAATCATAATCTCGTGGCCAATGTTTATCTAGAGTGGAAGGTCGATTCGTTAACCACTCTTGTGGCTCGTCCACAGCTTCGTTATGGGAAAGGCGACAGAAATAGTGGAGGTGAACAACGTGATTGGGCTAACGATACCGTGTTGAATGAACGCATTTCTTCAGGTGAAAACAACACAAGTCAATATAACGCTGGATTGATGCTGCAATGGAGTCGGAAATTGAATCGTATGGGTCGTAACATTGCACTCAAGATGGATTATGGAATCAATGCCTCCTCTTCTTTCAGGCAGAATTTTGCGACTACTCATTATTTGAAGTCGGATACCGTGCGCATCAATAATCAAAAGATAGATAATAGGGGTGAGGGAAATAATTATCGTTTTCAGATAGTCTACGTAGAGCCCCTGCCTTGGTTACACTTTCTACAACTTCGTTATAGCTATCAACATCGCGTAAATGACTCGAGACGTTGGGTTTACGACTGGGATGAGATGAGCGAGGATTTCTTTTCGGAATTGGATTCAACAGCGAGTAATAATTTTGAGAATCAGTATGCTAATCATCTTTTTAATGTTTCGGTGCGTACCAATAGGAAGAAATACAATTATAATATAGGGATTGATCTTGAGCCTCAGCAGACAATCAGTCATTCTTACATAGGCCAATCAGCTGAATATCCATTGAAAAGGAGTGTACTTAATTTTTCACCAACGATTAATTTCCGTTATAAATATTCGAAGCGTAGACGTTTGCAGTTAGTTTACCGAGGAAAAAGTAGGCAACCATCCATTAGGGATATGCAACCGATTTCTGACTACACTAATCCTTTGAATATTCGCATCGGTAACCCTTCGCTAAAACCTTCTTACACCAATGCGTTCACACTCAATTATAACTCTTATCAAGACAAGTCTCAGCGTAATATCGTTCTGTTTCTGTTGGCGGAAAATACTTTAAACAGTATCGCTACTCAAGTGACTTACGATAGCGATACTGGTGTTAGGACCACTATGCCGGTAAATATGAATGGGGATTGGCATGCACAAGCTACATTTACATTGAATACCCCTTTGGGAAAGCATAAAAAATGGTGGGTTCGTTCTTACTCTAATTTACAATTTAGTCATAAAAATGGTTATACAGCTCTTAAGGAGCAAGATTCACAGCGAAGCATTGTGAAGCATTTTACCGGACGAGAACGGTTGAAATTGACCTATCGACTTTCCAAAGTGGAAATAGGAGCACATGCTGAAGTGGTCTACAATAACTCTTATAATAATGTGAGCGATCATCGAACAGAGACTTCTGATTATAAATTCGGAGGTAATGTATTGTGTTATCTTCCTTGGGGATTCGAGTTTTTTAGCGACTGTATTTATCGCCTTAGAGTGGGTTATGCGATTGAAGAGGGGAGAGAAAACTTGATGTGGAATCTTCAACTGTCTCAATCGTTTTTCAAACGTAAAGAGGTATTACTGCGTTTAAAAGTGTATGATGTGTTGAGGCAAGAAGACTCTTTGGTAAGGAGTATATCTGCAACTGCCATTCGCGATACCGAATATAACGTATTGGGGAGCTATTTTATGTTACACGTTATCGTTCGGCTAAATTTGATGGGTATTTAAATGTAAAATTGAAGTGATGCTTACGCAATGAAGCATCACTTTAGTTTGATTATTCTTTGATTGCTACTTCCTCTGAATGCTAGATATGGAGAGAATAGCGACTGCTCGAATCGTCCATCTATCAGCACATCGATATAGGCTAAGATGGGGGTCAAGCGAGGATTCGCTTGTATTTCTTCCAAGGTATATCCGGTATAGCACCAGATGTTTAATCCTGTTTCAACTTTGGTTCGTTGCACTAGCGACAAGAACTCTTCGGGATGAAAAAAAGGATCACCTCCCGAGAAAGTAACGCCATCTAATAAAGGGTTCGCTTTAATTTCTCGGATGATGCTTTGTAGCCGTTCCTCAGTTAATGGTTCACCTACATTAGGGTTCCAACTTTCCGGATTATGACAGCCCACACAGTGGTGTGCACATCCGGAAAGATAAATAGAGTATCGTATTCCTTCTCCGTCAACAATTGTCTCAGGATAAATGGTTAATAGTTTCATTCTAAATAAGGAAGTGAGCCCTTAGGCGTGTTTTACACGATCTTTTTCTTCGGCTCGTTTTGCTGAATTCCATGAGCTGAGGTCTCCGGTCAGATAACCGGTAATGCGGCGCATGCGCAAAACATTCTCGCTCTGGCATACTGGGCATTTATCAAAGATTACTCCTTTATATCCACAGTTGTTGCAAGTGTCCACCGGGTGATTGATTGAGCCGTATCCAATACCTTCATCGTGCATTACCTTAACTATTTTTGCAATGGCACGAATGTTTTTTTGTGCTTCTCCATCGAGTTCTACATAGGTGATGTGTCCACCTCGGGTAATGGAATGGAATGGAGCTTCACATTTAATCTTTTCAGTGATACTGATGGGTTCTTTCACATCTACGTGGAAGGAGTTAATATAGTAGTCTCGATCAGTGACTCCAGGAATCTTACCATATTTACGGCGATCTATCCGGGTAAATCGTCCAGAAAGTCCTTCAGCAGGAGTGGCTAGCACTGAGTAGTTGAGCGTATACTTGGCTTTATATTCATCGGCTACTTTATTCATCTCCAATACAGCTTCATACAAAGTGTCCCATGATTTCTGAGAGTGTCCGTGTCCTTCACCATAAAGTGCAACCATAGCATTGTGTCCGCCAATGAAGCCGATACCTAGTGTGCCGCTTCTTAAAGCGTCACCTACTTGCTCGTTGGGGTTCAATGCGCCGCCGCCTTTCCACACATCATTGCCCATCATAAAAGGGAACTGGCGTACCAATGCAGTGCGTTGATACTGATAGCGTTCATAAAGTTGATCGGCTACCAAAGAGGCCATTTGATGTACAGAACCAATGAAGATCTCTTTAGCCTTTTGCTCGATGGCTTCCTTGTTTCGTTCGTCTCCTACCAAATTTTCAGCTTTTCTGCGTGCTTCAATGGCAAGGCGAGGCATGTTGAGTGTGGTGAATGAAAGGTTACCTCGGCCTAAAGATGATTTCTCTCCTGCCACATTCTCAAAAACACGGGTACGACATCCCATAGTTGCTAATTCATACATATAGCGCTTGGGGTCGTTAGCTTGCCATTTTTCATTTTGATTGAATGGTGCATCAAGGAACATGAAATTTGGAAAAAGAGCTTTTGATGTGGTTTGACAAGCTTTCAATAATAAATCGAAATTAGGCGCCTGGTATGAATCTTTCATCGCATCTTCTATCTTGTCGGCTTTCATGGCTTTCTCAAAGTCTTGCTCGGAATAAGACACTCCATCTTTCACTTTAAAAATCTGAATAGGGAACACGGGAACTTCTCCTCGTGAGCCGAGTCCCTCAATGGTAGCTTTTAGTAGCTCTTCAATAACAAGTCTTCCTTCGGAAGAAGTATCTGTTCCGTAGTTTATGGAGCTGAATACAACTTGATTACCTCCGCGAGAGTGCATCGTGTTGAGGTTATGGATGAAGCCTTCCATAGCTTGATGCGTATCCTTTCGGGTTTGTTGATAGGCTTTCTCTGCAATGCGTGCCAGGTGTTCTTTATCAATATTGATTTGCAAAGCGATCAAAGCGATACGTAGAGTTTCTCGTTCTGCTTCCGAAGATAGGATAGAAGGGATGTATTCTTTAATCAGTGTACGAATTGATTTTTCATCTGCCTGACTGCCATTTTCCATAGCCACATAGAAGTTGATAAAGGAAGCCATGTGTTTGCGAAACGACTTGGCAACTCCTTTAGCCATAAAGAAGTCAAAAGCAGGAATGGCTTGTCCACCATGTTGTTCGTTCTGGTTGGTTTGAAAGATGATAGTAGCTAGTGTTGCGTAGCTTTGAATGCTTTGCGGTGTACGTATACTACCATTCTTTGTTCGGAAGCCTCTTTCGAAGAGGTCGTCCATATCGTATTGAATACAAGTAGTTGTTTTTGTCGGATAGTAATCTAGGTCGTGAATGTGGATGTCTCCTAGTTGATGTGCTTCGGCAAAACGTTTGGGAAGCAGGTACTTATAGGTATAGTCTTTGGTTACTTCCGATGCGAAAGTCATCATTTGCCCAGCAGGTGTATGGCTGCTCATATTCGCATTGCTCAAGTTCACATCGTTCTTGTCAATAGCTACGATACCGTCCATCACATGCTTCATCTGGGTCTTTTTATCGCGTTCGGTGTTTCGCCATTCTCTATAGATGATGTACTTTTTCGCCACTTCCGGGCGTACTTTCATCAATGTTTTTTCTACTAAGTCCTGAATCTCCTCCACGGTGATGGTGGGGTTGGTGAATTGACCGATTACATTCATCGTGACGTCGGCAATTAATTGCTGTTCGTCTTGGATTCCTGTTGCACTGAATGCTTTGCTAATGGCATTCTTGATCTTACTAATAGAGAAATCTTCTCTTTTACCATCACGTTTGATGATACAAATTTCCGCGTAGTTCATAACTTTAACTCCCGAAAGTGATTAATAATATGTTGATTTGATCCCGGCAGGTCTTCTGACTTATCTCTCCCTCGCAACGCCTTCCCACATCAGTTGATGCAGTGGCATAGTGTGCAGATTCATAGAGAATTACAGCAGCGGGTACTGTCGCCGATTTACACAGCGTTCCCTCATTGACTAAACCTCTTTTTAGTTCCGAAACCGATGACAAAGATAAGGGATAATGTAATAGCTTGGGTCGCTTTTAACATTAAATTTGGGGAAACTTTTCTTTCTGCCTGATACAGAAAGTTTTCCATTTTGGATAACTTTTGAGAAATAATTTTTGTAAAAGTTTCTTTTTTGCTCGATATTCAGTAGGAATTTAGACTGTGATATGACTAAGAAAAAGTGCTATCGTATTTAGTATCTTGTATTTATAATATCAACCAGATGGCAATAATATGGCCTATGCTTCCTCCCAAACAAAATAGGTGGAAGATGGCATGCATATAGGGTTTACGTAACGAATAAAATACGGCTCCGATGATATAAGAAGCGCCTCCACCAATGAGCCACCAAAGCGCAGGTAAAGCTTCGCGAGCTCCAAGAAGGTTCATTAAGGGTTTCATGGCAACTAGAATACATGTTCCCATCGCCACATAACAGATTGTCTCAAGGTTACTATGCTCCTTCAGTTTCTTAAAACTTAATATGAACCCGACGACAGCAGCTAACCATACAAATGCGAATATCCCCCATCCCCATGCGCCTGCTTGTCTCATAACAAGCAATGTAAAGGGGGTGTAGGTGCCGGCTATATGTAGATAAATCGCTCCATGGTCAAATTTACGTAACAGTTCTTTCCGTTTGCTTGGACGACTACCGTGATACCAAGTGGAACTGATGTATGAAGAAAGCATACCGGCTAGGTATATAGAGACGCAAGTTATGGCCCAATAGGGTTCAGCATTTGTGGCTGCTTTGGCAAGGAGGAAGTATCCAGCAATGACTCCAAGCAGTACGCCAAATCCGTGACTAAGCGTGTTTGCCCATTCCTCTGTGTTGCTATATCTTTTCTTTTCCAATGTGACCCAAGTTTTTAGTTCGTGGGCAAAGGTACAGTTTTATTTCCTTCAAAAATAGGCTCGATTCTTTTTTTAGTAGTTTGGCCTATTCCTTTTTCAAAATCATCTTTCCATTATACTGTGCGCCTACCTGTTTTCGGAAGTCGAGAAAGGCAGCATACTCTTCAGGTGAGTAAATGCCTTTGCGCATTAATAAATGATGGAGAATTAGTACTTCACGGCCATCTACTTGAATAGACGAATGAAAGCTGCCGAATTTATTTTTTAAGTCGACTGCTTGTGGGAGTCCTTCGATAACATATCCTTCAGGCAGCTGAAAGTGAATGCTATCAGTGTCTGAGTAGCCATAATTAATGTGGATAGGGTAAGTTCGCTTCGTGATGTGGGGTACACTGAAGCTTTTACGGAATACATTGGTAGGAATGAATAGACGATTTCCTGTTTTATGTCCGTATTGGTGTGTGCTTGCTGTGTAGTTTAATGTAAAAGATGGATTTTTATCTTTGCATTCGCTGATTTGTAAGCTAAGGATATCAGCTTGTGAAAGATTGATATGAGAGCGGATATAATCTTTTTGTTTGTTAGCTTCCAGTGAGCTAATACCTACTTCATTTTCATATTGAAATACCCGGGATATTTCATTAACCTCTATTTTACCTTCTGCAGTCGGTGAGAGTGAGATATGTGCAGTAACCCGTTGAGTGTTTAGTGAGTCAGGGTAAGAAGGTAGGCGATAGATTCTTCCTCCAGTAGGTTCGATAAGTAATGCATCGTGCCCTGCAATACCCTGATGGATATAGCCGAAGGGAAGCTCGGGATTGGTGCATTCTAGCCAAAGGGTATCCTGTTGAAGAGGTACTTGCAGAATGACATGGTTCATTTGGTTGACACTAGAAAAATTGGGTAACAAGCGCTCATTCGTTGTGCTGATTACCGTATAGATGGAAGGGATACCTAGTTCTTTTAGCATAGCTCGAGTGTAGTTGGACAGTCCTTTGCAATCACCGAATCCGGTGCGACAGACATCGGCAGCAGCAATAGGTTGTAGCCCTCCAATTCCTAGTTGAATACTTACGTAGCGGGTCGTTTTGGCTAGATGATCATAGATTACCTTTACTTTTTCACGATCTGTGGTGCAGTGAGCTGTCCATTCGTGCAGTTTGCTCTTAAATTCTTCGGTGAGCTGATCTCGTCCATCAAGCAGATCATATTGCCACAGTCCATACTTTTGCCAAGTACTCATGTCACCTTGAGTTTTGTCGAAGCTAAAGGCGGAAGGTGCGAAATACACGCGTGGAAATAGTTCGGCAAAGCTAGGTCCGAATGGCTCGCTCTCTATGGGAGGCAATTGTGTGGCCAAAACTTCAATGACCTGTTGTCCTGCGGCACCAGTAGATTCTTTTACTTGAATATTCTTTGATTCAGTGTTCAAGGTCTGATATCTGCATTGTTGTCCCGAAGGTAATTCGATTCGATAGGTTGCTTTTTCTACTCCCTGGTTAAAGTCCATTTGCGGCATAAAGGTCGTATAGTTTATTACTCCGTCATCACATCTTACTTCCCAGGTGTATGTCACTGTGAAAGGAAAAGAAGGATAGTTACATTCGTAGTAATAGTAATAATCATCTGTAGTGAGTGAAGTGCTGTATTCACTCTTTTGTAGGTCCGATTTCTTTATTTTTCTTACGCTTTGTCCCGATGTATTAAATAATTCTCCGCTAAACTTCTGTAAGGAATGAAACTGGTCGCAACTGCAGAAGAAATGGGCTGCATCCAATCCTTTTTTATTGAGAATGGTGATTGTTCTTGTCTCTTTTTCCACAGAGAGGGTCATCGATTTTACGACAACTTCTGTTTTGGAGTCGATTAGTATCGAATTGGAGGCGTTGGTTATATCTTGCGCACAAATTGGTGTTGTGTATAAGCTTAGGCAAATATATAATAGCCCGAGAACTGTACACATTGGATTAGGGAGGTTCATTTTATTCGTTCTTTTTTAGTACAACCATCTCATTATTCTTTTCAGCAAGTGTTTCCCAGAAAGACTTTACTGATGCATATTCATTAGCAAGGTGAAGTAGCTTATTGCCGGTGAATGCATAAGATATATTAAGGGTGTTATTTTCTTTGTTGATATTATACTTCACGATGTCTTGCTTATCTTCTGTTTTCAATATCATTCTTTGAGGAAGTTCTTCAACAACATAGCCTTCAGGTAGTTTCAGTGTAATAGATAGGATTATGTTCTCTGTATGCTGTAATTCTAGAGGTAGTTTTCTAACAGCCTCTGTGAATGGACATTTACTCACATGCATGAAAATCAATGGATTGACGTAAATTAGGTTGTCATTTACTGTTGTCTGCTTCTCAAATTCGAGTGATTCGGTGATTCTGGGTGAGAATGTATCAAGATTACTGACCGACCATTGCTTAACTTTGATGTTTTCTTCAGCTTCTACTTTATTAATATAATCTACACTATCTTTTGCAGAATGATAGTGTTTGCGAAGATCTGCAGCATATTGACCAAGGTATACGGCATTGCGACTACCGATGATTTGTCCATTTGGATTAAGCTCAGCTATGATAGCAGCGCGTATTTGGTTCTTACCAAGCTTGCTAAGATTAATCCATTCACTTCCTTTATCGGGAGTGATGAGGCGTGCACGGTCTACCATAAGTACTGGTGGAAGCACATTTAAATATCCGTAAGTCACTGATCCGTCAAGGAATACAAATGTACTGTCCGTATCGGCTATTCCTACAATGAAGGTATTTAGCTTTTGCAAGGACGGATGACTATAAGGCAGGATACCCATACTTTTGCGACTCATCACTATTGGATAGCAGGGGATGTTAGCATCACGCAACATGCTCATTAATACAAAATTAATGTCAGCGTTGCTGCCTGTTCCGTTTTTGATGGCTTTCTTAACTTCGCTACCATATAAGCTATATTGATCGTTCCATGAGATTCTCTTTTTAAGGAAGGTGTAAATGGCTGCAATTTTTTCTTGTCGGTCGGATAATTTTTCTAGTCCTAATGACGCCATCTCTTCACGGTAGGGATTACGCATCTTGAGTGGGTCGCCAAAGTCTTCGTCTTCCATTAGCATCTTATCAATATTTTCCCAGGTGCTGGTGAACGATTTGTAGATTGAACCGGGAAAGTCTATTCCTTGAAGTTCAAAATTAATACTACTTCGGTAATCGTCAGTGCACCATACATAGCTGTCTTGATGGATGGCAGGAATATCTGTTCCGGTGAAAACCATGTGACGTCCACTGCAGGTAACTGTTTCTCTCTGTCCGTTTCCTAAGCTGAACGAGAACGAAAGGTTACTTAAATCATCTTTGCTAATTAGTCGATGGTAGCCTCTCATATCGAGGTTAAATTTGAAATATTCGGGAATAGTAATATCATATTGAGTATAGATCACTGGAATACTTTTCTGTGCTTCCCATGAATTGATGTTGTAATAAAGATCTGAATTCAGCTGATATTTGTATTCGAACACCGTACCTTTTCTCACTGCCGGTATTGAAAATTTCAGTTGCATATATTGCTTGTTTAACCGTTCGGAAAAGACTAGGTCACGCTTCATTTTCGTACGAACCATTTTTCCTCCTTCCATATTGTAAGCGGATGCATCTAGTTGAGTAATATTTTCTTTTAATGAGGGAGTGTGTTCATTGGAATAGTATGGGATATTGATATCCGCATAAGATTTTCCTTCTGATTTAAGCACTTTAATTTTGACTTCATAATTATAGAAGATACGAAATTCGTTCCCAATAATATCGTAAGAAACTTTGCATTTGGAATAGAGTACAACTGCTGCAGCAGAAGTATCCGCTGCGTAGGTGGTCATAGCTAACTCTTCATCGGAAGGTTTCCCGTATTTTAGACTCGTTTGGAAGGGATTGTTTGACTCTTGAGAAAACGTAGTTGACAGGAGTAGAAATAGAAAGATGGAAAGTGCAAATAGCTTTTTCATATATAGTGCGTTTTTTTCGTATTTGGCAAAGATAAAAAAAATAGAAAAAGGTGTACCTCCTTTCTCTATTTTTTATTAAAATTATTGATGAAAAAATTAGACTAAGTGTTCGATCCAATTCTCCCGGTCTCCAGGAAGAAGATCTATAACAGGTATTTCCACCATGGTATAGCATCCTGGTGTTTGCCTCAAAGAGGCCCTAGCAACGCATACAAGCACTTGAGCGGTAAGTGCAGGGTTATTAATTTGCATGTTGAACTCGAATAATTGGTTTTGTGTTTTACCTGATACTCCTTTGCGAGTGAGATTTACACCATGCCCCATGTCGAGCAAGGTGTCTACACTAGATACAAGTTTGACATGTGTTTCATCATTAATAAAGTAAGCGTCCGATTTTATGGCGGCGGCTACTTCTTCAAATTTATATCCATCTTTGAGCTCGATGTATACCATACGGCGGTGGATTCCTGTTCCGGCAGGGATAGTCATGGACAAAGCAGCTTTTACTCCGTCTATTGCTTTTACAGCTACGGTGTGTCCCATACTCATGCCGGGTCCGAAGTTGGTATAGGTAATGCCTTTAGGCGCAATGGCTTCAAGCATTGTACGTACGATGGAGTCGCTTCCAGGATCCCATCCTGCCGAGATGATCGATACGGCTTTATGCGCTTTGGCTGTAGTATCAAGTGTGCGGCGTAGGTCAACAATTTCTGTGTGGATATCGAAACTATCTACGGTATTAATTCCCATAGCTAGGTATTTTTTAGCATAGCTTTCAACACTGCGTGTAGGCGTGCAAAGGATGGCAACTTCTACACCTACTAAATCTTTCATCTCTTTAACTACGGTGTAGTTTGCCAATTCTTCGGGTTTGTTATCGGATCCAGCCCGGCGAACTATGCCTACTATTTCGAAATCTGGTGCTGCTTGTAGTGCTTCAAGTACATAATGTCCGATGTTGCCATAACCGACAATCGCTGCTTTAATTTTTTTCATTCTTTTGTTGGTTTTAATGTGATTAATTGTCTTTAAGTTTCGAACAAAAGTAATCTATTTTCTAGGAACTCTAGATCGGTAATTGCATAATTTTTAATTTTTTCACCACTTAAAACTGCGTGGATATGTGATGAAAACGATAATTTCTTTTCAAGGGGATAAAACTTTCAGATTCTGCATTCGCTGTGTTTATTTTGTTTTATCTTTGTTCCCATTATGATAGAATATTTGAGAGGCGAACTTGCCGAACTTAGTCCGGCAACTGCAGTAATCGATTGCAATGGAGTCGGTTACGTTACTAATATATCTTTGAATACATACTCGGCAATTCAAGGAAAAAAGACGTGCAAACTCTATATATATGAGGCTATCCGTGAAGATGCTTATGTGCTTTATGGGTTTGCTGATAAACAAGAAAGGGAGATTTTTCTGTTATTGATTTCTGTTTCTGGTATAGGAGGGAATACGGCACGCATGATTCTTTCTGCATTGTCACCTACTGAATTAGTGAATGTGATCAGTACAGAGAATGCAAACTTGCTTAAAACTGTGAAAGGCATTGGATTGAAGACCGCACAACGTGTTATTGTAGACTTGAAAGATAAGATAAAAACGATGGGCACTACTGTTGCCGGAAGTGCCTCTTCTACAGGAACTCTTCTACAAGCAACTAATATTGAAGTGCAAGAAGAAGCTGTGGCTGCTTTAACTATGCTAGGCTTTTCGGCTGCTCCTTCTCAAAAAGTGGTTCTTGCTATCCTTAAAGAAGATCCAGATGCGGCAGTTGAGAAAGTGATCAAACTTGCACTAAAGAGACTTTGATATACGGAATGAAATGCTGAATAACGAATTAAATAATCAAAAAAGAAATATGAAGGCAGACAAAATTTACATGCAAGCATGGCTTGATGTACATAACCGTGCCAGAGTGCTAAATACAGATCGTTGGTATCTTGAATTTGCCAATAAGCTATTGTTTATAGTGAAGGCTTCTAACTTATATAGCGAGCAGACATTGGAAAGTCAAAAATCGGTGACTTTGATGCTGACACTTTATTTGGAAGATTGTGTGGCAGATGGAGGAAACTGGAGACAGTTTATTCGATGGCATAAGAAGAGTTACCAAAGTTATTTACCCTTCTATTCATTAGGTGAGGATTATTATACCGATGAGGTAAACAAGGAAGATATTGCTTTTCTGTTGTGGGGGATTAATTCTCCTGTAGGGGAAGATACTTGTGAGGTTGAAAATCCGATGGATGAAGATTTATTAGGATTTGCTGATGTCATTTATGAGGAATTGAATGCTGTTTTCGAGAAAGCACCTATTAGTGATGGACTTGCTGGTGACTGGTTAATGGAGACTGAGTTGATGGAGAAACAACGTACGATTCTACCTGTTGTTGAGGATGATGATAAACTGCCTACGAATGTGGAACGGTTTCTTAAGGCAAGTGGTGGAGAATCTTTAATGTTCTTTGATTCGTATGATTCTTTGAAATTGTTTTTTGTACAAGCTTTACAGTGGGAGGATGAAGAAGATTCCTTATTACCTGATTTGAAGGAGTTCGAAAATTTTGTGTTGTATGCTAATCCGAAGGGTTTACTGATCGGCCCGGATGTAGCCGCCTATTTTGCTGATCATCGTAATCCGATGTATAACGCAGAATTATCTGAAGAGGAAGCCTATGAATTGTTTTGTGTGGCGGGATTATGTCCTTTCGATTTATTAAAGTATGGTATGGACCATGATCTGCTGCCCGACGCACAATTCCCATTTGAGAATGGTCAAAACTTGCTTCATGAAAACTGGGATTTCGTGGCACGTTGGTTTCTAGGTGAGTACTACGAAGGAGATTGATTGTTATTAGAGAAATAAAGAATTTTAATTATGCCTATTAAAAAAAAGAGTAATCCGTTTGCAGGAAAAGCTAATGCAGATTCGGGAAAGAAGAAAACTTCAGGAAAACGAGTCGGAAAATCAAAAGCGGGGAAGGCTAATAATCAGCTAAATAGACGTGTGAAATGATAGATTTCTAGAAAGTGCTTAATTCATTAAGCACTTTCTAGAGGTGTTGAGTTAGTCATTACTTCCATCCTTGTTCATCGCATATCTTTCTTTTTTCTTCTGAATGAATTCTATTTTCAAGTTCGTGTCTTCTTGTTCTTTCTTTATCTGTTGCATGGCTGACAGAATTTGATAAAGCTCGTAGACGTTGGCTGCTGCTTCGCGATCTGCAGGAGTCATTGTTGTTGTGAATTTGCGATCGCCCATATATTCCACGCGGATATTTTTGTCTTTGTTGAGATATAGAAACTCAATAACATTGCCATCTTCTCCAAGTTTATAATCTGCTTTTTCAATTTTTTCATTCATGTCGGTGGTCTCATAACTATCTTTGGAAGCTGGAGTTTCGGCGAAACTACCGTCCGAAGCAATTACTTTTACGTTTATGTGATGAATATTTTTGTTTCCACAATAAATGGAAGTCATACTCATGATGCCAAGTTCGTCAACCTGAAAGCGCAAAAATGAACGATGAAGATTCTTCTCAATGGTCTGTGTAGGCCATATGTAGCTACCTACTTGCTGGTAATCCTTATCTTTTTCGAGTGTATATTTGCTTTTGATGGCATCAAAAGCTTTTTGTTTTTCTTGAAGTGCACTATCTAAACCAGACAACTGTTTTTGCTTAGCCTCTAATTCTACATCCAGCATTAGCTCTTGACTGGCTTTGCGAGTTTCAAATGCTTTTGGATAGAGAATTTTGATGCTGTCAATTTGTTTTTTAGCTTCTTCGTAATCTCCACGCTCATAAGCAGCACGGGCAATTGTCAGCTTTTCGTTGGCTTTTTTCTCAATACTATTTCCGCAGGCACTTAACGCTAGTGCACTGCAAAAGAAGATTATTAGTTTTCTCATCACTCGTTTATGGTTTACATTATAGGGACAAAATTACAAATATATTCCCTTATTTTTGTAATTTTGCCTCTTCTAATTTTGTATTAGTGGGGATCGTTGATCCATTTATGGGTGAACAGGCTCATTGTCAAGCAATGAGGACATGCTCGCTGATCGTTAAGTATTGAAAAAAAGATGATTGAGTTGACACAAGAAGAACTGAAACAGCATTTTAGCGCCCCAATTTTTATTGAGATTGCTAAAACTGCCGATACACTGGGGCTAGAATGCTACGTAGTGGGTGGTTATGTGCGCGATTTGTTTCTACAGCGTTCTTCTAAAGATATAGATGTAGTAGTTGTGGGGAGTGGCATTGCCATGGCGGAAGCTTTGGGGAAACATTTGGGACGTGGTGCACATGTCGCTGTTTTTAAAAACTTTGGTACCGCACAGGTGAAATATAAGGGTATTGAGGTTGAATTTGTGGGTGCTCGTAAAGAGTCATACCAACGCGACTCACGTAAGCCTATTGTTGAGGATGGAACCTTGGAGGATGATCAGAATCGTAGAGATTTCACCATTAATGCTATGGCAGTATGCTTGAATAAAGATCGATTGGGCGAACTCATTGACCCGTTCGGAGGCATAGCAGATATGAAAGAGAAAACAATTCGTACTCCTCTTGATCCGGATATCACATTCAGTGACGACCCGTTGAGAATGATGCGTTGTATTCGCTTTGCGTCACAACTAGGCTTTTATATTGATGATAAGACCTTTGAGTCTCTTACTCGTAATAAGGAAAGAATTGAAATCATTTCACGCGAACGGATTGCAGATGAATTGAATAAAATCATTCTTTCTCCTGTCCCTTCAAAGGGATTTATTGATTTGGAGAGATGTGGACTATTACCGTTGATTCTTCCTGAATTGGCTGCTTTGCAAGGCGTAGAAACAAGGAATGGTAAATCACATAAGGATAATTTTTATCACACATTGGAAGTGCTTGATAATATTAGCAAAAACACTGATAATCTTTGGTTGAGGTGGTCGGCACTGCTTCATGATGTGGCCAAACCTGTCACTAAACGCTGGGAGCCAAAAGCCGGCTGGACCTTCAGGAACCATAACTTCATCGGTGAGAAGATGATACCGAATGTCTTCCGAAAGATGAAGCTACCGATGAATGAGAAAATGAAATATGTGCAGAAAATGGTGGGCTTGCACATGCGTCCGATTGTGATAGCCGATGATGTAGTGACAGACTCTGCAGTACGTCGATTACTTTTTGAAGCTGGAGATGATATTGATGATCTGATGACACTTTGTGAAGCAGATATCACTTCAAAAAACATGGAGCGTAAGCAACGCTTTCTGAATAATTTTCAGTTGGTTCGTCAGAAATTGAAAGATTTGGAAGAAAAAGATCGAGTTCGTAATTTTCAGCCTCCAGTGAGTGGGGAAGAAATAATGGAAATATTCGGTCTTGAACCTTGTCGTGAAGTGGGACTTTTGAAAAGTGCAATAAAGGATGCAATTTTAGATGGTGTTATTCCAAACGAATATGAAGCTGCCCATGAATTTATGCTCCAAAGAGCAGCCAAGATGGGGCTTAGCAAAAAAGCATAAAAGAATCCCTTATGTAAATTGCCTTACTTCCAAGTAAGCACTCATTTACATAAGGGATTTTCTTTGTAATTTTTGAAATTGACTTTTTTTATGCTAACTCTATAATATCTTCATTACAGATTGTCAGTTTATCTAAGCCTTCGTTAGTTACTACCCAAGAATTCTCAGTTCCTACAGGACCTACACCTGGAATAACGATTTTCGGTTCGAGAGCAAACACCATACCAGGTTCCAATTCTTGTTTCATTCGAGCAGCTAAAACTGGTGCTTCATTTATTTCAAGGCCAATGCCGTGGCCTATAAACTTGGCTTGTTGCCCGGTTCCCATAAACTGATCAGCAAACCCCGCTTTAGTAGCCATTTCGACAGCTGTGTCGTAGAGACTTTCACACGTAACACCGGGTTTTGCTATTGAAGCGATCTTTTCTTGAATGTCAAGACATACCTGATGAGCTGTGTAAGCTTCTTCTGGTAATTTCCCAATGGAGAACACGCGACTCATGTCACACATATATCCGTTGAAATTACCGCCAAGATCAACCATAACACTTTGCCCTTCTTTAAGTAATGTGTTGTTTGCTCCTCCAGGAAGAGCTGGATCTAACCCGCGTCCGCCCAAAGCAAAATCATACGGAGAAGGATAACCGGCATTATCTCCTGATAGAACGCTACCCATGAAGATCTCCATGCTTCTTCCGAAAACGCGGAAAATGCCTAGACCACCTTGTAAGCGCATGAGGCGTTCTATTTCAATAGAAAACTCAAGATCTGTCATCCCCGAACGGTAAACACTAGGGATTTGTTGATAAGCTTTGGCGTGGTTTATTCCTGATCGGCGTAGCATTTCAATCTCAATAGCTGTCTTTATGCTGCGGGCCTCACGAATGAGCGGTGTGCCATTCACCACTTCAACTTCTGGAAACAAATTAGCTAGGCGGCAATATTCAGTATAAGGAAGTTCATCGCCTTCTAGCATTAGCTTTGTAGGTAATGGTAACCCTTTTTCTTTCAGAATGTCGACAATTTGTTCCGGTTTACGAATGGAGAAAGAATGTTCTCCCGAAATATTATTGGGGCGTTTGAAAAATAGCAATGCTGGTGAGTGAAGAGGAAGATAGAGATAGCCGCTAACTACACAGCCATACGTGTAGATTAAATTCGCATTACACGTGATGAGGGCTGCGTCGATGCCCTGCGATACCATCAGGCTACGAATTTTATCGCGTCTGAGTTTTAATTCTGGTTGTAGCATTTTTATGTTTATTTCTATTATAATGCGACAAAGATAATTAATTCCATTGAAAAATGTGTTAATATCAAAAAAATAGCGCTGCCGCGTCCTGTCACAGGAGGCGGTAGCGCAAACCACAAATACAAATACAACTAAACAAAGTCCTTTAAAGGACATTTAAAAACTTAAGTATCAAATAACGCCTTGTCCAAGCATTGCGTGAGCCACTTTCATGAAGCCCGCAATGTTCGCACCTTTTACGTAATTTATGTATCCGTCTGATTCAGTACCATATTTTACACATTGTGCATGAATGCCATGCATAATTGTGTGAAGTTTTTCATCTACTTCAGCAGCACTCCAGCTTAGATGCATAGCGTTTTGTGACATTTCCAAACCAGAAGTGGCAACACCACCTGCATTTACCGCTTTACCCGGAGCATACATTATTTTATGCTCAATGAATAAGTCAATAGCTTCAGGAGTGCATCCCATATTAGAGATTTCACCTACACAAAGCACATTATTCTTGATTAGACATGCTGCGTCTTCACCGTTTAATTCATTTTGTGTAGCACATGGAAGAGCAATATCAGCTTTAACTTCCCAGGGGTGTTTCCCTTCAACGAAAATTGCATTTGGATATTTCTCAGCATAAGGGGCTACAATGTCATCGCCAGAAGCTCTAAGTTCAAGCATGTAATCTATTTTTTCTCCGCTTATTCCATCTGGATCGTAGATGTAACCATCAGGTCCAGAAATGGTGATAACTTTGGCTCCTAGTTCGGTCGCTTTCAGAGCTGCTCCCCATGCCACATTACCGAAACCAGAAATGGCTATAGTCTTGTCTTTGATGGCTATGTTTTTCGCTTCTAGCATTTGGTTTACGAAATATAACCCTCCAAAGCCTGTAGCTTCAGGACGGATCAAAGAGCCACCATATTCTAAGCCTTTTCCTGTAAATGTTCCTGTAAATTCTCGGGTTAGTTTTTTATACATACCGAACATATAACCAACTTCACGTCCACCCACACCGATATCACCAGCCGGAACATCCATATCCGGTCCTAAATGACGCCAAAGCTCGAGCATAAATGCTTGGCAGAAACGCATGATTTCTGCATCACTTTTGCCACGTGGTGAAAAGTCGGATCCACCTTTGCCACCACCCATAGGTAGTGTGGTCAATGCATTTTTAAAGGTCTGTTCGAATCCGAGGAATTTTAAAATAGAGAGGTTTACGGAAGCATGAAAGCGAATGCCGCCTTTATAAGGACCGATCGCGTTGTTAAATTGTACGCGATAGCCAAGGTTGGTTTGAACTTCTCCCTTATCGTCTACCCAGGTAACACGGAAAGTAAAGATACGATCGGGTTCAACCAATCTTTCAATAATCTTAGCTTTCTCAAATTCGGGGTGTTGGTTATAGATGTCTTCTATGGAAAGAAGTACTTCTTTCACAGCTTGAAGGTACTCTAATTCACCCGGGTGCTTAGCCTCTAATGAGGACATGATTTTTTGGATGTTCATAATATTCTTTTTATTAAAGTTATTCTGATAAAATGTAAACTGCTAATGTTGCAAATATATGAAAAGTTTTCATATCTAATCAGATTTACCTTTAATTTTTGATAATATAATAATAAAATGATATTTCTCTTATCCTTGGATTTAGAACGTAGGTTTCATATCTAGATTATACATGATGAAGCCGTAGATATCTGCTTGTTCTTCCAAAACTTTAGTCATTGGTTTTCCTGCTCCATGACCCGCTTTACTGTCAATGCGGATTAGGGTAGGATACGTGCCATCGTTGTCGGCTTGTAAGGTTGCGGCAAACTTAAATGAATGTGCAGGAACAACACGATCATCATGATCTGCTGTGGTCACAAGAGTTGCTGGGTATTTGGTGCCGGCTTTTAGGTTGTGCAATGGAGAATAACCTTTTAGGTATTCAAACATTTCTTTGCTGTCTTCGCTCGTTCCATAGTCGCTTGCCCAGTTCCAACCAATAGTAAATTTGTGATAACGAAGCATGTCCATAACACCTACTTCAGGGATCGCTACGCGAAAGAGGTCTGGGCGCTGGGTCATACATGCACCTACTAGAAGTCCTCCGTTGGATCCACCCACAATAGCTATTTTATCTTTATCAGTATATTTCTGGTTAATAAGATATTCGGTTGAAGCGATGAAATCATTGAACACATTTTGCTTTTGCATTTTAGTACCTGCTATATGCCATGCTTCGCCGTATTCGCTTCCTCCACGTAGGTTTACTTGAGCATAAATTCCTCCGTTTTCAAGGAATGGGATGCGTGAAGAACTGAATCTTGGATTCAAACTGATTGCGAAACCACCATATCCGTAAAGGAACACTGGATTTCTACCATCTTTTTTAAGTCCCTTCTTATACGTCAAGAACATCGGGATTTTTACACCGTCTTTGCTGGGGAAGAAAACTTGTTCAGTGACAAAATCATCTGCGTTGAATTGAACTTTTGGAGCTTTATAGAGTTTGTATGAGTTCTTATCCATATCATAAGTATAGATTGCTCCTGGTATGGTAAAAGAGGTAAAGCTAAAGAAGCATTCTTTGTCATCTTTGTCACCGCTGAAGTTTACAGATCCGAGTGAAGGTAATTTGATTTCTTGTAATTTTTTACCTTCCAACGTATATACATAGGCATGGTTCGAAGCATCTTTATCGTAAGTGAGAAATAGCTTTCCACCAATGACTTCTGCTTCCGATAGCACAGCATCTGATTCTGGAATAAGTTCTTTCCAATCTTCCAACTTTGGATGGTTTATATCGGCAGTCATGATTCTGTTTTTCGGAGCGCCGTAGTTGGTGAATATATACATTTGGTTGCCAATAACTTCAATAGGCATATATTGGAAATCGAAGTCAGTAGTAAGCTGTGTGAATGTAGAATTTGATTTACTTAAATCTTTGATAAATAAATTATTTCCTCTTCCTGCTCCGGATTCAGTTAAGAAAAGAATTTGTTCGTTTTCGCTTGTCTCCGCAGTATAGAAACGTTTCGGATAGTTAGGATTCTGATAAATAAGCTTGTCTGAAGATTGAGGTTCGCCAATCTTGTGAAAATATATTTTGTGGTTCTCATTTACATTCGAAAATTCTTTTCCTTTCGAAGGCGCATCATACGCGCTATAGTAAAAGCCATCTCCTTGCCAAGCTGCTCCACTAAATTTGGCCCATACGATATGGTCTTTAAGCAGTTTGCCAGTTGCTGTATCCATTACGTATATCTCAGACCAATCTGAGCCACTTCTAGAAATACTATAGGCAATGTATTTCCCATTGTGTGAGAAATAAAGTCCAGTAAGTGCAACTGTACCGTCAGTTGAAAGCTGATTAGGATCGAGATAAACGCGAGGTTCTGAATTTAATGAGTCCTGTACATAGAATACACTTTGGTTCTGCAAACCATCATTCTTGCTGAAATAATATTTCCCATGTTTTTTGAAAGGTGCGTTAATCTTTTCATAATCTGCCAATGTTGTCAAACGATTCAAAAGTGTTTGGCGGAAGGGAATTTGATTCAGATATTCATTCGTTACCTTGTTTTGTGCTTCAACCCAAGCAGCGGTAGCTGCACTTGTGTCATTTTCAAGCCATCTATAAGGATCATGTACTTGTGTTCCAAAGTACACATCTACTGTATCTACTTTGGCAGTTTCCGGATAGATAGGCTTTTTCTGTTGAGTAGCACAGGATGTGATTAAGATTCCACTCATAAGTAAAGTTACTTTTTTCATACCGATAAAGTTGTTTCGAAATTAAATATTAAGACACAAAACTACAAAATAATAAACGATAAGCAACAACATTTTATAAAGAAGATCATGGGAGATGAGATTTAAAAAATTAACTTTGCGACATAAACAACAACCAAATCGTGCTATGGATAGTTCTATTAGAAATCTGTTTGAAAAGAAATGTCTCTTTTTACGGAGTAGAATAGTGACTCCGTTATTTTATAAACGATTCTATGTATAGTATAAAGAAAGGAGAATAGTTATGCTCAGTAAGTATAAATTAAATCAACTTTATTTTAAGGATACGCAATTTGCGAACTTGATGACCCGGCGTATATTTAACATCCTTCTCATAGCCAATCCATACGATGCGTTTATGCTTGAAGATGACGGTCGCATTGATGAAAAGATATTTAATGAATATACCTCTTTGTCTCTTCGTTATCCTCCTCGTTTTTCTCAGGTATCTACTGAAGAAGAAGCACTTTCACAGCTCGATAGTATGCCGTATGATTTGGTTATTTGTATGCCGGGTACTGCAGATAATGATAGTTTTGATATCGGTCGTCATATAAAAGAAAAGTATGAACAGATTCCTATTGTTATTCTCACTCCTTTCAGTCATGGTATCACCAAACGTATTATCAATGAAGATCTTAGTGCTTTTGATTATGTATTTTGTTGGTTAGGGAATACGGATTTACTGCTTTCGATTATCAAGTTGATTGAAGATAAGATGAACTTGGAACATGATGTGCAGGAAGTGGGGGTGCAGATGATACTCTTAGTGGAAGATGGTATTCGATTTTACTCTTCTATTCTTCCCAATCTATATAAATTTGTGTTGAAGCAAAGTCAGGAGTTCTCTACCGAAGCATTGAATGCTCATCAGCGTACACTTCGTATGCGTGGACGTCCTAAAATAGTCTTGGCTCGTACTTATCAAGAAGCCATAGAGATTTATCAGAAATATCAGAATAATATTCTAGGAGTAATTACTGATGTCCGCTTTCCAAAAGTGGAACGAGGTGAAAAGGATGGTTTGGCGGGTATTAAACTTTGTGCTACTATTCGGAAGAACGATCCCTTTGTGCCTTTAATCATTCAGTCTTCCGAATCCGAAAATGCTTCTTATGCAGCCAAGTATGGTGCGAGTTTCATCGACAAAAACTCAAAGAAGATGGATGTTGATCTGCGTCGTATTGTTTCTGATAATTTTGGTTTTGGCGATTTTGTGTTTCGTAATCCCGAGACCGGTGAAGAAATTGCTCATGTGCGAAACCTAAAAGAGTTACAAAATATCCTATTTGCATTGCCCGCTGAGTCTTTTCTTTATCACATCAGTCGGAACCATGTGTCGCGTTGGCTTTATTCACGCGCCATGTTTCCTGTGGCTGAGTTTCTTAAACCCATCACTTGGAGCAGTCTACAAGATGCTGATGCTCATCGACTAATTATATTTGAGGCCATTGTGAAATACCGAAAGATGAAAAATCAGGGAGTTGTAGCCGTGTTTAAGCGTGATCGTTTCGACCGTTATTCCAATTTTGCTCGTATCGGAGATGGGTCTTTGGGCGGAAAGGGGCGTGGTCTTGCTTTTATTGATAATATGGTGAAACGCTATTCTGAATTTGAAGAGTTTGAGAATGCTCAAGTAGTCATTCCAAAGACGGTAGTGTTGTGTACAGACGTCTTTGATGAATTTATGGAAACGAATGGCTTGTATCAGATAGCGTTATCGGAGGATGCTGATGATGATACAATTCTGAGATATTTTCTCAAAGCGAAATTACCTGATCGCTTGGTAGAGGACTTTTTTACTTTTTTTGATGTTGTAAAGTCTCCCATAGCTGTTCGTTCTTCTTCTTTGTTAGAAGATTCCCATTATCAGCCTTTCGCTGGTATTTACAGCACTTACATGATACCTTATTTGGATGATCGATATGAAATGCTTCGTATGCTTTCTGATGCGATTAAAGGTGTTTATGCTTCAGTCTATTTTCGAGACAGTAAAGCTTATATGCAAGCGACTTCCAATGTCATTGACCAAGAAAAGATGGCAGTTATTCTACAAGAAGTAGTGGGTAATCAGTATGGTGAACGCTATTATCCATCTATGTCTGGAGTAGCGCGTTCGTTGAATTATTATCCGCTGGGGGATGAAAAAGCAGAAGAAGGTACGGTGAATTTGGCGTTAGGTTTGGGTAAATACATCGTCGATGGGGGTATGACGCTTCGCTTCTCGCCTTATCATCCGAATAATGTCTTGCAAACGAGTGAAATGGAAATAGCATTAAAGGAGACCCAAACTCGCTTTTATGCGTTAGACTTGAAAAATGTAGGCCATGATTTTTCTATTGATGATGGATTCAATTTATTAAAACTTCCGGTAAAGGAGGCCGAAAGTGACGGCTCTTTGCGTTATATAGCCTCTACTTACGATCCATACGACCAAGTAATTCGTGACGGATTATATCCTGGGGGACGTAAGGTGATCACGTTTGCGAATATTCTACAACATGATGTTTTTCCATTGGCAAGGATATTGCAACTAGTTTTGAAGTATGGTGAACAAGAAATGCGTCGTCCCATTGAAATAGAGTTTGCTGCAACATTGAGCCGTGAGCAGGATAAAACGGGTGTTTTTTATCTTTTGCAAATTCGCCCGATAGTGGATACTAAAGAAGTATTAGATGAAGATTTAAGTAAGATACCCGATGAAGAAGTTATTCTTCGTTCCAATAATTCATTGGGGCATGGGGTCATGAATGATATTTATGATCTTATTTATGTAAAGACAGAGCTATATAGTGCATCCAACAATCAGGCAATTGCTTGGGAAATAGAAAAGATGAATCAGCAATTTTTAGATGCTGGAAAGAACTATGTATTAGTTGGCCCTGGGCGATGGGGAAGTAGTGATACTTGGTTGGGAATCCCTGTAAAATGGCCACATATTTCAGCTGCTCGTGTGATCGTTGAAGCCGGCCTGACAAATTATAGAGTAGATCCTAGTCAAGGAACACACTTTTTCCAGAATTTAACTTCATTCGGAGTTGGGTATTTTACAATTAATGCTTTTATAAATGATGGAGTCTATGATCAAGAGTTTCTTGACAGCCAGCCTGCTGTAGAAGAAACAGCTTATCTTCGTCATGTTCGTTTTAATAAACCATTAGTCGTTAAAATGGATGGAAGAAAGAAGGTGGGAGTTGTTTTGATGCCTAAAGGTGATTAATTGAATATGAAAAAACTCCCGTTCTTCCTTCCGAAAGGCGAGAGTTTTTTTATTTTAAATAACTAAAGCTTACTAATTATTTGTTGATTATAAAATACCTTGGCCCATCATGGCTTTGGCTACTTTCATGAATCCAGCTACATTGGCACCTTTTACATAGTTGACATATCCATCAGCCTCAGTACCATATTGTACACAAGCTTCATGAATGTTTTTCATTATACTTTTTAATTTTTCGTCCACTTCTTCGGCACTCCAGCTCAGCTTAATTGAGTTTTGAGTCATCTCAAGTCCCGATACCGATACGCCTCCAGCATTTGCTGCTTTACCTGGAGCATATAGAATTTTAGCATCTTGGAACACTTTTATGGCTTCTGGTGTAGATGGCATGTTTGCTCCTTCAGATACAGCTATGCAGCCGTTTAATACCAATTGGCGTGCATGATCTTGGTTAAGCTCATTCTGAGTGGCAGAAGGAAGCGCTATGTCACATTTTTCCCCCCATGGTTTAGCTCCTTCCACATACTTACAGCCGTATTTCTCTGCATATTCACGGATGCGACCTCTATACATGTTCTTTAATTCCATGATGTAATCTAACTTTTCGCGATCTATTCCTTCAGGATCATAGATATAACCTCCTGAATCAGAACAAGTCACTACCTTTCCTCCTAGTTCGATCACTTTTTCAATAGTGTATTGAGCCACATTTCCTGATCCTGAAACTAAGCAAGTTTTACCTTTTAGGTCAGTTCCTTTTGTTCTTAGCATCTCTATCAGGAAATAAATATTGCCATAACCAGTCGCTTCTGGACGAATCAATGAGCCACCGAATTCACGCCCTTTTCCAGTTAATGTTCCGGTGAATTCGTGAGCTAGTTTTTTGTACATTCCGAACATAAAGCCAACTTCACGACCTCCTACGCCAATGTCACCAGCAGGAACATCAGTTTCCGGACCAATATGGCGCCACAATTCTAACATGAAAGCTTGCACAAATCGCATGACTTCCATATTTGATTTTCCTCGAGGAGAGAAGTCCGAACCTCCTTTACCACCTCCCATAGGTAGGGTGGTAAGTGCATTCTTGAAGGTCTGTTCAAACGCAAGAAACTTCAAGATAGAAAGATTCACTGAAGAATGAAAACGTATGCCCCCTTTGTAAGGACCAATAGCGTTGTTGTGTTGAACACGATATCCCATATTTGTTTGAACGTTACCTTTGTCGTCCATCCAAGTAACACGGAATTGATACACTCTGTCGGGAATACACAGACGTTCGATTAAATTTGCTTTGTCGAACTCCGGGTGTTTGTTATACTCTTCTTCAATTGTTGATAATACTTCGTCTACTGCTTGATGATACTCTGGCTCATTTGGGAACCTCCTTTTCAGGTCGTTTAGGACCTTTTGTGCGTTCATAATCTATTTCTTTTTATTGGTTGTTGTAAATTCGACGATCTATTTCTTTTGTATGCGGGTGCAAAAGTAAAGATTATAATTTAAAAACCAAACAGATTATAAATAAAAGTGTGATAAAATATTGAATTTGATATTTTATCGCACTAAAAACAGAGAAAAAGATATTTTTTACTTCTTTTTTATCGACTTATACACGGGAATAAATACTAATGCTGCTGAAATGATTAGCATAACGATAGTCATTCCATCAATGCGTTCCGCTTTTGTTAATACTAAATAGCAAAGTGCGATCCAAAGCAGGCTGATGCAAACAATCTGTGATTTAGATAGAGGTCTTTTCATGCCTGTTTTTTTAGTGTTTATCTTTTGCTGCATTTTTCTTTTTATCCACAATCGCGTCGATTACTGCTACGGCTGTAATGTTGACAATGTCGCGAACCGAACTTTCAAAGTCAGTGAAATGTATCGGTTTATTCAATCCCATCTGGATAGGGCCGATAAATTCAGTATCAGGATCCATAGCTTGAAGTAATTTGTATCCGGCATTAGCCGAACTTAAATTCGGGAAAATTAAAGTATTTACATCTTTTCCCTTTAATCGGGTAAAGGGGTATTTAGCATCACGCAGTTCACGATTCATAGCAAAGTTTACTTGCATCTCACCATCAATCGCAAGTGCAGGGTATTCGTTCTGTAAGTGTTCAACAGCTTGATGAACTTGAACAGGACTACCCATTGAGTCAGCGCCGAAGTTCGAATATGAAAGCATAGAAATCACTGGTGTATGATTGAAGAAACGGACAGTTTTCTCAGATAACTTAGCTATATCTATTAGTGTTTCTGTGTCTGGATGACGGTTAATTAGCGTGTCGGCCAAAAAGAAAGTTCCCCTTTTGGAATTGAGGATGTGCATGGTTCCAAAATGTTTGAATTCCGGTTGTATGCCAATGACTTCTTTCGCAACTTTAATTGTATTACTATATCGTGTATAAAGTCCTGTAATAAATGCGTCAGCATCTCCTGTTTCGACCATCATCATACCGAAGTAGTTTCGTTCGAAGATTTTATCATTGGCTTCTTCATAGGTAAATCCTTCACGTGCTCGTTTTTCAGCTAGGATTCTAGCGTAACGTTCGCGACGTTCTGTCTCGTCAGGGTGGCGTAGGTTGACTATTTCGATTCCTTCCAAACTTAGGTCTAGTTCTTTGGCTAGTTCATTGATTGCATCGTCATTCCCTAATAAGATGGGGTGGCAAATGCCTTCAGCTTTAGCCTCTACGGCTGCTTTTAACATATTCGGATGAACGCCTTCGGCAAATACTACTCGTTGAGGATTTCGGCGGGCAGTATCATAAAGTTGACGAGTTAATTTGGATTCGTAGCCCATTAATTGGCGTAAATGTACGCAGTAATTATCCCAGTTGTCAATGTGAGTACGCGCCACCCCACTTTCCATAGCTGCTCTAGCTACTGCACAAGATACTTCGGTGATGAGTCGTGGGTCCACTGGTTTAGGGATAAAGTATTCCGGACCGAAAGAGAAGTTATTAACATGATAAGCAGCATTAACTACATCCGGAACCGGTTGTTTGGCAAGATTGGCAATGGCATGTACTGCTGCAATTTTCATTTCTTCGTTAATCGCTTTGGCATGAGTGTCTAAGGCGCCACGAAAAATATAAGGGAATCCAATTACATTATTAATTTGATTTGGATAGTCAGAGCGTCCGGTCGCCATCAATACGTCTGGGCGAGCAGCCATAGCATCTTCGTAAGAGATTTCGGGTGTTGGATTAGCAAGTGCAAATACAATCGGCATCGGAGCCATACTTTGAACCATCGCTTGACTCAAAACATTTCCTCTTGATAAACCTAAAAAGACATCCGCACCTTTGATTGCTTCTTCAAGAGTGTGAATATCAGTTCGGCTAGTAGCAAAATATTTTTTTTGTTCATTGAGGTCAGTACGGGTTTGACTTATTACCCCCTTACTATCAACCATAACGATGTTTTCAAGACGAGCACCAAGAGATACATATAATTTAGTGCAAGACACAGCAGAAGCACCTGCACCATTTACTACGATTTTAACCTCCTCAATTTTCTTTCCAGCCACTTCTAGTGCATTCACAAGTCCCGCACTAGATATGATAGCTGTCCCGTGCTGATCATCGTGCATGACTGGTATGTCTAGTTCCTCTTTCAGACGACGTTCTATTTCAAAACATTCTGGAGCTTTAATATCTTCCAAATTAATCCCTCCAAAAGTAGGAGCGATAGCTTTAACTGCAGCAATAAATTTTTCAGGATCTTTTTCGTTTACTTCAATATCAAAAACGTCTATTCCAGCATATATTTTGAAAAGTAAACCTTTGCCTTCCATAACCGGTTTACCACTTAATGCACCAATGTCCCCTAGCCCGAGTACAGCTGTACCATTAGATATAACAGCTACTAAATTTCCTTTTGCTGTGTATTTATAAGCATCTAGTGGATTTTTCTCAATTTCGAGACAAGGTTCTGCAACACCAGGTGAGTAAGCTAATGATAGATCAGTTTGTGTACTATAAGGTTTGGTAGGAACCACTTCTATTTTGCCGGGTTTGCCTTGAGAGTGATAGAGCAAAGCAGCTTCTTTAGTAATTTTTGCCATGATATCAAATTTATATTATCAAGTTATCATTTTATTGCAAATGTAGGAATAATAGTTATGAATTATTGTGATTCTATGGTAATTTCTATTAAAGTTGTAACATCCTGCCAAATCTTTCCTTATCTCACCTCATTCATCAACTACATCACATATTTATTTTGATATTCTTTCGGTGACATGCCTTCATGTCGTTTGAAGTATCTGCCCAAGTACGATTGATCGGGGAAGCCTAGTTTGTCGGCAATGTCTTGCATCGTGAGTTCGGTAGATTGTAGGAGCACTTTTATTTCTAGAATAGCAAAGTCATCGATTAATTTTTTTGCCGAATCTCCCGTAACGCTTCTACAGATGCCCGTTAGGTATTTGGTTGAAATACAAAGTTTATTAGCATAGAAAGTTACCTCACGTTCCGAAATACAGTTTTCGTGTACAGAAGCTATAAAAGCTTTGAAGATTTCGTCCTGACGGCTGACGCCTTCTATCTCTTTTTTTCCAAAATAGCGGTAACACTTATCGTAAATGTTCAACATGTAAGACTGAAGATGATTTTTGGCTATCTGGCTGCGGAATCGGTTTTCACGATCATTATAAATGGCTGTAGCAGCCTGTATCAGTCCGTTAATCGTTCCTGTGTCCTCATCGGGAAGAACGTAGCAGGGTTTCTCTTTCAAAAAATGGAAGAAGAGAGGGTCGAACCGAAGGCATGCTTCACGGAACATGTCTTTGGGAAACCCGAAAAATGAATACTTGAAATCGCTACTTGAACCGTTGACACGAATAATACTTCCAGGAAGTAAAACTACTTGTGTGTTTTTTACTATTTCATATTCTTTTAAATCGATAGTAACATGTGCCCAACCGCTCTGGCAGAAATAAATGGCTCCTCCTTCTAGCTTCCAAAGGCGATGTATAATAGTTGAAAGATCTTCGTCACTTCCGGCAGCAAAAGATTCTCTCAAAATGGCGAGGCTGGAATGGGGCTGTTTCATATAAATTTCTTGTTTAGTCTACAAAAATAGGACTTTTTTGCTAAATATTAGCTTTAATGTTCCTAAATTGAACAAAACTTGAAACACATTGACCAGTTTTCTGTAGCAAAAACTGTGTACCTTTGCCGCGATAAAAAATATAATAGGTAATATGATGAGTAAAAAGGTTTGTAAAATGAAAATTGGGTTATTCTTGCTCGGCTTAGTAGCTGTAGCTACAGGTTGTAAGCAAGCCCCACCTGCACAAATGCAAGCAGGATATGAAGTAATGACCGTTTCACCGACTAATCGGATGATTTCAAGCACTTATTCTGCGACTATCCGTGGACGTCAGGACATTGATATTTATCCGCAAGTAGGCGGTATGTTAACAAAGGTAAGTGTTACTGAAGGACAGCAAGTGAAGAATGGACAGACATTGTTCATTATTGATCAAGTTCCTTATCAAGCAGCGTTGCAGACAGCGGTAGCTAATGTAGAATCCGCTAAAGCTTCCTTGGCAACAGCGCAACTTACATATGATAGTAAGCAAGAGTTATTTAATGAGAATGTAGTTTCTGCTTTCGATCTGAGTACAGCAAAAAATGCTCTCCTTGCCGCAAAGGCCCAATTGGCGCAAGCTAAGGCGCAGGAAGTGAACGCTCGTAATAACCTCTCTTATACGGTGGTGAAGAGTCCTGCTAACGGAGTAGTTGGTACATTGCCCTATCGTGTAGGTGCACTAGTTAGCTCTAGTTTGCCAGAACCATTGACTACAGTTTCTGACAACTCAGACATGTATGTTTATTTTTCAATGACAGAAAATCAGTTATTAGGCTTAATTCGTCAGTATGGTTCTCAGAATGAGGCCTTGAAAAATATGCCAGCTATTGATTTGCTGTTGAATGATAAATCTGCTTACCCTGAAAAAGGAAAGATAGAGTCCATTAGCGGAGTTATTGACCGTGCAACAGGTACTGTTAGCTTACGTGCAGTTTTTGCTAATAAAGAGGGATTGTTGCATAGTGGTGGCGCAGGTAATATTGTCATTCCAGTGCAGAAAAATGGAGCTTTGGTTATTCCTCAAGCCGCTACATTTGAAATACAAGATAAGAGATATGCCTATAAAGTGGTAGATGGCAAAGCGCAATCTTGCTTAGTGCAAGTGACCCCTGTGAATGGTGGTCGGGAATTTATAGTGAATGAAGGTCTCGAATCGGGTGATATAATTGTAGCCGAAGGAGTAGGAATGTTGCGCGAAGGTACTCCAATTGTGGCAAAAACTACACAAGCACCTACATCTACTGAATCAGTCGAAAACTAAACAAAGGAGGACTAATTCATGAATTTAAGAACTTTTATTGAACGCCCCGTATTATCGGCAGTTATTTCAATAACGATTGTCGTTGTGGGTATCATCGGGCTGTTTAGCCTGCCCGTTGAACAATATCCGGATATTGCTCCGCCAACCATCACGGTGACTACAACTTACTTTGGTGCAAGTGCGGAGACTTTGCAAAAAAGTGTAATTGCTCCTTTGGAAGAAGCAATTAATGGTGTTGAGGATATGACTTATATGACTTCTAGCGCTACGAACGCTGGAACAGTAACTATTACGGTCTATTTTAAGCAAGGTTCAAATCCTGACATGGCGGCTGTTAATGTTCAAAACCGCGTATCTAGAGCAACCGGACAGCTACCTGCTGAGGTGACTCAGGTCGGTGTGACAACGTCTAAACGTCAGACTAGTATCTTGCAGATGTTCTCTTTGTCTAGCCCTGATGATAGTTATGATGAGAACTTTCTCTCTAATTATATTAGTATCAACTTAAAACCAGAAATACTTCGTATATCCGGTGTGGGTGATATGATGATTATGGGAGGTGATTATAGTATGCGTGTGTGGATGAAACCGGATGTGATGGCACAGTACAAGTTAGTTCCTTCTGATATCACACGTGTGCTTGCTGAACAAAATATAGAATCGGCTACAGGGTCATTTGGTGAAAATTCCGATGAAACTTATCAGTATACGATGAAATACAAAGGACGCTTGATTACGCCTGAAGAATTTGGAAATACTGTTATTCGTTCTACTGATAATGGTGAAGTCTTGAAACTAAAAGATGTTGCAGAAATAAAACTAGGACAAAATAGCTATGCCTTTCATGGTGATATGGATGGTCATCCTGGTATTTCTTGCATGATTTACCAGACAGCAGGTTCAAATGCAACTGAAGTCAATCAAAAAATTGATAAATTGCTGGATGAAGCACGTAAAGATCTTCCTAAAGGTGTGCAATTGACGCAAATGATGAGTTCTAATGACTTTTTGTTTGCATCGATTCATGAGGTGGTCAAGACTTTGATTGAGGCTATCATTTTGGTTATCCTTGTCGTCTATTTCTTTTTGCAGGATTTAAGATCTACACTAATTCCTTTGGTGGGTGTCGTAGTTTCGCTTGTCGGTACGTTTGCGTTTATGGCGATAGCCGGGTTTAGTATAAATCTGCTTACGCTATTTGCACTTGTGCTTGTGATTGGTACTGTGGTCGATGACGCCATTATTGTCGTAGAGGCGGTTCAAGCTCGATTTGATGTCGGGTATAGATCGTCATATATGGCAAGTATAGATGCTATGAAGGGTATTAGTAATGCTGTTATTACATCTTCGTTGGTGTTTATGGCTGTATTTATTCCGGTATCATTTATGGGAGGTACTTCCGGAACATTCTATACTCAGTTTGGTCTGACAATGGCAGTTGCCGTAGGTATTTCAGCTGTTAACGCGTTAACACTAAGTCCGGCTTTATGTGCTTTGCTTTTGAGACCTTATATAAATGAAGACGGTACGCAAAAGACCAATTTTGCTGCACGTTTCCGTAAAGCGTTCAATTCAGCATTTGACGTTATGGTAGATAAATACAAGAATATTGTATTAATCTTTATCAAACGTAGATGGTTAGCTTGGTCATTGTTGGTTGGTTCGGTAGTGGTTTTGGTACTTTTAATGAATACTACGAAGACTAGTTTGGTGCCAGATGAAGATCAGGGAGTGGTATTTGTTAATATAAACACAGCTCCTGGTAGTTCTTTGCATACGACTAATGAAGTAATGAAGAACATTGAAAAACGTTTGTTTGGTATCCCGCAGATTGCACACATACAGAAAGTTGCAGGCTACGGTTTATTGTCTGGACAAGGAAGTTCTTTTGGTCTGTTTGTATTGAAACTAAAACCATGGGATGAACGTCCGAATGCGGAAGATAATGTTCAAGCAGTAATTGGTCAAGTTTATGGTCGTACGGCTGATATAAAAGATGCGAATATCTTTGCCATTTCACCGGGTATGATTCCTGGCTATGGTATGGGTAATGCGTTGGAACTTCATATGCAAGATAAGCAGGGAGGAGATATCAACGAATTTTTCGGTAAAACTCAGCAATATCTGGGTGCGTTAAATCAACGTCCTGAAATTTCAATGGCCTACTCTACATTTGATGTTCGTTATCCGCAATGGACCGTTGAAGTCGATCCTGCTAAATGTAAGCGTGCGGGTATTACACCGGATGAAGTGCTTAGTACTTTATCTGGATATTATGGAGGTCAGTATGTATCTAACTTCAATCGTTTCTCTAAAGTGTATAGAGTAATGATTCAAGCAGACCCACAATACCGTCTTGATGAGACTTCATTGAACAATGCTTTTGTTCGTATGGCGAATGGTGAAATGGCACCTTTGAGTCAGTTTGTTACGTTGACACGTAGCTATGGCGCTGAATCATTAAGCCGTTTCAATATGTATAATTCTATAGCTGTGAATGCAATGCCAGCACCAGGATATAGTTCGGGAGATGCGATCAAAGCTGTGCAAGAAACTGCTGCGCAAGCGCTGCCAAAAGGATATGGTTATGATTTCGGTGGTATCACTCGTGAGGAAAATGAACAAAGTGGTACAACTACTATTATTTTCGGAATCTGTTTTCTCATGATTTACCTCATATTGAGTGCTTTGTATGAGAGCTTCATTATTCCTTTTGCGGTGTTGTTAAGTGTGCCTTGTGGCTTGATGGGAAGTTTCCTTTTTGCCAGAATGTTTGGATTGGAAAATAACATTTACTTGCAGACAGGTTTAATCATGTTGATTGGTTTGTTGGCAAAGACTGCTATCTTGTTGACTGAGTATGCTGCAGAACGTCGTAAGGCAGGTATGGGATTGATTGCTTCAGCTGTAAGTGCGGCTAAGGCTCGTCTTCGTCCTATTTTGATGACTGCGTTGACTATGATTTTTGGTTTGTTCCCATTGATGTTATCAAGTGGTGTAGGTGCTAATGGTAACCGTTCTTTGGGTACTGGTGTAGTCGGTGGTATGACTATTGGTACGCTGGCGTTACTTTTCATTGTTCCTACTTTGTTTATTGCCTTCCAATGGTTGCAAGAGCGTTTGCGTCCTGAGCAAACAGTACCTACTGAAGATTGGCAGATCGAAGAAGAAATGAAAATTAGCGACGAAGAAAAATCTAAAGCTAAAAGTAAAGATTGATAAATGATGTTTTTGGGTAAGGATTTCGCAGAGAAACGATTATTTTGCTTAATCCCCACGGCGGAATAGGAACGTTTCTTCTGTGTTTTTCCTACCTGAATAAAAATAATTTAGCATGAAGAAAATAATCATTTTATCTGCAGCAACACTTGTATTGAGCAGTTGCGGGATTTACAATAAATATAAACCGGCATCGGAAGTCCCTGAAGGGCTTTATGGTAGCGAAACTGTTGCTTCCGCCGATACGGCGAATTTCGGAAACCTCTCGTGGAGAGAGGTCTTTACGGATTCGTATTTGCAGAACTTAATTGATTCTGCATTAGTCTGGAACACCGATATGCGAACGGCTCATCTCCGTGTGAAAGAAGCAGAGGCTTCATTAATGACAGCCCGTCTTTCTTATTTACCTTCTTTGTTTCTAGCACCAGAAGGCGCTGTAAGTAGCTTCGATCATAGTAAGGCAACGCAGACTTATTCATTACCTGTGACAGCTTCATGGGAATTGGATGTTTTTGGAAAGGTAACTACTGCTAAGCGTCGTGCTAAGGCGGCTTATGAGCAAAGCAAAGAGTATGAACAGGCTGTGAAAACACAATTAGTGTCGGCTGTAGCTAATAACTATTATACCCTATTGATGCTTGATGCTCAATATGAAATATCTGTATCAACCGAAGCTGCTTGGAAGGAGAGTGTCCGGACGGCTCGTGCGATGAAGAAAGCTGGTATGATGACTGAAGCTGGATTGGCACAGACGGAAGCTACCTATTATAATATATGTACTGCCGTACTTGATTTGAAAGAACAGATCAATCAGCTAGAGAATTCCATGGCTTTGTTACTGGCAGAAACGCCTCGTAAAGTACAACGCGGAAAACTTGATGGTCAGCAGTTACCCGAAGATTTTTCAGTAGGGGTTCCTTTGCAGTTATTGTCAAATCGTCCCGATGTACGTAGTGCTGAGTTTTCTTTAGCACAAGCATTCTATTCAACGAATGCGGCTCGCGCAGCTTTCTATCCATCTATTACATTAAGTGGTAGCGCAGGATGGACAAATAGTGCCGGAGGTATGATTGTGAATCCAGGAAAGTTTATTGCTTCTGCAGTAGCTTCTCTGACACAGCCTTTATTTAATAAAGGGGTAAACATTGCTCAATTGAAAATAGCGAAAGCACAACAGGAAGAAGCTAAGTTAAGTTTTCAACAGACTTTGTTGAATGCTGGTGTTGAAGTAAATCAAGCCTTGGTACAATATCAGACTGCTCGTGAAAAATCGGCTTTCTTTGATAAGCAGGTTACGGCTTTGCAGACTGCTGCCAGAAGCACAAGTCTCTTGATGAAGCATGGTAATAGCACTACTTATTTGGAAGTTTTGACTGCAGAACAGACCTTGCTTAATGCAAAACTGTCTCAGGTAGCTAACCGATTTACAGAGATTCAGGGCGTGATAACATTGTATCAGGCTTTGGGTGGAGGACGGATGTAACATACTGCCGGATTTTAGTAAGCATATAATATAATTTAGATGTCCCCTCTCAGACAAGGTAGCTGAGAGGGGACATTTTTAATAATCCAGTTTGGTTATTATCTCTAACTTCACTTTATTTCAATCGATAAACGACACCAGCTGACAGCCAGAACCCTTGTTGAGGGATATTGCCGAGATCAAAGTATTGCGTATCATATATATTGTTTAGATTGAGATTGAACGACATATCTTTATAATTGTAATTGAGTTTTAGGTCGAGTGTCGAGAATGCCGGATAAGATTCATCTCCAATTTTATTCTTACCGACATATTTTTCATACATTCCCATTCGCTTTTGGTAACGGAAGTACCAACCTGCTGAGAGGTTTTTGCAGAGTTGATGGTCAAAGCGGACGGTAAACTTATCACGTAAGTAATTTAATGCATAATTGGAAATTAAATCACGGGCATCATGATTTTGGTGCATACGTGTATAATCGATGTTCAACGAACTGTTTTCACCTAAGGCTGGCATTAAACTTGCCAATGGGAATCTCACGCCTGCTTCAATGCCCTGTGTGTTTAGCTTCGATAAATTCCATGATGACCATTTTTCATCTGTTGGTTGTGCTTTTACCCAGTCAATCATATCTCTTCCCCATTGAAGGAAACCGGTGACATAAGCGCTGAAATAATCAGTGTTGTATTTTAGAGCCAAGTCAATCGATTGAGATCGCTCTGGTTTCAGACCACTGTTTCCATTATGCGTTTCCGTGGTGTAAAACAAATCCGTAAAGGTAGGGATGCGGGTAGACATGCTCCACGAAGAAGATAGATTGAAACGATCTGTTGCTCGGTAAGTAACGCTTGCCGAAGGATAGAATTTATATTTCCCCTCAAGTAAACTTGTGTGATACATCATTACTCCCCCCGATAAAGTTAAGCGTCCGATAGAAGCACTGTGTTCTAGTGTGATACTAGTGTTCGTTCGATCATCATACATCGTATATTTGCCATGAGGCTTGGCCATTGGATAGCCGAGTTTAGTGCTCATTATTTCTTCTCTTCGCCATTCTCCACCTAAATTTGTAGTTCCCAGAAACGAACGATAAGATAGAATCAGGTTGGCGCCATACATGTCGTTCTGATGATAATTGCGACCGGTATCAGTATCTTTAATTAAATCGAACTGATCTTTATGACGGTTCCAAAACAGGATAGGGATAAATTTCAATTTGTCGCCAAACTCACCCTTCAGAGTTCCCATATACGAGCTAGTACGCTCATATTGGTTGGGGTGTTTGCCGGAATAAAAGTTATTGGCCCCATACTGTTTGTCATTGTAGCCCAATTGAAGGTCTAGTCGTGACTGACGAGAGAAATTAAAGCGGGTTTGCCACAACGCGTTATACATATTGTAATCAGTATTAGCCATGTATCCGTCAGAAGAATTGCTGCTCACTGATAGCGTGTTTGAGGTGATACCTAGATTGGCTCCACCACGCATCTCGAATCCTCTGAGTTTGTGCATGCCACCTTCTATTTTGGCATATAGCCGCTCTGAAATCTCTTTTTTAGTGATGATGTTGATTCCGCCGGAGAAAGCGCCAGCTCCGTAGATTAAGGCTGAGGGCCCATGAATAATCTCAATACGTTCAATGTCTGAAAGGCTGATAGGAAGGTCAAAACTGTAGTGTCCTGTTTGTGAATTGGAGAGGTTGATTCCATTGATAAGAACTGCATTCTCGTCGAACGAGCCTCCTCGGATAGAAATGTCTGCTTGTACACCGTTTCCGCCACGTTGAATAACGTCTACGTTGGCAAAATATACCAATAAATCTTGAATGCTTTTTACGGGCGCTTTCGCAATCTCTTTTTTGCTGATAACCGTCACTAACTTGGCTGCTCTATTGGCTGGACTCTCTGTTTTAGAGGCTGTCACCATCACTTCATCTAGTTCTTCTTCTAGCATTGTTTCTTTGGCAACCGGGTTTTGAGGAGTGTTTTGTGCATTTGCCGTACTTGAATAGGCCGTAAACAATACCAATCCTGAGATAACTCCGATGTTCACTTCTTGATGCATACTGTTGAACATACTGTAACTTTTACGAGCAAAACGCTTAAAGCGATAGGCTACTTTTTTCTGAAAAATTTTTTGTTTCATTTTGAAAATATTTAAAAATTAATAAGGGCTATCTTATAGAAGATAGTACCCTTCTTTTTTTTTATTTAGATGATACTAAATTCTCATCATATTGAGATTTAATTCTCAATATGATGAGAATTTATTCTTAAAAGCATGAGAAAGTTTTCTCAGTAAAGTGAGAAAACTTTCTCAAAGGGATAAAATGCCTTGAGAATACAATAGCTTAAATAGAGATTGCTTGAATTAGTCGTGAAGCTATCTATCACAGAAAAACGTCTATTGCAAATTTCGGATGCGAACGTCTATTTTGTTATTTCCTTTTAGTCCGTCTTTCACTTTGTTGATGTCAGTCTCTCCATAATGATAAGGATAGAGAATGCGAGGTTGAACCATTTGAGCTGCTCTTACTGCTTGCTCTGGGGTCATGGTATAAGGCTGATTGACGGGTAGAAAAGCAATGTCTATATCCTTTATTTGTTTCATATCAGGAATGTCTTCCGTATCTCCAGCAATGTAAATTCGAGTACCGCCTACTGTAAGGATGTATCCGTTGTCACGGCCTTTAGGGTGGAATTTCTCTCTGCCAGGTGTCGTATTATAAGCAGGAACAGCTTCAAGTTTGATGTCAGATACAATCTGAAGTAGATCACCGTTTTTCATTGCTTTTCCTTTATTTAGCATCTTCTGGCAATTTGGATTGGCAATGATTTTTGTGTCATTAGTTTCAACAGCAGCTATGGCTTTAACATCGAAATGATCAGCGTGTTCATGTGTGATTAGGATGAAGTCGGCTTTGGGTTGCTGCTCAAAATCCGCATATCCGGAAACAGGATCAACAAAAATCATTTTTCCAGCATACTCTATTAATAAGCTGGCATGTTTAAAGAAGGTTATTTTCAAGCTTTTTCCATTTTTAGTGGTAAATGAATCTTTCTCAAAGTTCTGTATCTTTTCGGTTGAATGAATCGGATCATTCAATAATTTAGGATAAGCAAATCCATATGATAGACACAGCGCAATCGCTACAACTAGAATCTTTTTCATATTTATATTGAGTTTGATTTCTTGCAAAGATAAACATCTATAGCGATTTTACCTGTTTGTTATCATAAAAAAATAAAAGTCATGAAAAAGAAAACTCTTTCTCATGACTTTCAACTTTTAACTGTTATATAGGATTCAGCTTTTATGCATTCAAGGCTTGCTCTATATCTGCAATGATATCATCAGCATTTTCAATTCCTACCGATAGACGAATTAAATCCGGGCGTACACCAGCTTCCATTAACTGTTCGTCACTCAATTGACGGTGAGTATGGCTAGCGGGGTGAAGTACGCAGCTACGAGCATCAGCGACATGAGTAACAATGGCAATAAATTCTAATGAATCCATAAATTTGATTGATACATCACGTCCACCTTTCAGCCCGAAAGAGATAACTCCACATGAGCCATTCGGCATATATTTTTGTGCTAAAGGATAATATTTATTATCGGGTAGACCGCAATAGTTAACCCAAGCCACTTTCTCATTCTTAGAAAGATATTCGGCCACTTTTTGAGCATTGCCGCAATGTTGAGGCATACGCAAGTGCAGCGTTTCAAGTCCTAAGTTCAGTAAGAACGAGTTTTGAGGGCTTTGGATACTGCCGAGGTCTCTCATTAATTGAGCTGTTGCCTTGGTGATGTAAGCTCCTTTCCCAAAAGCTTTTGTATAAGTCAATCCATGGTAAGATTCGTCTGGAGTGCAAAGTCCGGGAAACTTCTCAGCATTAGCATCCCAGTCAAAATTTCCACTGTCAACTACACAGCCTCCAACACTTGTGGCGTGTCCATCCATATATTTAGTAGTAGAGTGCACAATAATGTCTGCTCCCCATTCAAAAGGGCGACAGTTGATGGGAGTAGGGAATGTATTGTCAACAATCAAAGGTACACCGTGACTATGCGCTATGCGGGCAAATTTTTCAATGTCCAACACTTCAAGAGATGGATTAGAGATGGTTTCTCCGAAGAGGGCTTTAGTGTTTGGCTGAAAAGCTTTCGAGATTTCTTCTTCGCTGGCATCCGGGCTAACAAAAGTTACTTCGATGCCAAGCTTCTTCATTGTAACTCCAAATAAGTTGAATGTTCCTCCGTAGATAGCCGATGAACAAACAAAATGATCTCCGGCTTGGCAGATATTAAAGATAGCATAGAAATTGGCAGCCTGACCGCTGGAAGTAAGCATGGCAGCAACACCTCCTTCAAGGGCAGCAATCTTAGCTGCAACTGCATCATTGGTGGGGTTTTGAAGACGTGTATAAAAATAACCGCTGTCTTCTAAATCGAAAAGGCGGGCCATTTGCTCGCTAGTATCATATTTGAAGGTAGTGCTTTGATAGATGGGTAGCACACGCGGCTCACCCTTTTTAGGATTCCATCCCGCCTGTACACACAGGGTTTCGGGTTTGAATTGTTTTGCCATAATAATATAGGGTTTTATGTTTTATCTTGAAAAAAAGTTTTAACGGGGCAAAAGTAGAGAAAATAATTGTATTTTTGCCCTGTTTATAAGTGAAATGATACTGAATGGTGGTACTCTGATATGGAAAAGAGATTTTGTTTTTTTTTATTGATATGTTTTTTTCTTTCGTTCGTAAGCGTGCACGCGCAACAAAAAGCTACTCCAAAAGCTGGTGATGGGATTTCAACTTTCTTGCTTCGGCATAATCGGTCTCCGAAGAAATACTATAACGATTTCGTTGAACTGAATAAATCCAAATTAGGAAAAGGTAAAGGCTTGAGGATGGGGGTGTCTTATGTCATTCCGCCTGTGAAGAGTTCGACTAAAGCTGGTGGGAAAAAGACAGTAGCTACGACGTCGACCGCTAGGAAGCAATCGGCTAAAAGTTCGAAAATAGGTGCTACAGTGAATGAACCCCTGTTTGGTGGTAGATTGGCTAATGTGAAAATTCGATCAAACAGACTTGCTGGAGCATGTTTCTATGTGGTGAGTGGGCATGGTGGCCCCGATCCCGGTGCTATCGGACGGGTTGGTAAATATGAGCTTCATGAGGATGAATATGCTTATGATATAGCACTTCGTTTAGCACGTAGTTTGATGGAAGAGGGAGCGCAAGTGCATGTCATCATTCAGGACGAAAAGGATGGAATTCGTGAAGATTCCTATCTGTCGAATAGTAAACGTGAGACTTGTATGGGAGATCCGATCCCCTTAAATCAGGTTCAACGCCTTCAGCAACGCTGCGATAAAATAAATGCTCTTTATCGGAGAGATCGTAAAAACTATACGTATTGCAGGGCTATTTTCATTCATGTAGATAGTCGGGGTAAAGGAAAGCAAACTGATGTCTTCTTTTATCATTCTAATAAAAAGTCAAACAGTAAGCGTTTGGCGAATAATATGAAAGATATGTTTGAGTCTAAATACGATAAGCATCAGCCAAATCGTGGATTTTCTGGAACAGTGAGCGCACGCAATCTTTATGTGTTATCGCACATTACGCCTGCTTCGGTTTTCGTGGAGTTGGGAAATATTCAAAATACTTTTGACCAAAGAAGATTGGTCATGAGTTCTAATCGACAAGCCTTGGGTAAATGGCTGATGGAAGGTTTCTTAAAGGATTTCAAAGAATAATACGGACTTTTCATCTGGAGAATAGCTCGTTCTCCTTTTCATGAACAATATTTGATATTTGAACGTTATATAAATGCAACATCCTGATGGCTGATTGTACGTATGTGAATACCTACGGTCGGTAAACATGCCTCCTTGGCATAACCAGATATATTGCATAGTAGTTTTGTCGTGTTTTATTTTGTGTTTGTGTTGTGACGGTGCTGCGATGTGAATCGGGGTACCGTTTTTTCTTTTATTTAAACCTTCACGAACAATTTTCTGTGTCGGTTTGTTTCTATTATGTAACGTATCTGAAAAAGCTTTCTATATGTATGCGAATATAGATATGAAAAGAAAGGTATGCCTCTCGGCATCACAGATAATGTTGCATAGTAGTTTTGTCGTGTTTTATTTTGTGTTTGTGTTGTGACGGTGCTGCGATGTGAATCGAGGTACCGTTTTTTTGTTTGGGTGCTTTGAAAAGCACCCAAACAAATGAGATTATAAAGGCATGTTGCCATGTTTTTTAGGCGGATTCGTCTGCATCTTATTTTCAGTCATTTCTAGTGCTTGAATAAGACGTTTACGAGTCTGTCGAGGATAAATGATTTCATCAATAAATCCTAGTTCGGCAGCTTGGTATGGAGTAGCAAATTTTTCTTTGTAGGCTTCCAATTCTTTAGCTTTGGTTTCTGCATCTGCTTTGCGGAAAAGAATGTTTACCGCACCATCTGCACCCATTACTGCAATTTCAGCACTTGGATAAGCGAAGTTTACATCGGCACCAGTCTGTTTGGAGTTCATCACGATGTAAGCACCACCGTATGCTTTGCGAGTAATAACGGTTAGCTTCGGAACTGTGGCTTCAGCGAATGCATAAACAATTTTTGCACCGTGGCGAATAATACCGTTATTTTCTTGTGTGTATCCAGGGAGGAATCCCGGTACATCTTCAAAAGTAATCAACGGAATGTTGAAACAGTCACAGAAACGGATGAAACGGCTTGCTTTGTCGCTGGCATCAATGTCGAGCACACCTGCAAGATAAGCCGGCTGATTGGCTACAATTCCTACTGAGCGACCAGCCAAACGCGCAAATCCGATAATTATGTTTTTTGCAAAGTTTTCCATTACCTCAAAGAAATAGCCATTGTCTACTACTCGTTCGATAATATCTTTCATGTCATAAGGCACATTCGGATCTGTAGGAACAATGGTGTCTAAATCGGCATCTTCGCGGTTAACCTCATCGGCACTATTTAGCTTCTTCGTTTCGTCCATATTGTTTTGCGGGAGGAACGATAGCAGTTCGCGAATGCTCATTAGCAGTTCTTCTTCGGTGTTGCACATAAAGTGAGTCACCCCACTCTTGCTACTGTGAGCCATTGCCCCACCGAGTTCTTCTTTGCTCACTTCTTCGTGAATCACAGTTTTCACCACATCAGGACCAGTTACAAACATATGGCTCTTTTCTTTCACCATGAAGATAAAGTCTGTAAGGGCAGGAGAGTAGCAAGCACCTCCGGCACATGGACCGAGAATGGCTGAAATCTGTGGGATAACACCACTTGCCATTGTATTCTGGTAGAAAATATCGGCATAACCCGAAAGGCTCTCGATGCCTTCTTGAATGCGGGCACCACCTGAATCGTTCAGTGCAATGATCGGTGCACCGTTCTTTAAAGCCAACTGCTGCACTTTCACAATCTTTTTGGCATTTGAAGCAGATAGAGAACCTCCGTAAACCGTAAAGTCATATGCGTAGACAAAGACCTGACGGCCGTCGATCTTTCCGTAACCAGATACAATACCGTCTCCCGGAATTTTATTTTTGTCCATGCCATAATTGGTGCAACGGTGAACCATCAATTTATCCAGTTCTACAAATGTACCTTTATCCAATAACATTTCGATTCTTTCACGAGCAGTCATCTTTCCACTTTCGTGTTGTTTCTCTATTTTTTCAATACCACCGCCGAGAGAGGCGATGCGGTCGCGTTCTTGAAACGCACTATATGCTTTATTTATTTCTTCCATAATGCAATTATTTCTATATAATATTATGCAATCGGTTCCACTGTTATTAATGTTTGGTCTCCGGTGATATTATCACCCTCTTGAACCAATATATCTTTGATACGGCAATCTGAAGTTACTTTATAATTGCTCTGCATTTTCATCGCTTCAATCACAATAACTGTATCTCCGGCTTTCATTTCTTGGCCTACTGTCACAGGTATTTTGACTACTTTTCCTGGCATTGGCGAAGTGATACGATCGTTTTGTTCGTCTTCACCTTTTTTGCGCATGCGCAGATATTTTGCCTGACTGTCTACAATATCCACATTGAAACTGCTATAGTGAGTATTTACTTTATAGCTTTTCCCGTTTTCTCTACGAATCAATTGTGCATTAGAGCTAAGTCCATCCATCAGAATGTTGCAAGTGCCATTTTCTGCCATCACTACATCTGCTTCGAATGTTTTACCGTCAATGGTCAATACAACTTTATTGTCTTCTTTGCTGACCAATTCTATATCGGCCACGCGATCTCCTATGTGAATTTCCATAATTGAATGCTGTTGTTTTTAGTTTAGATACGAAGTACGCCTTTATGCAATCCGAACTCTTTCCATTTACTAATCGGACGATTGTCGGTTGCATCTCCTTTGTTTTCTTCAAGATTCATGAGGTAATCCATGTATGCTGCGATCATAGCTGTGTTTTCAGCTCGCTCGCTTGTTCGCATAATGCATTGTTGTAGGTAGTCTCCGTTTTTGGCAATGAACCCTGTGTCGTAATGTCCTTCTACAAAATCGGGTGTGTCCATGATGGCACGCAGATAACTGATGTTATTTTTCACACCTGTGAGTTTGTATTCGTGAAGTACACGTCTCATTCGTTCGATGGCATAATCACGGTTAGTAGCCCAGACAATTAATTTCCCGATCATCGGATCATAATAGATAGGGATTTCATATCCTTCATAGACATAGCTATCAATACGTACGCCAATTCCGTTTGGTTCCGTGATTTGTTTGATGATTCCCGGGCTAGGCATAAAGTTCATTTCTGTATCTTCTGCACAGATACGACATTCAATGGCATGTCCGCGTTGTTCTATATCTTCTTGTTTAAGTTGTAGCACTTGTCCGTCTGCAACTTTGATTTGTTCTTTCACAAGGTCGGCTCCTACTACTTGTTCAGTAATGGGGTGCTCTACTTGCAAACGAGTATTCATTTCAAGAAAATAATAATTGCGATGTTTGTCAACAAGAAATTCGATGGTTCCAGCACCTATATAGTTTACTGCTTTTGCAGCTGCTACTGCTTTTTCACCCATCTCTTGGCGTAATTCCGGGGTTACAAAAACAGAAGGTGTTTCTTCTACGATTTTCTGATTACGACGTTGTACGGAGCATTCACGTTCGCAAAGGTGGATCACGTTTCCGTGCTTGTCTCCTAAAATTTGAAATTCAATATGATGGGGTTCCTCAACAAACTTTTCTAGATAAACGGTGTCGTCGCCAAATGAGGAGAGAGATTCACTTTTGGCGGTAGTATAAGCTTCTGCCACCTCTTCTGCATTGTGGATCAGTCTCATACCTTTTCCACCTCCACCCATAGAAGCCTTTAGCATCACAGGATAGCCTATTTTGTTGCATAGTTCAACAGCTTCTTCAACACTTTTCAGATTCTCTTGTGTACCAGGCACAACAGGAACACCGGCTTCAATCATTTTAATGCGGGCAGAAATTTTATCGCCCATGGCTTCCATTGTTTCCGGATTTGGTCCTATAAAGATGATTCCTTCTTCTTGGCATCTTCTTGCGAAGGTAGCATTCTCTGAGAGAAAACCATAACCGGGATGAATCGCATCTGCGTGGCAGTCTTTAGCCACTTTTATTATTTTTTCTATATTCAGATAGCTCTCTTTAGATGCGGCAGGACCCACGCAATATGCTTCATTGGCATAAAGTACATGTTTGGCAGTCCGGTCTGCTTCGGAGAATATAGCAATGCTCGTTATCTCCATCTCCCGGCAGGAGCGCATAACCCTCACGGCAATTTCACCACGATTGGCTACTAAAATTCTTTTTATCATACTTTTCTAAATTAAGTGCATACTTATTTTATGCCTTTCCACTTTTATAGACAGAGTCTACCTTATGGAAACACAGTGTTTTTTTTGATTTGGGGCTAAACAAGCGATATTTTTTTCCCTAATCCGCGAGAGAGAAAAATGTTCGTTCGATTCGGCAGGTCTTCTGACTGACTCCTATCTTATGGGCCTTCCCGGTGATCATCACTAGTGGCATGAATGAGTTCATTCATAAGATATTAATAGAGTTTTACAGCAGCGGGACTGTTCGGGATTTACACCCGATTCCCTTTTAATCTTCGTCTGTTGGCTACAGACGGAGAACCAAATCGGGCGCAAAGATATACAAATCTCGGATAGAATGCTCTTTTTTTGCACGAAAGTTTGATTTCTGTGCAATGGGAGCATGCTAGTTTTAGCCCATTCAATGTCTTAATATTAGATAAATTGAATTTTATTTAGTCAGTCGAAGTTCGTATAGACAAGCTTCCACTTCTTTTGTACTTCCAGTGTGTTTGCCGTCATCATCAGACAATTTTATGCATTCTCTCCATCCTTGATTGATGTTCATCTTACATTGTGTTAGTTTCATCACAATATTAGATGGAGCAAATCCCGTATCATTGGTGAGATTTGTGCCGATTCCAAAAGAACAACGTATTTTACCTTTGCAGTAGTTCTGAATATCTAGTGCTTTGATAAAGTCGAGAGCATTACTAAATACGATTGTTTTGGTTGTTGCATCGATGCCTAGCTCTTTGTAACGTGCTATTAATTTATCAATAAAATCAAACTCATCGCCAGAGTCACAACGTACTCCGTCGAATAATTTGGCTTGCTTTCGACTCAAATTTGTAAGAAAGGCTGCCGAAGTATATGTGTCAGACAAGGCAATACCCAAGTCACCATCATATACATTTACCCAGTTTTCTAGCGCCATGTAGTTGGCGTGTTTATACCCAAATTGTGCTCCATGGAACATAAACCATTCGTGTGGATGAGTTCCCATCATTTTCATGCCATACTTCATCGCAAAGTAGCAGTTTGAAGTTCCGGTACAGTATTTCGCGGTATTATTCAACTGCTTGATAACCTCTTCGTGCACCTCAAAGGAAAATCGTCTTCGGGTGCCGAACTCTGAGAATCGTATTTGATTATTGTTAGACAAGTCTATTTTTTCCGACAATTTGCTTTGTATCATGTTCATGTCGGGTATGTGGGAAGAAAATTTGTTTCTGGTTTCGGAGACTATAGCGAGCAAAGGTACCTCATAAAGTGTCACTTTATAAAGAAAGTCACTGACTTCAATATGTAGTCTACCGGTATCATCGAGGCTAATATTAATTTTTTCCGGATCGTAGCGAAAGGATGACAGCCATTCCCAATACACTCTAGGGAGAAATCTACAGTTGCGTGTCATGTATTCTAATTCTTCTTCGCTCAATTTCAATCTGCTTAGGTTGTGGAATTCTTTTTTAAGTGCTTCCAGAAATTCTTCCGTATATTCTGTTTCGTTTCTATCATTGAAGCAGAAAGTACCTAAGGCATAAGGGAATAATTTGATATAAGCATACGACGTAGTAAACTTATAGAGGTCTGTATCGAGTAGTGTTTTGACAATCATGAAGTATATCTTTATATTTAAAACGTTGTAAAGTTAGCGTTTGTTGAATAATACTGCTGATTAATTACCGATAAATCTTTCTCGACCTTATAATTAATAATGTTAATTTAGAACGTGAAATTGTTAATGAGTTGCTTTATCTATTAAACCATGTTATAAAATTGGTCATTTTTTCTTGTGGATTTGGAAATTAGTCTGAATTCCGTACCTTTGTACTGTGTTTTTCATAGTATTAGATTTAAGGTTAACAAAGATTGGCTGTCTGGGATAGATAGCCTTTTTTTTGCTTCAATTTTCCAGAGTTTTATTTCATCTCCTTCGTTTTTTATTCCTAATTTATTGTATTCTTATCTTTATTCCCTTTTTCTTCCATTATCAATTTAGATTGTGAATGAATCTGTTAAATGTTAACATTTAAAGCCTGAATTGTTAATGCTCTCTTTGTTGTCTTAAACCGTGTTATATATTCGTCGATATTTCTTGGGGAATTTGCTATTTATTTGAAAGCTAGTATCTTTGTACTGTGTTTTTTTCATAAGTATTAGATTTAAGGTTAACAAAAGATTGGCTGCTCGGGAGGAGTAGCCAATCTTTGTTTTATAGGGTTATACTTGTTTAATCTTTAATTATCTTCCTCTTAGGGACTTTATAATATTTCCATAATTTTTATTCTACGGGAATATAAATTTCGGTTAGCAATTCTTCAGGGCTAGTTTCACACGGATTGTTCAGGTAGCGCTCTGCACTAGCTTCATCACGAAGTGTACACTCCATTTCAGGTAGATATTTTCCATAAATGGTATCATATACAGCTTGTAGATTTTCATACGGACCTTTATAAAGGAATATAGCATAGTGGCCAGCAGGAATTATTTTGAATCCTACGTCTCCTTTCGGAGAGATTTTTTCGGGCATCACCATACACACATCAGTACGTAATTTTTCAGTTGGTGTAACTTTGGGGTCGTCGTGGTAAATGCAAAGTGGGCTGCAATCTCCTATCTGCCTGTTTTGCTCTTGAAGATACTGACACAAGCGTCCCCATGTACCTCCGTAATCGTTCAATTTATAGTCGCCCGATAAGCGGATGTAAATAACATTTCTGGCAGGTACATGTTTCATTTCATTTTTCAGTTCCAGATCTGGCCTGATAATAGCTGGTTTCATAATTACAAAATTTTTATTGTTACGATACTCTAAAGGTGAAATTCCATAAAACTGTTTGAACACTTTCGACAGGGATGAAGGGGATGAATATCCGATGCGATATGCAATATCCGTAATTGGAATATCCGAATAACGTAGTAATCGCGCTGCCGTTTCTGTCCGCGTCCAGACGATAAACGTGCCAATCGGTTCTCCGAGAAATGCTTTCATTATCCGGTGGAAATAGAAAGGAGAGAAATTTGAAATTCTGGCCAGTGATTTCAAGTCGATCTCTTCTCCTAAATGCAGATTGATGTAATCAATGACTGCATTTACGCATTTTTGGTACTCTTCTTGGGTTGTCTTTTTCTGTTCCATGGTTGATTATTTATTTCACTTTGCAAAGGTAGGTGTTAAAAAGAATATGCACTTGTCCAATGTTGCTAAAAATAGAAATCTCAGTTTTTTCTTATTCCTTTTTCTAAAGAACGTTAATCTGATTTGCAAAAAGTGTAGTCCTGTTTGTTATATAAAACAGTATTAGCTTGGTTTCAAATTATTGCAAGCTAAAGTGGTAACAACCAAGGGCAGAAAGATTCTATATTTTTTAGATAACGAATGAATGACTGAAGATCTTAAATATCAACTCCTTAAATATGCTGATCACTATCATTGCGCGGAATTTATCGCAAGTGATCCGGTGCAATTTCCCCATCGCTATACGCTGAAGCAAGATGTTGAAATTAGTGGATTGCTTACAGCAATTATGAGCTTCGGCAATCGTACTCAAATATTGAAGAAAGCTGAGATATTACATGAACTGATGGGGAATTCTCCTTATCGATATCTCTTATCTTGTCGGTGGGAAAATGATTTCCCTTGTGGAGATACTCGTAGTTTTTATCGGATGTTATCGTACGCAGATTTTCATTCCTATTTTAAGAACCTATATGAGACTTATGCGCAATTTGATAATTTAGAGGAAGCGTTAGCTCAATATTCAGGCATTCCAATGGTACGACTGTGTTCATTTCTTGGTGTGTCCACCCAAAGTCCACAGAAGAGGTTGAATATGTTTTTGCGTTGGATGATTCGTAGAAACTCTGAAGTTGACTTTGGAATTTGGAAAAGCTTTGATGCTAAAGATCTTATAATTCCTTTAGATACTCATGTCTGTAGAGTTGCGCAAGCATTAGGGTTGACGAATGTGGCAACCTATTCCTTAAAGAATGCTCGTCAAATAACAGCTATGTTATCTACCGTATTTCCTGACGATCCTTGTTTGGGTGATTTTGCTTTGTTTGGTCTTGGTGTGAATGGGGAATTTTAATACCACATCAGTCAAAATCAGAAAAAGCTATATATCTCTTCTAAAGCAGGGTCTTTAGACATTTCATTTGGATTTGTTCCTGGTATACCTTCTGGAATAGGTTTTCCAAGTTTCTTGAATAAGTCGATCCAAAAAATAGGCATGTTTCCTTTGGTGTCTCGGAAGTTCATTGGTTGTGTAGTAAATAAATGCGATCCGTCTGTTTTGCGGAAGCTTTCATATACAAGTTCTGAACAATACATTTTTCCATTGTCGGGATAAAATGACCAGTCATATTCTTCTCCTATGAATGTGTTGGCTGTGGCCACAGCTTCAGAAAGCGAAAGATTTGTCTCTTTATGTATGCGCATAACCACCAATCCGGGTTTGCCATTGATGCTTGTAGCAGATGATATAAAGTCTTCCCATTTTGTTCTTACAACCCCTTTTTTACTTGAAGCTTCAATAATATATGGCTTTCCCTTTTCTAGAGCGACTATAGCAACGTGATCAAACTGAATAGAGCTCTGTGTAGCTGTGGCGTCTGTTATGGCTTTGGAGAAATCGGAATAGGCAGCCACTTTAAAGATTAAATCTCCTTCTTGAGGAACATAGTCTTTAGCTTTGCAGGCTGAAAAAAGTATAAGTGTGATAATTAATAAGGTGTATTTTAACTTCATGGAAATTAATCTTTAAAATTGATACTTATAATGTTTCTTCATCCATAAATAAAAGCCGATGCAAATGAAGACGGAGATCAAAGATCCAGCAGCTGAAGATATTCCCATCGGGAATAAGGTGTCAGCGTATTTCGCAGATGCTAAGTAGGCACAAGGTATTCGTACGCAGATTATTGAGATCGAATTATGAATAAATGAAAGGATAGATAATCCACAAGCACAGAAAAAGCCACTGAAGCAGAAATGAATTCCTGCGAAAATACAATCCCATACATACCCCTTCAGGTACTGACTGCCTAATATAATTACTTGTTCTTCACCGGTAAATAAACCTATTGTTTGTTTGGCTATGAATTGAATGCTGATAACAGCAATAATGCCAAAGCCGACTGCTATATAAGTAGCATTCCAAAGTGTTTGGTGAGCCCGGTTTAATTTTCCTGCTCCTAGATTTTGTGCGGAAATAGCGGATACGGTAGATAACATTGCTGATGGGATGAGGAAAAGTATGCCAATTACTTTCTCAACAATCCCTACAGCGGCGGCATCATTTAACCCTCTTTCATTGGCAATTATCGTAATGATGATAAAAGCGACTTGAATAAAACCGTCTTGCAGAGCAACAGGAATTCCAATTTTTAGCACAGCTTGCATTGCTCTTTGTTGTGGCTTTAGATCTTTTTTTGTTATTCGTATTCCTTCCTTACGTTGTTTAATTACAATGATAGCTATAATCACGCTAATGGTTTGTGAGAGAGTTGTTCCTAAGGCTGCTCCGAGTGCATCCATTTTAAAGAATCCAATAAGAACATAGTCTAAAATAATATTTATGACACAGGCTATTGTTATGAAATACATCGGACTTTTGGAGTCTCCCATGCCTCTAAATATGGAAGCAATTATGTTGTAGGCTACAATAAACGGGATACCGATAAAACAAACTGTTAGGTAGGAAATTGTATTATTTACAGCTTCCTGTGGGGTAGATATGGAATGTACTATAAAATCGACCCCGTACAAAAGGCCGATGGACATGATGATAGAAAAAAACATAAAGAGTGTGATGGTATTTCCGATGATAAGAGCTGTCGTTTTATGGTCTCTTGCACCTACAGATCTTGCTATTACCACAGTAGTTCCCATAGCAAGCCCCACGATGATAACGGTAAACATGTGCATGATCTGACTACCTATTGAGACTGACGTTATGCTGTCGACACCGCAAAACTGACCAATAATGAATAAATCGGCTAGACCATATAAGATTTGTAAGAAGTAGGAGAGTAGGTAAGGTAGCGAGAAATCTATGATATTATGCCAGATGCTTCCATTTATCAAGTCCTTTTCTTTCATATCAATCGTAATCAGTGATGAGTTGTCATTTCTTTGCAAAGATATGCTAATAACTCATTGATTCCAATTCGTTTGTATGATTGTTATATAAGGTTTCGATATTTCTTCTGATTAAGTGCCTTTTCTTGATTGGGGGTTTAATGGGTGACTAATGATATTGGCTTAAATGTTATAGTGAGTTTGCCACCACCTTGATTGGTTAGTACCTGTTGGGCATATTCGCCAGCCTGAAGTTTTTTCGTTATTACGTCATCTATTTTGGGCCAATAAAACTCAGTTCCACCTGGATATTCCGAATCTGTGCCTACGGTCATCTGCTGGCTGTTTTCACGAGTTTCACCGACATACATGTCGAACTGTAGAACAACTTTTATTGTGTTTGGAGTTTCGGGTGTCATTTCTATAGAAAAGCTATTGAGCGCATCTTCAGAAGTGTCTAAGAAGGAAATACCTCCTGCCAATGAATTCATTTTTATCACTTCAGGTGTTTCTGTTTCACTCTCGCATTCGCTGAAAAAATATTCTTTTCCGTAGTTGGGGATGATAACTCCATAAGGGATGCCTACTTTGGGATTATCGTCTTCTTCAAATGTAGAAGCGTCAATTAGTTTTATTTCAGATTTATCGTTAGGAATTACAATGTTGACATTCCTCCAGACTACTTCGGCTTCTGCAAACCCCTCGCAATAGTAGTGAGCATATACATCATAGCCACCGCATGAAAAAGGAATCTCTTCAGTTTGCACAACTTTTTGAGGAATGTTAGCGTTGAATCGGCTTTCTTGAATCAAGGTGAAACGATCGAACTCCTTTTCGTTTTCGTAATCATTGCAATTGTAATTCTGGTAATCAAACTCGATTTCCAAGTTGTTGTGATGGAAATATTCATTACCTTCAAATCGAATCTCTTTTGAATTCGTTTTTAGAAATTTACCTTTTTCGCAGCGAAGAATAAAAGATGAAATGGGATTATTTCTAGCTTCTCCAACTAATCTTTTAGCTATATTTTTAATTTGTATTTTGCCTCTATTGCTGCCATTGGCTATCGAACTTCCAACGTAACTGATCTTGGCAGATCTGTAATCTGCGGCTCGAATGATATCTTCTTCAACTTGATCAATTTTAGGCATGTTGGGAGAAGAAAATAATTTAGAGGCAAGTTCTGCTTGTTTTTCTGCCGACAATGGGTCTGAAGAAGTGTATTGAGAACTCACTTGATATACGCCGATTATTATATTGGTATGAGGGTCATGAAGTGTGATATGTAATTGAAAAGAATATGCGGCTTTAACCTCTTTATATTTTTCACCTTCTAGCGGTATATGGGTCTCTTGAGGAATGCAAGTAAACATAAATTCTAAAATGAAATTTTTCATCGTGTTTGGAGTATTCTGGTCAATCTCTAAATGCTGATTATTACCAATTCTATAAGCTATGTCTTGAATGTTTGACTTGAAATTGTTTTTCATCTTGGTTAGCATCTTATTGTGTCGTATCCACTTATCGGGAATCTCGGGTTTTTCTTTTGAATTATCCGAAATATCGATCATTGTTACTTTTAGCTCTTCTAAAATACTTATTTTTCCTCTATTGGCATAAATATGAGTTGGAGAAAACAGTGTGATGGCTATAATGAATACTGAGAATAAGACTATTCTTGTTCGCATATCTACTTGTTTTTTATTATTAATTGTATCAATTCTTACACCTATTTGGCATTCATAGCTTAACGAATTCTACACGCCTATTTTGTGCTTTACCTTCGGAGCTAGTGTTATCTGCCATCGGTTTGCTTTCACCCCAACCTTTTGATGTTAGTCTTTCGTTTGAAATCCCTTGTCTGACAAGTTCAGTGCATACAGCTGCTGCTCGTTTCTCTGATAAAGATTGATTAGAGGCGTCATTTCCATCGCTATCAGTGTGCCCTTCCACGCAGAAATTCCAATCTGGATTATCTTGCATCATTTTTACAACGTAGTTTATGGTGCCCATACTTTCTAACTTGAGGGTTGCTTTGTTTACATCGAATTTGATGCCTGTAGTAATAAACTTGCCATCTATAAGTACTTTCTCGTATAGTGGGACGGCTCCTTTGGCTATGCGAACGTTTTTGATAAATTGGTTTTTTTCTTGATTAGCATGGTTGACAGATAGAGTTAGTCCTGTAAGATTATCAGTAATATTAGGGATGTTAAGCAAACGAGTCTCATCCAGATAAACTTTTAGAGCTCTTTTATTGAAAGAAATAGCAATGTGTCTCCAATGGGATTTGTCGTCGTCCTTATTGCTGAATTTGGTGTTTTCAAGTTGTTTTTCGGTAGAAGTATAACCATATTTCACGCTATTTACATAAAAAGAAACGAAACCATTTTTTATTTTCTTTTGTGACTTATTTTTTGTATCATAGAAGAATACATGGTAGTTATTGTATTTCCCTTTTTCAAAATAGGCATCAAATTCAATTGTGAAATCTTCTGGTAAGTAATCGGCTGATGGATCTTTTAGAAGAGGTACAATACCATTAGGGAAATTGCCCGTCTCACGAAAATAAATCACGTTATTCTCATTCATGTTGGCATTTTCAACTATCCCTGTAACTAAATCCCATTTACTTGGAAATTCTCCGTTTTGTTCGTTCTGTTGATTATCTTCAAAAATGATTTCAGTACCGGGCACAAAATCGTATTTTGTCCATTTCAGAGCAGATTGAGGTTGTTCTGAGTCTTTAATTGTTGAGCTGTTGGTTAATTCTGATCCAGTCTTTTCTGAACTTGGCTTGTCTTTAGGGTTCTTCTTCTCTTTTTTTAAGGTGCTATCCATTCCTTCTTCGACTTGATTAAATACTCCCTCAATCCCTTTGTTTACTTTTTTTTCGGTTCGCTTTTCAGCTTCTCGTTCAATCTTTTTCTTGCTTTTATTCACTAACTTTTCAAGGAACTGAGCATTTGTATTTACTGTGTAAAGCAAGCAGAAAATACAGGCTAGAAATAATTTTATTGTTTTCATACTAATGCTGTTAGTTTTTAGCAAAGAAACAGTATAGATAAAAAACGAATATGTAAAAACGCGACAAAAATATAACACTTAGTAGTTACGCTTTCTAAGTTTATATACCTTCAGTCATTTATTTTAGTAGTATCTCTGCAAAGCTGTTTTTGAGCATGAGATATTTTTTTGGTGTTGAACCCGAAAATAGGGTGAAATCTTTTGTGAAATGGGCAAAATCGTAATAGAATCCGTTGAGTTGTATGTCACTCCACTTGATTTCTGGATTTTTATAAATTAATTCCATGATATGTTTATGGCGTAGAATTTGGCAAAATAGCTTTGGGGAAATGCCAATGACTTCCTTGAAATAGCGTTGAAGAGTCCGAATAGAAGTCCGTTTGTCTAATAAGGTTGTATAATTTATTAATCCGTTTTCTTCTTCCATTTTATCAACGAGCGAGTCAAAATAAGGTTGGGGCTTTACCTCTTTGTTTTGGTAATTGAGCAAAAGTTCTTCTATCTCTGAAATGCCTTTATCTACTCCTTTTGCCTTTAGCGTTTGAGTAATTCGTTTAATGTTATTTTCTCCAAAAAATGAGCAACTTTCTACGCCACTGTTAGTCAATCCGTGAGGCGAAATGCCAAACAAATTATATAATCCATAAGGTTTAAAGTTTACGCCTAAAAGTTTCATTCCTCGAGCTGGGTATAGCATAATGTGTCGATCGCATTGCCCTATAAATAATGACTCATTGGTGAAGTGTTTATGATGATAGAAATTCAGATATTCGCCAAAGTGAAATTGGAGTACTGGAAAGCCTGTAGGTGGTACTCTCAGCTCAATGTTGTCCTGTGTTAGGGAACTAAAATCTAGCGAGAAGTAGTGCTTGATGTAGGGAGCAAGCATCATATTCTGTAAGGTATGAATCGTGTTGTTCATAAGATATTAATGAAGATAGACAAAAGTATTCCTATAAATGCAAAAATAGTAAAAATAAACTTGTTTATACTAGATATTATATTATTATTGTTCAATATATAACATTATCATATAAGTTAGTATTCATTACCTTTAAAATCTACTGCTTAAAATATATGAGTATCAACTTTTACTAAGCTTTGGGGCGTTTAGAATCCCGTTTGTTGTAAGTCTATTTCCTATATGAAAAATTGCGCCGATTGTTATCCTATCTTCAATAGGCTAACTTATTCTACAATAAAGGCGAATTATCCTGAAAAATAAACGATAATAGAGCCGTTATCTAATAAATTGTGCTATCTTTGTACGCAGAGTTTGAGTAACGAATCATTATCGTGTAGTTCTTCTTTTACTATATCATTTAGTAAGCAGTCCTTTTCTTTAATTATCCTCCTCACTCCGTTTTAGTATTTATTTTAATTAAAATTTGAATGAACATTTACATTGCAGGTTTAAGCTACGGCACAAGTGATGCTGAGTTAGCTAACTTATTTTCAGAATTTGGAGAGGTTTCTTCGGCTAAAGTTATCCTTGATAGAGAAACCGGCAGATCCAGAGGTTTTGCTTTCGTAGAAATGGCAAACGATGCTGAAGGACAAAAGGCTATTGACGAATTGAATGGCGTTGAATTCGATCACAAAGTAATTTCAGTTAGTGTGGCTCGTCCTCGTCCTGAAAGACCATCTTACGGTGGTAATCGCGGAGGTGGCGGTTATAACAACTCTAGAAGATATTAAATCGAGTTTATTTTAAAAAGCGGCAAAGACATTCTTTGCTGCTTTTTAGAATAATTTTGTACCCGCTTTTATGATTATTCGGCGGAGATGCTATGTGTAGCGATCAAAAAAGAAAATCATTTTACAATTTAGTTCTGCTAATTCTCACTCCTCAGTGTTGTGTAATAGGGATATACTAAATCCTGATCTTTTCGTGTCTAAAAGAAAGAATTATTAGACTTTATTGCATTTGACTGCTCTTGGCAATTCAAGAGTAAAGTTTAGTAATTATATCACAAATCTGTATTTGTGGTTGTGTGGGCTTATTAAGACATTTGTTTGAAAATGTTTTCTGATAATCTTGTATATGCACATGTACAGCAAAAACTACATTTATGACATTTAAAGAATTAAATATTACCGACCAAATATTAAAGGCAATTGAGGAGAAAGGATATACTACTCCAACTCCTATACAGCAGAAAGCAATACCTGTTGCGCTTGCTAAAAGGGATGTGTTAGGATGTGCTCAGACGGGTACTGGAAAAACGGCTTCTTTTGCTATTCCTATCATACAAAATTTATTGTTGGCACCTAAGGAAACGGCGAATAGTAAACGAATTAAAGCGCTGATTTTAACTCCAACTCGTGAGTTAGCTTTGCAGATTAGTGAATGTATCAGTGACTATGCCAAATATACTCGAGTACGTCACGGAGTTATTTTCGGAGGAGTGGGGCAACGTCCTCAAGTTGATTTGCTGCGGAAAGGAGTAGATATTTTAGTTGCTACTCCCGGACGGCTTCTAGATTTTATGAATCAGGGGATTGTTAGTCTAGATAGTATTCAGTATTTTGTGCTTGACGAGGCCGATCGTATGTTGGATATGGGATTTATTCATGATATTAAACGGATATTGCCAAAGCTGCCCAAAGAGAAACAAACCTTATTTTTTTCGGCTACAATGCCTGATACCATTATTTCTTTAACAAATTCTTTGTTGAGAAGGCCGGTTAAAATTAGCGTAACTCCTAAATCGTCGACAGTGGATGCCATTGAGCAATTGGTTTACTTTGTCGAGAAGAAAGAGAAAAGTCTGTTGTTGGTATCTCTTTTAGAAAAAGCAGAAGAACAGTCGGTGCTTGTGTTTTCACGTACAAAGCATGGTGCTGATAAGATCGTAAGGATTCTTACTAAGGCCGGAATAGGTAGTCAGGCTATTCATGGTAATAAGAGCCAAAACGCAAGACAAAGTGCGTTAGGAAATTTCAAGTCTGGAAAGACTCGAGTGATGGTAGCAACCGACATCGCTTCCAGAGGGATAGATATTGATGAACTGCCTTTAGTTATTAATTATGATCTTCCTGATGTTCCTGAGACGTATGTACATCGTATTGGACGTACTGGAAGGGCAGGACGCTCGGGTAAGGCTTTCACTTTTTGTTCGCAGGAAGAAATGAGCTTGATGCGTGATATCCAGAAACTGACCGGAAAAAAAATAAATAGAGCACATTTTGAAATTTAAAAATTGCTTTATCCATTATATAAATAGTATAAATTAAATATAGATTCTATGGCAAAATCAATGACAGTAGGTAAACGTGAAAATGAAAAGAAAAGAATTGCTAAACGCGAAGAAAAATTAAAGAAAAAAGAAAGTCGAAAATTATCAGGCAAATCTAGTAGTTTTGATGATATGATTGCTTATGTGGATGAAAACGGAATGATCACTTCAACTCCACCTGAGGAAAATGTGAAGAAAGAAGAGATCAATTTGGACGAAATAATCATCTCTACTCCTAAAAAGGAAGATGAAGAACCAGTTATTCTGAAAGGAAGGGTTGAGTTTTTCAATGAATCAAGAGGCTTTGGTTTCATTAAAGATCTCTCAGGAACTGAGAAGTACTTTTTTCATATCAACAATGTTACTACTGAAATTGCAGAAAATGATATTGTAACCTTTGATCTCGAACGTGGGGTGAAAGGAATGAACGCAGTTAATATTGCTTTGGAAAAGAAATAGCCCCAACTTTGTAAGTGAGGCTATTTGTACCTATATTAAGTATGTGTTTTGCTTGCAAATTCACCGGGCTTAATGCCAAATTGCTTCTGGAAGCATTTGGCGAAATAGGAGGGATTGTTAAATCCTACCATGTAGCAAATTTCGCTAATGCGGTATTTATTCTCCAGAAGCAGTCCGGCAGCTTTCTTTAAGCGCATCACTTGAATAAGCTCATTAGGAGTGACATTGGTTAGGAGCTTGATTTTGGCAAATAATCCAGAGCGACTGATACAAAGCTGTTCGGCAAGAAAATCTACAGACAGTTCTGGCTTTGAGAAATTCTCTTCAATAATTTGATTCATTCGAGTAAGAAAATCCTTGTCGGTAGGGTTGCCCGCTACGCTATTCAATGGAATTAAAGGCATCTGTGTAAACTTCTGTCTTAATAGATTTCTTAAGTCAATAAGATTCTTGATACAAGCTTCAAGATACTCCACCGAGAAAGGTTTCTCAATATATGCATCTGCACCACAATCCATTCCTTCTATTTTTGAATTGATATCAGTTCGAGCAGTAAGCAAGATGAAGGGGATGTGGCTGATGGAGTGATCGGTGCGTAACGTTTGGCAGAACTCAACACCATTCATTCGAGGCATCATCCAGTCGCTAATAATTAGAGTGACATCGTTTTCTTTCAACTTTTGAAGAGCTTCTATACCGTCTTCAGCAGTTATGATATTGTATTTTTCGGAGAAACTAGTGGATAAAAAGTCGAGCATTTCTTGATTATCGTCTACAATTAGCATATTAGGTTTGTAGCAGAGATTAGTAGATAAACACTCAGAGAGTGTATCGGACGAAATAATAGGGATTTGTATATCGGCTTCACTTTCTCCCTTTAGTACTTCATCTGTCTGTTCTATCGGTAATGTGACGATAAACGACGAACCTTTACCTACTTCCGATTCAACTTCAATACACCCGTGGTGTAATTCCACAATTGTTTTTACAATGTTTAGACCAATACCTGTTCCTGGCTTATTTTCTAATGCTTGATAAAAGGGTTCAAAGATCTTTTGATGATCTTCTTTTTTTATTCCTATTCCATTATCGGTTACTCGAATGGTAAATGTTCGCTGCTCTAAATGAACGGTACATGAAAGAACGATTTTATCTTTAGTATATTTACTAGCATTTGTTAATAAGTTGCTAATTAGCTTTGTAATAGCTTCGCTATCTATAGTAACAATAAGCTCTGAGTTAGGATATACGACCTCTAAGTGTGCTCCTCTTTGACTAATATAAGGCTCAAATCGTTCACAAACAGCTTCTAGTAATTCACTCATGTTTTGTTTGCTAAATTTCATTTGCATACCTTCTTGTTCAACTTTGCGGAAATCAAGTAATTGATTGACTAAAAACAAAAGTCTTTGACTGTTTCGATCGATGATATTTAGATCTTCACGTATGATAGACGGTAGAGGAATGCCCGATTTCATTAATTTCTCTAATGGACCAATAATCAATGATACAGGAGTACGAATTTCATGAGCTATGGTAGTGAAAAATTTGATTTTTGCTTCGTGCACTTCTTTCTCACGATTGGCATTTAATCTGTTTATTTCTGCGGCATGTTTTTTTTCTGTTCGTTTTAAAATGAAATGAACTAAACAGCCAAAAAATAGAATTACAATACATAAATATAAAATCTTAGAAGCTGTACACCAATAGAAAGGAGGGTGGATAACAATCTTTAAGGTTGCTTCTTGCTCGTTCCATACACCATCATTATTTGTGGCTTTTACTTTAAAGTGGTATGTACCGGCTGGTAAATTGGTGTATGTAGCTTTGGTTTGTGAACCTACATAATTCCATTCCTTATCAAATCCTTCCAATTGGTATGCATATTGATTCTTTTCTGGAGTACAATAACTGAGTGAGGCATATAGTAGGCTGAACACATTGTCTTTATATGATAAATCTAATTGCCCAGATACATTGAGAGCCTTAGGCAATAATTTCCCTCCTATTTCAACAGGATCGTTAAAGACCTCGAGCCCAGTAATGATAACCGGAGGGGGAAGATGATTTTTCTTAATTAGGCTTGGATAGAAAGCATTGAATCCATTTACTGTGCCTATATATATTTTTCCATCAGATGCTTTCAAACCTGCGTTTGGTAAGAACTGTTCGCTTTGCAGTCCATCATTTCGAGTAAATACCTGACTGCTCTCTCCAGGTGAATAGCGTATTAATCCTTTGGTTGTAGTGAGCCATAGTACTTGCTGGTCTTTTATAATGCTGCATATATTGGGACTCGGTATGTGGAGAGCTATGGTGGTGAAATTGTCTTCTTTTGGGTTATATTTGCATAGGCCGGTGATCGTTCCGACCCAAATTTCACCATTCTCATCGATCAGCACACAGTTGACGTTGTTATTAATCAGCGAACCTGTATTAGATTGATGTGTGTAGTTCTTCCAGATCATCTTTTCAGGATTATATTTAAAGAGCCCTCTGCCTTGTGTAGAAAACCAGATATTCTCTTTATTGTCCTGATCAATATCCATTGTTAACGCATCGAACCTTTTTAATCGCGTAAAATTATCATTTTCTCTATTATAAAGGTTAACACCTATCATGCTTGTAACCCAGATTCGTCTCTGTTTGTCTTTGAAGATGGCATAAGAGCTTGTTCCATCTAGGGTCTTCTCATCGTCGGGAACACAACTGTAAACTTTAAATTTCCCGGTTTTTGTGTTGAGTATATTCACTCCTCCGGTATAGGTTCCTACCCATAAGTTATCTCCGTCCATGCACAATGCATGTACATTATGGTAAGAAAGGCTGTTTTTATTTTCAGCAGGCATGTAATGCTCGAAATGTTGTGTTTTGGGATTAAAAAAGTTTAAGCCTCCATCATCAGATGCAATATAAATGTTGCCGTTACTGCCTTCACAGAAGCGACTGACGATGGTGCCTTGTATCGAATTTGAGAAGCGTGAATGAGCGTAACTCTCAAATTGTCCGGCGTTAGGGGAGATGTAGTTAATGCCTCCATAATATGTACCAATCCAGATGCCTCCCTCACGATCTTTCAAAATAGGGTATACAAAACGGTTGGATAAGGAATAAGGTGAGGTTTCGTCTTCGGTAAACAAACGAAATTTCTCTGTGATGGTATTAAAGAGTAGAAGTCCTTCATCTGATCCGATTAATAGTTGGTGAGGAGCATATTCTATCACGGAGTGAATGTGCATAGTGCCTTCCTGTTTTGATGGGTGAAGATAGGTGGTGATATGTCCGTCTCTTGTTATTCTCTGTAAACCGCAATTCCAAGTACCCAACCATAGATTGTATTCTGAGTCTTCAATCATAATCAGCGAATGAGAGGTATAGTTGGGGTGATCTTGGTAAAGGGGGAATGGTTCGAATTGATGAGTTGCTTTATTTAGTTTATATATAGGCGTGTTGCTCCAACACGTGACTGCCCATATTTGGTTGTCGCTGTCAACTAAGACCGAGGCCATTGCTCCTTCAGCTTCCCGGAATTCATATTGTTCAAGTTTCTTTTGTGAGGGGGTATATCTAAAAATGCCCTGTTCTCTAGTCGAAAACCATAGATTGCCATCTTTATCTTGGGTGATATGATAAATGGTGGTAGTAATACGCGTTTGATTGGCGGTAGAGACATCAAAAAGACTCAGGCTTTCGGTGTCATAATCATAAGTATACATGCCTTCATCAGTTCCTACCCATATTTTATCTTTGCCATCAAAAAGGGCTGAAATATATTGTAATGATCCACGAGGATGGAAGAAGATCGATTTGAAAGTGGTACCATCGTATCGGTCCAAACCTTCATCTGTCCCGAACCACAGAAAACCATATTTATCTTGCAGAATAGCGTGTACAGAATTTGATGATAGTCCATTTTCAACCGAAAGATGGCGGAAGCGGAAATCATGAACCATAGCAAATAGGAATGTAGGGATCAATAGTAGCAAGATAACAATACCTGACTTTTTCATAGATAAAGAAGAATTTTATACAAGAATAGTACTTTTCTGATAAAAACGAAAGAAAGAACGAAAAAAAGTTTATTTCGTTCTTTCTTTACTACAGATGAAAGCTTGCTTTTTGATGTAAAAAGAGATGTTATCTTGCTTTTTTAGGACTCAGTTTGACCATTAAAACACCATGAGGAGGTATCTCATAATTTAACTTTTCACCCGTGCTACCGATTTCTTTATGTTGCCATAGGTCTCTGATAGTATAGTCTTGTTTGTAGAAGTTTATATCATGAGCAAAGTATATGGTTTGTTGTTTCCAATTGTAAGATGGATTCCAGATGTCGTCTGTTCGATTCATGAAACATATTGCCAATTCCCCATTGGCTAAAGGCTTTGCCCAGATTTCTTTTTCTCCCATGTCCATGAAACGGCGTGCTTGTTCACCTTCCGAATCTTGATTCACAGCTATAACCTCTTTGTTTGTCAGAATCTCTTTCGTTTGAGCATCCATATTTCGTAGATCGTTGCCCGACATGAGTGGAGCTGCAAGCATGCACCACATTGAAAAGTGAGTGATATACTCATTCCGAGTCATTCCTCCATTACCGACCTCAAGCATTTCAGCATCATTCCAATGGCCAGGACCGGCATAAGGATAAAGATCAGCCATCTTGTCGATAATTTCCAAGACTCCTACACCTCCCCAGTCGAACTTACATTGGTAACAATCTCTAATGTCTGGAGTGACTCTCCAAAGATGACCAATACCTTTGCCCCATTCCCATGGTTTATTTTCTCCCCATTCGCAAATGCTAAATACAATAGGTCGTCCACTGGCTTTTAAAGCGTCACTCATCGTTCGGTAGGCTGCTTCTGCTTTTTGGCCTTCATTGGAGCACCAGTCGTATTTCAAATAATCAATCCCCCAAGCTGCATATTGGCGAGCATCTTGAAACTGATAGCCGCGGCTTCCGGGGCGTCCTTGACACGTCTCAGAGCCTGCACAAGAATAGATACCGATTTTTAATCCTTTGGAATGAATATAATCCGCTAGCGCTTTTATGCCATTGGGAAAATGTTTAGGGTCGACTTGTATATTGCCTTCCTCATCGCGGCCTACCTGCCAACAGTCGTCAATGACGATATATTGATATCCAGCGTCTTTCATACCTGAGGAAACCATCGCATCTGCCATTTCTTTCAATAGTGTTTCACTTACCTTGCATCCAAATTTATTCCAACTATTCCATCCCATTGGTGGAGTCGCAGCCATTGAATTAAAAACGGAATCTGTTACTTGTTTTTTATTGCCGAAGTACATCTGAGCATGCAGACTAATGTAGGCAAAGAAAAAGAAGAAAAGAATGAATGTTGTTCTCATAAGTTTTTATTTTTCAGCCGGCATATCCGGAGTTGTTGGCCAATATGGATTTTGATATAGAGGCGATAACTCTATTGATGCATGATCAGAAGCGGTAAGTAAGAACTGCTTAATAGGCAGCGGTTGCAAGTATTGAGCCATAGCCCAAGTGAAACCATTATAGAAAGAATTATTCTCTTTCACAATTTCATAAGGACGGGTGTATTCACTCAACGTTCTGGAAGAAACTGTTGCATTTTTAGAGCCATCATCAACCAGCAAGTTGATGGAATTTCCTTTGTCGTCTTTGGTCCAGTACCAATTTTCCATTGGGGTGTTCCATATATGGATGCCTTCGATATGATATGGATGTTCGATAAGTTGATCGAGTGAACGCCAACGTATTAAATCCATCCAGCGTAGACTTTCAGCCATCAATTCGCATCGACGTTCGCGGCGAATGGAGTAGAGTATCTTGTCATCTAATGCCTTTCCTGCAGTAAATGCACCCCAGTCATAGGCCGTCCCTGATACCAGCCCCGCAGTCTCCTTACTCATATCTGTTGCCTGAACCGTTTGTTCGGGATCAGCTCCTTCACCAGTAAAACCGGCTGCTTTACGTACTTCTTTCCAATATGAAATGATTTTTCCTGCACTTAAATTTTTGGTTAACATATATTCTGCTTCCATGTAATTGAGAAGTGCTTCTGTGGCACGGAAGGTAATAGACGCTGTATAACCATACTGATTTTGGCAAAGAGCTTTGTCAAAAGTTCCTCCTTTACGGATGGTATATCCAGTACTGTATCCTCTATCGAAAGCACGAGTCGTGATTACTGGAAGAGGTTCTACAGGGATAACATTATCATTGTATGGAGAATCCATGTTTTTGAAAATGTTTTTCTGTCCGGGGCGTTTCATAAAGATGGCTAAACGAGGATCTCGATTGTGTGTAACAACGTTGACAGAGGTGTCACAGAAGTTATATTGTGATGCATAGGCAGGTTTTCCATCAGCCATTAAGAAGGCATCTATCATTCCCCTAGTCACCCCAGAATAAGTGTTTCCATGTTGTATGGCTACTTCAACATTGTTGGTAACTCCCAATGATTTATTGTATTCTTTCCATAATAGAACTTCAGGATAGCCAGATAAATCAGTATTACCGAACATATAGAAATATGGATTTGAGTCGCTGGTTGATTGTGGAACTACTCCATTGTTTACCGATAATCTTCCTATATATTTATCGGCAACGGTTTCAGCTGATTCTGCTGCCACCTGAAAGAAGTATTTGGCTTCTTGATCGATATCTCCGGCTATATAATTGAACTTGCTGTTATAATCCTTTTGAGCACCCGGCCAGTCTTGACCACCTGGAACGAATGGTGTGCCTTTAAAATTAGTAAGCCATGAACCTTCAAAGAGTGCAACACGCGATTGTAATAATCTAGCCGCATCTGGTGAAACACGGGTGTGGCGAGGCTCGAAATTCTCTTGCATATAAGTAATGGCAGTGTCCAAATCAGCAATGATAAACCTTGCTACTTCATTGCGTGGTCGTCTTTTGTTGGCAGCCACAAGGATGGCCTCATCGTCGGGGTATACTTCTGTAACAATCGGAATGTCTCCAAAAGATCGTAACAATCCGAAATAATTGTAAGCTCTGAAGAAATGAATCTCTCCAATATAGTGGCGAATATTTTCATCAGAACCTGAGATTGTTTTCGCGTCATAGTGTGTCATGATGGCATTGAGTTGGTAATTAATGTTTCGCACATTTCCCCATGACCAGTTGCCATTATCTTGTCCTACTTTCCAGCGGTCTTTAACGTATTTGGTGTTAGCATCCATTCCACCTTGATTATCAGTCCCATTGTCATCGGCAAATGTACCGTATCCAGCCCCACTGTGAGAAGGGAGAATATCTTGGTAGAATTGATTCGCAACAGCCTGTATCTGATCTTCCGTTTTATAATAATCAGAAGGTACAACATAAGAAGGGGGCTGTTTATCTAGAAAGTCATCGCAAGATAGGACTAGACATCCTGTAAATAGAACTGTGAAAGCTATTTTTATCGTATTAATTTTCATCACTTTGTCCTCCATTTTTTAAAATGTAATATTTAATCCACCCGATAAAGTTGTTGTTAGAGGATAACCGTTTCCTTGGTATGTTCCAAGCGTTTCAGGATCAAACTGTTTCGCCAGTTTGGTGCCTGTCCATAGATTTTCTCCAGAAAAGAAAATTCTCATATTTTCTAGTCCCCATTTAGCAGTTAGCGTTCTAGGTAAAGTATAGCCAAATTGTAGGTTTTTAAGGCGGATATAGGCTGCATTTTGCAAATAGCGGGTTTGCGTTTGCAGGTTCTTGTTGCTGTAAAGAGCACGTGGCAAGTAAGCATTCAGGTTCTCGGCTTGATAGCCGTTTTGCACAGACCATGTATTGCTATCGCGGAAGTAGTCTTGTACTTCTGATATACATTTTGTATACCATTGCCCATAGCCATAGGTACCAAATAGATAATCAATATTGGTCCAATAATCTCTTTTCATTACGCCTTGGAAGAATAAGCGGAAATCAAATCCTTTCCATGATGCATTCAGATCTAGTCCGAAGAGATAACGTGGTGTTGAATTTCCTATGAGTTTATAATCTCCGTGATCGTTAATTGTCTCTGATCCTCCTGAGATTTTACCGTCGTGGTTCAAATCAGCATACATGATATCACCGGCAGCCCAATTATCACCTAAAGAAGATTGATCGACTTTCGATAGATGCTCTTTCATTTCTTCATTACTTTTGGCAATTCCAACTGTCTCATATCCCCATATCTCATTGATATAGCGTCCTTTCACATACGTCCAGATTGAATTTGTAGGATTGTTAGGATAACGTGTGATTTTGGCTCTGGAATCTGAAATATTGAATTTAGCACCGTAGTTCACACCGTTAGGTAGCCTATCTTGCCAACCGATTGACAATTCCCAACCGTTGGTTTTCAGGTCAGTATTGTTTGTAACTGGAACACTTGTACCCAAAAGAGCAGGTAACTCAGGTGCATTACCTATCATGTCTTTGGTATTACGTACATACCAATCAAAGCTACCTGTTAGTCGGTTATTAAATAGCCCCCAGTCAAGGCCTATATTATAACTCTCTATTTTCTCCCACGTCATTGTTTCAGAGACCAATCCTGGAGCACCTGCAATGTTGGGTTTGATTCCGTTTTGCAGCCATGTTCCGGCTCCCGCTTGTACGGGTACAGTCTGGAAGGTTTGATACCAATTGTCTGTATTTTGATTTCCCAATGAACCGTATGATCCGCGGAGTTTAAGTTGATTGATCGTTTCATTTAGAGGTTCGAATAATTTTTCTCGTGCTATGTTCCATCCGATAGATATGGAAGGAAAAACTTTCCATTGGTTTCCAAGCCGGAAACGAGAAGAGCCGTCTCCACGAACATTTACCTCTAACAGATATTTGCCATTATAGTCATAATTTAGACGTCCAAAGAAGCCTGCAATACTCCATTCATTTCTTGATCCCCATGTGCCGGGAGTAACTGGTAGTCCGTCAGGCCCTAATCCTGAAGTCATGTCTACTTGAGGCTTCTCGGGAATCATGATTCCGTTTCTGTATAATCCAAACTGGGTTTGCTGTAAATCCTCTGCTTGAAAGCCTCCCATGATGTGAAAATTATGTTTCTCAGCAAAAGAGTGATTATATTCGGAGTAAACCTGGAAATTATAATAATTCTCTTTGTAGTAATCTTCATCTACCCCAGAGTAACTATTAGCGAGATAGGCTTCGTTGTTTACATTATAAAAATAGGTTTGCTGATCTTCATAATGATTATTAGTCGATTGAATGCGATAGTTGAATTCGACGTGTGTTAACCAATTCTTAATGGGTTCGAAGATAAGACTTGCTTGATGGTAGGTTTCGTCGGTTTGAGATTTATAATCCCCTCCTGTGGCCATAGATAAGACTTGGTCGGCTGCATAATTTCCGTTACGATCGTATAATGGAACTGTAGGCCATTGTCCGCCCAAATAGAGGTACAAGTATTCACCTAAGGCATTTGGACGTTTGAAGTCTTTTCTCATAAAGCGATAGGAGTAACTAAATCGTAACCAATTAGTAAGTTCAGAATTAATTTTTGCCGAGATGTTGTATCGCTTCAGTTTATCATCTCCCACTTTGACTAAACCATCTTGTCCGAGATAACCAAATGAAGTATAATAATTGAATTTTTCACTTCCACCAGAGGCACTGAAGTTGTGTTCTTGTGAGAAGGTCCATTTTTTATAAATCACATCATACCAATCTGTATTGTCATTACCCATAATGAATGAGTTCCCCCATACACTTGGATTGTTAGGATCGGCATCCAGAGAATATATAATTTTACCGTCCTCCGTAATACGTTGTCCCGGTCCGTAGGGTTTAGCATTTGCAAAAGATGCAATCTTTTCCATCCGTTGATTATCAAAATAAATACCTTGTCCTCCATTACTGAAAGCATCGTTCGTCATGCTAGCGAAATCCACTGAACTCATTAGGTGCTTCATGCGAATAGGAGTTGCCCAGCGGAAACTATTGTTATAGTTAATTTGTACTTTCCCGTTTTTAGTTCCTTTTTTTGTAGTAACAAGAATAACACCAAATGGGGCTCGTGATCCATATATGGAAGAAGCTGCTGCATCTTTCAATACAGATATACTGGCAATATCTTGTGGATTGAGTGTATTCAAATCACCTTCCATTCCATCGATCAGTACTAATGGTGATCCGCTTGTCCCTTGCCCAATAGTAGTTGTTCCTCTGACGTTGATGCTTGGTGAAGAATCAAGGCTTCCACTGGCAGAGGTTATTTGTAGTCCTGGCACCATTCCTTGTAATGCTTGTGTAGCATTTGAAACGGGACGTAATGCCATATCCTCTCCAGAGACAACGCTCACAGAACCAGTAAGGTTAACCTTTTTCTGTGTGCCGAACCCAACGACTACAACTTCACTCAAGGTTTCATTATCTTCCTTCATGATTACTTTTAGTGGTCCGTTTCCCACTTTCACTTCTTCGGGTTTATATCCGATATAAGTGATTAGTAGTGTGGCACCAGGCTTTAACGAAAGCTTAAAGTTTCCGTCAATATCCGAAATAGCCCCGTTAGTAGTTCCTTTCTCTAGCACATTGGCTCCAATGATTGGATTCCCTTTTACATCAGTGATTTTACCGGTCATCTGCTTTTGCTGCTGAACGATATCGATTGTATATCCTGATGTAGCATAAACCCTCGGGAGATACCCAGCGGCAAGCATTGTGCATGCCGTGATTCTGATGAAAATGCGGCTGAAAAGCACGCGCTTCAAATTGTCATTCATAATAAATTTAATTAAGATTATTCGTCTTTTTCTTCTCTCATTTATTCCTGTTGAATCGGATCAATTTAATTTACTTTCCATTCGATAATGCCTCCCGATGCTCCTTTTTGTAGTTGAGCTGCTATTTTCAATTCTGTGGTTTCTACAGGTTTAAAATTAAGGCTATTGTATTTATCTTTATCTACCGTGTAAGGAGTTAATGCCTCTACTTCTTTCCACTCGTTTCCTTTTTTATAGTATAGTTTCCAGCTTTCAGGAGCACGGAAATTCCCATCATAGTGATCAAAATCTAACCAGTATACTTCTACATTAGAAACAGTATAAACTTTATCAAAGTGATAAGCCAGTGTCTCAACAGTTCCACTCTTCAACCACCAATAATGATAAGGTTTTGAAATGTCAGAAGAACGTTTAGGTTCCCATTGGTCATTAACGCCCCATGCCCAAGTTTCTACAGTTGCTGATGAGGGAGCGTCTTTTTGAATCGGTGCTTGTAGCATCAAAGTTTGGGCTTTGCTGGCAATGGTAGGTTTTGGGGTAGGGTGTGCATATTGTGCTGATTCAGGTATCCATACAGCCATTTGATCTGCTCCGCGATTGTTCCAAGTGGAGTAAGGGATAGCTTTGAAAGGAACGGATTCTATAGTTCCATCACTCTTAACTTCTTTTGCAGTGCCACTAAGCTCCATAATGCCATTTAATAGTTTGGCATTGAAAGTTGCTTTTATAGGTGTGTTTTCAGGAATGAATTTATTAAATACAGTGCTATCCGATTGATCTTTACCTTCTAGGCAGAACATGATGGGGCCGCGTTCGATAGCCAATTTGCCCAGATCGTCTTCCACATGTTTGTTAGCACGAATTCTGCGAATATCCATTGGCAGATTGAGTTCAACGATATCTCCTGCTTTCCACTTGCGAACAAGTGTAACATAGCCATCACTTTGTTTAGCATTGGTTGTTGTACCGTTCACCGATAGAGTGTAGTTAGAAGCTTTAGCCGTAAATTGGTAAAGGTCGGTAGGTACCGGACTGTCTTGAGCCCAACCGGGTATACGTAGACGTAATGCAAACTCTTGTTCGGTTTGAGGACGCACAATGATACGAACGCCTCCGTTCCAAGGATATTCAGTTTCTTGCTCAACAGATACTTTATTATTCTCCGTAGTAAGCTCGGCTTTCCCTTGTATATAGAGATTTACATAGACATCGTTCTCTTGAGTGGCGTACATATAGCTAGGTACTGATGCCATGAATCGTGTGATATTGCCTGGGCAACATGCGCAACCGAACCAATGCTGACGCTCGTGTTGCCCCATTGATTCAAGAGGATTATCATAAAAGAACTTATCTCCGCTGAGTGATACGCCAGAAATGACCCCGTTGTATAGTGCACGCTCTAATACATCTACATATTTAGCATTTCCGGTAGCTAGAAACATACGATAATTCCAATAAACATTGGCAATAGATGCACAAGTTTCGCAATATGCCGTTTGATTATTCAATTCGTAATTAGGGCCGAATCCTTCACCCTGAGCACGTGAACCAATGCCACCAGTAATATAAAGCTTCTTTCCAGCCATATTATCCCATATACGTGATAGTGCATGGAAATAGGCAGTATCTTGTGTTAAATTTGCGACATCCGCCACTCCAGAAAAAAGATATCCGGCTCTTACTGCATGCCCAACAATTTCATCTTGTTGTAAGATAGGTTTGTGATCTTGACTGTATTCACTCAGATGATGTCCATCTGTTCCACGTCCGGTTTCTTCGATGAAATACTTAGCCATTTTCAAATAGTTCTCATTGTGGGTAACCTTATAAAGTTTCGCAAGTGCCATTTCAATAATAGGATGTCCTGAAGGAACATGTTTTTGATCATCATCAGAACCGAAGACTTTGCAAACTAGATCTGCATTTTTAATAGCAACATCTAATAAGCTTCGTTTGCCTGTTGCTTGGTAATGTGCAACTGCCGCTTCGTAGAGATGCCCACTATTATAAAGTTCATGACTATTGATCTTTTCCCATTTGTGCGTGCCCCACCAACCAGATAGACGGTAACATTTATTCGTTACACACGTAGTGAGGTATCCGTCGGGTTCTTGTGCGGCAGCAATCAATGTTATCACACTGTCCAAATAAGCATCCAAGGTTTTATCATATTTTACGGCAAGAGAATAGGATGCTCCTTCTATAATTTTATATGGATCAGTATCATCAAAAGAAAAATCGCCTCTTTGTTCTCCTTTTATTAATTTGCCTGCAATGGCAAAGTTATCAAAACGACCGTTTTTTTCACATTCTTTGAATGCAGAAGGGATGGATACGGTTCGATTAGTTTCTATTCGAGGGCTCCAAAAGTGATCTGAAAGATGTACCTGAGTGAAAGGTACTTCTTTAATGGGGGCATTTGGCTGAAGATAACTACTATTATTACAAGCACTAAGCCCTAATAGAACCATATATCCAGCAATCAATTCAATTCGTTTTTTTTTCATAAGGTATATTTTAGAGGTAAATTACGTTCGAAGGTTCTACGGCAAAATAAGTGTTCTACTCATTAACAATATGAAACAAAAATCTATATAAATGCTAAAATAATCGGTATAGTAGAGTTTAATAGGAGATTTGGATTATTTTATTATTGTGATGGATTATTTTTTCTTTTATTCATTTGGATGATTTCATTAAAAGGGAAGTAGTTGACTGAAAAAAAGAGGTATCTGAATTATTAATCGACTTGGTAGTATAGGGTGATTGGGTTGAGTAGGTTGTTTTAGACTATTTTTCTATTACATTATATTATTGACGCGTTCTGTTTGTCTTTTTTTTCTTTATTTCGCAATCGAACCAATGAAGCAAATGTTTATGAAATGCTCAATTAAATCAATCGTTATAATTCTTGTACTTATCTTCTGTTTCGGAAGTTTTTTTCAGATGATGGGGATCACTTCTAATTCTAAAGGTTTTCGTTCTGCTGAAATAAGTACTGAAAGCCTAAAAATATCTCCGGTACACGGTCCTGTAACTGTGATTCCTGATGGCAAAAATATTCCTTCTTTTTATAAAAAGTATGTAGAGGCTGAAGGATTATATGTTGTGTCATCCGCGCAGGTGAGTGATGAGGCATTATTTAAAGCGTGTGATATCATGAGTTTGATGTTGGCAAAACGTCCGGACGTAAAGGAATATATGGTGAAGAAGGGCTGTCATGTAATGGTAATAGGTAAAAATGAAGAGACTTGTGATCTGCCTGAATTTGCTCATCTTTGTAATTGTGAAGACAGTATTAAATATTGGAATTGGCGAGCACGTGGCTTTGGTGGAGCACCAGAGGATGAATTCTCATCAAGCTGTGGAGAAGAAAATTTGCTAGCTTTACCTAAAGACAAATATGTAGGTGAGAATATTCTTATTCATGAATTTGCTCATCTTATTCATACTATTGGAATCATCGGTGTGGAACCAGATTTTAATACTCGTCTTGATGTACTTCTATTGCATGCTATTAAAGAAGGATTATGGAAGAATACCTATGCTCTGACTGATAAAGAAGAATATTTTGCCGAATGTGTGCAATCCTTTTTTAATTGTAACCGCTATGCTGATCCAGCGAATGGAGTGCACAATCAAATCAATCGTAGGGAGAAACTAAAAGCTTATGATCCGGAGATGTATAATTTTTTATTGAATTATTTTTATGAGATCGATATTCCTATTAATAACGTTGTGCATGAATAAATATTAATACTTCTAAATATGATGAACATGAGACTCTTTTTAACAGCCACAATCTTGATGATGCCTTTGATTTCGGGGCTTGCACAAGTGCAGAAGCAAACACATGGGTATCCGATTGATCCTGTATCTTTCACTTCAGTGAAAGTGACCGATTCTTTTTGGGGACAACGCCTAAAGGCTAGCAGAGAAGTTACAATCCCATTGGCTTTTAGTAAGTGCGAGGTAACTGGTCGGTATGAAAATTTTGTCAAAGCAGCTCATCCCAGTGATACGATAAAGGTTGGAGGATTGGCATTTGATGATACAGATGTATATAAAACGATAGAAGGTGCGAGCTATTTGTTACAAACCTATCCGGATAAAAAGCTGGAAAAATATATTGATAGTGTCTTAGTTATTGTATCCAAAGCACAAGAGCCTGATGGATATTTATATACTAGTCGTACAATGAATCCTAAGCACCCTCATGAGTGGGCTGGTTCGAAGCGATGGGAAAAAGTTGAAGAACTAAGTCATGAGTTTTATAATTTAGGTCATATGGTTGAGGGAGCTATTGCTCACTATCAGGCTACAGGAAAACGAAATTTCCTTGATATTGCTATTCGTTATGCAGATTGTGTTTGCCGAGAAATTGGGCCTGGACCAGGACAACTCATTCGAGTTCCGGGCCACCAAATAGCAGAGATGGCGCTTGCTAAACTATATTTGGTGACTGGTGATGTGAAATATCTAAATCAAGCAAAATTCTTTCTTGATGAACGAGGACATACAACTCGTGTGGATGAATATAGCCAGGCGCATAAACCAGTCGTCGATCAAGATGAAGCTGTAGGGCATGCGGTACGTGCCTGCTACATGTATGCTGGAATGGCTGATGTGGCGGCTTTGACAGGTGATATAGCTTACATTCATGCTATTGATCGTATTTGGGAAAATATTGTCGGTAAGAAATTATATATCACAGGTGGTGTGGGAGCTACAGCAGCGGGTGAAGCGTTTGGTAAGAATTATGAGTTGCCTAATATGTCTGCTTATTGTGAAACTTGTGCTGCTATAGGCAATGTGTATGTGAATTATCGTCTTTTCCTCCTTCATGGAGAGTCTAAATATTACGATGTATTAGAACGCACTCTTTACAATGGGCTTATTTCGGGGGTATCATTAGATGGTGGAAGCTTTTTCTATCCAAATCCGCTCGAAAGTATAGGTCAACATCAGCGTCAACCTTGGTTTGGTTGTGCATGTTGTCCTTCCAATATTTGTCGTTTCATACCCTCATTGCCTGGGTATATCTATGCAGTAAAAGATCATAGTTTGTATGTTAACTTATTTATGTCCAATAGTTCGGATATAAAAATGAAGGGCAAATCAATTGTTCTGGAACAATCAACGCATTATCCTTGGAAAGGTGATGTTACCATAAATATCCGTAAAAACAATGCTGGTGCGTTTACTTTAAAAGTTCGTATTCCTGGATGGGCACAAGATCAGGTTGTGCCAAGTGATTTGTATACCTATGCTGATGGAAAACATTCAGGTTATACTTTAAAAGTGAATGGAGAGGAAGTGGATGCGAAATTAGAGAAAGGATATTTTTGTATAGATCGTCGATGGAAGAAAGGAGATAAAGTTGATATACATTTTGTGTTAGAACCTCGTACGGTAAAAGCAAATAATAAAGTCGAAGCAGATCGCGGACGTGTGGCTGTGGAACGCGGTCCAATTGTTTACTGTGCAGAATGGCCTGATAATGCGTTTGATGTGAGAGGTATCCTAATAAATCAGACTCCGCATTTTGAAGTTGTTGATAAACAGGATATGCTTTATGGAATTGAGCTATTACAAACCGATGCTCAGACCTTGAAATATGATGAACAGGGAAGATTGACTGTCAATGATGTTAAACTCAAACTGATTCCTTATTATGCATGGGCACATCGTGGTGCTGGAGCAATGACTGTTTGGCTTCCCCAAGAAGTAGGTGCATCTCAGCCTATTATGCCTCCAACATTGGCTTCGCAGAGCAAAGTGAAAGCATCACATTATGTGAGCTCAATTTCTGCGGTCAATGATCGCTTGTTGCCTAAAGATGAAAATGATCGTTCTGTTCCATATTATCATTGGTGGCCTAAACAGGATACTACAGAATGGATTTCTTATGAGTTCCCATCTGAATCTCTTGTTAGTAATGCCACTGTTTACTGGTTTGACGACGCTCCATGGGGTGGGTGTCGTGTTCCAAAAGCTTGGACAATTTATTATAGAGATGCACTAGGGCAATGGGTACCAGTCAGTCGTCCAGACAAATATAGTGTTAATAAGGGATGTGGAAATACAGTAAATTTTACTCCGGTCAAAACAACAGCAGTAAAGCTAGAAGTTGTGTTGCCTGAAAATAATTCTTCAGGGATATTTGAATGGGCGGTTCATTAAAGTATAAGTAATGGTAAGTTTTATTTGAGATACATAAATTTAGTTATTATGAAGTGTAAGTTCATTTTGCTTGGCGCCCTACTTTTAAGTGTGAGTAAAGGGTATGCTCAAGGCACGGTTGAGGATTATAATCGAGCAAACTCATTGAAGGAAAAGTTTAGTTCTAATAAGGTTCTTTATTCTAATGTTAATCCACAGTGGATTCCAGGAACGCACCAATTTTGGTATGTACGTAATACTCCCGAGGGACGTATTTATGTTGTAGTCAATGCTGAAAAAAAGCAGCGTAAAGAGTTGTTCAATCATTTACTTCTTGCTGAAGAGTTAAGTAATTCATCGGGGAAGGAAGTCCAAAAAGGACATCTTTTTTTAGAACGATTAGCTGTTAATAAAAGCTTGGATACTCTTCGCTTTGTTTTCAATAACCAACAATGGATGTATACTATAAATGAAAGGCATCTGTTCAATCAGGGGAGCCTTCCTACGCCACCTAAGCAGCGCCATTGGATGGAACGAGATGATGAAATGGAAGGTGCACCCGTTACGTCACCTGATGGTAAGTCGGTGGCCTATATTAAGAATCAGAATATCTATGTGAAAGAACTATCTAGTGGAAAAGAGAAACAATTGAGCTTGGATGGAACATTGGGTAACTATTATTCTTCTTATATTGAGTGGTCGCCAGATAGTAAGAAAGTGGCTTCTTGCAAAATTCGTCCAGTGGAGAAACGCTATGTTTATTATGTTGAATCATCTCCTATTGATCAGTTTCAACCTAAACTTCATAAACAAGAATATGCAAAGCCTGGTGATGAACTCCCTTTTAAGATACCTTGTATTTATGAGGTAGGAACTGGGCGTTCAGTGATACCCTCTACCGATTTGTTCGATAAACAGTATGATGTCTCGACTTCTATGTGGGATAAGGATAGCCAACATCTCACTTTTGAATATAACCAACGTGGTCATCAGGTGTATCGAGTGTTGGAATTATCGGCCGAGACAGGAAAAGTTCGTCCGCTGATTGAAGAGAGTTCTGATAAATACGTGAACTATTCCCGGCATTTCCGCTATGATTTGCAGGATGGAAAACGTATAATTTGGATGAGTGAACGTGACAATTGGAATCATTTGTATATGTATGATAGGACTACTGCTTCTCCTATTAATCAAATAACCAAAGGCAAATGGTATGTGCGTGAAGTACTTCGCGTAGATGAGTTAAATGAACAAATTTACTTTTCAGCTAATGGGATGCAACCCGGAGAAGATCCTTATTTAATAAGATATTATCGTATTGGCTTTGATGGAAAAGAATTAACTTGTCTTACTCCAGAAGAGGGAATGCATAAGGCGTGGTTTTCTTCCGACATGAATTACTTGGTTGATGTGTATTCTATGGTGAATAAAGCTCCAGTGGCTGTGCTTCGTAATGCTAAAGATGCTTCTGTTGTAATGCCTCTCGAAACAGCAGATATAACTCGCCTACTTGTAGAAGATTGGAAAGCTCCAGAGGTTTTTACAGCTAAAGGTCGTGATGGAGAAACTGATATGTGGGGAATAATCATTCGACCTACCAATTTTGATCCTACAAAGAAATATCCAGTACTGGAATATATTTATCAAGGTCCTGGTGATCAGTATGTGCCGAAAACATTTATTCCTTATAATTACTTTATGACTGGAATTGCCGATCTTGGTTTTATTGTTGTAATGGTCGATGGTATGGGGACATCTTTCCGTTCGCGAGCCTTTGAAAATGTTTGTTATAAGAATCTAAAGGATGCCGGTTTGCCCGATCATATGGCTTGGATTAAGGCTGCAGCAGAGAAGTATCCGTACATGGATATTGATCGTGTTGGAATCTATGGTTGTTCGGCAGGTGGACAGGAGTCTACAACAGCTGTTCTTCTTCATCCGGAGTTTTACAAAGCGGCCTATTCGGCCTGTGGTTGTCATGATAACCGGATGGACAAAATTTGGTGGAATGAGCAATGGTTAGGTTACCCCGTAGGTGATCAGTATAAGGAAGGCTCAAATATAGAGAACGCTCATTTACTGAGTCGTCCCTTAATGTTATTGGTGGGTGAGTTGGATGACAATGTTGATCCATCTTCTACTATGAAAGTGGTTAATGCGCTAATAAAAGCCGGGAAGGATTTTGAACTGGTTGTAATTCCCGGCGCGCATCACACCATGGGTGAAAGCTTTGGAGAACATAAACGTTATGACTTCTTTGTCCGTAATTTGTTGCATGTAACTCCTCCTGCTTGGAGTGAACTTAAATAATTGAATTCATTGCTGTCCCATTAAAATCTAAAATAGCTCTTTGAAATATTTGAAATTTAGTTAGTTACAGAGGTTTTTCGAGCGAACGGACTTGAATTTGTAGCTTTGCATCAGATTAATCCGATGGCATATG
>JAFABG010000006.1 GCA_023426145.1 Bacteroidota bacterium | reverse complement strand
AGAAAACTCCTTGCAAATGTGGAGAAATTTTGCGAATATTGCATATAAGTTGTGCATAGAGTGATGACATATTAAAAGTTTGCTCACTTCTAATATACTAAATATCACGAATATGTACAACTTATTTGAAAACATCTTATTAGATAATTAATTCCGCCAACGGGTTGCATCAATTATTTTATTATTTTTGCAAAAAGTTCCAAGTGGTCATCTACATAACTAGCAACTAAAGCTGTTACTTGTTCTTCCATTTCTAAATACAATTCTTCTAACTCATCAAAAACTTCAAATTCTTCATACATTGCCATGAATTCATCATCAGTTCTTTCCTTCTCGAGTTCAACCCGATTAGCATCAAATATCTTCTTCCCCTTATAGATCAACTTACTAAATTCCTCAGCTCCCCATAAGCGCATAACTTTAGCAAAAGGGTTATCAAAAATATAACCACCATAACCGTTTTGAATCAATTGGCAAAAACCTCCAAACATTATTTCATCACGGAATATTTGATAAGCTAGCAATGAATGTTGCTCCCCTGTCAATAGCGGCATGGTTTCAGCAGTTAATTCACCTCCAATAATTTCTTTATATTTATCCGTAAAAACCTGAATAAATTCATCCATTCCTTCAGATGCAGCCTCTTGTAAGCTTGACTCAATTATTTCTATCATAACTTTGTTCAATAAATTATTCAGCAAAGCTAATCATTTTATTCCATATCATCATAGAAACAGTTCATAATCGTACTAAAACAATGAGATAACGTTAACAAAAAAGAGGCCAAAAGACAGCTATTACTCAGTTTTTTTTCATAAATGCAATCCCGACTTTGCAAATAAAGAAAAATCGTAAAAGGATTTGTCTCATTTCACAAAAAAGTAATAAATGGCAATTTGCAGAAACAAATAAAACGACTACCTTTGCGACCGATTTACAGAATCATGACTACGTATTTTTAATTATATCACTAAAAAAAGAGCTAATTATGACTTATTCACACGAAGTGGAACACATGTGTGTTGTAAAGAAGGGTCCTAATCATGGACCGGCTCCCATACCCGAAGAAGGCAAATGGGTAAAATCTAAAGAAATTGTTGATATTTCTGGTCTAACACACGGTATCGGATGGTGTGCACCTCAACAAGGCGCGTGTAAATTAACACTTAACGTAAAAGAGGGAGTTATTCAGGAAGCTTTGATTGAGACTATTGGATGTTCTGGTATGACTCACTCAGCTGCAATGGCTGCTGAAATTCTTCCCGGCAAAACAATCCTTGAAGCTTTAAACACTGACCTTGTTTGCGATGCAATCAACACTGCAATGCGCGAGCTTTTCTTGCAAATCGTTTATGGACGTACTCAGTCAGCTTTCTCTGAAGGAGGTTTGATCATCGGTGCTGGACTAGAAGATTTGGGCAAAGGACTACGTAGCCAAGTAGGTACTCTTTATGGTACATTGGCCAAAGGTCCTCGTTATCTTGAAATGGCTGAAGGTTACATCAAAACTATCTTCTTAGACAAAAATGATGAAATCTGTGGATACGAATTTGTTCATATGGGTAAGTTTATGGACGAAATCAAAAAAGGAACAGATGCTAACGAAGCATTGAAAAAAGTTACAGGTACATACGGCCGTGTAACAGCAGAACAGGGAGCAGTTAAACATATTGATCCACGTCACGAATAATAATAAGGAGGAAAGAAACTATGATTAGAGAAGTAAAATTCGAAAGCCAAGACCGTCGTTTCAAAGGTATCATTGAAACCTTGAACGCTAACGGCATCAAAGACATAGAAGAAGCTAACGCTATTTGCGAAGCTGCCGGACTAGATCCTTATAAAACGTGCGAAGAGACTCAGCCTATCTGCTTTGAAAATGCAAAATGGGCTTACGTTGTTGGTAGCGCCATTGCTCTTAAGAAGAACTGCACTAACGCAGCGGAAGCAGCTGAAGCTATTGGTATCGGTTTGCAGGCATTCTGCATCCCTGGATCTGTAGCTGATGATCGTAAAGTTGGTATTGGTCATGGTAACTTAGCTGCAATGTTGCTTCGCGAAGAAACTAAATGTTTTGCATTCCTTGCAGGTCACGAATCTTTCGCTGCAGCTGAAGGCGCCATCAAAATTGCAGCAAAAGCTGATAAAGTACGTAAAGAACCATTGCGTTGTATCTTGAACGGTCTTGGAAAAGACGCTGCTCAGATCATCTCTCGTATCAATGGATTTACTTATGTTCAAACTCAATTTGACTATTACACAGGAGAACTTAAAGTAGTTCGCGAAATAGCTTATTCAGAAGGTCCTCGTGCAAAAGTAAAATGTTATGGTGCTGATGATGTTCGTGAAGGTGTAGCTATCATGTGGAAAGAAGGTGTAGACGTATCAATCACAGGTAACTCTACAAACCCTACTCGCTTCCAACATCCAGTTGCTGGTACTTACAAAAAAGAGCGTGTATTAGCTGGCAAACCCTATTTCTCAGTTGCATCTGGTGGTGGTACAGGACGTACTCTTCACCCAGATAATATGGCAGCTGGTCCAGCTTCTTACGGTATGACTGACACTATGGGACGTATGCACTCAGATGCCCAATTCGCTGGTTCTTCATCAGTTCCTGCTCACGTAGAAATGATGGGATTCTTAGGAATCGGTAACAACCCAATGGTAGGTTGTACAGTAGCTTGTGCTGTAGACGTAGCTCAGGCTTTGAGCAAGTAATTTAAACAGTTACTATATATTAATCCCTGCAACTTAATTAGTTGCAGGGATTTTTTGTATAGTAGATATTACTGAAATAGTCAATCAAAACACAAGTAATCTTTCTCATTCAACATGGCAGTATATGAAAAAAGGAATGATGAACTATTTGGTTTAAACCAAAATAAGATTGAATTCTACAGTGGTAAGAAACTAGAAACCAATATCTTTGCATTATAATTAAAACATTGAATTATGTCAGCACAATCAAAAATTGCATTAATAACAGGTGGTAGCCGCGGACTAGGTAAGAATATGGCATTAAGAATAGCCCAAAAAGGATTAGACGTAGTTCTTACCTACAACACCAAAAAAGAAAGCGCATTGGAAACAATAGCAGAAATAGAGCAACTTGGACAAAAAGCCATTGCGTTGCAACTGAACACTGCCAATATTAAAAGCTTCGATTCTTTCTTCGAACAACTGAAACAGGAATTAGCCAAAAACTTTGGTACTCAAAAAATTCATTATCTGATAAATAATGCTGGTATTGGTATTAATACAGCTTTTATAGAAACCAAGGAAGAAGACTTCGACACTCTTTTCAATATTCATTTTAAAGGTGTATACTTCTTTACCCAAAAAGCATTAAATATACTCGAAGATGGTGGAGGAATTATAAATATTTCAAGTGGTTTAACACGTTTCTCTCTGCCTGGATATTCTGCTTATGCATCTATGAAAGGAGCAATTGAAGTTTTAACAAGATATCAATCTAAAGAGCTTGGAGCAAGAGGTATTCGTTCCAACACAGTTGCTCCTGGTGCTATTGCTACAGATTTCAGTGGAGGTATTATCAGGGATAACGAGGACATCAATAAAATAACTGCCAACACGATCTCTTTAGGAAGAGTTGGACTACCAGATGATATAGGTGGAGTGGTTGCTTTTCTATGTACTGATGATGCAAGGTGGATCAACGCCCAGCGTATTGAGATTTCGGGAGGACAAAACATCTAAAATGAAATATAATTAAGTTTGCAATAATATGGAAAAGGCATTATCACTAGCAGAATTTTATCGTATAAAATTAGGGATCTTACCGAGTGAAATTATCGGTAAGGTAGGCCAGTTTAATGTCTTTTCTTTAGCTGATTATATACATCCGGATCACACCATTCCATATAACCGTAAAGATTATCACAAGATAAGTTTGATATCTGGTACCAATACTGTTCATTATGCTGATAAAACACTGAATGTAGAAAAGAATATGCTTCTATTTGCAAATCCACAAATACCCTATAACTGGGAACCTCTGAGCTTTGATAAAACAGGTTCATTTTGTGTTTTTACAGAAGACTTCTTCAAAGGATATGGTGACTTTAAGTCATATCCTCTATTTCAACCACGAGGAATCCCAATATTAGATCTTAATGATGAAGAGTTCAGACAGATACAGATTATTTATAAAAAAATATTTTCAGAAATGGCTTCCAATTACATTTATAAATATGATGTTCTTCGGAATCTAGTTACAGAACTAATTCACACAGCTTTGAAGATGCGTCCCGCAATAATGCAACCTGTTGAATATAGAGAATCCCTCGCTTCTGACAGGATCACATCCCTATTCCTCGAACTTTTAGAAAGGCAGTTCCCAATAGAATCGACTATGCAAAGTATTCAACTTCATTCTCCAAGTGATTATGCACAGCAACTAAATATTCATGTGAATCATCTGAACAAAACATTGAAAAAGACCACAGGAAAAACGACAAAACTATTGATTTCAGAACGAATAGCATTGGAAGCAAGAGCTTTATTAAAATACACAAACTGCACTATTAATGAAATAGCTTTCTGTTTAGGGTTCGAAGATCCTTCGCATTTTATCAAGTTTTTTAAAAAGAGTGAGCAAACTACACCAAACGTGTTTCGAAAAAATGAGAACTAAATGATAGCTTATATAATATATTTTAGAAATAATTCTTCTATAGCACCTGAATATTCAACACAGGAGAGGCATCAAATACTTTATTTATCTCCCCCATTATATTATTTTTTTATCTTGCATAATGTGATACCACATTCCTTCTTTCGGGGCTTCTGGCAATCTAGTAAGTCGATTTTGAATATACTTCAAATGAGTCAGATTCAAACTTCGCCCTATCTTAGATAAATATTCATCAAACTTATAATATGCCGAAAGCGGTTTGTATTCTCTATCTAAGGCAACACTCAAAAAGGCCTCAAATTGCAAAAGGTCTTTTACTTCTTCAGTTAATTCTATTAACTCCATTCCCTCAACTTCTCGGGGGATGTGAGCCTCACGAATAATATCATTTTCGTCAATCGCCGCAATTACTGGATCGAATCTAAAAGAACGTTTTCGTTTTTTCTTTCCCTCTAACGTCCAGACACGATCCTGCTGGCAGAAACCATGTTCTAACCAAAGCCCTGCATTATCTAAAACAATCCCCACTTCTTTACCCGGTGAAGGACGCATACATCGCCCGACTTGTTGCAAATAAAGTGCCAAAGACTTGGTGGGACGTGCCAATTGCACAGCCTCACAATTGGGTACATCGAATCCTTCCGAAACTATATCCACATTGCTTAGAACTAGAATATCCCCATCCCTGAATTGTCGAAGAATCCGTTCACGTTCTTTCTTCGGGGTATCAGCATCAATATGTTCGGATAAAATTCCATCATGACGATATTTTTCAACTATTTTGCGGCTATGTTCTATATTGACAGCAAAAACTATCATTTTTTTCCCTTCAGCATTCTTATGATAGCTATCTACCAAGTCAGCCATCAGTTCAGAGTCCTGCATTAATTCACTTAATTCATCCTGTGCGTAATCGTTCATTTTCACTTTGATATATTCCAAATTGGGAGTGGCACCTACAAAATGTTTCATTTTAACTAGATACCCTTGTGCTACAAACTGACTTAATTTTCCACAGTTTATTAAAGTATCGAATAGATCAGCGAAACCTTCACCACTCATCCGAATAGGAGTAGCTGTTACTCCTAAAAAATGCGCTTCGGGATAAATATCCCACATTTTTTTATAGGTAGATGCCTTGGCATGGTGACATTCATCTATGATAACAATATCGGCAACAGGGTATTCTCTCTTCGACAAGGATTGGATAGTTGCCACCTGCACTTCTTTAGCCAAGTCAGGCTTAATGAAACCGGATATAATTCCCGCCTGCACCTTGAAGAGCTGCAAACGTTCGACAATCTGCTCCACTAATTCCTTTCGATGGACAACAATCAGAATTTTTTTATCTTTTAGGCGGGCACGAGCTACGATCTCTGAAAACACTGTAGTCTTTCCCGTTCCGGTAGGCATTTGAAGCAGAACATTCATCAGGTTCTGAGTCGCAGGATTCCACGCATCAAAGATATCATGAATCACTTTTTTTTGATAAGGTCTTAATTCTATCAATTTCTACAAGTTCTGTTATACAGCACAAAAATACTACTTCCTTATTAATTACGCATCATTTTATATTTAATTTTATTGGACATTCGAACTAACAACCTAAGTTCTATTAAGTAAACCATACAAGGCCTATTTCTAAGTAAGAAATCCCCATAAATACATAAAGCATTTCTTTGTATAATTGATTCTACTCAATTATACAAAGAAATTAGTTCGTGCAACTTATAGGTAAACCCATTAATTTTGGTTTGCTAAAATATTATTATATTCAGAAAAGAACTTAAAGTTATTAGCATACATTCATCGTGAATTAATAATCCACAAATAAGAAAACAAGTATATCACCAAAAATAATCAATAAATATACTGCCAAAGAATTTCGTTCAATGTTTTTCAAAACACAATAAAATGAGAATTCAACAAAAAATCAGCTAAGGTACTGAATCTAAGATTAAAAAGAGAGGTACAAAAAGACATTAATAGCATAAAAAGGGCTCATAATAATAAAATGTATTACTTTTGCATATATTCATACCTATTACTAATTAACGCATATATTGCTTATATATAGGTATACAAGATTATAATTAGAGGCTAAACCTCAAAACAAACAATATGAAACTAAAAATAGAATAATACTATCATTTAGTCACAATAAAAAAGGCTCTTTTTAATCATTTAATAAACAACAGCGATAAAATCAGGCTAAATAGTATTTATATATTTTGGAAGGATATGCAAAATAAAACCACAAAATTACAATCGTATAATTTTTAGCCCATATTTATATCATTTTAAAACTTTTATAGACCAAATTTAAGATGAATGAAAGTTAGTGAAAAATAAATAGAGATAAGACATCAATTTATTAAAAGATAAAGCAAAAAGTCATATCTTTGCAAAGTAATAAAGCAAAAGGAAACAACAACCAATTAATAGAAAGCAAAATGATATCGAAGGTTAAGTTCACGAAAATGCACGGAACTGGGAATGACTACATTTATGTAGATACTACTAAATATCCGATAACAAATCCCGAGAAAAAGGCAATAGAATGGAGTAAATTCCATACAGGAATAGGAAGTGACGGGCTCATATTAATTGGAAGATCAGACAAGGCCGATTTTAGCATGCGTATATTCAACGCTGATGGATCAGAAGCAATGATGTGTGGCAATGGAAGCCGATGTGTAGCAAAGTATGTATATGATTACGGATTAACAACAAAGCAAGAAGTTACTCTTGAGACTAAATCAGGCATTAAAATCCTTAAATTACATATTGAAAAAGAAAAGGTCACATTAGTCACAGTAGATATGGGTGCTCCTTTAGAAAGCAAAGAAATACATATTCATGATCTACTTTCTACACCATCTACTCAAGTATCAATGGGAAATCCGCATTTAGTGACATTTGTCGACGATATTACAAAAATCAAATTACCAGAAATCGGTCCACAATTAGAAACCTTACCTATTTTTCCTGATAGAACAAATGTTGAATTTGCACAAATTATGGGCAAAGATATAATTCGCATGAGAGTTTGGGAAAGAGGTTCAGGGATCACTCAAGCTTGTGGAACAGGTGCATGTGCAACTGCAGTTGCTGGAATTATTAATGGACATGTTGGAAGAAAATGCGACGTCGTAATGGATGGCGGAACCGTAACTATTGAATGGGAAGAATCATCTGGACACATATTAATGACAGGACCAGCAACAACGGTTTTCGATGGCGAAATTGAAGACACAGAATTCTAAGAACAATAACAAGAAAACTTAAAACAAGAAACTATATGGCATTAGTAAATGAAAATTTTTTAAAATTACCAGGAAGTTATTTATTTTCGGATATAGCTAAAAAAGTAAACACATTTAAGATTACACACCCTAAAAATGAAATTATCCGATTAGGTATTGGTGATGTAACACAACCGCTTCCCAATGCATGTATTGAAGCAATGCACAAAGCTGTAGAAGAGTTAGCAAGTAAAGATACATTTCGCGGATATGGTCCTGAACAAGGATATGATTTTCTTATTGAAGCTATTATAAAAAATGATTATGCACCACGTGGCATTCATTTTTCTCCGACAGAAATATTTGTTAGCGACGGCGCAAAAAGTGATACTGGAAATATTGGCGATATACTTCGTCACGATAATAGCGTAGGCGTAACAGACCCCATTTATCCTGTATACATTGATAGTAATGTTATGGGTGGCCGTGCTGGAGAATTAGAAGAAGGCACTGGAAAATGGAGCAATGTAACCTACATGCCTTGTACGAGCGAAAATAATTTTATACCTCAGATACCTGATAAGCGCATAGATATTGTTTACCTCTGCTATCCAAATAATCCTACAGGTACAACTTTGTCTAAACAAGAACTAAAAAAATGGGTCGATTATGCATTAGCTAATGACACGCTTATCTTGTTTGATGCTGCTTATGAAGCTTATATCCAAGACCCCGAAATCCCCCACTCGATCTATGAAATTAAAGGGGCTAAGAAATGTGCAATTGAATTTCGTAGTTTCTCAAAAACAGCAGGTTTCACCGGAGTACGTTGTGGATACACTGTAGTACCGAAAGAACTAACTGCTGCAACATTAGGAGGTGATAGAATTCCTTTGAACAAGCTATGGAATCGTCGCCAATGTACAAAATTCAACGGAACTTCGTACATTACTCAAAGAGCTGCTGAAGCTGTATATAGTGCAGAAGGAAAAGCTGAAATTAAGGAAACAATAAACTACTATATGACCAATGCGAAAATCATGAAAGAAGGATTGGAAGCTACTGGACTAAAAGTATACGGAGGCATTAATGCTCCATATTTATGGGTAAAAAACCCGAATGGAATTTCTTCATGGCGTTTCTTCGAACAAATGCTTTACGAAGCAAATGTGGTAGGCACACCTGGCGTAGGCTTCGGCCCTAGCGGTGAAGATTACATCAGATTAACTGCATTTGGAGACCGTAATGATTGTATTGAAGCAATGAGAAGAATAAAGAACTGGCTATAGATAGTATTTTGCGCGTTACTATATAAACACTGGACCGTACATCCACATTTTTTCTAACTTCTAAATGTAAAAAGACGATGAAAATGACGATTAACAAAAAATGGGGAGTAATAGCAGCAACGTTATTACTGACAGGGCTTATGCCATCTGGAATGATGGCTCAAGAGAAAGTTGAAGCATCTGCAGGGGCAGATTTGGTAAGCGGCTATATCTGGCGTGGTCAGGATTTGGGCGGAGTAAGTATTCAGCCTTCGCTTGGAGTCTCTTACAAAGGTCTTTCACTATCGGCTTGGGGATCAGTAGGATTGGAATCAACAGACACAAAGGAATTTGATCTTACCTTCGGATACTCTATCGGTGGCTTCAGTGTTTCAGTAACAGATTATTGGTTTAATACTCAGGTAGCAGCTGGCGTTGATGAAAACGGTGAAACACTTTTCGCAACTAATAAGTATTTCAAATATGGTGCTCATTCAACTGCGCACGTGTTTGAAGCTCAATTAGGCTATGATTTTGGCCCATTGGCTGTTAATTGGTATACAAACTTTGCAGGTGCTGATGGCGTAAAAGAGAATGGCAAAAGAGCTTATTCATCTTATTTAGCACTCAGCGCACCATTCAAACTTGGTGGACTTGATTGGTCAGTTGACCTAGGTATCGTGCCTTGGGAGACAACTTTTTATAATGGTTATACAAGTGGGCTCAGCGTGACCGACATTAGCCTCGGAGCTTCTAAAGAAATTAAGATTACTGATTCTTTCTCAGTACCGGCATTTGCCAAAGTATCGGTTAATCCACGCACAGAGGGGGCTTACTTCACTTTCGGATTAAGTTTTTAAGAGAGAGAGTTTAAATATCTTAAGGGCGTATAGGGAACTGGAAAATGTAGTTAGAGTTTAGATTTTATCGGTTTGTTGTATGGTAACCAGCTATGGCTCCCATCTCCCTATACCTCTTCTTTTATTGATTACATTAATGATTAAGGCATATGAAAAAAATTGAAGCTATCATCCGTAAGACTAAATTCGAAGACGTTAAAGACGCTCTTCTTGAGGCGGACATTGAATGGTTCTCTTACTATGATGTAAGGGGTATTGGAAAAGCGCGACAAGGACGTATCTATCGTGGTGTTGTATATGACACAAGTAGTATCGAACGTATTCTTATTTCTGTAGTAGTACGTGATAAAAATACAGAGAAAACAGTTCAGGCTATTATTAAGTCTGCTCAGACCGGAGAAATTGGTGATGGTCGTATATTCGTTGTTCCTATTGAGGACGCTATCCGCATTCGCACAGCTGAGCGGGGAGATATCGCTCTTTATAATGCGGAACAAGAACGCTAATCATCGGTTAAGCCGAAACTAGTTTTCCTCAAGGGTTATAACAATTAACGATAGGTATTAAAATAAGAAAATAATTATGAGTACAACATACAAAAAACGCAGCTTTGCTAAGCTGTGGATAGCCACTACTTTGTTTATCTTCTGCTGTTTCGCTACAAAAGCGATAGCACAAGAAGCAACTTCCGCCGACACTGTAACGGCGGTTACAGCAACAGTTGTTGAAGCTACAACTCCTGCTACAGAAGCAACTGTCGCACCCGATACAATCGGAGAATTAACTATGGGATTAAATACAGTATGGATGTTGCTTGCTGCCATGCTTGTATTTTTCATGCAACCTGGCTTTGCATTGGTTGAAGCTGGTTTTACACGAGTTAAAAACACAACTAATATATTAATGAAGAACTTAGTAGACTTTATGTTTGGTTCTTTACTATATTGGTTCATCGGATTTGGTTTGATGTTTGGTGCAGGTGGTTTCTTAGGCATGCCTCACTTCTTCGATCTTTCATTCTTAGATAATGGACTACCTAACGAAGGATTTCTAATCTTCCAAACTGTATTCTGTGCTACAGCCGCAACGATTGTATCTGGAGCTATGGCTGAGCGCACAAAATTCTCTATGTATTTAGTTTACACGATTTTCATCAGTGTACTTATCTATCCAATTTCTGGTCATTGGACTTGGGGAGGCGGATGGTTGATGAATGGTGAAGAAGGTTCATTCATGATGAATCTGTTTGGAGCTACTTTCCATGACTTCGCTGGTTCAACTATTGTACACTCTGTAGGAGGTTGGATCGCTTTAGTAGGTGCTGCAATCTTAGGCCCTCGTATCGGTAAATATGGCAAAGACGGTAAATCAAGAGCTATTCCAGGACATAGCTTGACCCTTGCAGCTCTTGGTGTATTCATCCTTTGGTTCGGCTGGTTTGGTTTCAATCCAGGTTCTCAGTTGGCTGCTGCCAGTGAAGCTGATGCGAATGCTATTTCTCACGTATTTCTTACAACTAACTTGGCTGCTTGCGCCGGAGGTTTCTTCGCTTTAGTGATCAGCTGGTTTAAATATGGCAAACCATCTTTATCGCTTACATTAAATGGTGTGTTAGCAGGTTTAGTTGGAATTACTGCTGGTTGTGATGCAGTATCTGCAGCAGGTTCAGTATTAATCGGAGCTATCTGTGGTACAGTTATGATCTTCTCTGTTGAATTTATCGACAAAGTATTAAAGATTGATGATCCTGTTGGTGCATCTTCTGTACACGGTGTTTGCGGTTTCCTTGGTACAGTACTTGTTGGATTCCTTTCTACAAGCGAAGGTTTGTTCTATGGACATGGAGCAGGATTATTAGGAGCTCAGGTTTTCGGAGCAATTGTTATAGGATTATGGGCAGCCGGTATGGGATTCGTGATCTTCAAATTCTTAGACAAAGTGCACGGACTTAGAGTTCCAGCGCGTGTTGAAGAAGAAGGACTCGATATCTACGAACACGGAGAGTCTGCTTACAATTAAAAATATTATATCCCGGGCGGGTTTGGTCGCCTTCCCGGGAACAAGACGAAAAGTTTTACTCTAACATATTTAACAACAAATCAAATTTTTAGTATTATGTCAAAATTAAGATTCAGAGTAGTAGAGACAGCCTTCAAGAAAAAAGCTGTTGAAGTAGTAGCTCCTGCGGAACGTCCTTCCGAATATTTCGGCAAGTATGTGTTCAATAAGGAAAAGATGTTTAAATATCTACCTAGTAAGGTATACAACACATTAATAGACGCTATAGACAATGGCGCTCCCCTGGATCGTAGCATTGCAGATGAAGTTGCTCAAGGCATGAAAAAATGGGCTACAGAAATGGGCGTTACTCACTACACTCACTGGTTTGCACCTCTTACAGAAGGTACTGCTGAAAAGCACGATGCTTTTGTAGAACACGACGGCAAAGGCGGCATGATGGAAGAATTCACAGGCAAATTGCTTGTTCAACAAGAACCTGATGCGTCTTCTTTCCCGAACGGTGGTATCCGCAACACATTTGAAGCTCGTGGCTATAGCGCATGGGATCCTTCATCACCTGCATTTATCGTAGACGATACTTTGTGCATTCCTACTGTATTTATTGCATACACTGGAGAAGCACTTGACTATAAAGCTCCATTGTTGAAAGCTTTACGCGCTGTTGATAAAGCTGCAACTGCTGTTTGCCAATATTTTAACCCTGAAGTAAAGAAAGTTGTTGCTTATTTAGGCTGGGAACAAGAATACTTCTTGGTTGATGAAGGCTTATATGCAGCTCGTCCAGACTTATTGTTGACAGGACGTACATTGATGGGACATGACAGTGCTAAAAATCAGCAATTGGAAGACCATTATTTCGGAGCTATTCCTACTCGTGTAGCAGCATTCATGAAAGATTTAGAGGTTGAAGCACTTAAATTAGGTATTCCAGTTAAGACTCGTCACAACGAAGTAGCTCCTAACCAATTTGAGTTGGCTCCTATTTTCGAAGAATGTAACTTGGCTAACGACCATAACTTGCTAATCATGTCAGTGATGCGTAAAGTTAGTCGTCGTCATGGTTTCCGCGTATTATTGCACGAAAAACCATTCAAAGGTGTTAACGGATCTGGTAAACATAATAACTGGTCGCTTGGTACAGACACTGGCGTTCTTTTGATGGGTCCAGGTAAGACTCCTGAAGATAACTTGCGTTTTGTTACTTTCGTAGTTAATACTTTGATGGCTGTTTATCACCACAACGGATTATTGAAAGCATCTATCTCTAGTGCAACAAACGCTCACCGTTTGGGAGCAAACGAAGCACCTCCTGCAATCATTTCTTCTTTCCTTGGCAAACAACTTTCACAAGTGTTAGAACACATTGAAAATAGCACAAAAGATGATTTGATTAATCTTGCTAGCAAACAAGGAATGAAATTGGATATTCCACAAATTCCTGAACTTTTAATTGATAATACAGACCGTAACCGTACCTCTCCTTTCGCTTTCACTGGAAACCGTTTTGAGTTCCGTGCCGTAGGTTCTGAAGCTAACTGCGCTAGTGCAATGATCGCTTTGAACTCAGCAGTTGCTAACCAGCTATTCAAATTCAAAAAAGATGTAGATGCATTGATTGAAAAAGGAGAACCTAAAGTATCTGCTATTCTTGAAGTTATTCGTGGATACATCGTTGAATGTAAAGCTATCCACTTTGATGGTAATGGTTACAGCGAGGAATGGAAAGAAGAAGCTTTGCGCCGCGGCTTAGACTGCGAAACTAGCGTACCTTTGATTTTCGACAATTATTTGAAGCCAGAAACTATCGCTATGTATGAATCTATCGGTGTTATGACTAAAAAAGAAATGGAAGCTCGCACCGAAGTTAAATGGGAAACTTACACAAAGAAAATTCAAATCGAGGCTCGCGTATTAGGAGACTTGGCTATGAATCATATCATCCCCGTAGCTACTCAATATCAAACAGATTTAATTGACAATGTATACAAGATGCAATCATTGTTCCCAGCTGATAAGGCAGCTAAACTTTCTGCTAAGAATTTGGAACTAATTGAAGAAATTGCAGATCGTACAGCATTTATTAAAGAACATGTAGATAGCATGGTTGAAGCACGCAAAGTTGCAAACAAAATTGCAAGTGAGCGTGAAAAAGCAATAGCTTATCACGATACAATTGTTCCTGCATTAGAAGAGATTCGTTACCATATCGACAAGTTGGAACTCATTGTTGACAACCAGATGTGGACTCTTCCTAAATACAGAGAATTATTGTTTATTAGATAAAAAGAAAAAAGAAATTATCTATTTCTTTTGTTGGTTGTTTTAAGTTTGCAGGGGAGGGGTGCCGTGAGGTAGTCCTCTTCTATTTTTTTATTAACCTAGATTCTCTTGAGTTTAATCTATAATCTCAGCATCTTCAATATCAGTGTTGGCCTTTAATGTTGTTTTTGGTCGACGGCGTGTAAACTTAAACCAGTTTACCAACTCAGAAAGCGCATAAATCAAGCTACTGATTCCAATGATAATAAACGCCGTATTCCTCACTCCCGTAGGATTGAATAAAGCAATGATTCCAGCAAGAAGAATCAATGAAGGCACAAAATAAAAGACTAAAGGAACATTTATCCACCGACGAGCCACCGATAAAGATGCTATTTGTTGAATCCCCCCCATCATTAAGATAAAGCCTAAAAGAAACATCAGAGCATCAGCAAAGAATTCGGGCATAATGATGAGCCATAATCCAAAGAATAAACTCCCTACCCCTTCTAAAGGGAAACGGGGTTTAACTTCATCCTCTTGTATTTTGCGTCCAAAATACCCAAAAAGACTTATTATTCCAGGTACTAGAAAAGCTATTCCAACAGTTACTACAATATAAATTGTTGCCGCATCAGGCCAAAGCACAAGAACCAAACCAATGACCACAGCAAACAAAATGCGGATTAAAGAATAATTTATAACTTTCATACGTTCTATATTTTTAACAGTTTATATTTCAATACTTTTGCGAATATAAGTGTTTATATTAATATAAGGAAATAACAAATACACATTATAACAGGTTCGTAACATATTTGTTATATCTATTACACCCTATTTGAATACTTTTGCGAAAAACAAAAAAGATTTATCATGAAACCAAGCGACATAAAAAAAAAGCACCCTCACCTTGAACGCGACATTAGTTGGATGTATTTCAATCAGCGCATCTTGCTTGAGGCGGCAAGAATGGAAGTTCCCTTATTGGAACGTTTGACTTTCCTAGGCATCTACTCTAACAATTTGGACGAATTCTTTCGGGTGCGTATTGCAACGCTTAATCGTATCATTGAATACATTGATAAAAACATACAAAAAGAGCAAGAATATGCAGCCAACACGCTAAAACAAATCGGGAAACTTCACAATCGATATTTCAAGCAATTTGAAGAGATCTTCGCAACCATATTGGAAGAGCTCAAAAAGGAAAACATATATGTCATCAAAGAGACAGAGATGACTGATGAGCAAAAGAATTTCATAACCTCGTTTTATCGCAAGAAACTCAGCGGATCTGCTAATCCACTTTTCTTAAACGGCACTCGTCCTTTTGATGATCAAACCGACGAAGATATTTATCTTGCCATTCGTCTATTACTTAAAGATGCAACGGGCAAAATAAGGAAAAAAGATTATGCAGTAATTGAGCTTCCTACAGAAGAATTAGGTCGATTTATCCAGTTACCAGATGCTGACGGAAAAACATGTCTGATGTTTCTTGACGATGTAATCCGTTACTGTTTACCCATGATATTCGTAGGAATGGAATACTCAGATTATGAAGCATACACCTTCAAATTTACCAAAGATGCCGAAATGGAGATGGATAGCGATTTACGGACAGGGGTTTTACAAAAAATTTCCAAAGGAGTAAAGAGCAGAAAGAAAGGTGAACCGATACGTTTTGTTTACGACAAAGAGATTCCTAGAGATTTACTTAAGAGATTGATGATTCGCCTCAACGTGGATAAAAATGACACCCGTATAGCAGGAGGAAGATACCACAACTTCAAGGATCTGATGAAGTTTCCTACTTGTGGTCGATATGACTTAAAATATCCCTCATGGGAACCTATCGCAAAATCAGAGCTCAACAGCCAAGAAAGTATCCTATCGCTTATCCGAGAAAAAGATCGTTCACTACACTACCCTTACCATAGTTTTGATACATTCATACGTGTATTACATGAAGCTGCTATCAGTAAAGAAGTAAAAAGTATTAAGATGACACTCTATAGACTTGCTAAGGAGTCGAAGGTGATCAAAGCATTGATTTGCGCTGCAAAAAATGGAAAGAAAGTTACAGTAGTTATTGAACTGTTAGCTCGATTCGATGAAGCTTCGAACATTAATTGGAGTAAACGAATGCAAGAAGCTGGAATCCATGTCGTTTTCGGCGTTGAGGGACTCAAGATTCACTCAAAGTTACTCCATATTGGAACACGTCATAAAGATATAGCTTGCATCAGTACTGGAAATTTTCATGAAGGGAACGCACGGATGTATACTGACTATACCATTATGACTGCCAACCGTCCTCTCGTAAGAGAAGTAAATGCAGTATTTGATTTTATTGAAAAGCCTTACACGCCTATTAACTTCAAGGAGCTACTGGTGTCTCCCAATGATATGCGAAAACGCCTAATTACTTTGATCAATAAAGAAATAAAAAATAAGGAACAAGGGAAAGAGGCTTATATATTGATCAAGGTGAATCATATTACAGACTATGCACTTATTGAAAAACTATATGAAGCCTCCACAGCAGGAGTACAGGTGGAATTAGTGGTGCGTGGTAACTGCTCCATAGTCACTGGTGTTCAAGGTGTTAGTGAGCATATTCACATTAACGGTATCATTGATCGATATCTTGAACACTCACGCATCTTTATCTTTTGCAATAGTGGCGAAGAGAAATATTATATCGGTTCTGCCGATTTAATGCCTCGCAATCTAGATAACCGAATAGAAGTATTGGCTCCTGTCTATGACGGAGATATACAAGCCGATTTAAAGCGAATCGTGTGCTATGGTTATCAAGACACAGCTAAAGGGCGTATTGTAGATGGCACCGGTCTAAATAAGCCATGGATAAATATGCACTCGATACTTTGTAAGGACGTCAAAGATTCCGAATCTGAAACAGATAAAGAAAAAACACTTTTCCGCTCACAAGAAAAATTATATAAGGATTACAGAAAAAATACCATAGAAGAAGTATGAAAAAAGTAAATTATGCAGCGATAGATATCGGATCAAATGCAGTGAGGCTATTGATTAAATGCGTGAATGAAGAGAAAGCTCCTGAATTGATGAGCAAGGTACAACTCATTCGTATCCCTTTGAGACTGGGAGAAGATTCTTTCACTATGGGAGTGATTTCGCCCGAAAAAGAAAAGAAGTTAATCCAGCTGATGAAAGCTTACAAACAGCTAATGAAGATCTATGACGTAGTAGATTATCGAGCATGTGCTACTTCTGCTATGCGCGATGCCCGCAACGGACAAGATATAACAAAGCAGATAGCCAAAAAGACAGGTATTCGTGTAGATATTATAGATGGTCAGGAAGAAGCTCATATCGTATATGATAATCATATTGAGCAACTTTTTGCTACTGGCGAAAACTATCTCTATGTTGATGTTGGCGGTGGTAGTACTGAAATAAACTTGATTAGCAATGGCGAATTAATTAATTCACGCTCTTACAATATCGGTACGGTGCGCATGCTAAGTGGTATGGTAAAAGAAGAAGAAAAAGAGGCTTTAAAAAATGAATTAGCTAAAATTGCGAGCGAATATGCACCCGTCAATATTATCGGTTCTGGAGGCAACATTAACAAGTTATTCCGTCTGGCCGACAAAAAGGATAAAAAGGCTTCATTTCTACCCATTGAATCACTTCGTGAAATCTATGAAGCGCTTCAAGCATTACCCACTGAGCAACGTATCAAGCAATATAAACTAAAGCCTGACCGTGCTGACGTGATTGTTCCAGCGGCTAAAATTTTTCTTGAAGTAGCTACACAAGTAAATGCTACCGGAATTCAGGTACCAACCATTGGTTTATCAGACGGTATTATTGATAGCCTGTATACCAAACGGATGAATTCCCCAGCACCGTCCCAAGTATAAGTCGTAAAAAATACACCTGATTGACATTTCGTCACTAATATATTTTTTGACTATTTGTATTTTCTACAACACAGGGAAGAGCTTATTTTGCCCAGTATTCGCATCACTTTCTATTTTTGTAATTGTAGACGCACGAATCAAGTTCAGATAGATCTAAGCTATACATTTTATTGAGCAAGTATCTACAATTATAGCTCATATGCTTACTGAATATTGCTCTTCCCGCTACATATCACTACGTTTTATCAAAACGAATCAACACGTTATAGCGATTGAAATAGAATAATAACCAACTAGAAAACACAAAATTAATAACTATTTTTAGGCTTGATAACACTCCTCTTACCACATAATTAGATTATCCCAATCATATAGTGAAACCATCCTAAAGATTTGCATACATTATTGGCATCTTTTTCACAAACTATTGCATGTTTTTTGTAGACAAAACAGTCATTTAGAGTCCCAAAGCCGTATTTTTCCACTTTATTTGAAGCTCTGTTATACCTAAATGAAAAAAAATAAAAAACACATGAGATAGCTGATTCTATATTTTACCATACGTATGATAGCAATTTAAAAGAAAAGATGACTTATCGAAAAAAGAATTTAGTTACAACAAGAAGACAATTTCACCGCATAACAGAGCAAAATTTTTCACCATACTCCATTCAAAAAGAACAAAAAAAATACATATATTTACCACGAATTCTAAACAAACAAAAAATATGCATAGCTCTATACTATCCATTATATCAATAATGCTTCAATCATGGAGCTTATATAACTACTTAATTAGCTTCCTAATCTTAATTATACTCTTTTTATTATTTATGCTCCATCTAGTAAAGAGCAAAACAAATAAGCTGCACGAGTACTACAAAGCATTATTTGAGATACTTGATAACCTACCATTCCCCATTATGGTAAAAGATATTCAGGACAATTTCAGATACTCTTACTGGAATAAGGAAGCTGAAATACGATCAGGTATTAAACGTGAAAAGGCAATTAAATACACTGACTATGAAATCTTTGGAGAAGAAAAAGGAAAGAAATTTCGTAATATAGACAAAAGTATTGTTGAGACAGGTGATATGTACCGTGGAGAAGAAGATTACGTAACTAAAGACGGAACAGTACTTGATACAATTTCCGTTAAAGCCATTATCAAATGGAAAAATAATAAAAAGTGGCTTCTTTCCACTCGATGGGACATAACTAAACTTAAGACCTATGAGAGAGAATTAGTAGCCGCCAAAGAGCAACTAGAACAAGCCATCAATAAACAAAAACTTGCACTTAAAAGTATTAATTTCGGGCTAATATATATTGACAAAAACTATAAAGTACAATGGCAAGAAACAACACAGATCATCAATTTGGTAAAAAACAGATGTTACTGCGAAGGCCAAGTTTGTTACAAAACAAGTGCATTAAGAGATTATCCATGCGAAAAATGTGCATTTAGAGAAGCAATAGAACAAAAAAAGATTGTACGTCATACAATAAAGGTAGATCAAGTAGATTTTGAGATCACAGCTACCCCCGTGTTCAATGATGATGGAAATGAAATTCTGGGTGCTTTATTACGATTTGAAGACATCACTGAAAAATTAAAAATGGACAGACTGCTCCAAGAAGCAAAAGACAAAGCAGAAGAATCAAACCGGCTCAAATCTGCATTTCTTGCAAATATGAGTCACGAAATACGTACCCCACTAAATGCTATTATCGGTTTCTCTGAAATCATTACTCAAGTGGAAGCAAAAGAAGAAAAAGAAGAATACATGAAAATTATTGCTACCAATAATGAGCTACTACTCCATCTCATCGATGATGTTCTCGACTTATCTAAAATAGAATCTGGCGCGATGAATTTTAACTTCACACTCATTAATATCAATGAGTTGATGGAAAGCATCTGTAAACAAATGCAAGAAAAGAATAGATCTTCAGATTTAATCATCACTTTCAGCGAGAAAGCAGAGACATGCATATTAAACACCGATCGCATACGCCTTTCGCAAGTGATCATCAACCTAACCAATAACGCCATGAAGTTTACTCCAAAAGGCTCAATAAAATTGGGATACACAGTTGACGAAGAGAAAGATGAAATCTTTTGTTATGTAAAAGACACTGGAATTGGCATCCCCGCTGATAAGATAGACCAAATCTTTGAACGGTTCGTGAAACTAAATACTTTTGTAAATGGAACAGGGTTAGGCTTATCCATATGTCAGGTCATTATTGAACGATTAGGTGGAACTATAGGAGTTGAGTCTAAAGAAGGAGAAGGATCATGTTTTTGGTTCAACCTTCCGATGAATAACAGATCTCTAGCACTTAATTAATTACAGTAAAAAGGAGTGATTTCTTCTTTCTTCCATAAAAATGAGATATTTAAAGAAAAAAAGTAATATTTTGTTTGTTGTTTAAAACAAAGTGGTTATATTTGCCTCCGTTAAAAGAACAAAAGATAATGAAAACAAGGTTAGCAAATACATATTGGTGGTGGCGCCCGTTACAACTCCGACAGTCGTAAGGGAGCAGAGCTCGTATGTATATACCTCATTAAAGATATTACTAATTTGAAAGAGCCCTGTCGCAACCTGCGACAGGGCTCTTTTCATTTATAGTATTTCCTAAATCGAATAAATAACAATAAATATAAAACAAAGATTATGAAAAGTTTTTTAGTTGACCAAGACGGTTACTATGGAGAATTCGGCGGCGCATACGTACCAGAAATTCTTCACAAATGTGTAGAGGAATTGAAGAACACATACCTAGAAGTACTTGAAAGCGAAGACTTCAAAAAAGAATTTGACCAATTACTCAAAGACTACGTAGGACGACCTTCCCCACTCTACTTTGCCCGCAGACTCTCTGAGAAATATGGCTGCAAAATGTATCTTAAACGAGAAGATCTGAATCATACAGGTGCTCATAAAATCAATAATACCATTGGACAAATACTTCTTGCACGACGCATGGGTAAGAAACGTATTATTGCAGAAACCGGTGCAGGTCAACACGGGGTAGCTACAGCCACTGTATGCGCACTCATGAACATGGAGTGTATTGTCTACATGGGCAAAACGGATGTTGAACGCCAACATATTAATGTTGAAAAGATGAAAATGCTTGGGGCTACCGTTATTCCAGTCACTTCCGGAAACATGACATTAAAAGACGCTACCAACGAAGCAATCCGCGACTGGTGTTGTCACCCTGCCGACACCTATTATATAATAGGTTCTACAGTGGGGCCTCATCCCTATCCGGATATGGTGGCACGCCTGCAATCCGTAATTAGCGAAGAAATCAAGAAGCAACTTTTAGACCATGAAGGACGAGACTATCCAGACTACTTAATAGCATGTGTAGGCGGTGGAAGCAACGCAGCCGGAACCATCTATCATTATATTGACGACAACCGAGTTGGTATCATCCTAGCAGAAGCTGGCGGAAAAGGGATAGAAACAGGGATGACGGCAGCGACAATCCAACTGGGGAAAATGGGAATTATTCATGGGGCTCGCACATACGTGATCCAAAACGAAGACGGACAAATTGAGGAACCTTATTCTATTTCAGCCGGGCTTGATTACCCGGGAATTGGTCCAATACATGCCAATCTTGCCGCTCAAAGACGTGCCAACGTTTTGGCTATCAACGATAATGAAGCCATAGAAGCAGCTTACGAACTGACAAGACTAGAAGGTATTATTCCTGCTCTAGAATCAGCCCATGCCCTTGGTGTACTCAAAAAAATAAAGTTTAAACCTGAAGATGTGGTCGTATTAACCGTATCTGGAAGAGGCGACAAGGACATCGAGACCTATTTATCATTTAATGAAAAGTGAAACCAACATTTAAAGTTATAAGTAAAAATGATACAGATGAAAACATTCAGTTATACAGCTCATAGCAAACAGGTTCTTGGTGATCTGCACACTCCCGTCAGTATATATCTAAAGGTACGCGATATGTATCCGCAATCTGCCCTAATGGAAAGCTCCGACTATCATGCTGGAGAGAATTCACTCTCATTTATCGCGCTTTGCCCACTGGCAAGTATTGGCATAAACAGCGGAAGGGTCACAATGACTTACCCCGATAATAGTCGTCAAGAAGAGGCGCTAACTCATTCTTTTACTGTAGAAAAAGCCATGAATCAGTTCATCAATCAATTTCAGGTGACAGGCGAAAAAAAGCATGTATGCGGATTATACGGATATACCACATTCAATGCCGTGAAATATTTTGAGCATATTCCAGTGAAAGAAAGTCATGACGAGAAAAACGATGCCCCTGACCTATTATACCTATTATATAAGTATATTATTGTATTCAATCATTTCAAGAATGAATTGACACTGGTTGAGATGTTAAGCGAAGGAGAAGAAAGCGGTTTATCAGAACTGGAAGCAGCTATCGAAAACAGAAATTATGCTTCCTATAATTTCTCCGTAACAGGTCCTGTCACTAGTCCTATTACAGATGAAGAACATAAGGCAAATGTTCGCAAAGGTATCGCTCACTGCATGCGTGGTGACGTTTTCCAAATTGTTCTCTCGAGAAGATTTATTCAACCGTATGCTGGAGATGACTTCAAAGTATACCGAGCTCTACGTAGCATCAACCCATCTCCCTACCTATTCTATTTCGACTTTGGAGGATATCGTATTTTCGGTTCTTCACCGGAAACTCATTGTAAGATTGAAAACGGACAAGCATATATAGACCCTATTGCTGGAACCACCCGCCGAACAGGAGACACGGTTAAGGATCGTGAACTCACTGAAGCCTTGCTTGCCGACCCTAAAGAAAATGCAGAACACGTTATGCTAGTTGATCTAGCAAGAAATGACCTTTCTCGCAATTGTCATGACGTACGCGTCTTATTCTATAAGGAACCTCAATACTATAGTCATGTAATTCATCTTGTCAGCCGGGTGAGTGGTCAGCTCAACGAAGGAGCAGATAAGATTAAAACCTTCATTGATACTTTCCCTGCAGGAACATTAAGTGGTGCACCAAAAGTACGTGCAATGCAACTGATCAGTGAAATCGAGCCTCACAATCGTGGCGCTTATGGCGGATGTATCGGTTTTATCGGTCTCAATGGAGAACTTAATCAAGCCATAACAATTCGTACTTTCGTGAGTCGCAATAATGAATTGTGGTTTCAGGCTGGTGGTGGTATTGTTGCTCGAAGTAAAGATGAATATGAATTGCAAGAAGTGAACAATAAATTAGGAGCACTAAAAAAAGCAATCGATCTAGCTGTGAATCTAAAAAACTAGCTAGTTAGGTAGTAGGAATTTAAGTATCCAAAGCCATTTGAACAACAATATTACAAAAAACAATACAATGAAAATATTACTTTTAGATAACTATGATTCATTCACCTATAATCTGCTGCATGCGGTGAAAGAACTTGGAGCCACAGATGTTGAAGTTATACGCAACGACCAGATAGCGCTTGATGAGGTTGAACGATTCGATAAAATAATTCTGTCACCAGGTCCTGGAATCCCAGAAGAAGCCGGTCTATTGCTACCTATCATCAAAAGATATGCTCCATCAAAAAGTATTCTTGGGGTATGTTTAGGCCATCAAGCTATTGGGGAAGCTTTTGGCGCTCACCTTGACAACCTAACTGAAGTCTATCATGGTGTACAAACCCCTGTCAGCATCCTGAAAAATGATATTCTTTTTGAAGGATTAGGCAAAGAGATCCCTGTTGGACGATATCATTCTTGGGTAGTTAGTCGGGAAGATTTCCCAGAATGTCTGGAGATCACAGCAGAAAGTCAAGAAGGACAAATCATGGCATTGCATCATAAAACCTATAAAGTCCACGGCATCCAGTTCCACCCTGAATCCGTACTCACCCCACAAGGGAAAGAAATAATAAAGAACTTTTTAACCGAATAAAAGCATGAAACAGATTCTATATAAACTTTTCGAACACCAATATCTGGGTCGAGATGAAGCTCGAACCATTCTACAAAACATTGCACAAGGAAAATATAATGATGTGCAAGTTGCTTCTCTGATCACCGTTTTTCTAATGCGTAACATATCAGTAGAAGAACTCTGTGGATTTCGTGATGCCTTATTAGAGATGAGAGTTCCAGTCGATTTAAGCGAATACTCTCCAATAGACATTGTAGGCACGGGAGGAGATGGAAAGAACACCTTCAACATTTCCACAGCAGCCTGCTTCACAGTAGCTGGCGCAGGTATTCCTGTCGTTAAACATGGGAACTACGGAGCTACTTCAGTTAGCGGAGCCAGTAATGTGATGGAACAACATGGCGTTAAATTTACCAACGATGTAAACCAACTACGTCGTAGCATGGAACAATGTAATATTGCATATCTACACGCACCACTATTCAACCCTGCTCTTAAAGCTGTTGCACCGGTTCGTAAAGGATTAGCGGTACGTACCTTTTTCAATATGCTAGGCCCATTGGTAAACCCGGTGTTACCAGCTTATCAACTTCTTGGTGTATATAATCTCCCGCTATTGCGTCTTTACACTTATACGTATCAAGAAAGCAAAACAAAATTTGCCGTTGTTCACAGCCTTGATGGCTACGATGAGATATCTCTGACAACTGAATTTAAAGTGGCTACCTCTGGCAATGAAAAGATATATTCTCCTGAGAGCTTAGGATTTTCGCGTTATAAAGACATCGACCTAGATGGTGGACAAACACCGGAAGACGCTGCTCGAATATTTGATTCCATTATGAATAACACAGCAACGGAAGCTCAGAAAAATGTAGTAATGATTAATGCTGCGTTCGCCATTCAAGTAGTACATCCTGAAAAAGCAATTGAAGAATGTATGGCTATTGCCAAAGAATCATTAGAAAGTGGTAAAGCACTAACGACATTAAAGAAATTCATTGAATTGAATAATAAATAAGTAGTAAATCGATGAAAGATATATTATCTGAAATTATAGCAAACAAACGATTTGAGGTCGACTTGCAAAAGCAAGCTATATCTATCGAACAGTTACAGGAAGGCATTAGCGAGACATCCATCGTGCGTTCAATGAAACAAGCTTTAGCTTCATCGTCATCTGGTATCATAGCTGAATTTAAACGCCGCTCACCTTCAAAAGGCTGGATTAAAGAAGAAGCACGCCCCGAAGATATTCTACCAGCCTACGTATCAGGAGGTGCATCAGCCCTCTCAATCCTCACAGATGAAAAGTTCTTTGGAGGAAGCCTCAAAGATATCCGTACAGCACGCCCACTAACAGATGTTCCTGTACTGAGAAAGGACTTCATCATTGATGAATATCAGCTATACCAAGCAAAGATAGTAGGTGCCGACGCTGTACTTCTTATTGCTGCTGCATTAGAACAACACAAATGTCAAGAACTAACAGAGCAAGCCCATCAACTGGGATTGGAAGTATTACTCGAAATTCATAGCGCTGAAGAACTAAGCTATATCAATAACCAAATTGATATGATAGGAATAAATAATAGAAACTTAGGCACTTTTTTCACTGATGTAGAGAATTCCTTCCGGCTTGCTGGGCAACTTCCACAAGATGCAGTACTTGTATCAGAAAGCGGGATCTCAGATCCCGCAATAGTAAAGCGCTTGCGCAACGCTGGATTCAAAGGCTTTCTGATTGGAGAAACATTTATGAAGACTCCTCAACCCGGAGATACCCTACAGAGCTTTATAAAAGATATATCATAAATTTTATAAAAACATAAAAACGAAAAGTTCAATGATCAACGGCAAAATCATTAAAGTGTGCGGCATGCGAGATTCTCAAAACATAAGAGCCATAGAAGCATTACCTGAAGTAGATATGATGGGATTCATTTTCTATCCGAAATCCCCGCGCTACATTTATGAGTTCCCCGATTATTTACCCACTCGCGCTAGCCGTGTAGGAGTATTCGTAAACGAAGACAAGCAAGTCGTTACGACGTATGCCGATCGTTTTTCGTTAGAATACATCCAGCTACATGGAAACGAGTCATCGGAATATTGCCAATCGCTTCATGCTACAGGTTTGAAAATCATCAAAGCGTTTTCCATTAGTCGGCCTAAAGACTTGAATACAGTGAACGACTACGAAAGAGCGTGCGAACTTTTTGTTTTTGACACTAAATGCAATCAATATGGTGGTTCAGGAAATCAATTCGATTGGTCTATTTTACACACCTACCATGGACAGACTCCATTCTTGCTAAGTGGCGGTATCAATATGTACAGCGCCAACGCGCTAAAAGAGTTTAAACATGAACTTTTGGCTGGATACGACTTAAATAGCCGATTTGAAGTTCAACCAGGCAAAAAAGATCCTGAACGATTACAAGCGTTTTTTAACGAATTAAACATACAAATTTAAAAGAATAAAATGATGAACAGAATTAATAAGCTCTTTAATAGTAACAAGAAAGATATTCTTTCTATTTATTTTTGCGCGGGCGATCCAACTTTGGAAGGCACAGCAGATGTAGTCCGTGCACTCGAAAAACACGGTGTCAATATGATTGAAATCGGAATCCCGTTTAGTGATCCGATGGCAGATGGCGTTGTGATACAAAATGCAGCAACTCAAGCTTTACGCAACGGTATGTCGCTAAAAATCCTCTTCGATCAACTCCGTGATATCCGTCAACATGTGCACATTCCACTAGTATTCATGGGATATTTAAATCCAATTATGCAATTCGGATTCGAAAATTTCTGCCGGAAATGTGTAGAGTGCGGCATTGATGGAGTTATCATCCCCGACCTTCCTTTTATGGATTATCAGAATCATTACCGAATTATAGCTGAACGCTATAGTATAAAAGTAATTATGCTCATAACGCCTGAAACCAGCGAAGAACGTGTGAGAGAAATTGATGAACACACCGACGGATTCATCTATATGGTCTCATCAGCAGCAACCACTGGCGCTCAGCAAGACTTCAATGAGCAGAAACGCGCATACTTTAAAAAAATAGAAGATATGCATCTGAATAATCCTCTCATGGTAGGATTCGGCATTTCAAATAAAGCAACTTTTCAAGCTGCATGTGAGCACGCTTCAGGAGCCATCATAGGCAGCAAATTTGTTACACTACTTGAAGAAGAGAAGGATCCAGAAAAAGCAATAACAAGATTAAAAGAAGCTTTGAAATAAATGAAAAGTAGCAATGGTCCAAAATCTCAAAGCGGCAAAGAAGTGAAGAGTATTAAATCATTCAGATTCGCGGCTTTACCCTCTAGGAATTTGGATCATGACTATTCTTTAAGTCGTCAGTTTACATCTACTTTCAATCAGGAATAAAACACCGAATAAATATTCAAATCTATTACATTTCTAAAGAAACAAAGAACAAATTAAACTTTTATCACTCATAATTCATAGATAATATATATCTTTGTCAGCGTTTTAACAGAAATTCAATAGTTATGAGAGCGAGAACCCCGTCCGTTTTGTTAATTTACACTGGTGGTACTATCGGAATGATAGAAAATCCGGAAACTGGTGCCCTAGAAAACTTCAATTTCGATCATTTACTTAAGCATGTGCCCGAACTGAAAAGATTTAATTACCGCATTTCGTCTTATCAATTCGACCCACCCATCGACTCATCCGATATGGAACCTGCTTATTGGGCGAAGTTAGTAAAGATCATCAATTACAACTATGACTACTTCGATGGTTTTGTGATTTTGCACGGTACAGACACCATGGCATACACAGCCTCAGCCCTAAGCTTTATGCTTGAGAATTTAAGTAAACCCGTCATTCTAACCGGCTCTCAACTTCCCATAGGTACTTTACGCACAGACGGCAAAGAAAATCTTATTACTTCAATCGAAATTGCAGCAGCAAAAAATCCAGATGGAACAGCTACAGTTCCCGAAGTTTGCATCTTCTTCGAAAACCATCTTATGCGTGGTAACCGCACAACTAAAATAAACGCAGAAAACTTCAATGCTTTCAGATCTTTCAACTATCCCCCACTCGCCCGCGTTGGTATTCATATCAAATATGAGCCTAACTTAATTCGCCAACCCGATCCTATAAAACCTCTAAAACCTCATTATCTATTTGATACGAATGTAGTTATATTAACTCTGTTCCCAGGCATACAAGAAGAAATTATTCATTCACTTCTCCATGTTCCAGGATTAAAGGCAGTAGTAATGAAAACATTTGGCTCGGGAAACGCACCTCAGAAAGATTGGTTCATTAGAGAATTGAAAGATGCAACTGATCGTGGAATAATAATTGTAAATATTACCCAATGTGCTTCCGGAGGAGTTGAAATGGGAAGATATGAAACAGGAATGCATTTGCTAGAGGCAGGCGTAATCAGTGGTTATGACAGTACACCAGAATGTGCAGTAACCAAACTCATGTTTTTACTAGGTCATGGGCTTCCCAACAAAGAAATAAGATATAAAATGAACTCTTGTTTGATTGGCGAAATCACTAAATTTTAAAAAGGTAATCATCATAGTAATCCCCTGATTTTTATTTGATAAGGCGTACAGAATAGACACATAAATGAAATTTCATGTTAATTTCAGAGAATAAATGAACTAAAACGAAGTATTATTTGTTTCTTGAGCAAGAAAGATCAACAAATACATCTTTAATTCAAAATATACAACTATATTTGCAAACAAATAAAAAATGGGTTATTAAACAATAGACATTATGATGAAAAAAACAATTCTGCTTACACCTATCATTGCAACAGCAATAGTAAGCCTATTATTTAGCTGTGTAGATTCAGAGAAGAATCTATATGACTCTTCTTATAAAACAGCTAATCCTATGGGAGATGGTCTTGCCGCTCCCGATGACTTTAGTTGGGCAACCACCTCTACAATAAAAACAACTGTAGAAGTGAATGCATCTGCGAACAATAATTATTATTATACAGTAGAATTGTATGATACCAATCCTATTATTTCTTCTAGTGCAAGGCTCCTTGGTGGAGGTGTTACAACAGGAAATCAACCATTAGTTTCAGAGATTTCTATAGATAATACTATTAAAACTATTTTTGTAAAGGAAATAGCTCCAACAGGTCTTACTACAATTAGAAGTGCTGAAGTTACAAATGGAACTGCTAATTGTAGCTTCAAAACATCAACACCATCAGTACGTAGTGCCTCTCCAATGACTCGTGCTGCTGCTAACATTCCAAATACTGATGATACTTCTATATTTCCTATAGTCGCTCCTGAAGGAATTGCTGAATTCAGAGGTAGTCAAAATGCAAGTGACAATACAAGTTATAAAGTCACTTCCTCAACTACAAAAATCAATTTATGGCAACAAAATGTAAAGCTATACATAACTGAAGATATCACACTAGACGAACAGATATATTTAGCACAAAACTCATCTTTATATATACTTCCGGGAAAAAAAGTGACAATGCCCAAATCCACCAATAATGGACAAAGCGGTTGTATGATTTCAATTGGAAAAGGTGCATCGCTTATAATTAAGGATAAATTTCAGATCGATAGTAATTATAAAGTATACAACCTTGGCACAATTAATGCATCTGATTTGTCCTATACTAACCAATCGTTTGTGTACAATGGAGTTGAAGCTGTGATCAATATTACGGGAACACTAAATGGTACTAATAGCGAATCTACGATTATAAATGACGGTGCAATTACCGCTAATACAATATCACTTGAGGGTAATAGTCACTTCATCAATCAAAAAAGCGTTGAAGTAAAAGGTGAAACTATTGTTAATAGTACAGAGGCATCTTGGGAAAATACGGGTGAATGGGTTACTGGTGAAATGTCTATGTCAGCTTGGAATTCACATGCCCTAAATCGATGCAAGCTTATTGTGAAGAATAAGTTAACAATGGGAGAAGCAACTCTCATTAATGATGGCGATGCGTATGTTCAATGCAAAGACTTATACATGAACAATTCAACTGTGGAACTAGGAAGTAAAAGCTTATTCGAAGTTACAGAATTAGCTACATACGGATATCAGGATCCAAGCAAAGGATTTAAAGGGACTGGAACTGAAAAAGCACTTGTTGTCATTAAAAAAGCTGTTGCAGAAACTTTAAAAGCAAACCTTATCCACTACTCAGGTACTCTCCAAGTTATTTGTTCTGATCATCCTACTGAAAAGATAGATAACTGGAATATCTGCTGGACAATGACTGGTGGCGCTGAATGGGCTGAAGAAGGAAAGAATACCGTTTCAATACCACAATCAGAGTGTAACAACGGATACAATGGAGGAACTCCTACCCCACCTACTAATCCGAATTTCCCAATAGTTATGGATGATAACCATAATTACACTTACTTATTTGAGGATATGTGGCCTCTTTATGGAGATTATGATATGAATGATATTGTCATGACTATCAGACATAAACACCTTCAAATAAATAATGAAAATAAAGTACAAGAGTTCCAGTTGAGCATTGATCTAAACGCTGTAGGTGCAACAAAAGCAATTGGCGCAGCAATAATGTTAGATGGAGTTCCAGCTAGCTCTATTACTCAAGCTGTAGAATATGGAAGTAACACTAATCATGAAACTTTCCAAATCAATAATTTCAACATTGAAGCCGGTCAGGATTATGCTGTTATTCCTCTATTTGATGAAGCTCACAAAATGCTCGGAGGGAATAGCTATGAACAAATCAACACTATTAACGGAAGTTCACAAGCTATCCATAAAGATGTGAAGAACATCACCTTTACAATCAAATTCAATAACCCAAGTTTATCTCCCGAAGCTTTCAATATTAACAAACTGAACCTGTTCATTATTGTAGATGGCAACAATAACAAACGTAAAGAAATTCACGTAGCAGGATACCAACCAACAAAACTAGCAAATACAGATTTATTCGGAGGAAATAATGATGCTAGCTCTGTCGCAGCTAGAAACTACTACATCAGCAAAGAGAATCTTGCGTGGGGTATTATCGTGCCAACACAATTTAAATGGCCGCTTGAATACGTGAATATCAAAAATGCATATTCGCAATTCTTTGATTGGGTTACTAGCGGTGGTAAAGAGAATCAGCATTGGTGGAATGATTTTGATGTAAATAAAGTATTCCAGACTAACAAAAATTAAAATAAACTCAATAGGTTCAGGCCATTCCTAAATATAAAAGGAATGGCCTTACTTTTAATTTATAAGTATAAACACTATCACTAGCAAAGAAAGTGAATTAAGATCCCTCTTTATACCACAAAATTCAGAGCTTTCTAAATTTTACTTCAGCCTATAAAGAATTTATTCAAAAAAATACATATATTTGCGGTTAGTGAAAGAATTGCAAGAGATTTAAATAAATATATAAATCAAGTAGCAAAACGAGCTATAGAAAAGTTTAATTAGCATGAAAAAAAAGATATTATTAGTTGATGATAAAGCAACTATTGGGAAAGTGGCAAGTATATATTTAGGTAATGATTATGACTTTATCTATCTAGAGAACCCACTAAAAGCTATTGATTGGCTTAATGAAGGAAATGTACCTGACCTAATTATCTCTGATATTCGTATGCCAATGATGAGAGGTGATGAATTCCTTAGATACATGAAGTCAAATGAACTATTCAAAGCTATTCCCATTGTCATGCTATCTAGTGAAGAAAGTACCACTGAAAGAATAAAACTTTTAGAAGAAGGAGCAGAAGATTACATTCTTAAGCCATTTAATCCATTGGAGCTTAAAATCCGAATTAAAAAGATTATCGACTAACACAGCCTTTAATGCAATACTTTGTTTACATCGGCAGACATAATAAAACTATTGAATTGTTTTCAAAGTCTGCAACAGGAGTCTTTTATTTGGTATCAGATTGTATCAAAGCATCTAATGTACTCGATAAAATACGAGAAAAATATGATGTAGCTCTATTTTTTGAGCAAGTAGAATTAGCAAGAGATCTTGCAGAAATCGAGTCCATGCGTAAAAAGTATCCAGGGCTATACATGGTACTCGTCATGGATACTATTACTCAGCAAGAAGCAACACAATATCTTAAAGCTGGAGTGAATAACACAATAAAATTTGAGCCTAATCCCCAAGCTATAATTGACATATCAACTTTTTTGACTTTAAGAAAACAGCAAAAATTTGAAGCGCTTCAACTCAAAGTACAAAGCTTGAAAACCTTTCACCTTCCTTTATGGAAAAGAACCTTCGACATCTTATTCTCTTCAATTGCTACACTTATTTTATCTCCTCTTCTTATTGCTACTGCTATAGCCATAAGGCTTGAAAGCAAGGGCCCTATTATCTACAAATCAAAGCGTGTAGGGAGTAACTATCTTATTTTTGATTTCTTAAAGTTTCGCTCCATGTACACCAATGCTGATAAACACCTAAAAGATTTCAATACACTTAACCAATACAAACAGGAAGAAGAAGACATCTGGGGAGAAACCCCTCTAATTTCGGACGATACGGAAGAAGAAGAAATCCTTTTAATCTCAGATGACTTTGTAATTTCTGAAGATGACTATATCCATCAAAAGTCAAAAGAGCAAAGCAATGCTTTTGTTAAATTGGAAAACGACCCGAGAATAACTAAAGTTGGACGTTTTATTCGCAAATACAGCATTGATGAGTTGCCGCAACTCATCAACATCATAAAAGGTGATATGTCAATTGTAGGTAATCGCCCTCTGCCACTCTATGAGGCAGAATTACTAACTAGCGACGACCATATTGATCGTTTTATGGGACCAGCAGGACTTACAGGACTTTGGCAAGTCGAGAAAAGAGGAGAAGCTGGTAAATTATCAGCTGACGAACGAAAACTTCTGGACATTCGATATGCTAAAACATTCTCATTTTGGCTAGATATAAAAATCATATTGAAAACAGTAACTGCATTCGTACAGAAAGAAAACGTATAATTCTGCTTCTACATGATAGATAACTTTATTTACATAGTAGATGATTTCTTGTTTTTTTGTGCAAGCCTTTTGCTCTTATATTTATTTATATTGGCAATAGCTTCGCACTTGAAACATATAGAATATCCAATAATAAAAAAACAATATTCGTGCGCAATTCTTATTCCTGAAAGCAACACTCTACCTTCTAAATACAAACAAGGCACTTTCCAGTTTATCAGTTATTCTAATTTAGCAGAAACAATTCAGTCATTAGATAATCAACGCTTTGAATTAGTAGTAATACTCTCAAAAGAAGCTTGTGAATTATCACCTGATTTCTTAGATATGATTAGTCATGTCTATCATACGGACATCCAAGCCATGCAACTGCATACAGTAATAAACGATCGCAAAGGATTTAGGAAGAGATTACAGGCCATATCATCAGAAATAAACAACAGCCTATTTAGGGCTGGAAATACTCAAATCGGACTTTCTTCAAACTTTTTCGGAATCAACATTGTGCTGAGTGTGAAATGGATACAGCAAAATTTGCGTACGTCAAGAACCAATCTTGAGCGCAAACTATTACTACAGAACTGTTATATTGAATATCTACCAAGTGTGATTGTTTATTGTGATTCGGCTCCCGCCTACCCGTATCGGAAACGAATCGGGAAATCATTATCTTATCTGCTTCCTTCACTTTTTGATGGTAATTGGAGCTTCTGCAACCGAATTTTTCAGTTGCTTATACCCACTCCCATCTTAATAATGATCTCATTAGGTGCTTGGACGCTATTTATGACAAGCTATGATTGGCAATCGTCTCTCTATTGGTGGATAATACTTTTGGGATTTGCTATCACTTATAGTCTGGCCATTCCCGACTACATGGTAGAGAAGAAAAAGAAACTAAAATATCCCTCAATATGGAAAAGACACTAAAACAACGAATCAAGGAAAACCCCACGTTGAAAAAAGTGATACATAGATTTATCATGCATCCTGTAAAAACGCGCCCCAACTGGTGGATACGTGCTTTTTACTTTACTTATCTCAAACGTGGCAAAGGATCTGTTATCTATCGTAGCGTTCGTAAAGATCTCCCGCCTTTTAACCGTTTTTCATTAGGATGTTATTCTGTCATTGAAGATTTCTCATGTATAAACAATGCCGTAGGAGATTTATATATCGGAGATTATACTCGAATAGGATTAGGAAACACAATTATTGGTCCAGTCTCCATAGGTAATCATGTTAACCTAGCCCAGCAAGTAACAGTTACTGGACTAAACCATAACTACCAAAATATAGAAAAAAGAATCGATGAACAAGGTGTAAGCACCAAACCCGTTCGGATTGAAGACGATGTATGGATTGGAGCTAATTCAGTCATATTACCTGGAGTTACTTTAGGCACGCATTGTATAGTAGCCGCTGGAAGTGTTGTCAACCATTCGATTCCAGCCTATTCAATCTGTGCTGGATGCCCAGCAAAAGTTATCAAAGTCTATGATTTCTCTATAAAAGAGTGGAAGAAAGTCTAATAAAACGTCACACTAATGATTAATAGTGAATAAAGACATGTAATATACCTTATAAAGGGGATTGTGACAGAGGAGTAAATCTGCTATCTTTGCAGTATCAGAATTAAATTAATTAGTCATAATTTTATTACGTAGCCACATTTAAGTAAAATGAAACAAAAGGTCCCGTCGAAGTGAGTTCGCCGGGATTTTTATTTATCATCCTTAAGAATTCACAAGATCAATATCAAGTAACATCTATTAAACATAAAAAAACGAGATAATTCATCTACTGAATCACTCGCCACTACATCAGAAAAGCCACTCTGGCTTTTCCCTAAATTCATTATTACCTAAAAACTACCTAAAAATTTACCTTTAAACTACTTACCTATTGTTATCCTTTTATCTTTTACCTTTAAAAAAACATCCTAATGAACACTAAAAAATAAATTAATCTAATACCTTAATAATTTTTTCTTTTACCTTTTAAACTTAAATACAATTTCTCAATTGCTCTGCAAAGGTACGAAAACTTTCCGTGTGCGCAAACGGTTTTAAGTTTTATAACATTTATTGGCAATTACAAGCCCTTAACATCGTTCAATGTTACCAATTTATTCACAATTGCATAAATAGTCAATCCAGCAGCACTATGAATTTGCAATTTCTTACTGATATTTCTCCGATGAGTAATAACGGTATGGATAGACAAAAATAAATTTTCCGCTATTTCCTTGTTAGTCATACCTTTTACCACACATACGACAATTTCTTTCTCACGCTGACTAAGCACCTCCTGATCAACATTATCTTCTTCACGAACATCAGCTTTAGTCAGACTATTTATTTTTTTTGAAACAACATCCAAATCATCAAAAATAGAAATAGACTCATCGTATTTGGCCAACAAAGAAGCATCAACAAAAGAAGTTACTAAAGCAATCAAACGAATTTTTTTCCCCGAAACTTCTTCCTGAAACTTACTAACATCAAAATAGCCACCGAATGTAGGATTAACAATTAACATTTCTGGATACTGAGTACGCAAACAGTCAGCCAAAGCCTCAACAGAGAGAATCTCTATAGGCTGTATCTTAATGTTAGCAAGACGCTTTAAAGTCGTGGTAAGACCGCTACGAACAATTACAGAAGTTTCAGCAATCGCAACTCGAATAACCTCATTATTTTTCATATTCTCTCATCCCCCTTTCTAACTTGAGAATGGCAGGCACGAAAATATAGTCTTCTACCTTGCAATGAGATTCAAGACCAGCTTCACAATCATAAATATCAAAAAGAGCTGCATTCAACAGGTTCTCATTAACACTTACAGGGCAATATTTAATAATGATATTTTTCAATTCAGTCAACTTCTCTCCAACCTGATCATGATGTTTTGAGAATGTACTAATTTGATAATTCTTTGGAGCACATCCGTTAAGCAAATCATCAACATATTTAAAAACCGTTCGCTCTTCATAATCCATATGTTTACGAACTTCACGCGTATATTCATCAAAGAATTTAAGCATCAGAAAAGCAACTTCATCTTGAGAACAATCAATCGCTTCAATCAGTTTGCGACGAATAGCCGGAAAAGAAAAATCTAAGAAATAAATATGTGCTTGTCTCAGATAATCAATTAACGCTGGAATTGATATATCATCACCGCTACCATCAAGTCGAGAAAACCCTTCATCCATAAAATTAATTACAACCAAGAAAGTACGATAATCCACGTTATTATCTGTACAAACTTCCTGTACTGTTTTATCACCAAATCCCAATGACAATCCAAAACGGCTCATCACCTGCAGCAGAGAATAATTATCACTAATAAGATCAATCATCTTATCAGTTGGCTGATATTTTTGCAAATTATCCATGTACACTTATTTATATATATTCGAAAATAAATTGCAAAGAAACAGAAAAATCTGCTAAATCACAATCCCCCAAAATAGGTATTTTCACTGAATTTACCTGCTAAAGGAGAATATTAAAGGCTATTTTATAATTCATGGCTAGGCTAACCACTCTTTTTTTAGTAAATTTGTCGCTATCAATTCATCATCAATTATTATAATCAAACGATATGGCAAAAGAACTAGAACTGAAATACGGCTGCAATCCGAATCAGAAACCAGCCCGTATATTTATGAAGCAGGGGGAGTTACCCATTGAAATCTTAAATGGGCGCCCCGGTTACATTAATCTATTGGATGCATTTAACAGCTGGCAGTTGGTTAAAGAACTGACTGCAGCCACTGGACTCCCAGCAGCTGCCTCATTCAAACACGTTAGCCCTGCTGGAGCTGCAGTTGCGATAGAAATGAACGATACATTAAAAAAAATCTATTTTGTGGATGATGTGAAACTTTCACCCTTGGCTACAGCCTATGCACGCGCACGTGGTGCAGACCGCATGTCGTCTTACGGGGACTTTATTGCACTTTCTGATATTTGTGACGAAGAAACTGCACGCATCATCAACCGCGAAGTTTCTGATGGAGTTATTGCTCCTGGATACACAACAGCTGCCCTCGATATTCTGAAGAACAAAAGAAAGGGTACTTACAATGTAATCCAAATAGATCCAACCTATCAGCCAGAGCCAATTGAACATAAAGACATTTTTGGAATTACGTTTGAACAAGGGAGAAACGATTTAAAGATAGACGAATCGTTACTTAACGAATTACCAACAAAAAACAAAGTAATAACAGATGCAGCAAAACGCGACCTCATCATTGCTCTGATTACCTTAAAATATACACAATCCAATTCCGTATGTTATGCTAAAGACGGACAAGCCATCGGTATTGGAGCAGGTCAGCAATCACGTATCCACTGCACACGCCTTGCTGGCAATAAAGCTGATATCTGGTATCTTCGCCAACATCCTAAAGTGATGAATCTTCCCTGGGTGGAGAAGATTCGCCGTGCAGATCGCGATAATACAATAGATATTTACATCTCAGATGATCACGATGATGTACTAGCTGATGACGTATGGCCACTATTCTTCACTGAAAAGCCAGCAGTTCTGTCACGCGAAGAAAAACGTGCATGGTTAGACACAATGACTGGTGTTGCATTAGGATCGGATGCTTTCTTCCCTTTTGGAGACAACATCGAGCGTGCCCATAAAAGTGGAGTAAGTTATATAGCTCAGCCAGGCGGTTCTGTTCGTGACGATCACGTTATTAGCACCTGTGACAAGTATAATATTGCAATGGCATTTACAGCAATTCGTTTATTCCATCATTAATATTTAAGCGTAAAGTCTCCTTTAAAAGGCAATCTCTCAACAGTATCCCTATTTATAATGAGTTTTTAGTAACAAATCCATTATAAATAGGGATTTCTTATCTCCTCAAGACACTCTATCTTTGCAATATCACAATAAAATAAAAATATAAAATGAATACAATTGGAATATTTTATGGTTCCACAACCGGAACTACTGAAGATCTAGCTCAGCGCGTAGCAGGCAAATTAGGAGTATCTAAGCCAGACATCTATGATGTAAGCAAACTTACAGAGGATTTGGTCAACAAGTATGATGTATTGATATTAGGGACTTCTACATGGGGAAGCGGAGAACTACAAGATGACTGGTATGACAGTATTAAAACATTAAAGAAGTGCAACTTATCAAACAAAAGTATAGCATTGTTTGGCTGTGGCGATTCTGATTCATACAGTGATACATTCTGCGATGCCATTGGAATCCTATATGATGAATTAAAAGATAGTGATTGTAGATTCTGCGGTTCAACTGATACTAATAGTTACACATTCGACTCTTCTATTTCCGTGGTAAATGGAAAATTTATAGGCCTTCCACTTGATGAAGTTAATGAAGATAATAAAACTGATGAACGAATTGACGCATGGATCAATCAATTAAAAAAAGAAATTAGTTAATTCCCCCTACAAAATATAAAAAAGCTTACTATATGGCTACCGAAAGAATCGTTCCCGGAGAAATCAGAATATTCCTCAATCATATCTATGAATTAAAAAAAGGAATACGCAACATGGTGCTCTATACAATGAGTAAAGAACACCAAGCTTTTGCTATCCGCAGATTAAAAAATCAAGGAATCAGCTATATGATTCAAGAAGTTGGAACCAATAAGATTAATTTATTTTTCGGTAGTGCTGAATGTATGGATGCACTAAGGTATATCATTATTCGCCCCTTAAATCAACTGACTGCCGAAGAAGATTTTATCCTTGGAGCAATGTTAGGCTATGATCTTTGCATGCAATGCAAACGATACTGTAGCAAAAAAGAAACCATAAATATTGCAGTTTAAATCTTAACACATTTAGCTTTGTGTTGTCTGTAGCTTGTTTGTAGTTGAATCGTTTCTTAAAAGCAAATTTTCTATACGAAGAACAATATGCAATAAGAAACGGTTCTTTCTTCTTTTAAATTTTCTCATTTTAAAGATCATACAGACGCATCATTTACTTTTCCACCCACCTCATATTTAGCTTTTTAATAACAAATAGAGTTCAAATCTCTAGCCTATCTTTGTCTGCATACCTACCCATTACCATTTTTAATTAAAATATACACATTTTTAGGTATTGTCTTGTTTTTAAACTTCCAATACCTTTGTGTCAAATTAAAATCAAATAAAGCAGGACAAATGAAAAAAAATCTATTACTATTCTTCGTATGCATGGGAATTCATATAGCAAGCAGTTATGCTGAAATTACACCAAGCAGAGATAGAGAAAATAATCAAGCTCCAATAGGCACAAATGACAAACAAGAGAAAAAATCAAAATTAACATTTGGAGGATATGGAGAAGCTGTGATGACTCGCAATTTTTATAGTGATAACTATTTACGATACACAGATGCTACTAGTTTCAAGAATGCCCAGAGTCACGGTCGTTTAGATCTTCCACACGTCGTTTTCTTTGTAGGATATGATTTTGGAAAAGGATGGACATTAGGGTCTGAAATAGAATTTGAACACGGAGGAACAGAAAGTGCTGTTGAAATAGAAGAGGAAGAAGGGGGTGAATATGAATCAGAAATTGAACGAGGAGGTGAAGTTGCTCTAGAACAATTTTGGATCCAGAAATCATTCTCATCATCATTCAACCTAAAAATGGGGCATCTAATTATTCCAGTAGGCGGAACAAACCAACACCACATGCCTACCGAGTTCTTTGGAGTATATCGCCCCGAAGGTGAAAACACTATTATGCCCTGTACATGGCATGAAACTGGAGTTAGCCTATGGGGACGTTTAGGTAAATGGCGTTACGAAGCTATGCTCCTTCCAGGATTAGATTCCGACCGCTTCGGGCGTAAAGGTTGGATACATGATGGAGCTGGAAGTCCATACGAATTCAAAATAGCCAATTCCTATGCTGGAGCTTTACGTATTGACAATTATTCCGTGCCTGGTCTCCGTCTATCAGTTAGTGGATATATTGGAAATTCTTTCAATAATACACTAAGTACCAACGAAAACAAAACTTATAAAGATGTAAAAGGGACTGTTACTATTGGTGCCCTAGACTTCCATTATGATGCTCACAATTGGGTTGTTCGTGGTAACTTCGATTATGGTCATTTAACCGATTCACAGTTAATAACTCAGTACAACATGTCTATGCGTAAAGCATCACCTTCTCCCAAGCAAGCTGTTGCTTCTGACGCAATAGCAACTGGAATTGAAGCAGGCTATAACCTATTTTCTCAATTGAATAAATTGCGAGATACAGGGCGTAGATTGTATCTTTTTGGACGATATGACTATTATGACTCCATGTATAAAACGAAAGGAACAGCATATGATTGGTGTGGGCGAAATCGTATAGCGGCAGGGCTTAATTACTATCCAATGAAAGATTTAGTTATAAAAGGGGAATATTCCATTGGATTAATGAAACGCAATTATAATAATGAGCCCTCAATATCTTTAGGGATTGCTTATGCCGGTTTTTTCACTAAATAGAAGTGCAACAGAAATTATTAATCATATAAATAAAAACGAGAAAACAAATGAAGACTTTTATTAATTGGCTCACACAAATGGCCTTTGGTGCTTTAATAGCAGCAAACTTAGTTGCTTGTAATGATAGCGATGGAGATGATTACAATCTAGTGGTTAAAGAAGACATGCTGAAAAGTGCAATGGCACCTTATGTCAATAAAACAGTGATTCCAACCTATGAAGCTATGGCTGATGCTGCCATGGATATGTATGATAAATGTATTGCTATGCAAGAAGCACATACGGCAGGCAACTTGACTACAGATATGATAAAAGCTGCAGGAGAAGCATGGAATACATCACGAAAATACTGGGAGCTCAGCGAATCGTTTCTCTTTGGTGCTGCTGCAGACTATAACATCGACCCGCATATAGATTCATGGCCTTTGGACAAAACAGCAATGGATAATATGCTGAGTAATACATCACAAATGGCACAAATGAGCCCTGAATATGTAGGAAACAATTTAGGATATGGTTTACTAGGATTCCATGCAGTAGAATACATGCTGTTCCAACTAGATGCTAATGAAACACAATCAATGCCCCATAGCCTAACTTACACAAACGAAGAAATGATTTATCTGACTTCTGTTGCCGGAGACTTGCGCAATCAATGTATCCGTCTGGAAGCATCTTGGGCAGGAATTGATAACATTAACAGTGAAAAAAAAGAAATTCTGGAAGATGCAGAGCTTGAACCAACATTCAATTATGGCTCATCTATAATAAACGCAGGCAAAGGAGGCAGCAAATACGTAAATTATCAGGATGCAGCTGAAGAGATCATACAAGGATGCATTGACATAGCTGATGAAGTTGGAAACACAAAAATCGGAAGACCAGTCAATGGTTCCTCAACAGAAGATAAAAACTATATTGAATCTCCTTACAGTTTAAACTCTATTGTTGACTTTACTGATAATATAATTAGCATCCAAAATGCATATACGGGAAGCAATGTAGGCGATGCATCTATCAGCGATTATATCCAGAATATTGATCCAAGTTTAGATGCTGAATTAAAAGCTGCAATTGATAAAGCTATTACAACTATCAAAAAGATTCCAGAACCATTTGCAAAAACTGCGACATCTAATGCTGATGCCAAAGCAGCCGTAACTATTGTAGGAACGGATTTAGTAAACGTTCTGGGTAAGGTTATGGCAACATTATCTAAATACTAGTTGAAAATACGACAACTAATAGCGAGCAAACTAGGAAACCAAGTTTGCCCGCTATTGATGCATAAAAACAAACGAATTAATTCTAATTATAATTATGAAAAAAATTCATTATTTATTGGGGATACCGCTAATTTCAGGGCTGATAGCTTGTAATGATGAAAGTAATGAGCCAAACCCAGCAACTCAAACAAACGAACTTCCTGAATGGTATTACACTGGAGGGGAATTAGGTACAGCTTATTTATCGACTTCAAACGCATTCGAACAACCGACCCTAGCTGTAGAAAATGCTGGCTTGTACCAAGCCTTCAAGAATGGAGAACAGCTGTTTGAAAAACCATTTATGACAAACACCTCAGGAGTTCGAAAAGGACTAGGTCCTGTTTATGTTCGTAATTCTTGCATGCACTGTCATCCTGGATACGGACATGGGAAACGAATTAGTGCAGGCCCATTTAACACAAAGGAAATTGGTAATGGATGCTTACTAGTGGTATATACTCCTGACAATAACAACTATGTAAGTTGGCTGGCAGGTATGCCTCAAAGTCACGCCGTAGCTCCATTTAAAAACCCACTAGACGAGAGCAAGATTAATATAGAGTGGAAAAATTATACTGACGAATGGGAGAATAAATTCCCTGACGGTGATACTTACGAGCTACAATATCCTGAAGTAACTATGCCTAAAGAAGCTGTTTACGTAGTGAGCCAAGGCTATCAAATACCTAAAGAGTATGTAGTAAAACTAGAGTCAACTATTGGTATTTATGGCACAGGACTACTGGATGCTATTAGCGATGAAGATCTAAAAGCCCAATATGCCAAAGAAGAGAAAGATGGGTATATGAAGAATGGGCTAAATACTAATTTCTTTAAAGATGGAGAATGGATCAACCAATATGCAAATACGGCACAAGGGGGGAATGGGACAAAGTATCCTCGTCGATATACCTATGCTCTCAGTCGTGGCCCACTTCAAGATGCAGCTGGAGCTAATGCTATATGGAACATCACTAATGTAACTCGTAAAGATCGCCGTTTTCATTATTTAGATGGAGCAGGAACTTATGCAGAATATTCGTCAAAAGACCCAGATGTACAAGCTGGTTTCGAAACCTATATAGCTCAGGTAGATCCCAATAAAGAACATCCATCCTGGTGGAATGGCTCATTAGAGAATAGAATTAAATCATATCTAACTGCAAAAGACTTACCAATAGAAATGACAGACGAAGACTATACTGATCTGATGGTATGGCACAGAGGTTTGGCCGTTCCAGCTGCCCGTAATGTGAGCGACAAAGACGTGTTAAAAGGTAAAGATCTCTTTCAAGAAATAGGTTGTACGTATTGTCATCGTCCATCATGGACTACTGGTGCTGATGAGATTAGAGATCCTGCCAGATTCTTTAGCAACGATTCAAAGCTACCAAGATACCCTAACCAAAAAATATGGCCTTATACCGATATGGTACAACATCAACTTCACATGGAAAGTAATATTCGTACAGGATGGTGCCGCACCACTCCATTATGGGGACGTGGATTGCATCAAAAATGTACAGGTTCTGTTACTTCAGACCGGCTTCATGACTGTCGTGCACGTACAGTTATTGAAGCTATTATGTGGCATGGCAATGCACAAAGCGATGCCCGCAGAAGTGTTGAAAAATTCCGCGAGTTATCTAAAGCCGATCGTGAGGCTGTTGTCAAATTCATAAACTCTATCTAACTCTTGTACAATAAAAGAGGCTGTGTCAAGATGTAACAATAAGAAATAGACTCTCTTCATACCAAGAGAATAAATTCTTAGACGGATTCTGAAGGACAAGCCTCTTTTTTATTTAACTACAATCGAATGGCTACATACAAACAACTCCTAAAATATCTATCTTTCGGACTGATAGGCATACTCGTATGCATCTTAATCACTGCTACTATCCTAGAAAAAGCATACGGAAGTACATTAGTAGCACAGCAAATTTATTCCTCACCAATTTTTATCATTCTATGGGGAATGACTGCTGTAGCTTCTATCCTCTACTTGCTCTTACGAAAAGTCCAAAAACAAGTCCTCGTTTTCAGCTTGCATCTTTCATTTATTCTGATACTATCAGGAGCACTAACTACACATTTATTGGGTATTCAAGGAGCTATACACCTCCGTCAAGATAGCGCCCCTTGTAGCACCTTCACCTTACACAACGGAAAGACCGCCAATCTCCCATTCAAAATTTCTCTTACAGATTTCTATTTAGAATATTATCCGGGGACATTTGCACCAATGGACTTCGTCAGCACAGTTAGTGTCAATGAGGATACTGGAGAAAAACATAAAGGCGAAATATCAATGAATCACATATACAGCTACCACAATTATCGTTTCTACCAATCAAAATACGACGAAGATACTAAAGGGAGCACTTTATCTGTCTATTATGACCCTTATGGCATTGCCATCACCTATACTGGGTATACCCTATTATTCTGTTGCTTGATTGCTTACTTTTTTAAAAAGCACAATCGTTTCTCTCAGCTACTTCACCACCCCTTATTGCATAAAACAGCAACAGTGATTCTATTCTTTGTTTATGCCTCAACCAATACATTACAAGCTACTGACCGTCCTGAAACTTTGCCCAAACATATCGCCGAACAATTCGGCGATTTATATCTATATTATAATGACCGTATCTGCCCTCTACAAACATTAGCAAAAGACTTTACCCTTAAATTATATGGCAAATCGAGTTACAAAGGACTTAGCGCTGAACAAGTGCTTACGGGGTGGTTCTTCTATTATGATGATTGGAAGAAAGAGCCAATGATTCGCATAAAAAGTAAAGAAATTAAAAAGTTACTTGGCATTGATCAAGATTATGCCTGTCTAACAGATTTTGTAAATATAAACGGTTACAAACTTGAAGCAAATGTGCAAAGAAACATCAAAATAAATAATCGGGCAAAATTTGAGAGTTCCAATGAAAAATTTAGTCTTATTAGCATGCTATGCACTGGGAATATTTTAAAAATCTACCCTTATCATAACATAGAAACTCAACGGACAACATGGTATTCTCTAGCCGACAAATTACCTCAAGATGTGCCCGATGGCCAATGGGCCTTTATCAGAAATAGCATGAGTTATGTCGCCGAAAAAGTAGCGGGGAAAAATTATGAAGAAGCAGCTATGTTATTAAAAAAGATAAAGAAGTATCAACGAAAAGAAGCAGGAACAACACTTCCCACAAATAGCCGTTTCGCAGTCGAGAAGTTGTATAATAACTTAAATTATACTCGTCCACTAGCTATGCTTTGCATCACCATTGGCTTATTAGCCTTCCTATATTATTGCCATCAAATGATTACCTTGCACAGCAAAGGAAGTTATTGGCAACTTATATTAACCCTCATCTTAGTTACCATTTTCATTTATCTTAGTACCGTCATTATCTTTCGAGGTTATATAAGTAATCATCTTCCATTGTCAAATGGATTTGAAACTATGCAATTTATGGCTTGGTGTAGCATTTTACTTACTTTCTTTTTACAACGCAAATTCCGTATGACATTACCCTTCGGGTTCTTGCTTTGCGGGCTTACACTGCTAGTTTCGATGTTAGGAGAAGCCAACCCTCAAATCACACAATTAATGCCTGTACTAGCTTCCCCTTTGCTAAGCATACACGTAGTCGTCATTATGATGGCTTATACATTGCTGGGGTTCACCATGCTCAATGGAGTAACCGCTGTAATACTACACTGTTCACCCAAGAAATGCACCTCACAAATTAAGCGATTGCAAATTATCAGCGAAATAATGCTCTATCCTGCTGTCTTTTTATTGACGATCGGTATTTTTGTGGGGGCAATATGGGCAAACGTTTCGTGGGGAAGATACTGGGGATGGGATCCCAAAGAAGTATGGGCCTTAGTTACCATGCTGATTTATGCCTTAGCTCTACATTCTTCAACACTCTCTTGGTTTCGCAAGCCTATATTTTTTCATCTATTCTCTATTATAGCTTTTTTAGCGGTACTATTTACATATTTCGGAGTTAATTTTCTTTTAGGTGGAATGCATAGCTATGCTAATAGTTAACAACAAGATATAAGGGTCAAATACAAATTGTCAAATTGACAATTTGTATTTACTAACACGCATAGAATCGTAAAATTCCGTCCATACAACTACACTTCTTTTTTATTTGATCCTAAGCAATTAGCAAAATATCATTTTGCTAGAAACACTAAAGCAAAATGATCATTTCCATTCTTTTTCCCAAAATAACTACTTAAAAGACCAATAAAAGTCAAAATAGCATTTCACATCGTTCAGAAAATACGATTATAAACGACGACTAAAATAGAAAAACAGGAACTTAAAAAGCATTGAATTCATGCTATTTTTCTAGGATACTAACACTATACCTAGACCATAGTTACGCTATTTACACCATATACTTACACTATTCAAAGCGCATAGTTATCCTATCTGCAACATGTATATATCCAATACCGTGTACACCTTTATTCTTAATGTAACTAAGTAGTGCTCTGTAGGGGCTAAAAAGCCTAAATGATAATAAAATAAACCTGTTTTATGAAAGACCAATTGCTATTTAAAGTAAATCGGGAATAACACCAGAAAGTTAAATCAACAAATTAATATCAAATAGAAATATTATTGCCCAAAATGCCATACATATTAACACATCAATATTTTAAAAATATCTTCAAATAAACCCATTATATATTGCTAGTTATTCTCCAAAGAATACCCATTTTAGGTGATTGCATAAAAGTCATTAACTCCCTATCTTTGCAGTATCAGAATTGAATTTATTAGTCATAATTAAAAATTACGTAACCACATTGAACACATTAGAATCGGCCGAAGTGATTCTCCCGCATTCCCATATTTGGTTGTTAGTTTTAGAAACCATATAATGTATTCAATATTACAGAATGAATGTATAAGCACATAAATTCTAGTAAACAAAAGATCCAGCTTGTGAAAGCCGGATCTTTTTGTTTTTACATATACTAAACATGATCTACTAGGAAACATGAGATCATTTCCCAAGCTGTACTCTTAATATCACCATACGTGCCGCTTTACAAATAACGATTGTTCATAATTGATACAGAGTTAGCGATATTTATATAATTCAAAAGTGGTAAAATGCTTTCATGGGTCAACTATCTGACATAAATTCATGCGAACATAGCTTGCCAGCATACAATACAATATCCTTTTCACCTGACAACAGCTGTTCGTATGTACAATACTCTTATGAGTATTGAAAAATAGAAGAGGACAGGATGATTCCGATAATCCACCTTCTCTACTTTTAAGGAAGTCAAAAAAACTATACTTTCATCACATACATCTTTCGACTTTACTCGATATAAATTCGGATAACTATAGAATTTAGCCTTTTCCTTCAAGCCCATCTTGTACTAATTAACACTCATTTCTAAATTGTTAGACCAAAAATTTACCGTAAATTATTATACATTTTTACTCCAATGAGGTCTCCTTACTATTACATAAAGATTCATATAAACAGAGCATGTTCAACACTTGCTATTAAAACATACGGCATGCTAGGTATAAATTTAAAAGGGTATCTTCTCACGAAGATACCCAAAAATTGTTTCTTAAGTGTTAAAGTAAAGAAACATTAATGTAAAGATTAAAACTCTAAGAGAATTCTTAGAAAAGACAGAATAGAACGCTTTCAATCCTGTTTTTAGTGATTTTATCGTAATTAATAATCATCTTCTGCCCATCCCGTATATTTCCATCCTTCTACTTTCCAGTGATAGCCAGGCAAATCTGTACGAGAATAAATAAAACTAATATAATCGGTTGTAGCACCAGAAGGTGCTACAAAATTATTATGTGTGCAAAAGCCATTAATAGTAACGCTATCAACAGGGGTAATAGAATTACCAACAAAATTGTTAATGTTTAATCCTGAGAAACTGTAATTACTCATATCAATAAATACTTTAGTATTGATATTATATCCATTTCTAGCCGAATAACTCCCTATACGAACCCAAGCAGAATCAGTATCAAAAAATGTTGTGTTGCTAAGATAAGCATATATCTGTAACGAATCTTTAACATTCGTAGGATCAGCCCAAAACTCAACATCACTTTTAGTTTTATCGAAACCATAAGAAACAGTCACAACATATTGTCCACCAATTGGGGCAATAGGGGTATAATTAATATCAAAATCAGTACCCTCGGTACATGATGCTAATATCCAAATTAGCATCATCAAACTTCCTATTAAGTAGGTTATTTTCTTCATATTATCATTTTTTTAAATTTTACATTAAATTACTCCCACCACAAAGGTTTTATCATACTATTTCCATAAGTATTCACATACTCTGCCGAAGAAGTATTGTACAATGTAGTTGCTGTTGGATAGAGAAGTCTCAAAGGATATTCTCCTGCATTTAAATTACTTCCAATTGGATCAACCAGAGTCCCTAAAACGTACCCATCAGTTAATTCTCTCTTTAAAGGTACTTCGCTCTTGCGGACAACTATATCTGCTTGTACTACAGGAATTCCTAGTCGATTACGTGTAATCCATCCATCATAAGAGTTAGCGCCAGCATAACTTACCCAATATTGCATACCTATACTTTTCAACATTGTTGAAATATCAGTATCATCGAACTTATAAACTCCATTTACAAAAGTACTACCGTCTAGTTCCCAACGGCTGAAACCTGCTAAAATTGAGCTATCATAGTATTCTTTTGCTTTTACTTTATTACCAGCACGCGCATAAGCTTCTGCAATCATCAACTGACACTCAGCTGCATTCATCAGATAAACAGGATCATTATAACGTTGACGAAAACGTGAAGTAGATGAAATAGGTGCATCAGTCGTTTCAATTTTACCAGAGTTAGGACCACAGATAAGACCTTCATAGCATAAATCCATATGTGCTATCCACTCCGCTTCAGTGGAGTAAGTTGCCTTCGAATCGTTGGTCGGTTCATAGATATAAGCGATACGTGAATCCTTCTTATTCAACATATATTCAAGAAAAGTATGACAAGCACGAACATTTTCAGTTGTATTCAGCTGACGAATATTATACTCATAAAACGGGTTACTCTTATTTGTAGCATCTTCCCATGCAGTCCACGCACAATCTTCTTCTAAAAGACCACCACCACTAAGTAAACTAGCAATCTGAGTGCCATATGTGCTGTAAGACTTTAAATACATCTTCAATTTTAGACTTTTTGCAAAAGCGACCCATTTAGACATCGAACCTGAAAAAAACAAATCGTTATTTCCCATAGCAGAAGCTCTTTCTGCATTTATTGCATCGTCACCTTTTGCAATTGCAGCATCTAACATTGCTAAAATACCAGGATAGACTACATCCTCACTGCTATCAAACGCTGGGTTCACTAACTGTGGATTGAGAGCTTCTGTAAAAGGAATATCGCCATAAGAGTCCGTCAACATTAGAAAATGATAAGCCTGTAAAACTTTAGCTACTAACCAATAGTTCCATAAACCTTTAGCTTCTGCATCCGTTAAAGCCAACTTAAGATCCTCCAAAGCATTGGCGTAACTATTTTGCCATAGCGATGTAACGGGAGGATAACTTTCACTTGTTGTAACAGCATAACCACACAAATTATTGTATTGATTAGTAGAGTTTCCTTGTGTTGTATATTGGCACCACATATTTCCAGTTACCGTTCCATAAAGTCCCAAAACAGCAACAGTAGAAGCTTCAGCTGCAGGTACAAGATTTTTACAAGTAGCAGAAGACGGATAGTTAGGATTATAATTGATATCTAGATAACTGCTATTGCTGCAAGCAGTCATTGAGCCAATCAGGAAAGCTACACTTAAAAAAAGCAATCCCCAAGTTATATATTTCTTCATAATTCAATTTTTTATTTAGAGTTAAAAAACAACTTTCAAGTTTATACCATAACTACGTGTAGATACAGTACCCAAAGTTTCACCAAACTCAGAATCAATATCATTACCGTAGTTAGATGATTCTGGGTCGATATAGTTTTGCTTTTTAGGAGTTATCAAAAATAAGTTATGACCAACAAATCCTAAAGATAAATTCTGCATGCTAAGTTTTTTTGCTATAGATTTTGGAAAATTATAAGTCAAAGCTAATTCACGTAACTTGAAATAAGAACGACTTACAATGAAATCTCTACGAACTTCAGGATTATAAGAATAGTTACCTTGTGCTGCATACATGTTGTAAGCATACACAGGAATATTATTCTCGACGTAAACACCACCTACAGACTTTACAGACAGAGGGTAAACGAACGAGTCACGTTCATTATATACAGTTTGGGTAGAATTACCATTAAAATGAGTAATATAAGAAGTATTAGAATACATCAACCCACCTTTATGCCAATCACCTGTCGCTGCAAGTGTAAACCCTTTATACTTAAGACTTGTAGTGAATCCCATTACAAAATCTGGCTGAGATGACCCCAAATAAGCATAATCAGTAGTACTTGCTGTCAAAAATCCATTTGTATTTACAATACGATAGCCATAATAAGGGCTCTTATCATCCTTTACTACTGCCTCAGCAGGAAGTTTAAAAATACCAATAGGCTCTCCTACTTTGAGTACATATGAAACACCACGAACACTAGTATATCCTCCAGCTGATACAGTGTATTCATCAAGTCCATCCCATAATTCTTTCACTTTACTCCAGTTCTTAGAGAAAGTCGCCCCAACATTCCACTCCCAATTTTTGTTACGTACTGGAGTAAAGTTTAGTGCAGCTTCAACACCTTTATTCTCTAACTTTCCAACATTTCTCGTATTAGAGGTGTACCCTGTTTCAGGAGCTAAAGTAGCGGATATAATTTGATTTTTTGTTTGACGGTTATACCAAGCCAAATCTACACTCAATCTATTACTGAAGAAAACAGCATTCAATCCGAGCTCATATTCAGTAGTAATCTCAGGTTTAAGGTTTGTATTTGGAAGTCGATTATATTCCGTAAGACCCGACACTCCGTTAATAGGAAGATATGTATAATAAGATTTCCATGGCGTATAATATGAATTAGTCATATATGTCCCCGCATCATTACCAGTCTGACCAATTGCAGCACGAACTTTAAGTAAATTTAAATCTTCAACCTTTTTCAAGAAAGGAACTGCTTCATTCAGTAAAATAGAAACATTAGCGCCACCATAAAAGAAACTATTATTGCCAATTGGCAGTGTAGAGGACCAATCATTACGAGCAGATAGATTTAAAAATGCCCAATCTTTATAACCCAGCTCCACCTGTCCCAACAAACCAATTAAACGACGTTTCCAGCTTGATTCATCAGCTATAGAATAAGACGTTGTATTATCGTAAGCATACCAACTATCGATATCCAATGCTTCATTATAAGCTCCAGCTTGATCATAAGATCTTTCATTCAGGTTCCATCCTATAGTACCCCCAAGCGTAATATCACCAAATTTATGATTACCCATCAACAATAAACTCGCATCAATCTGAGCATAATTATTACGATACTTAGAATAATATCCAGGTTCAGGCTCTGTTGTTCCATTACCATTAGCCTGATAAGACCCTTCGGACCAATTCAATTTAGCTTCATATGTTCTTGTGACATAATTAGTAAAATCTCCACCCACACGTCCAACTATTTTAAGTTCTTTCAATATATCATAAGACAACTCCACTTTACCATAAAAACGATCATCTTGATACTTTGAATAGTTATTATCAACCATCCAGTAAGGATTATAAGCATACAAAGTAAAATAGTTATCAGAGTTATAACGCTCATCATTATAATCCTTCATCTGAGAAAAGTTAACATCAGAAGCTCCTTGTAATAACTCCATATAAATATTACGAGTACGGCGCATATCCTTCCGAACATAATTCATAGACATATCTAAGTGAAGTTTATCCATATTGGCATACCCACGCAAGGAGAATGTGTTGCGTTGAAAAGTGTCACCATTATTTGGAGTTATACCATTTGAAGTAACATTTCCATAAGAAGCAGTAATTCCAACTTTTTCATCACCGTAGCGCAAAGATATGTTATTATTCCATTCCGTTCCAACTTGATAGAAATTACGAATATTATTCTCAACATAAGAAAAAGGTTTAACCATTTTCTCTTCAAGTTCTGTAGAACCCCACCAATGTTCTCGTCCGTCCAAACGAGGCCCCCAAGAACCGTTTTCTTCATTAGACCAAGATCCCCATCCTTCACCAAAAAGGTTTTGAGTCATAGGAACACGTAATATATCTGTCAAAGTTAAAGAACCATCATAAGTAATAGATGGCTTTCCTTGAGGTTTTTTGGTGGTAATCATAATAACACCATTAGCAGCACGCGCTCCATATAATGCAGTAGCAGATGCACCCTTAAGTACTGTCACATTTTCAATATCTTCGGGGTTTATATCATTTGCACCATTACCATAATCTACGGTATTATTACCAATACGGGTATTATTAATAGGGACACCGTCGACAATATACAAAGGGTTATTGCTTGAAACAGAAGAAATACCACGAATTACGACTTTCTGAGATGTACCAGTAACACCACCACTTGAAATTTGTACACCTGCCATCTTACCTTGCAATCCGCTCATCAATGAACCTGATTTGGCAACAGTCAAATCTTCGGCTTTTGCAGTGCTAGCAGCATAACCTAGCATTTTCTCACTTTTTTTAATACCCAATGCCGTAACAACTACTTCATCAATCATTTGAGCATCGGTTTTTAATACCACCTTAATAACTCCAGAAACAATTTTCACTTCAGCAGTTTGCATACCGATGTAGGATACAACCAAAGTTGTAGCGGAGCTTGGCACTTTAGCGAGGGTAAAACTACCATTTACATCAGTGATAGTACCGATCTGAGTACCTTTAACCAATACAGAGGCCCCAATAATTAGTTGACCGTCTTCTTCAGAGATCACAGTACCTGTAACCTTTTGATTCTGAGCGGTTACAAAGCCTGTCCACATGAATAGACAAGCAAACAGTAACATTAATGTTCTTTTCATAAATTCTCTCTTAAAAATTAACTTATTAAAAACAATCTTAAACATATACGCCACAAATATATTTATTATTTTTTAAACCGCAATAACATTAAAACAAAATGTTTCAAAATACGCTATATTAACAATATATACATTGCAATAACAACAATAATAGATCAATAAAACTAAATAACCAGTTTTAAAATGACAAGTTGATATACAGAAAACAATAATTCCGCATAAAATAGAATTAAAAAAAGAAAAGAAAACAAGATATAGAATACATTAATTAACGAATTAGCAAAAAAAATACTATCTATCACTATAATATTAATAAACGAATAAAAAATAGTTCTTAAAAGAACTACAGCAAGACATAAATACCTATAAATAAATTCATTATAACCAATTTTACATTTTTAAAGATCCGAATAGCACTATATAATTATATTTCCTTTAAAAGAGAATTTTAACATTTATCTAATTAAAAGTGTAATATGCACATATGATTCCCAAATGATAGAATAGACTATAATAAATAAGTTGCAACACTAAACCGATTTAAACACAAAAACTAAATCATTCTATTTATGAATAACTCCTTCGTTTTCATTAAAATGAAAGGTGTATGATTGAAGAAAGTTTTCTTCGCAATCATACACCTCTTGCTCCGCTAGTATCACTTATAAAATCAACTATTACCTAAATACTTGCAGAATATAATAGGCTCGATAAAAACCTATTTTATAAATCAAAACTAGCTCATAATCTTAATAACTGATTTTTACCCCAGCAAAAAAGCTTCTAGGCAATGAGGGACCATAGATATATCCAGAGTCGCGATTAGGTCCTTTATCAAAGTCATCCTGATAAGCATTAAAAATATTCTGGACGCCAGCATTCGCTTGCAAAGTCATTGCCTTATAGAGTTTAAAATCATAAGAAACTTTAAGAGCTACATCAAAAAAATCTTTTGTGTCGACTGTAACAGGTTTATCTAAGAACCCGGGAACCGCTTCGTGAGGAACTAACATCGAACCAGTGTAGGTACCAGATAACGAAATTGCTAAAGGTTTTAAAGGAGTATAGGTAGCGGTTAAGTAGCCGTACGTATTTGGAGTACGCATCATCTTCTTCACAGGTAGAGCCTCTTTATTCCAGACATGCTGCTCACGGTAATGGCTCTGTTGCAAAGTGGCTCCCGCTTGAATCTGAAATTTGCTTAAATAAGCCATTTTTCCTTCTAAGTTCACACCCATCACTTTGGCTCCAGGAGCATTATAACGAGTTCGAGTTAATACACCATTGACAACTTCTCCATCTGTCAAAGCAAACACATCCGACAATTTCGTATAAAATCCTTCCACAAGAAAGTTGACCTGAAAAGCGCCAAAACGATGATAAATATCTGCGGAAATACTTAGGCTTTTGGACCTTTCCTCTTTCAAATCTTTAGCTAACTCAATCATAGCTACATTTCCTCCGACATTTTCAACATGCAGATCTTCATCAAAGGCTTGTGGTGCACGGAAGCCTGAGGAATAACTCAAACGCAAATTTATATCTTGAGTTGGGTTGTAGCGAAGATTCGCGCGCGGGCTAAGAATAACATGATCTATAAGATTATGTTTATCTAAACGACCACCCAATAAAAATCCCCAATGGTCGTTTTTCCACTCATTCTGGAAAAAGGCACTACCAATATTTACTTTTTGATCCACCGTACGGTGATAGCCCCACATATTATCTTCTAACTTATCCTGGTTAAATTCAAGACCAACAGTCAAATCAGAAGGCATAAAAATACATTTTCCAAAGCTATACATATATTGTGTACCAGACATCCAATTTAAGTCTGTAGTATTTCCGTAAGCATTTGGATCTTGTCCGCCACCATAATAGCTATCTCTATTTATATGTTGTGCTGAAGCAAAGACGCTCAATCTATGCTTCTCATTGGGTGAGAAATAGTCATACTTCAGGCCTCCGCCATTGATGGAATGCTCTGTTTGTTCAGCTACATTAGCTTCATGAGGTGGACGATTTAGCAAATCACCTCCTCTCCTAAATTCTTCCATGTGATGATATTCAAACGTTATTTTTGAATATGTGCTGGTTTTTATAAAAGAACGAAAACCGACGGTCTGGCCATGAATTTTAGGAATCTCAGAATATCCATCCCCATCGTGATCGTAAGCAGCACGATGCCGGTTTTGTCCAAAGATGTACAAACCTGCACGCTGGTCATCTGTGACTAATGAAACATTCATTGCCGTACTATTATCAAAAGCATCACCGTCACCAATTCCAGTAAGAGTATGAGAGAGCATTCCTGAGTTGCGAATAGGTTCTTTAGTAATAATATTAATAGTACCAGCAATGGCAGAGGATCCAAATAACGCTGAACCTCCCCCACGCATTACTTCCACGCGCTCTATCATACTGGCTGGAATTTGCTCAATCCCATAAACACTAGAGAGTGCACTAAAAATAGGACGAGAATCAAGCAATATTTGAGTATAAGGACCATCTAATCCATTGATACGTACCTGCTGAAAACCACAATTTTGGCAGTTAGATTCAACACGGACTCCCGGTTGAAAGTTTAGCCCTTGAGCCAAAGTTGTGGAATTGGTCGTTTCAAACATTTTCATGTCTACCACATTCACCAAAGTAGGTGCTAAGCGTCGAGTCGTTTCGCTACGATTGGCAGAAACAACAACGCCATCAAGTGCTACTGCATCTTCTTCTATTTCAAAATCTTCTTCTAGTGTATGTCCTTTTTTCAGTGTGACATTACGTCTAACCGTTTTATACCCAACCGAACTCACTTCAAGTACAAAATTTCCTTCTGGAAGATTTTTTAAGAAATAATGTCCAGTAGCATCAGTTACTGTACCAATGGTAGTGCCCTTTAAGGCAACAGTAATATAAGCAAGATGTTCTTTGGAATTTTTATCTAAGATATGACCGATTATGTTAGCATCTGACTTACGTAGTTCGGGATATTCTGGATGCTCATAAACAGCAGCTTGTCCAACACTGAAAGGCATTAACGCACAGCACAGCAAGACAAGCGAAAGAGTATATTTTCTCATTTTTCGTTTGTTATTCGTTTTCTAATAAAGATAGTCTGATAAAATAAAGTTTCGTTTTTAAAAGATAGAACGAACTCATATTCACTAAAACACAGAGAAACGAATACAAGGTGGTGCTCTAAGCCCCACCAAACCATGATATGGGTAATGATAACGGAGTACTAAAGAAGTTCCACGTAACTTCCACAAGATAGATGGAATAAATAAAAAAAGAGCGAACACAACCGTTGCACCGTCCGCTGTCAGATGAGACAAGAAATGAACTAGACATAGTTCTACGGTGGAATGGTGGTGTGCGCTTCCTTTCTTAAAGGGATGAGAATGAACTATTGTAACACCATTGATCACATGAACGTGAACAAAGAATGTAATGCTTACCAGATATGAAATGAACAATACAGGTAAGAAATAGCGCATTATAGTCAGAAATAGTCTTTTCACCCTTGTTTAAATTTCTGGCTGCAAAAGTACAAACTCTTTTTTGCTTAGGCAATCCCTATATATAGTGATTTTTTAATAGACAACCGAAGATATGATTTGTATAAATAAAATAAGGAATACCATAGCGATCGGATATACTGTTGCATAAGCTACACTAGGAATGTTACTATCAACCATTGAATCGGCTGCTGCTAAACCTGGCGTACTAGTCATACCTCCTGTTATAGTACCTAATAAATCTAATAAATTGATCTTAAATACTAATCGACCAACAATGGTAGCCACTAACATCGGTACGATAGTTATTGCTGCTCCAACGCCAAACATCAGCAGACCGCTTTCTTGGAAAGTAGATACTAGGTTCGTTCCTGCAGAGGTTCCCACTTCAGCAAGGAAAAGTAATAATCCCAACTGACGCAACAATTGATTTGCAGGACCTGACATTGACCAAAGAATTGGACCTGTTTTGCCTACAGCACTCAAAAAAAGAGCTACCATTAGCACCCCACCTGTCAATCCAGGTGAAAACGACAAGCTGTCTGAGAAAGATATATTTAACTGTCCGAACAATACACCTAGCACAATCCCCATTGCAATAGGGAAAAAATCTGTATCAGAAAGTTTTTTTGCATTGTTTCCTAGCAGTCTCGCTACTCCTTTAATACCTTCCTTCTCTCCCACAACCATAAGTTTATCACCAAATTTCAATGCTAAATCAGGAGATGGAGATAAGTCAATACCACTTCGACGAACACGAGTCACTGTACAACCAAAGTTCTTCTGTAAATTCAAATCTCCAACTTGTTTATTAATCATATCTTTTTTAGTCAACAACAAAGATTCTTTCTCTTGTGTTTTATCCAATGGAAGTTCACCTGCCTCACGTTCGCCAACTAAAACAGCCAACTGATTCAAAGAGTCTTCACTGCCCACTGCCTGAATATAATCGCCCTCACGCAATACAGTATGTGCTGTAGGAATAGATATTTCCTCTCCATGTTTTAATCTCGAAATAACAGCCCCGGTCATAGCGCGTGCATTAATTTGCAACAAGCTACGATTATAAACACTAGGATTAGTAATACGATAAATGCAAGTGCCTAGTTCTGGAAACTGACCACGACGTTCTATTTCGAGACGGCGAGCCTCTTGATCTAAATTTATACGCATCACTTTAGGCAGTAGTTTCACGAAAAGAATCACACCAATTACTCCAAACGGATAAGCAATACCATAAGCGATAGAAGCTAGAGGAGAATGCGTACTGTCAATAGCCACAGCCAATCCAGGCGTACTGGTTAACGCTCCTGCAATTAATCCAACAACACTTGGTGTATCAATATCAAATAGATATTTTAAGCCAACAGCTGTCAAACAAGCTGAGCTAATAATAAGCATAGTAATCAAAATGAGTGTTTTCCCTTTACTTCTGAATGAATCAAAGAATCCGGGGCCTGCCTGAATACCAATAGTAAAGATAAAAAGTACCAAACCAAAACTACCTAATTCTTTAGGGATAACAACACCAAAATGCCCAAATAATAAAGCAATAAAAATTACTGCCGATACGTCAAGAGACAATCCCTTAATCTTTATCCTTCCTAACATAAATCCTAAAGCAACAATTAGAAAGAGTGAGAAATAAGAGAAATGTAATAAGTTAGTAAACATGTTTTTTAAAGGTTAGTTAATTTAAGGGCGCAAAGTTAATCATAAAAAAGAGAAAATGAGAAGAACAAACTAAAGAATTGGAAATTTAGATAGAGTTTGGCAATTATAGCTATTAATGGCCAAAAATAAAGAGATAAGTGCCTCGTGAAATATATATCAAAAAGATATAAGGACAGCCAAAACTGCCCTTATTCTATAGTCAATCACTTACATTTTCTTACTTAACACCAACCTCCAATCTAAGTTCTTCCTGCATTGATTTCTTTACACCATTTATTGTGTATTCGTATGACAGAAGGAATACATTGTAAACATGCCCGAATGATTCTTCCACTTTAAATGTATTAGGATACTTTAAGTCACCATCCACTTGTTGTACATCTATATCTTTATAAGGCTTAATAATCACGTGATGCTGATCGTCCACTTCTAGTATTACAGCCGTTTTATTGATTTTAGCAATCGTACTCTCAAATGTTTCTGTACCTGCGACCATTCGTACGCGATTATAAGTGAGAGGAAATAATTTCTTGTTACCTGCTGTGACCATGCCATTAACTAACCCAGACATAGAGTAATAAACATTATCAGCCTGCGTGGCATAATCATTCTTTATAAGTATCTGATAGAGAATCGTATTCTTCTTGGGATTAATTTCTACACCAGAAACGTCAATTGCTTTTAACCCGATAAAATAAGTAGAATCAGGCGATAACCCATCAGGATGAATCTTAATCATCGTCTTGCCGGTTCGTTCTCCGGACTTTATCCGAATCTCGTAATTCTCTATTTCATATTTATCTCTAGACAAAAACCTAGCATACAATTTATCGTCAATGTCATACAAAGATCGATTGTAAAGATCCAAAGGAGTTGCATCTTCTTCTAAGCCAATAACCAAATCCTTAGTAGGCGCATGAGTCCCCCCCGAAGAAGCTGCAATATACCCAACATATCCATCTCCTGTTGACTGTAGAGGAACTGTTTCCTGAAAACTATTATAATAATCGCTACTGATTAACGCCACTACATTCTTATACATTTCCTTTTTAAACACCTCATTATCGTTGCAGGAAGAGAACACTACAATAAGTGCACATATTAATAGATTACTTCGTTTCATTTTATCATTTATATCAAGTTGATTAATAGCCTGGATTTTGATCCATCGATGGCAACCTTCTCATTTCAGCACGTGGAATGGGCAACCAGATCGATTTTTTATTGACAACCCGCGTAAGGAAGGAAGAAGTACTTGGTATTACACGTTGATAATACGTTTCCTTCGTTGCCCCGTCAGGATTCATTCCTCGAATAGGTTCTTGTTCAGTTTGTTCATAAATCCCCCAGCGACGTACATCATAGAATCGTCTATTTTCCCACAGAAATTCAACCATCCGTTCGCGTTCAATTTGTTTTTGAACATCTTCCGGATCATTAAGTTGAGTACCTGTAAGTCCTGGCAAGCCAGCTCTGTATCTAACGAGGTCAAATGCTTTTTTAATTTCTTCCCTGTCTCTATTGAGTGTATATTGCTGCCCCCCAAGAGTTACTGTATGAGTCGTAGTTAAGTTATTAAGTGCCTCGGCATAGGACAATAAAATCTCTGCATACCTTATTATACAATAAGCTTTCTGAATATGACGAGCTCCCGTACCTGTCCACGCATCCATGGGATGATTAAACTTCTTAATCACATAACCTGTAATTGGATAGTTCGGAGAACTAGCTGTTACCCCACCACGTCCATCTGCATCTTGATAATAGTATTTAGCAGTATGATTATTAAGTGTTGTACTCGAAAGAGCTTGCCAAACGGCCTCATTGAAGCCAATTGAAGCATAGAATCGCATCTCACGGTGAGCATACATATTATACACTCCTGAGTTAAGAGGGTACCCAGAGAAAAAACGAGGTTCTGAGGTAAAACCTATCTCGGAATAATAACCATCAGCAAAGGCTTCCTCCTTCGTTCGCCCATCATCCATCAAATAAGCATCTACCACTTTCTGCGTCACACAAAAACGCCCCCATCCTCCAAGAGATGGTGGGAAAGCCCCTTTACTAATGTACTCATTAATGTAGCTCGTATTCCTTCCCCATATTAGCTCCGGATTAATTGCGGCTACAGCTTCACCCGTGAAAATATCCGAATAAGATTTAAAGGGGTCTATGCCTGCAGCTCCGTTCGGATAGTTTTCATAAAAATTAGGATCAGAAGTAACTCCTTTAGGAAGTTCAGGCGTCTTATCGTCTTTCAACACAGTATATAATTTATATTTCCCCATGTCCATTACGCGTTTTGCAGCAGCAGCCGCTACTACCCAGCGACTTTCATCATATTGCTGAGAAACATAGTTCACATGATCTGTTGAACGTTTCCAATTTCCAAAATAAGAACTTGCAACAGGTCCACCATTAAATAATGGGCTTGCATGTATAAGCCTCAAACGAGCAATCAAAGCGAAAGCGGCTCCTTTAGTAGGGCGTCCAAAATCTAAAGCAGACACTTCATCAGGTGATGGCAACAAACGCGCTGCCTTTTCAAATTCCTCACAAGTATAATCCATTGCTTCATCATAAGTCGCTCTAGGACGATCATAGTATTCAATAGGTTCATTAGTGTTTACCACTTCGTCACCAAGAAGAATAGGAGGCCCAAAATCAACTAATACATTGTAGTAAGCATAAGCACGAATAAAACGCGTATATCCTTCAATACGAAGTCGATCAGTGTTTGTTAGATCTTTCGGTCGATCTAAATTTTGAAGGATACTATTACATTTACGAATGATTTTATAATAGTTGCTCCACTGATTAAGATTAGGGCTACCATCACCGAAAAAGTCAGGAGAAATACGCCCTGTAGCAAAATCCATTCCATAATAAACATTTGCTGATCCAGCACCTGTTAGCCCATTAAAAGCCTCATCAGTAGCCATAGGACCAGGAGTGAAACCATATCTTATCGTCTGAGCCTCATCTGGAAACATAGCTGCTGCTCCCCACATATAGGCTTCCATATATCTAGCATTGGTAAATACTGAATCAATATTAAATTCATCATCAAAGTAATTATCTATATTTAAAAAATTACTACAGGACATTACTAGAACTAGTATAGGACTAAGTAAAGCCACTTTTGTTACTTTCATTGTAATTGACTTTTTCATTCTATCGGATTATAAAAAATTAGAAGTTGACATATAACTGCAACGAGTAAGTGGAAGGAATAGGATATTTACGACCATTCCATCTTGCTTGTTCGGGATCGAAAATCTTCACGGTATCCCACACAAATAAATTATTTCCTACAAATTGAATATCTAATGAAGAGATTCCAACTCGGCGTAGACAGGCAAGAGCAACATGATAGTTCAAAGTGATCTCTTCGAGACGCAAGTATCGAGAATCTCCTTGCCAGAAAGTAGATAACTGACTGTTATTACTGTTATTTCCATATTGTAAACGTGGAAAACGTGCATTGGGATTCTCTGCCAAAGCCGGATCAATGCCATGTTCTGCTGCATACTCTTTAGGAATCCAACGATTCGCAGGATCTGCTGCAAGAGTGAGTACATTACCTAAATTGCCTTCAAAAAAAGGCATGTATCCCATCCCGTTCAAACGAGTTTCATCATTTACGGTCGTTCGCTGTCCGACATAAAAGAAAGAAGTTTTTCCGGTTCCTTTAAATAATACACCAACCGTAAGATTCTTGTATCGAACTTCTGCACCGATACCATACATTAATAAAGGATAGGTACTGTGTGCTAAAGGAACCATATCTAGTTTATCAACCATTCCGTCACCATTTACATCCTTATATTTTATATCCCCAGGCATCACTTCTCCAAAAGTTTGTTTCGGGCTATATTTTATATCCTCTTCATCCTTAAACAAGCCGATAGCTTGATAACCACGAATCGAATTATAAGGATAATTATTATACTCAAGATAAGGATACTCAAGATAAGCTTGTTCCCAGTTTTGCACTACATTTTTAGAATAAGTGAAATTACCTCTGATAGTAAAATCTAAATCTGAAGTTATCTGTTGATTAAAGCTTATATTTCCATCGGCTCCAGAACTTTTCATCTTTCCGACATTAGCAAAAGGGTTCGAAACAACTCCTACGTATTCAGGTACCTGCACACGTTGCTGAAAAATACCGTTGCGTTGATCTTGAAAAAGATCCAAGACAAAATCAACTTTATTGTTAAACAACTTTCCTTCAATTCCGATGTTAGTCTTTATAGCCCTTTCCCAAGCCAAATTATCCGCTCCAATTCTGGTTTCGCTAATCGTTTCTAAATTAGGAACTCCCCACACGTCACCTTTCCCTTCATTCACCTTAGTCAAATAAGGAAATCGGATATCAGTGATTCTATCGTTACCAACAGATCCGTATGAAGCTCTTATTTTCAAATAATTAAGCCATGGAAATGCCTCTTCTACAAATTTATATCCTGTCGGCACCCACCCCAACGCTATTGAGGGGAAAAAACCATATTGTCTGCCTGGCTGAAAGTTCTCGGAACCAGTATATCCGAAGTTAACATCGAGCAAGTAGGTGTCGCGAAAGCCATAAGTCAATCTACTAGATACTCCTTGATAACGTAAAGGAATAGCCGAAAGGTTACTCGTTGCATCATCCGTATCCTTTTCATCGCTGAGGTAATAATAGACTAATGCAGAGGTACGATGGTCATGACCAAAAAGATGATCATAATTGAGCACCGCTTCAAAGTGATATTTACGATACTGCCGAGTTGATTTACTATAGGATGCTTTTTTTTCTTGTACAGTTTCCTGCATTATTAGTGAACCATCGTAAGCTCTTCCTAGAGCGGTGTAAAGAGGCGGCTGTACTGTTCTTCTTTCACTAAAATAACTATGGATATCATAAGCTCCTTGAACGCGGAATTTTAAACCACTCAACATCTTGGATAAGTCTTGATTAAGTGCTAATGTAGTTTTTCCTTTATAAACTTCATCTGCCGCTCTCCCCGTGTGATTAATCATCACATAAGGTGAGGCCAAGTCACCACTTCCTCTACCCGGCAACAAGCCATTAGAATATTGTGTAGGAATAGTTAAAGGAGTTAAACGGGACTGTGCCCCCCATATATATTCAGTATTAGCTACTCCAGGCTGCTTTAACTGAGACAAAAAGCCATCTGATCCCAAATACACTTTTGTAGTATTGGTGAGGTTAACATCAAGGTTGATACGATAGTTATAGGTGTTATAACTAACATTAGAACTATAAATACTATTCTTGTCTACTTTATATGCAGCACTTTCATGTTTTCCTCCTAAACTCAAAAAATAACGAGCAACATCACTTCCTCCCCTGCCGCTAACATAATAAGTGTGCCGCCAGAAGCTTTTATTTAATATTTCTTTTTGCCAATCTACATCTGGATACATATCATGATCTAATCCATTACGTATAATTCCCATCTCAGTTTCATTATACAATGGAGTATCACCGCGCACCTCTCGAGCCTCATTAGCTAAAACGGCATAATCGTATGCTCCTAAATACTTCGGTAAGTGGTTTAGCACTGATAAAGTAGTATTAAAGCGTCCCGTAATTTGAATTTTCCCAGCAAGTCCTTTTTTGGTATTAACAAGTACGACCCCATTTGCTCCTCTTACTCCATATACAGCCGTGGCTGAGGCATCTTTCAAGATCGAAAAGCTTTCAACATCTGCTGGATCAATCGTATTAAGATCCCCTTCTAAACCATCTATCAGAACTAAAGCACTGCTATTAGCACCAAAAGTCCCAATACCTCTAACCCAGAAGTCGGCTATATTCTGTCCTGGCTCACCACTGCTTTGCAAAGATATTACTCCAGCTGCTCTACCACCCAAAAGATTAGTAATCGATGGTGCCGGAGACTGCAGATCTTTCGCGTTAATTGTGGTTATAGCACCTACTGAGCTTATTTTTCGTTGTACATTTCCTAATCCCACTACAACAACTTCATCGAGCGACTTACTTGATTCCAAAAGCGTTATAGTTAATCCTTTTGATGGTTCAATAGCAACATATTCAGCAGGATCATACCCCATGAAAGTAAACACAACTTTATCACCATAACTGACTTTTAGGCTAAAATTTCCATCATTGTCAGATGATGTCCCTTTTGAAGGTTTATCTTTGATGTATATAGAGACCCCCGGTATTGATTCTTTATTCTTATCAAGAACTGTACCCGAAATTGTAAATTCCTTAACTTGCTGTGCAAAGACTGTCGTTGTGAACAAGACGTAAAACGACATGACACATATTATCTGAATGATTTTCATTATCTATAACTTTATTATTCAATAACTAATTTGCGAATACGCGCATTATTCCAATCCGCAATATAGATGTCACCTTGTTCATTAACAGCTACTCCCCAAGGCTGATTGAACAATGATTCTACTGGACCACCATCTTTATATCCAGGAATCCCTGGCTGACCAGCCACTGTTGTTACTATATTATCTGCAGAAACCATACGAATGCAATTATTTCCATAATCGGCAACAAACATATTCCCATTATTGTCAAACTTAATATCTTTAGGATAATTAAAAAGAGCATCTTCAAGAGGACCATCTCGAAAACCACTGCCACCGGGAGCATTGAGTCGTTTAAAGCCGCCCGTGCCAACAGGATCTCGTAAATCAAGCACTGAGATTCCTTGTTTAAATTCTGTGGGATTCGCATTAGAATGAAGTGTGATATACAATAGCCATGGCTTTACAGGATTAATAGCCTGACCGTATTGTGATCCATAAGGCCCCTGATAAATCACTGTAGCTTCTAAAGTTTCAGGGTTAATTTTAGCGATCTTTCCATCGCGGTATCTAGTATATAGATATCCGTCATAAGGACAAAAAGTAATAAAATTATTATATCGATCAGCATCAACTATCGAATTTAAATCGGCTGTAGAATATTTCATGTTACGCTGACGAGGATACCAACCTTCACGAGGATCAAAAGTGAACATTACTTCTTTCACTGATTCATGGGCAGCTGTCAACATCCCTGTTGCTCTATCTACAGTTAAACCATTAGCAAACAAAATTCGTTCATCAGCAGTTTTAGCTTCAATCAACGGAGTAACAATGTTCTGTTGCTCATTAATGCGAGCAATACCAAAGGACCCTCCATCTCTCCAAGACATGAATATATTACCTTCAGCATCTAATTCTAAGTACTTACCATAAACCTGAGCCGAAGAAAGCGTGCCAGAAAGGAAACTTTTCTCACCGTTTCCAGTCACTGTGCTGACCTGAGCTTGAATATGGTAGGTATAAACGTCGTCATAAACCACCGAATCATTGCCAACCACTATAGATATACGTGGATTATCACCTGGAAGACGAGGCACGATAGCATAAATATGATCTCCACTTGATGAAACAACGGAGGCTTTTGCTTTGTTAAAATAGACTTTTATTTTAGTGACATCACTACCAAAATTACTCCCATCAAGAAGTATTTTATCCCGTGCACCTCCCTCTTTAGGATAAAAACTAGTCAAAATAATCGGCCGATCGGGATCATGCACTATGTCAGCATGTTCGAAGCTATTCTCACAACTCTGGCAACACAATAAGGTTACCAAAATAGAAATAGAAAATAAGTAACGATTCATATTTTTTCAATTTAAAATTAAACAGTGTTCATTAACTACAAATGAGATAGATTTTAAAGATTGAGAGTATAATTTAATCCTTTATTAGGTGCAACAATAAAGTTAGTCACTTCAAAATTACAGCTTCCCCCCTGAATACCATTTTCTAATTTAATCACTATATTATATAGTGTATGAGGTTTTATGACCATCTCACGAAAATATACCAAAGAAACATCATGTGCAGTTTTCTTTAGTTTCAACACTAAATCAGTAGGATTATAAAATGAAAGTGTTACTCCTTTCGAAGAACGTCTAACCTCTTTTATTTCAATACATTTCTCAAAAAAGGGACGAAGAATTTCCTCTCTACCAATCACCATATCTTGATAATAAGCTGCAGTACGACGATTATCTAAAGCTTCACGAATCCCTTTCAATGACCGTTCTTTAGCAAAGACAAATGTCATTGTCCGATGTTCACCTTTCGAGAAATCATAATCAGCCTGAATGGGTTGATGAATATCTGAGGTTCCAAGCATAGTCAGATTTCGGTCAAGACACCATTGTATAGCTTCGGGTACGAATAGTGAGCCATTAGCGACTTCTATACCCTGCATGTAACCCTCTTTGTAGAGTTGAGTATGCTCTGGCCACCATTTAGTAGAATCAGGTTGTTGCCTTGCCCATCCCGGATGATTCCAAAATATAAATGCTCCCTGCTTCTTTGCCTCAGCAAATGCATTTTTATATTCTTTTTGTTCTAATGGATTTGAATCAGTAAGGTAAATTGCATTAAAATGTCCTGGAGGCATATTCCGAGTTATCTCACTACCTTTAATCAAAAGTATCCCCAAATTCTTAGCATATTTTTGAGTAAGCTCATATGAACGGTTATGATCTCCCACTATATCCTGTTTATGAGGCAGATATTCAATATGTTCAGTCAGAGAGATTGCATCTAGTCCCTCTCTATATGCCTCTTCTACACGGACAGTGGGCCATACTAACCCATCAGAGAAGACAGTATGCATGTGAAAATCACATTTCATTGTGACATACCCATCTAAATTGGGTACTACAATTTCATTACGGCGTTGTGCCTGTGTTGTAATCAAGCAGGTAACTAATAATAGCCCGCTAAACAAACATTTTTTTGATTTCATTTTTTCTTTTTAGATTTTACAACTACTTTTTAAAAGATTTCCCCGATCTTATTACTAAAAAGCTGTGTTAATTATTGGCATTTTGTGTATTTCGGTGCAAATGTACGCGCAATATATAAACCATCTATCGGCGCAATAAAAGCTTAACGGATGCTTCACGGAAAAGAAATAAAAATGTTAATCAATGTAAAAAAACTACTTATATACCTCAAATGTGGTATGTAAATGCCTTTTATATGGGATTTTACTTTTTTCACAGATCACATACCTTTGCCCCATCATTTAAAAGTTTAGCATAATGGGTAAAAAGATTAGTTTGTTTTTGTTGGGGATTGCAATAAGCATTATTCAAGGGACAGCACAGGTGAGAACAGTACAAGGTACTGTCCATACTGAAGGAGATGGGGAGCCAGTGATAGGTGCCTCTGTTAAAGTAAAAGGAACAACATTGGGAACAATAACAAATGTCGATGGAAAATTTGAGCTTCGAGAGCTCCCACCAACGGCAACACAACTAATTATATCATACATTGGGCTCATCACGAAAGAAGTAGCAATTGCGCCACAGCTTTCGATTTCACTGAAAAGTGACACGCGCCTACTTGATGAAGTCGTTGTAACCGCTTTAGGTATTTCACGAGAGAAAAAAGCATTAGGATATACCGCTCAAGAAATTAAACAGGACGCTTTGGTTCAAGGAAAAGATAATAATTTACTCAACTCATTGAGTGGTAAAATTGCAGGAGTACGCATCACCAGCACACAAGGTGACGTCGGTTCAAGTCGTATAATTATACGTGGGGAAACCTCCATAGCAGGTGAGAATCAACCACTTTTTATAGTTGATGGTATACCTGTAGACAATTCACAATTGAATGCTCGCTCTAGTGGACGTGACTTTAAAAATGCTATTGCCGACTTGAATCCACAAGATATCGAAACACTCACTGTATTAAAAGGCCCTAATGCTGCAGCTTTATATGGAGCCAGAGCGGCCCATGGTGCCATCGTTATTACTACTAAAGGAGGAAATAGAACACAACAAGGAATTGGTATTACTCTAAACTCTTCCACGCAAATCTCTTTTGCTGCTACGCTTCCAGAGTTCCAGAATATTTTTGGACAAGGAGCTGGCGGACGATTCAGCTATGTAAATGGTAGAGGTGCCGGAGTGAACGACGGGGTAGATGAAAGTTGGGGACCAAGACTAGACAGTGGATTATCAATTCCACAGTTCGATAGTCCCATTGACGCCAACGGAAATCGGGTGGCAACTCCTTGGATATCTCATCCCAATAATGTTCGTGACTATTTCCGCACAGGAATATCGACCAACAACGGAATTTCTATATCGCGAGGAGACGAAAAATATCAATTCCGCTTGGGATACAACTACGAGAAGCAAGTTAGCATTGTTCCCGCAGCTGGAACCAACAAAACAAATATCAGTTTAAACACTGATTATAAACTAACAAAATGGCTCTCTGTTGGAGCAACAGCAAATTATATCGTTTACACCGCTCCAAGTCTACCCGGATCGGCTACCCCTTCAGGAAGTAATACACGCTCAAGCAGTCCCATGCTCCAATTCTTATGGTTTGGACGTCAAGTAGACACTAATTCATTAAAAGCTGACTACACGCGCAATTGGAATTCAAGTTACTATGACAATCCATTTTGGAGTGCCAATTACAATACTCAAAGTCAGGAACGTCATCGTTTGATTGGCGATTTACATGCCACTTTCCATCTAACCAAGGGGCTGGACGTTAGGTTCAGAACGAGTACCGACTGGTATAACGATCGACGTAAAGCGAAAGTCAAATGGGGTAGCTCAGGAGCGGGAATGCCATACGGAAGTTACGCAGAAGATACTTACAACATAAAAGAAAGTAATACTGAAGCATTAGTAACCTATGTGAAACAATTAAATAAAGACTGGGGGATTAATACCTTAGTAGGCTTCAATGTACGTAATAAACAATATGAGAACAACTATCAAGCAGCTCCCCGTCTGGCAGTTGCCGACCTGTATACGCTAACAAACTCACGCGATCTACTCACTTCATCTAATGAATTATCCCGTCTACGCCAATATGGCCTTTACGGTTCTATAGAATTAGATTATCATCGTTGGGCTTTCCTAAATGTAACAGGTCGTAATGATTGGTCATCGACTTTGCCTACAAACAACAACTCCTATTTCTACCCATCAGTAACAGCTAGCATACTACTATCTGAAGCGTTAGGCTTGAAAATAGATGCACTCAATTTCCTTAAAATACGTGGAGGTTGGGCACAAGTTGGTGCTGATGCTGATCCTTATCAGTTAGCAACAGTCTACAATTTAGAACCAGTATTTAAGGAAAATCCGCGCCAAACGTCTTCTACTATCAAGATGAATCCTAATCTAAAGTCTGAAAAGACATCATCCATAGAAGCTGGTTTTGAAGCAGCATTTTTGAATAATCGTCTTCACCTAGATTTTACATACTACAAAACTGATAGCCACAATCAAATATTAAGATTAGCTACTACAGCATCTAGCGGATATACTTCTCAAGTTCATAATGCCGGGCATATCCGCAATCACGGTTATGAAATCCAGCTGGGTGCCACTCCTATACAAACAACTAAGGGATTTCAATGGAATGTAGATCTAAACTATGGGGCCAACCGAAGCAAAGTTCTTAAATTGGACGATGAAGGATTGATTACAAGTTATCAACTTTACTCATCCGGTATACAAATTCTAGCTTCAGTAGGCGAGTCTTATGGAACACTATTCGGAACGGCTTATGAACGTGATGCAAATGGAAGTATAGTAGTTGATGCGAATGGTTTGCCCAAAGTTTCTAGTAGCAATAAGACATTAGGCAAATTTACACCAGACTGGACAGGAGGAATCAGCAACACATTTAGCTATGGACCTATAAGTCTTTCTTTTCTTGTAGATGCTAGCGTGGGTGGAAGTATATTTTCTAACACAAACAAAACGGGAAAATATACCGGAGTATTAGCAAATACGTTGCAAGGACGTGATGCTGACCATGGAGGATTATGGTATTATACAGACAATGCAGGTAAAAATATTCAGTTACAAGAGGCACCTTCATACTCAACATCATCTGATGGACTTTATTATGCACAAGTAAATGGACAATCTACTCGTGTTTACCAAGATGGTATTATAGTAAACGGAGTAACTGACAATAATTCGAAGAACAACACTGTCGTTTCAGCAGAAAAATACTACCACCGGATTTACAGTATTGCCGAGGCCAATGTGTATGATGCTTCATACGTAAAACTACGAGAAATTGCTGTAAGTTACCGCCTCCCCCGTCAGTTCGCAAAAAAGCTACATTTACAAGAAGCTGCCATTACACTCACAGGAAGAAATCTATGGACTATTTACAAGAGTGTTCCCAACATTGATCCAGAATCAGCTGTAACTGCAGGAAATGCACAGGGAGTGGAAGCTTACTCTTTGCCAACGACTCGTTCAATAGGATTAAACCTCTCTGTTAAATTCTAAATATGAATTTTAAAAACTAAAACAAGATGAAAAAGAATATATACTTCCTATATATAATACTAGCTCAGCTAGTAACTATTTCCTTTACTTCGTGCGATGGCGAGTTGACTGACATCAACCACAATCCCAATGCAACTGAACATCCACAGCCAGCTTATCTGCTCTCTGCAGCACAATATCATGCAGCGAACTTGTACTGGGGAAGTAGTACTAACTACAATTCTACACTATTATGGGTACAGCATTGGGCGAAAATCCAGTATACCGAACCAGATTGCTATAATGTAGATAATAGTTCCTTCACCACAACATGGGACACTGGCTATGCCACTATTATCGCTAATCTAAACGCAATCATCGACTCTGATCTGGGGAATGATAACTACAGAGGTATAGCTACCATATGGCGTTCATGGACTTTCCTTTTACTTACTAATTTATATGGTGATATACCTTATACAGAGTATGGCAAAAGTGTAACTCCAGTTTATGATTCACAAGAAACCGTTCTTCGAGGACTATTAAATGAACTAGATGCAGCAGACCAACATCTCTCTGCTAATGGCGGTACTGTAGAAGGTGACTTGATTTATGAAAATGATATTTCTAAATGGAAGCAATTAGCGCAGTCTTTACGCCTTCGAATTGCCCTCGAATTGGCAGACCGGGATGAAACGACTGCGCGCCAAGTCATTAGTTCTCTATGGAATGATAGAGACAGAGTGATAAACAGCAATGAAGCAATTGCTCGTTTTGCATTCTCGACATCCCCTCAATGGAATCCTTGGGCCTCTGCCTTCAACTCTAGAGAAGATCAACGTGTATCAAAAACATTGATTGACAAACTTAAAGAATGGAATGATCCTAGACTATCAGTAATTGCTGAGCTGCCAAAAGATCAAAGTGTTACTACTTATGTTGGAGCTGCAAATGGTCTTTCTGCTGATGCTGCCAATAACCAAGGCTTTTATAAAGTATCACGCCCTGGAAGTCTCTTCTTAGAAGATAGTTCACCAGCTATATTTTACTCCTATGCCGAAATATTATTTATCTTTGCAGAGTCTGCAGCACGAGGATGGATATCAGCAGATGCGGAACTTCTTTACCAAGAAGCAGTCACTGTTTCGCTGAGACAGTTTGGTATTACAAATTCTTCAGCAATAGATTTGTACTTGAATCAAGAAAGTGTTCGGTTCGATGCCTCACGTTGGTATGAATCTATAGGTTGGCAGAAATGGGTAGCATACTATGGACAAGGTCCTGATGCTTTCGCTGACTGGCGTAGATTAGGATATCCTCAACTCGTACCTGGACCAAGTTCGGTGCTGCAACCAAACGTACTTCCTCGACGTTTTTTCTATCCTGTAACGGAGCAATCGCTTAATGGCAGTCAATATAAAGCGGCTGTGGGCCATCAAGGAGCAGATGAACTAACGACTCGTTTGTGGTTCGATGTTAATGACAAAAGACGATAAATAAAAAATAGAAGTAATTATGAAACTGAAAAATATTATTGGAGTAACTGTAGGCCTTATACTAGCAAGTTCCTGTACGGAGAAAACTAACGAATACTTCATTCAAGGGAAAATAGCTGGTGTGGAACAGGGAGTAGTCTATTTAAAAAAATACGAAGATAAAAATTTTATAGATACAGATTCCGCTCTTGTTTCTAATGGACAATTCATTTTTAAAGGAAGCGTTTCTGAACCACTACTATACGGAATAACTACTGATAAAGACAGTAAGCAACCCCTGCTTTTTTTTCTAGAGAATAGCAAAATAGATCTACAACTTGACGAGAATGTAAAAAAGATTGACGTAAGTGGTTCATCGGCAAACGATATCTATGTACAAAATGCTCCACTAGTTAGCCAAGATCATTATAAACTTGACAGCTTGGTACGCGCCCACCCTTCTTCACCCGTAGGTGCCTACTTTCTTATACGCAATTTTGCTTGGCGCTTGAATTTAAATGAAATTCAAACGCTACGTACAGAATTTGATAAGACTTTAAATGGTTCATTCTATATTAATCAAATAGACTCACTAATAGCTAAGCTAGAAAAGTTGAAAGTAGGCTCTGTAGCACCAGATTTTATATTGCCTAATTTAGATAACAACCCTATCAGTTTATCTTCATTCAGAGGAAAATATGTATTAGTCGATTTTTGGGCTTCGTGGTGTCCTGACTGCAGAAAAGAGAATCCGAATATAGTATCCGCCTATGAACAATTTAAAACTAAAAACTTCGCGATATTAGGTGTATCACTCGATCGTAAACGTGAACCTTGGATAGCTGCTATTGAGAAAGATAATCTCACATGGACACATGTCTCCGACCTAAATGGCTGGCAATCTGAAGTGGCTAGAGATTATGCTATTCGCTGGATTCCTACAAGCTATTTACTTGATCCTAATGGGATTATTATAGCTGTTGGATTGACGGGTAATGACTTAATTAATACACTTGAGAAAGTTTTGAATTAATATTAGCCCAATAACTATGAGTAAAATACAACAATAAATGGAAGGGATATCTTTGACTGTTGTCCACTTTAAGTAATTTGTTTATTTTCGTAAACGAAAGAATAAGAACTAGAGAATAATCAAACATAAAAAATGAGAATAGGAGTAATAGGAACACATTGCGTAGGAAAAACAACCATAGTAGAGGAATTACAACAGCAACTTCCCGACTATGAGTTCTATTCTGAGCCCTATTATCAATTAGAAGACCAGGGTTTCATATTCTCAGCAGTACCGACAGTTGATGATTATATTGAACAATTCGACTATTCAGCCAAACAAATACTTGAAAGCGGAGAAAATGCCATTTTCGACCGTTGCCCAATCGATTTATTCGCGTATATTCAAGCAAGTGGAGCATTACAAGAGATAAGTATATTTTATCGTAAAATTGAAAATATGCAATCTGATCTTGATCTTTTAATATTCGTTCCAATTGAAGAACCCGATAGAATCGTTTGTTCTGAATTACCCGATCTTCGCTTTGAGGTTAATGAAATTATATATGACTTAATTGAAACGTTGGATATAAAAACCATTAAAGTTAATGGAGACATATCTCAACGAATAAATCAAATAAAAGTAGCTTTGACAGATTTACTATTGGATACAGACTCTAATTAATTTATAACGATATAAGAAAACAGGACTCAAGTTTTATCCTTGAGTCCTGAAGTTTCTTATCTACACAAGATTGCAAATTTCACAAATGTGAAAGTAGTGTCACTCGCCTATTTTTTCTTCAGTTCTTCAAAAATCAAGCCTTCCAACTCTTCTGCCAATTCCGGATTATCAGCGACACATACTTTAGCAGCATCACGTCCTTGACCAAGTTTTGTATCGTTGTAGCTATACCAAGAACCACTTTTCTTAATTACGCCCAATTCAGCACCTAAATCAATAATTTCACCTGAATGTGAAATACCTTCACCAAACATAATATCAAATTCTGCCCTGCGGAACGGAGGAGCGACTTTGTTTTTAACAACCTTGACTTTAGTCAATTTTCCAAGTACCTCTTCACCATCTTTGATAGCCTGACCACCTCGGATATCCAAACGAACCGAAGCATAGAACTTCAACGCATTACCACCCGTAGTTGTTTCTGGACTACCAAACATCACACCGATCTTCTCACGAAGCTGATTAATAAAAATACAAGTTGTCCGTGTCTTACTTACCGCAGATGTCAGTTTACGTAATGCCTGAGACATTAAACGAGCTTGAAGACCAACCTTGTTATCACCCATATCTCCCTCTATCTCAGCTTTAGGAGTTAAAGCAGCAACAGAGTCAATTACAATAATATCAATTGCTGAAGAACGTATCAATTGTTCAGCAATTTCCAATGCTTGTTCACCATTATCAGGTTGAGAAATAAACAAATCATCTATATTCACACCAAGTTTCGAAGCATAAAAACGGTCGAAAGCATGTTCAGCGTCTATAAAAGCAGCAATACCACCTGCTTTTTGCGCCTCAGCTATGGCATGAATGGCCAATGTTGTTTTACCTGAAGATTCAGGACCATAGATTTCAATTATTCTACCACGAGGATATCCACCCACACCCAATGCTACATTTAAAGCTATAGATCCAGTAGGAATCACCTCCACCTGTTCAACACTGCTATCCCCCATTTTCATGATAGAACCTTTGCCAAAGCTTTTTTCTATCTTTTCCATGGCAGCCTGTAAAGCTTTTAGTTTTTCACTTGATGCCATTTTATTATCTGGATCAAAATTTAATTCATCTTTTTTTGCCATACTATATTATTTAACCCCGATGGATTGATTTAAAATCTGAGCAGCATGCTCTTTTGTCTTAACCTCTTTTGGAGAAATTATACGTTCAATAATTCCTTCTTCATTAATTAGAAATGTAGTCCGGAGAGTACCCATATAAGCACGCCCATATAACTTCTTCTCACCCCACACTCCAAATTCTTCTACTAATTTTTTATCTGTATCTGCAATCAAAGTAAAAGGTAGTTCATTCTTTTGAATAAATTTCTGATGAGATTTCTCATCATCTACACTAACACCAATCACCTCATAACCAGCACTACTTAGTTCGGTATAGTGGTCACGCAAATCACAAGCCTGAGCAGTGCACCCTGAAGTGTTATCTTTAGGATAAAAATATAACACTATTTTTTTCCCTTGGTAAGCACTCAATAAAACTTCTTGACCTTTTTCATTGATTCCTAAAAATTCAGGTGCTTTATCTCCTATATTCATATTTTTAAGTTTAATGATAAAAACAACATTTCAAGCTACTCTCACAACAATAACTTCATTTACAGCTCAAGATCTTTATCAAAAACCTCAAACCAAGGTAAACCTTGCTTATTAAGTTGTTCCATAAATGGATCAGGATAAAATTCCTCAACATTATTCACTCCGGGGCGATTCCATTCACCTTTGAAGAACATCATGGCTCCAATCATAGCTGGAACACCTGTGGTATAACTTACTCCCTGCATACCTGTTTCTTTATAAGCCTCTTGATGGCTACAATTGTTGTATACATAATAGGTACGCTCTTTCCCATCCTTAATTCCACGGATCCGACAACCAATAGAAGTTTCACCTTCATAGTTTTCGCCTAAGTCTTGGGGATTAGGAAGTACTGCCTTTAAGAATTGTAATGGAACAATTTTAGTTCCGTTATAATCAACCTCATCAATACGAGCCATACCAATATTTTGAATAACACGTAAATGAGTCAAGTACTCTTGTCCAAAAGTCATCCAAAAACGAGCACGTTTAATTGTAGGAAAATGCTTAACTAAAGATTCCAATTCTTCATGATATAAAAGATATGAATCACGTGGGCCAATATTGGGATAAGTCAAATCCTTATGAATTTCCAAAGGTCCAGTAGTTACCCATTTACCATTTTCAAAATAACGTCCATTCTGAGTTATTTCTCTAATATTAATCTCAGGATTAAAATTAGTAGCAAAAGCTTTATGATGATTCCCAGCATTACAATCTACGATATCTAAGAATTGAATTTCATCAAAATAATGTTTAGCTGCATAAGCTGTATATATACCACTAACACCCGGATCAAATCCACAACCAAGAATAGCTGTAAGACCCGCCTCTTTAAAACGCTCATGATAAGCCCATTGCCAACTATATTCGAAATGAGCCTCATCTTTAGGTTCATAGTTAGCCGTATCCAAATAATTCACTCCCACTTTCAAACAAGCTTCCATGATTGTGAGATCTTGATACGGAAGAGCAACATTAATCACCATTTCCGGCTTAAAGTCACTAAACAAAGCTACTAGTTCATCAACATTATCTGCATCCACTTTAGCAGTCTTTATATTAGGATTACCTATAGCCTTAACAATGTTATCACATTTCTCTTTTGTGCGGCTGGCAATCATAATATCCGTAAATACATCAGCATTTTGTGCTACTTTGTGTGCAACAACAGTACTAACACCGCCCGCACCAATAATAAGAACTCTACCCATTTCTTTTAAATAATGAATTATAAACTAAAAATTAAGATTTTAGAATTGTTAGCTTGGCAAATATACGTGATTATTTCAGAAAATCATTGCATTGTTATCCATTTTTATTTGAAACATTATATACCTTTAAACTCATAATCTATACTATACTTGCACTTAAACAAGATTCAAAATCAGCCTCTAATTAGAAATGCTTTAAAATAAATCCCCTTTGCATATGATAGAGGAAATTCTAAGAAACGATTCAATTATGACTGCATCCGCATAAAGTCACACTGTCGTTTTGGCAGAAAAGAATGTCATCCATTTATTATGTCTCATTTTGGCACATAGTTTGTCTATTGATTTGTGTTCGTTTAAAACTTTAAATAAAAGAAAAAGCGAACGAAGCTAATTGAATAATAATAATATTAAATAAAAAAGATAATAATGGGAAAAATTATTGGTATTGACTTAGGAACAACAAACTCATGTGTTTCTGTATTTGAAGGTAACGAACCTGTAGTTATTGCAAATAGCGAAGGCAAAAGAACAACCCCTTCTGTAGTTGCTTTTGTTGATGGTGGTGAACGTAAAATCGGTGATCCTGCAAAGCGCCAAGCAATTACAAATCCAACACGTACGATATTTTCTATCAAACGTTTTATGGGTGAAAATTGGGAACAAGTACAAAAAGAAGTTGGACGTGTACCTTATAAGGTTGTAAAAGGTGACAATAACACACCACGTGTTGACATTGACGGCCGTTTATATACTCCACAAGAAATCTCAGCTATGATTCTTCAAAAAATGAAGAAAACAGCCGAAGACTACTTGGGACAAGAAGTTACAGAAGCTGTCATAACTGTTCCAGCATATTTTTCTGACTCACAACGTCAGGCTACTAAAGAGGCAGGACAAATTGCAGGCTTAGAAGTAAAACGTATCGTCAATGAACCGACTGCAGCTGCTCTTGCATATGGCTTGGATAAAGCTCATAAGGACATGAAGATTGCCGTATTCGACCTTGGTGGTGGAACATTTGATATTTCAATCCTTGAATTTGGTGGTGGAGTATTTGAAGTACTTTCTACTAATGGTGATACTCACCTAGGAGGAGATGATTTCGACCAAGTAATCATCAATTGGTTAGTACAAGAATTTAAAAATGATGAAGGTGCTGACTTAACACAAGATCCAATGGCTCTGCAACGTTTAAAAGAAGCAGCAGAAAAAGCTAAGATTGAACTTTCTTCATCAACTAGCACTGAAATCAATTTACCATATATAATGCCAGTAAATGGTGTGCCTAAACATTTGGTAAAAACACTAAGTCGTGCAAAATTTGAGTCACTAGCTCACGATTTAATTCAAGCTTGTCTTGAGCCTTGCAAAAAAGCGATGTCAGATGCAGGATTGAACAATACTGATATTGATGAAGTTATTCTTGTTGGTGGTTCTTCACGTATACCTGCTGTACAGAAATTAGTAGAAGATTTCTTTGCTAAATCCCCTTCTAAAGGTGTAAATCCTGATGAAGTAGTAGCAATTGGTGCCGCAGTACAAGGTGCAGTTTTAACAGACGAAATTAAAGGAGTTGTTCTATTGGATGTTACTCCACTGTCAATGGGTATTGAAACATTGGGCGGTGTGATGACCAAGTTGATTGATGCCAATACAACTATTCCAGCGCGTAAGAGCGAAGTTTTCTCAACTGCTGCAGATAATCAGAGTGAAGTAACAATTCATGTTTTGCAAGGAGAACGTCCTATGGCTTCTCAAAACAAATCTATCGGTCAGTTCAATTTATCAGGAATTGCACCAGCACGTAGAGGTGTACCTCAGATCGAAGTAACATTTGATATCGATGCGAATGGTATTTTGAAAGTATCAGCTAAAGATAAAGCAACAGGTAAGGAACAAGCTATTCGTATTGAAGCATCTAGCGGATTAAGCAAAGAGGAAATAGAAAAGATGAAAGCAGAAGCTGATGCTAATGCTGAAGCTGATAAGAAAGAACGCGAAAGAATTGATAAGTTAAATCAAGCTGACAGCGTTATTTTCCAAACAGAAAATCAGTTAAAAGAACTAGGTGACAAGCTACCTGCTGACAAGAAAGCTCCTATCGAAGCTGCTTTGCAAAAATTAAAAGATGCACATAAAGCTCAAGATTTAGCTACTATCGACGCTGCTATGGCAGAAATAAACACTGCTTTCCAAGCTGCAAGTGCTGACATGTATGCTCAACAAGGCGCACCAAATGGTGCTCAAGCTGGACCCGATATGGATGCAAATCAAAGCGACAATAAAAACAATGAGAACGTTCAAGATGCTGATTTCGAAGAGGTAAAATAAATTCAGAAAAAAGAGCCTTTCTAGACAAACTAACAGAAGCGTGCAAAATTTAGAAATTGCACGCTTTTATTTTTATACTATTTATTTGAGACTAATCCACTTTATATCCCTTAATCAAAATTATATTTTTGTTATTTATAAATTGTATAAAATCAGCCTTTTGACGAACTATCGTAAGCCATTGGCCAACTCCGTATTGTAAGATACAATAGCCCTTTGAGATGTCATAGTTTCATCTCAAAGATTTCAATGATGTCGTTTATGTCGATGATTTCGTTGTTCTCTTGGATTTCAAATTGCTCTTGCCGCATTCAAGTTATCCGGAAGCAAATCCGCTATATCCTTGGTGTAGTCCTGGTCGTAATCATAGACATGATCCAAAAAGTAAATCATCCATGTACGGAAGTCTACTCCAGCAGCTTTGCAGCATCCCATAAAACTATAAATGATAGCCGTACTTTCTGCGGTATCATCATTCTGGCAGAATAAATAATTCTTCCGTCCCACGGCAACGGGTCTTGCCGCGTTTTCTATCCCATTGTTGTCGATATTGTATTTACCATCCAAATGATAGCGAGATAATTTATTGAAGCGATTGTAGGTATACAGAATAGCCTTTTCGATGGGACTTCCTATAATAACTTTTGCATGTTCTGCAACCAACCATTTTTCAAGTCGAACCATGATGGGGTAAGTGACGTCCTCCCATTATTCGGACACAGCTAAATTAGAGTTTTCCTTGTAATGACCTCCTCCCATTATTAACCTAACTCCTGTTTATAATAATTTTTATCTTGAAAAGGTTGTCATATATATTGGTAATTTCATTTTTAATTTCTGTTAAACGTGATTCGCTATATCTGATTTTTCCTGATTTAACTATAATCTCTGGAGTTTCGGTTTGAACAACTGGTGTTTCTGTTAATAATGGCTTTAGAGATTTAAAGCTGATTTCCAAATCTCTTCCTGTCTTTTTTAGCGTTGAATTTTTACTTAGATGAATACTATGTTCGTCAATTCTCTTGAAAAATTTATATCTTGTTTTATTTGCGTTGGAATAAGAGTTTACAATACTTACATATAAAGTTCCGGAAGACTCAATGTCTTTTTCTATTCCTGTTAAAAAAGTTTCAAGCTGATTTATTTGATTCAAAAATAAATCTTTTTCAATTCGGTCATCTTGTACTTCTTTTTCTAATACTTTGGCTATAAATATAGCGCATCCAACTGTCACAAACAGAGAAATAGCGTCAATGATTGATATTTCTTTTGATAAAACAAAATACCCCCAATTTAGGAATTTGCCAAAGCAAACCCCAACGCTGAAAATTGTAATCCATAAAATATATTTAGCAATGTTTCTCTTGTCCATATGCATCATTAATATACAACATTATCTCTTCGATATAATCCGGTTCTTCTGTAGATATAAACCTAAGAGTTTGTTTAATATCTTCATATTCAATATGATCTTCTCGGATTAATCCCCCAAATGATTCTTCCAAGAACGAGGTTCCTAAACCAGCTGTCCCATCAAGATCTACCGTAAGTATCTCATGCTTGTTTATAGCTTCCTTCAACTTAGGTAACAATACTCTTTTCCTGAATTCTTGTCCTGAAAAATCACCTTCAATAGGATATCTTGCTCCCGGAATTCTACTAAAATCTGTTGCTATTTTGATTTTCATATCTAAATTATTTATTTAAATATATATTATTGTAATTTAACTCCCAACAAATGAACGTACCTTTGAATGATGTATTTAGATTGGTCTTTCTTTGATTTTCATATTCTACTTTTGCATTATTTGTAATTACAACAACCCTAGAAATTCTATTCTCTCTACAGGCATTGAAAAGGCACGGAAGCCCTTTTCCACGATAATACTTTTTTGTAGAAGTATTTTGTATTTTACTTGAGGTTTCATGTATGTTTCCATTTAAAAGCAGTATTAGCAAATCTGAGTCGTTTTCAGGACTAAAGATTTGTTTTATACGTGGAATTATATAGAAAAATTTTCCTCTCTGATCATTGGTTAAACTATTTATAATTCCCACTCCATAATCAATAAAGGAAAAATATGCTTTTCTGTTTTCTTTATCATATTGGACTGTTGTCCACCAATGATGTTCTCCTTTATTCTTATATGAAGCGTGATTATTCGTATTTTGCATGAGTTCTATAAATACCCTTTGTAAGCCTGGACATCTTTTTTCTTCTCCCCAAATTAAAGAAGATATTTCCGAAATGATCTTGTCCGAAAGTGCCGTATCTACAATTTTATTGGCATGTGTAAGAATTTTATTTCTGCATATTTCGTATTTTGTTCCTAAGTTAATATTCTTTCTGTATAATTCATGGAAAAAGCCAGAATCAACTAAGCGTTTATTTGCGCTTTGATTTTTAGGGAAATTTCCATTGAAATCTACGTGAGCCGATTTAAATTTTATCATTATAGACAGAAGAACAACAATAGCACCTTGTGCTATTTGTTCTACCTTGGCAAGATTCACAAAAACTTTCTTTTTGGCTTCTAGACATTCCTCTAGTCTTGCAATGAAGAGCAATGATTCTTCGGTATTTTCAGTCAATGAAAAATTTTCTGGTGCCACAATTTTTTTATATCCTTCAAATTGTCTATTTATTCGATCCGACATTTGTTGGGTTTTATTTTTTCCATTGCGTGCTTTATTTTTACGCCTACGAATATCTCTAAATCTTTTTTTTAATTTAGCCATTTTTTTTGCATGATTCTGCAAAATACGTTTTCTGATATCTTTTTTCCCTTTAGTATTCATCTGCTTACTAATGATTGAATAATTAACACTATAATCAAGTCCTATTTTTCACCCACTCATCTATTTTTTCAAATAAGGTATCAATAAAAGTATAATTAATCATTTTATGAATATCTATCTGTTGATAATCCTCAAACAACTTACGATTGAAGCGCAATTCAAATGCTAAACGCATATCATTTACAGCATCTTCACCTTCAGTTTGTTTTGCCTCCTTCCCTGTTATAGTCCTTATACGGACAATTTCATAGACATCACGAATTCCTTCTCCTTTGAGATAAGGCATGAAGTAATGCAGGTCTTGCAGGGCGATAGTCGTTGGGAAATGGCTACCTGTGTAGTATAGGGTTGCATTACCATCCTTGAAACTTTGTGGATAGCCTTTTCGGCTACTGTTGGTCACCAGCCCGATGAGTACACGGTTTCCTACTTCTACGAATGTTCCCTTTTGCGGTATCACTTTAGAGATTGTTTCTTGTGATTTTGTGGTGATAAGTTGTTCAACGAACTGCTCCAATAGCAGGCGATTATGTTGGTCTTTAGGACGAAGTGGGAAAGCTCCGATGTTTACTTCGTCTATAGTCTTGCGAAACTTGGATTCTGCCACTGCAGCCGGCTCGCCATCACCGGGAAACAGGATGTAGCCACCAATTACTTCCTTCTTCAAGGCATCCGACTGATAATCTTTGTAATAGATGGCATCTCGGTATCTGTGCATCTGGTTGATAGCATCTTCCGGTGGAACATCCACACAATTTTTGTCCTTTCCATCAATACGATATTTCGCATCAAACAGATAAGTTATTTTCATTCCTTCTTGCAAATCGTTCTTAGTCAGTTGCAGGACTATGTCCGGCTTTTGTGGTACGGTGCGTACCACAAGATCTTTCATTCCAATGTCGCTATTCCCCTTGTCTGTGTTCTTTGGATTATAGACTAATTCTACCAGTTCCACATTGTCTTTCTTAAAAAGGATGCGTGAATGCTCTCCTTTACCCAAGTCCCATGTAAACAGACCGTTCATTTCCATACGGTTCTTATGGTCTATGTCTTCATCAGACAAATGAAGTTTCTCCTTCACTATATGGCTTACTTCTATGAAACACCATATTTCATACAATGTTGCGATATCTTTGGTCTGTAAACGGTATATACCATCATTCAGAGAATATGAGCGGTGAAGCAGGCTCCACGTGCGATATACCTGACTGTATCCAGTAGCTTTTTGCAGAACCAAACTTTCCTGATTCATTCCCTTGTAACTTCCTACGGTACGGAAGAAGGGATTTCGCTGCAAGTGTTTCAATGTAGCCAATGTGACTTGCATGTCATCCTTCATCACATCCGAAGTATTCTTTACCGCTTCTATGCGCTTCTTCAAGACTGCGTATTTATCCGCAATCTGTCCAAGAGCGAATTTCAAGAACCTGTTTTCCTGCGTGTCGTTTGTCCATACACGCTCTTCTACACGATATAAATGAGAGTTGTCCTGTCTGTGTTCCGCCAACTCATTTTCTATGCAAGAGGGAACAAATGTCAGCTTATCGGCACGTTTGTAAGTCTCTTTTCCGTGTAACCGATGTCTTGGGCGGTCAATAATGTTTTTGCAGGCCTTGATGAATTTCTTTTGCTCATTGGCAAATACGCTCCACCAGATTATTTCCGGGGTCTCTCCGCTTGCATCGGGCGAAAAGCCATGAAAGGTTCTTCGCATATAGTCGAGCGAAAGCATTCTGTACTCTTGTTCAATATCCTCTATAATGGCTTTCCAATGCTCGTGATAGTTGAGCTTTGTACTCAACACCTCAAAAGAGAAGACAAAACTGCGGGTTTCTGCTCCCACTTGGTATATGAGTTGTATTTCACTGCGTCCGACTTCATTACCATAATTCAAGAAACCTGCCAATATCTGTCTGCGAAAAGTGAATTTTTCATTTTCACTCTGGAGAATAGAACCAAACTGAGCCTTTTTCACATAGTCCTTGAATTCCACCCAAATAGGATAATCGGTGTTGTCGAAAAATATGGCGGGAGCTTGTTGGCTGTTTTCAATCGTAATTTCTTCTCCGATATAGTTGCTCAGGATAACAGATGATACGCCTTCTGACCAAGAATAAGTGGAGTGTAAGCATTCTTCTCCAATATTACTCTTGGCTTTATGCCAAATGTCATCGAATTTTGCACATTCGACAATCATTTCAAAATCCTGATGCTTTATGGTAAGCAGTTCCATCGTCCTTTGCGAATATCTGATTGTTTTTAACTCCAGAAACTTGTATAGCCGGATGACAACCGTTCTTGCATCTCTTTCAGCTTGGCTATGGAAACAGATTCTATTTTCTTATCTTCTCCGGTCAATGCTAACAACTGCGCTTCGATAGTAGTAATCAGCCTTTCAAGAAGTGAATGCTTGACTTTTGTATCATCACCTTCTATTCGCGACAAGATTTTCATGCTTGTTATCTCATCCAATGCGATTGCTATGACCTCATCCTCACTGAACTCATTTCCGTTTTCATCCATATTGTAAGGTAAATTGTTTACCACATAAAGCAGGAATTCGTTCCGCGTGCGGTAGGCAACCTTGAACGGAGTGCCATTAAGAACGTCATTCACTGCTTGCAAATAAGCCAATACCTTATTGCAAACATCCTCGTTGTCGACATATACATCCACACCTTCTACGGCTATACCGATAAGCATATCGCTATTCAGTTTACCAATGCGTTCATATTTATTGTCCAATCCGGCATACAAATCCACTTCATTCATTTCTATGGTCATGGCACGGTCAAGTACCTTACGGGAGAATGAGAAAGTCGTTTCATCCATATTTACCGTGCCCACTACGATTAGGTTCTGTGGAATGGTGATACCTTCTTCCAAAAAGCGGTTTCTTAATGCTTCATTGTTTCCTGTCAGTTCGGCCGTCAATACTCGATACCAATCTTCTGTGCTTTTTTTCAGGATAGGGTCTGTAGTAATCGTACCGTCTTCATTGCTTTTACGAGATTCTATCACACTAAGGAATTCCGCAAAATATTGTTCTACCGGAGCAAGGTTCATTTCATCCAGACAAAGGAAATGAGGTACATCCAAGTTTTCCCAAGCCTTTGTGATAAATCTTAAGAAATCGCCAATCACATATATGGGTTTTCCGCTAACACGACTCACATATCCTATCAGTTCTGTAGAATCATGCCAATTGGGTTTTACCTGAATCATCTCAAAAGTCTTAGGTTTCTGAGCTTTATATTCAGTGGAATCTTCGTCCCAACACGCACGGGCCAATTCACGGACAATACGGCTTTTGCCCGTACCGGATATACCGGCAAGCAAAAGGAAGGGTTTAGTCTTGATGGCGGTAATGTAGGAGCGGTAATTAGAATATTTGTTTTGGCTAGTATGATCTATGCTATTAATAGATTTTATGGCATTACCATAAAGAGACAGGTAGTCTGATTGTAAAATAATAACATAATCTGTAATCTCTAATCCTGCATATAATGTTTGAACAAAAGGACCACGGCTTATTTCGCCAGGAGCTGCTACAACACTTCCTTTCTTTGCATCAATATTTTCTTTGGACACATCGACGCCAATAGCATTCAATTCTGCTTTGAGTACAGTTTCAGAATATAAAGAGTCTGTAAACTCAATTTCTTTAGAATGAGTGTTGAAACTGTTTGAAATAATGTTTAATGGGATGTTGAACTCTTCTGCAAACTTTTGGAGAATTTCTTCCTTTGTCATATTGTCTTCAAAAGAATTTCTCCTATATGCCCAAATTGCTACATCATAGATATTGGGGGTGTGTCTTCCTTGATCATTAAAATATTTATCCCATTTATTTGAGAATACAACGTACAATACACGTCCACTACTGTATCGTTTTTTTGCTTGACTCAGATTGAAGATGTTTTCAAGAAAACTTGATACTTCGTCAAGATTAACCTCATAAGGTACGGAGGGGCAAATACTGCTCTTGCATCCTTTCAATAGAGCCAAATACCCCCAAGACTTATTGGTCATACAATCTTGAAAGCCTTTGTAGGCCTCGACTACAGATTTTACACTTATGAATTTCATTTTTCAAGAGTTTTTTCGTAAGTTTTAATCATATTATTCATTATCGTTACGATAATTGGCACACTAACAGAGTTTCCTAACTGTTTGTATGCTTGTGCATCGGACACAGGGAACACAAAGTCATCAGGGAAGCCTTGAAGTCTTTTTGATTCAAGTACAGACAACTTTCTGCGGATATCCCATAGTTTTGGTGTCCTATTAGCTATAATTGTAGAAGCATATGTGTCAAGACAGGAATAGAATGCTTCCTGAATTTGTGTTTTAGCTGGATCACCAACATGAAATCGCAAAGAACCGTCTGCCTTTTGAAAAGAAAAAACGCCATATTTTCCTTTCTTCGTATTTGGCTTATATTTTGAATTGTCATGTTGGATTCTATCACCAGGCTTGGCATTTGCAAAATGATAATCTATTCTGTCCAATTCAAATTTAGGAATAGCCAAAGATGGATTCCTATGATTCATGTCTATAATGTCACGCAATACGGGATGCCCTTTTACAGGCTTAGGCCATTCAAAATCGACTTCGGTTCTAAAGGCTACGCAATACCATCTTTCTCGTTTTTGAGGAAGACCATAATCTAAAGAAGACAAAATAGTCCAATGTGGGTAATAACCAAGCTTCTTTAGAGTATCCAAAACAGTCTGGAGTGTTTTGCCATTATCGTGAGATTTCAAACCTTTTACGTTTTCAAGAAAGACCATTGGTGGTTTATGGTATTCTAAAATTCGACATATATCAAAGAACAGAGTACCTCTTACCTCATCATTAAAACCTTGTTTTTCTCCTGCATAACTAAATGGTTGACATGGGAATCCCGCTGTTAAGATGTCAAAATTCGGAATGTCTTTTTCATTAACAGCCTTTATGTCTCCTGTTGGTACTTCATGAAAATTGGCTTCATAGGTTTGTTGGGCGAACTTATCATTATCAGATGAGAATACACACTCTACCTGACTACTGTTCATGGCAAGCCGAAAACCGCCTATGCCACAAAACAAATCTATTCCTTTATATTTTTTCCTCATTGATATCTGTTCTCTTTACTTATTATCTTTTATTGACCACAATAAATCCTTCGTATCCACTTCAAGGACTTTTGCGATTTCCACTAAAGTCTCCAAGTTCGGTTGCATGGTATTTGTACACCATTTTGAAACAGTTCCCGGGTCTTTTCCCAACTGTTCTGCTAACCATTTATTGGTGCGTTTCTTTTCTGCTAAAACCACCTTCAAACGATTTATGTCTTTACTCATACGTTCTATGATATGTTTTTTGAATGCAAAGGTAATCATTCTTTTCGTATTATCATCTTATAATTGTGTTCATATGATTATATGATGATAAAAAACGACTTTATATTGTTGTATATTTCAATTATATGGTTGTCTGTAGTTGACTGTGGTTGTCTCTTGACTTAAAAAGTGTATTAGAAATATCTACAATTTATACAACTTATTTCATGTTATCCAATGGATCTACTAAAAGATATTTACTCGTAAAGTGCGTCTATAAAAAGAAAAATCGTATCTTTACATATGTAATATGGTTAATTTATGAAGTTAATTTGATGCGAAATATGAATGCTAACATAGAATATGAGATATTTACCCAAGAAATTTATCAAGAATTAGTGAACGCTGATGTCGTAAAAAGTACAAAAGTCAAACATAATATAAAGATTCTTGGTAAATCAGGACAGAAACATCAAATAGATGTATATTGGGAGTATGAAATAGCAGGAGTATTACATAAAGTTGCTGTTGAATGCAAAAATTATAACAAGCCTATTGCAATTAGTAAAGTTCGTGATTTTTATGGTGTGCTATCGGATTTAGATAATGTATCTGGAATTATGGTTACAAAGATTGGTTACCAAGAAGGGGCTAAAAAAATTGGCAGCCATTATGGTATAAGTTTAAAAGAATTGAGAACACCCAATCAAGGAGAAGCTATTGTTGCAGAAGTAAAAACCTGTATAAATGTATCAGTCAGACATTGTCTTTTTGAGGTGGATGATATATGGGCAAAAGAAAACGGTTTAGATCTTCAAGCATATAGAGAACGATTAGATTGTCTAAACTTTCCTCCAAAAGAGAAATGGCTTCATTCCATTTATATTCCTTTGCAAGTTAAAGACAGAAGCATCTGTAATGCGAAAGGAGAAATTATAGATACATTGGATAATTTAGAAAATCAGTCACGCCCAGATGAAGACCATATTTTTTCTTTAGAGAATTCCTATATAGATACCCATTGTGGCTTAGTGAAAATTAGAGCAATAAAATATGAGTATGAACAAAATAACAAAACTATGAATATATCTATTGACGCTCAAGAGCTTATCAAGGCTATACTAAAGGATGCTTTGAATGGGGAAATTAGATTAGTTGCCAAACGCTAGTGGTACGGTTTCAATGTGGAACTAATGATTTTATTTCTTTCTCTCTCCTCTCTTTTACTCTTTCCCATCCCGGCATCTTTTTAGCCAATACACTTTCTCCTGCAGGAAAGTAAAGCGGAAAAACCTGAGATAAGAAACTTACAATATCACTAAGCTTCTTGCCCATGTTGAAAAAGGCAGAACAAACAAAATACATAGTCGTCCCTTAAAAAGTCATTTATACTATTGCTGTCCGATAAAACTTTTAGTTACATATAAAATTAGGGCTGATTCCATTTTCAGGAGTCAGCCCTTTGTGGTTATTTAGCTGTTGCCAGACAAAAATAAATAACCATGGGTAAAAGTACACATTTTAGCGGACAGCAATAATATCAAATACGTAATTCATGTAGATATCTTGTATGGAAGGATTTAAAAGAAATGAACGATGCCTATTTTTCCAATTTCGAGCACCGACGTAGGCAGATTTTGATATCTTACTTATTCACCCAACGGATACATCGCAACCCTCTACAAGCCTTTTGTTCTTCCCGAGGTTCAGCAGCTAGCGGTTGACAACAACTTACTTCACTGGCATCATTCAGGAAGAGAAAGAAAAGCCAGCCCCGCTACCCTAGGTGAATTACTTGCAAGAAGAGAGACAAGCATTCGTAAAATTTTACAGATATTTCTATCCACTGATAGAAAGATAACGCCACAGCAACCTTTTCAAGCTAGGCTGCGAAGCGGATAAAAGAGGCTTTGACCAAAATACGGTTTACGCGAAGCGGAGAAACGGTTTAGCTTCTCTAGCTTTCCTCAAAAGGTGATCGAACAGGCCATACCATCTGTTTATCAAATAGTTAACCTTCTCCTACTACCCCATCCTCAGCCAGCAGACAGCAGTCCCCGAAAGGTGAAAGTGACAATAGTGACAAAAGTGCCATATAGTACTGCGGATTTTATCAACGATATCGAAGAGACTTATTAAGAAGGCAAAGGATATCGAAAAGAAGCCCCTACTTTTTATGGAAGTGTGTACACCCATTCAATTATTTTTTTTAACAATTTAGTGCTTAATGAGACCAACAAGCGAGAAATAGATGTGTCTTTCCTCTCGAACCTCATTTCCCTGAGTTCAGACTAAACAGGACGTTGCTTACTGGGAGAGTTACACGATTAGATTATATTAGATACTAACGGTCACCTGAAAGTCTAAAACAAGAGCTATGTTTCTTTTATCAATACTAATCTGTATGATATTTTATGTATTAATCAACAAGAGTCCAAAGTAATATAAACTAAAATTTACTGTACAAATAAAAACGTTGAATAGACTTTTCACTTACTGCTTTATTCCTACGAGCATAGTAAATTAGTGTTGGCTTCACTGCCTACTCCGAACAGGCGACCACTGAATAATTCCGATGCAATTCGGCAGTATATAGAAGACCTTCCCAGCATATTCATGACCAAAAAAAAGATTCTCACTCGCGCATTATACAATTTCAACACACGAAGGGTACACAGTTTACCGAAGAGACTTAATCAACTATAAATCAACAAAGTAATTCATAAACGACATGAAAAGGTGAAATAGAGAGTGACTATATGCACTTTTGTCACTTTTGTCACTTTGGGGGTGAGGAGGTTCGATGATTTTGTAGTGTTTTTACAACGATTATTCAGTGGCCTTAGGACGATTATTCGTTGAATTTGCAGCGTTTATTTCGATAGGGCTTGATAGATTTTCATCAGTGGAGAACGCCCGAAATAACCTCTGCCGAAAATGATAAAGTGCAATAATTAGGAGCTAAAAAATCATTGGAAAGATTAAATAAATCTTTCCAATGATTGAAAAAAAGATGGGAAAGATTGGAATATATATTTCCCATATTTTTACTATTCTATGTACATCAATGCCACGACAGCCATCATCCTTGGGCTTTATCAGTTCAATGCTTCTATTCACGTGGAAGCTATCCTCACTAAATTAATAAAAGAAAGAGAATTCTATTTAGAAGGCCATGATAACATACCTGCTCATGCCAAAAGCTCTGAGATAGGGAATTAATTCAATTACGAATCCGAAACGCTATTTTATCGGACAGCAATAATTTTTATACTATTTATTCGAGATTAATCCACTTTATATCCCTTAATCAAGATTATAGTTTTTGTTATTTATGAAATGTAAAATCAGTCTTTTGACGTACTATCTACATAAATAAATATAGTATATTTGATTCATAATGAAAGAACTAAGTCAGCTAATAATACGGCTATTTCCTCTTCATCTTTTGGTGCATCCTTAGGCTTCCATGCTACAACAAACCTTACAGAAGCAGATTTCACTTCGTATCCTCTTTCTAGCCACCCCGATAATGTATTCTGCATATTTAATGACAACTTAGCTACTGGTTTATTAATCGATCTATCATATAAAACTGAATTATTGTAGATCAAAGAATCTCCCCCTCTTAATGATAACACTTCTCGTTTAAGTTCTTTAAAGAACCCTAAATAAACGTCTTTATAAGAAAGTTGCAACACAATTTCCTTTGGCATCATATTTTCACTTTGATCAATAGTATATTGATCTACATGCAAGTGATCAAAACAATCCCCATTCGTATGAATAGATAGCCTCTTTTTTGCACGAGTCATTCCTACATAGTATCGACGCATTAAATAATCATCTTTTGAATAATTATCAGATATGAGCATGTACACGTTATCAAATTCTCTACCCTTGGCCTTATGAATGGTAGATACCACAACATCTGCCCCTGAAATATCACAAAAATCTTCTATAGATGACTCAAAAACAAACTCTTTAAAATCGCTAAGGTATTTTGATTTATTCGTTTGTTCAAACAATTCTAAACAACGCTTAACATAGCTCAAAGATTGACTTCTATCATAAGTAGAAAAGATCGCATATTTCGCATCATTCCATAATTCATCAGGAATCAAAGCTGTTTTTATTCTTTTATCAATATATCTGAGAAAATATCTCATTTCAGCCATGTTCCAAAAAAGAAAACCGTCCATAGACTGTATCAACTTACAATTTATGCCATATCCACGCAAAAGAGCCATTAAAATAACAGCCTCTTCGTTTGTTTGAGTTAGTACACACGAAGTTCCTTCCCCTATATGAAGAATCAATTCCTCAACAAGCGGCTGATACATATACTTTGATTGATGAACTGTCACCCCAACCCAACCATTTTCTTTTCTCATTGAATTAATTGGTGTGCTTTTCATTCTCTTGCTAATATCTTTTGCAAATTCATTCGCAAAGTTTACAATATGATGAGCGCTACGATAATTCTCAGTCATCTCTATAAACTTACTCCCAGGTTCCTGAGTCAATTTGTACATATATCCAGAATCAGAGCCACGAAATTCATATATATTTTGATCATCATCTCCTACCGCTATCACACGCATTTCCTCATTATTACTCATAAGAGCTTTCACCAGTGAATATTCTTCAATACCCATATCCTGAGCTTCATCTATAACCAAAACCATCTTACCAATTTTGTTTGGTTCTACTTCTCCCTGATTAATCATTTCGGCTGCTTTTGCAACAACCTTCTTCGCATCTTCAAGATTTCCAATACGCCCTAGGAGATCAAAGCAATAAGAATGAAATGTTTTTATCTCAACAAAGTGGGCAGCATTACCTATCAAATCTATAAGTCTCTGTTTAAATTCAGTGGCTGCTGCTCTTGAAAAGGTTAGCATCAGAAGTTGCTCATGTTTTACGTCTTCAAGTAGTAGAAGTGATGCAAGCTTATGGACTAACACTCGTGTTTTTCCGCTACCAGGACCTGCTGCAACAACAATACAATGTGAATCTTTATCAGAAATAATCTCCATCTGACAGTTAGATAATTGTCCAAACAACTGGTTGTACTTCTTTGCTGTCAAATTCCGCTCTATCTCATTTACTCTTTCTTCCTTAAAGTATTTTCCAATAAACTTCTTATAATCCATTTGAAAGTAGTCTTGAACATATTGTAATGCTTCATTATAATCTTTCACCATCAAATTAGCATATTCACCAACAATATGAACCTGTTGAATTTTTTGCTTATAAAATTCATCAAGCATTCGATAATCATCTTGTTTATATCTCGCCTTACTATCCTTTATTCTTTCTATATTCATGGCATTGTAAAGAACAAGAAAACCACCTTCAAGTTTTAGCGCACCAATTTTCGAAAGATACAAAAGCGCTTCTTCTATATCTTCTAGTTGTAAATTATCAAAATCACTAAAAAGAGACTGGTTGTTTGACTTTAGTTGATTTAACAGTTCAATTAAAGAAAATTGAATGGCTTTACCTAGTAGTGTTTCTTTTCCATTATCAGAAACTTGTTTATATAACCAATCGACAGTAAAACGACATATCTCTAATCGCCTAAGAAAACGGTCCATAGTTAATTCCAAATTTACCTGACGGATGATTTTCATATTATGCCCGTAGTCCTCTCTTTTGCGAATATACCCTTTGACAGTAAGAAAGTAGAGTAATGTCCGTATATCTTTTTCATTAGACGTATTTATTCCATCCTTCACAGCATTATCATTCAGCTGCTTAGATGATATTTGCAAAGATTCATCAGGAATTTGACTGAGAATATATTGTTCAAGTTTCGCAAAACGTTCCAAAAGTGCCAGAGACTTTCTTTCAGAATCACCATTATCCAATAAGAAAGCAGATATATCTTTACTGTCCGCCAATATACCTTCTTGTCGCATTCGACTCACTACAGAGACGACTTCATTCTTGCTTATTCCCAATATATCTGCCAAATAATCTATTCGCGACTCAGCCTCTGAATCTTGAGCCTTTGCAATATATTTCTGAGAGATCAACGATTTCATAATTCTGACAGCCTTCTCGATATCATCATGGGCAAATAGAAGTGACGCTGATATACGCTTTCTTGCTTCATCAATATTCTTCACAGTTATACCCGTTGCATAAACATGAGGTATATTATTTCCCCTTACCAAATAGCCGCTTTGTTCTAATGCCGCTAAGGCTGTCCGCACACGAGTTTCAATATCATATACCGAATCATCCCAGCCAGCCTGACGCGCAATTTCTAATGCAGAACAGCTAAATCGCATGCGGTGTCTAGTAAGACTTTTTATAGCTTTCCATACTTGTTGAATTTCACTAATACTTAGTTTCGTTTGGTTTAGTAATATAAAATGTTTATCTAAATCGTCATCACTATAAAGTACATAGCAACGTGCACTGAGGTTGGGGTCACGACCAGCCCTACCTGCTTCTTGAACATAATTCTCCAACGAATCAGAAATATCATAATGCACAACAAGGCCTACGTTCTTTTTGTCAACTCCCATACCAAAAGCTGAAGTTGCAACTATTATGCTCACTTGGTCACTCATGAATGCATCCTGATTAGCAATCTTTTCATCGGATTCCATCCTTCCATTGAAAGGCAATGCTTTATACCCGTCACGCGTAAGTTTAGATGCTAAATCTATGGTACGCTTGGTGCGTGACACGTAAACTATGGTCGGACTATTTGATTCAGCAACTAACGCTCTCAGCATTGAATATTTATCATCACTACTTTCAGCATGTATCACAGAATAATGCAAATTTGTCCTAGAAGCTGATGATGCAAACAACTCCAACTCAAGATTTAATGTATGCTTGAAATAATCGCAAATATCTTGTATAACCTTCTGTTTAGCCGTAGCAGTAAAACAAGACACAGGTATTGAATTTCCACACAATTTATTTTGTTGATACTTATGAATAAATTTACCTATATAAAGATAATCAACTCTAAAATCCTGTCCCCATGAAGAAAAGCAATGTGCTTCATCTATAACGAATCTCACAACATGCCTTCCCATCAATATTTTCTCAATGGTTTTTGAGCGAAGCATTTCAGGAGATATATACAATAGTGAAGCTTCGCCATCTTGCACTCTTTGTATTGAAAGCGCCCTAGTGATTGGATCTAACAAACCATTTATGGTTACAGCATCTGTAATCCCCCTGTCTTCAAGATTATCTACCTGATCTTTCATTAACGATTGCAACGGAGAAATAACAACGGTAAGTCCGTGAACAGAACGTCCTGCCATAAGTGCTGGTAATTGGAAAGTAAGTGATTTTCCTCCACCTGTAGGGAATATAGCTAAAAGTGATTTCCCATCGACTGAAGCTTGAGCTGCTTGTTCCTGAAGAGGTTCACCTTCATATGTACGAAATTGGTCATATCCAAAAAAAGCATTTAAGTTACTAAGAACATTCAAGTTCGCATTACAGTAAAGACATCCGTCGGTGCAACAAGTGTGACGCAAAAGCTTCAAAACAAATTCCACGTTAGGGTAATTATAAAGTACCCATCCAGGAGTAACAGAACGATAATCACTCGTTTCAATTAAAGCTAATGCATATGCTAATTCACACGAATATAGCTTTACGAGACTATCAATATCAGCATGTTGACAGATCTTCCCCGCATAAAAGTTCGTTATTAATTGAGAAACTCCATCATCAACCCATTCTGCTTTCACCATACTGAGGAATCCTTCAAACTCCCTTTTATCTTTCAATAACGATGCAAATATTCTACGCTTATCGTGCGAGAAAGATTTCCAACGTGCAATTTCGTCCAGCAACAGATCTTTTGCTTTTTCGCAATCATTCACTGGATTATTCATCTGATCACTTATCAGTTTATCATCTTTAACAAGTTTATGATAAGGACGCTCTGGAAATAATAAAGGCGACATATAAAGGGTATCCACCAAAAGCCAATTGCAAACTTTATCAGTGAAAAGATATTTAGCATCATGATGAATGATATTGTGCCCACAGATATAATCTGCATCTGCAAAAAAATCAAATAGTCCCTCTACTGATTTTTTATGAAATGTAGCTCCATCATAACGAAGTGCTCCAATATCATGAACTTTATGGTCGCTCAACCCAACCTCAACATCTACTATAGCATAAAGTTGTGGATCGAATAGCACAGTCTTATCCTTATGATCAATAACGTTATTTGTGTTTTCAGTATTTCTAATTCCAATGAATCTGCTCCATATTGACATATATGAAATATAATAATATGTTATTCTTAAAATAATTATGCGCATTCATGGTCATCTAATTTAAGGCAAATAAACGACCCAATATTATTACAAAGATAAAAAACAAAATAAAACCAACTATTATCTTTTGATTTAAAAATACTCATCTTCATTTTTTAGAAAAAAAACAACTCTTTGACTATACAGATATAAATTTACCAAAAAACAGAAAACGTGACACTCAATGAATATCACGTTTTCTGTTTTTGGTAATTATTTATACGCTATAATGAAAAGAGGAATTATTCCTCAACAACTTCATCATTAGCAGCAGCCCACTCTACACCATTTTTAATTAATATATTGTACCAAGAAATCAGCTTCTTAATATCAGCTGTATACACTCTATCGCGATCAAAATTAGGCAAAACTTCTCCCATATAATCACGTAACTGATCTGGAGTTGCTTTCTTGGGATCTAAAGAAGCTTCTGCTGAATTTTCCTTCTCTTTCATTGCCTCAAGAACTTGAGCCAAAGGTACCTCTTCGTCATCCGTGTACATCGCAATGTCGGCCAAAGAAATAATCTTTTCATTCCCATAAGCGGGAAAACGTTTTTTATCTGCACTGATAGATTCAACAATCAGCATATTTTTTCCTTGCGAAATTAGTTTATACAAACCCGGTTTACCTGATATAGACAAAATAGTCTTCAACATAGTATATTTATTCTTTTATTTATTAATGCGAACCAGCAATTAAGACCGATTCAGTTATTTGAGATATCTAAACTCAGTAATCAATTAAAAACGACAAACATTTAATCATGCATGTCGTCATTTTTTCGGGAAGCAAAGGTAATCATTATTTTTAGAAAGCAAAGAAATAAGCTCCAAAACCTGAGGAATTAATAGTGCCTCACCATCATTCATAATCACATGATCTGCATAGCTTCTTTTAACTTCATCACTCATCTGCGCGTTAATGCGCTTTATTATCAACTCTTTTGTAGAACGATCACGTTTTATTGCCCGTTCAATCCTTACATTTTCCGGAGCGTAAACCATAATTACAACATCAACTTCATCTCTGAAACCTGCTTCCAAAAGAATCGAAGATTCCATTGCCACTATCTCACAATTCTCCTTACTAGACGCCCAACTTCTAAAATGATTTTTCACATGTGGATGAATGATTTTATTCACTTCATCAACATGATATAGATCTTGAAACATGTAAGAAGCTAATAATGATCTATCCAAGACTCCTCTTTGAAAAACATTAGGGCCAACTAAAGCACACAACTGACGCTTAATAACTTCATTTGTAGAAGTAATGCGTTTCGCTTCAATATCTGAAATATAGACTGGAATTCCAATAATCTCAAGAAATCTAGAAACGATACTTTTTCCACTTCCTATCCCACCTGTAATCCCAATTTTAATGCTCATTTGTAGTAACTTGTTCAATTAAAAAATCAACCTGTTCTGGCATAATACGGATTTGGTTAACTCCATGTGGCACAGATTTCAACTTTACAACATACTTATCCGAACCCAACTTCAAAAGTTCTTCATAAGAAACATTAATCACAAAATCACTTGAATTTATACCATTAAAGCGTTTCAAACCAACTTGAAAGGTTACCTGCACTTTTGAAGGGAAAGCACGCAAAACTTTATTTTTAGGAAAATTTACTCCTTCCAAAGGGACTTCAACCGTTTTTTCAGTATACATATCGACAGGAAAAATCAAATTAACCGAACTTGGTACAAATTTAACCCCTTTTTTATTCGCTAGAGAAGTTTGTTGACGAGTTGTATCCGAAATATTATCCAAATTAGTATATTGTGTATAAGCAACGCTTATAGTATCCAAAACCCTACTAGGAGCATACACCAACACTGACTCCGGTTCACAAATAGTATCTGAAACATAATGCTGAGGACCAGCATTCACTTTGCCTTGAAAGCAAACAGGAACTAATTTTGATTGGCCCGTAGAATACATATAATCAAGCGTATCAGGCCTTATAGCAAGAATTTTAGAAGATGAATTTAGCTGGCTGATAATCTTCTTTTCCATTTCTGAAGCATCGATTCTAACATGATTATCTCGCGCTTTATACTCCAAAAAGCTGAAATGAATAGGAAAAAAACTTTTGCCTAACATATAATTTAGAAGGACTGTTCCTTTGTCTCTAACTCGTACACGGAGTTCAGAAGGTGGCTCAGATATCATTACTAGATTATTAGGCACATCTTTCAATCTAACAGGAATGGAGAATTCAGCTTCGTAGTCATTATTAAGAGTTTGAATCAACCAAAATCCAGCAGCAATCATGAAAAAAAACAAAAAAATTAAGAACTCCCTACTTTTTTCACTAAGCAGGAAGTCCTTAACTCTTTTTGATAGTTTCAAATACGTATATCTTGATTTCCTACGATCAAGCATAGGCTTTTATCAACAATAAAAAATTACTTAGATTGGTTATTTGCACTTGAAGCGTCAGAAAAAACAGAATTTTTATCTATTTTAATCTTAACATTAGAAGCAATCTCAAGCACGATATAATCATCAGCAATTTCTTTGATTGTACCATGTATACCACCTGCAGTAATTACTGTCTGATTTACTTGAAGAGACTTGCGAAAGTTTGCAATTTCTTTTTGTTTCTTATTCTGAGGACGAATCATAAAGAAATACATGATGACAAACATAGCTATCAACAGAATCCACATCATATTTCCTCCTCCAGCAGCGGGAGCTTGCAATAATACAGTTAAAAGGTTCATAAATAATCAAATTTTTAATTTCTACTATATAACAAAGGTATCAATTTTTAGTTAACTTACCTTCTTTTTTTAATTGATTAACTATTCCATCTAAAGTTCCGTTAATAAAGCTACCACTTTTACTCGTACTATAGAGCTTAGCGATTTCAACATACTCATTTAACGAAACACTCACCGGAATATTGGGGAAACTTAAAATTTCAGCTAAAGCAGTTTGCATAATTATCACATCCATAAATGCTATGCGATCCAAATCCCAATTCTTTGTGTTTTCGCTAACAAGATGACGATAATAATCAGCATTTAAAATTGTACGGCGGAATAAGCGACGCGCAAATTCTTGATCCTCGTCATCCTTAAACTCTGGGAGAAGTTCCTGACTTGCACCATTCTTCTCTTCAAAACGTTTAATTGTTTTAAGCACAAAAGTATCAACAATTTCTTTATCGTCATTCCAATATAAACTCTGATCTTCCAAAACTTGATCCAAAGAATCATTGTTGAATATAAAAGTTTTATAAATTTTTCTCCAAACTTCCCGATCAGCTTCGTACGAAAAATCAGCAGAAGCCATATAATCCTTATATATATCGCTTTCTACAATTTTATCATAAAGTTCCTTCACGAAATCCTGATCATTAGCCCAAGTTCTCTTTTGATTTGAAATAAATTCAGTCAACTGTTTATTAATCTCTAATTGAGCAATAAATTTATTTTCCACAAACTTCATGTTAGGATATAACTCTTCTTTAGAAGGAGCTAATTTTGCTTTAGCCAAATCGATCCGTTTTTGTGCATACTCTGTTAATGCCATCATCAGCATCAACAAATAATTATAAAGGTCATATGCCTTCGATAGACTGAAGAATAACTCTTTCTCCGCTGAGTCTAGATTTTTGCTGCCATTTTGGTAATAGGCATACACTATTTGTATAATCTTAAGACGAATAAGAACTCTGTTGATCATAATTCAAATTAATACTGTTATTTTCGAACTGCAAAAGTAGATATTTTTAATGAGTTTACACAAATAAATCACATTTTTTAATGTTGTATTTGATTCTCTGCCGTTTTTCTTTTGACAGTTTAAAAAAAATTTCCAATTTTGAAGCCAATTACCAATGTATCGAATAAAATGGATGATTTTAAAAAGAAAATGAACGCAGACATGAACGATAAAGAGATCGTATTCTCTAAATCCATCAAAGCAGGTAAACGTATTTATTACCTTGATGTGAAGAAAAACCGTAAAGACGAAATGTTTTTGGCTATTACGGAGAGTAAAAAAGTAATAATGGGAGAAGGAGACGATTCTCAAGTAAGCTTTGAAAAGCATAAAATCTTTTTATATAGAGAAGATTTTCAAAAATTTATGGCAGGATTATCTGAAGCTATAAGTTTTATCGACGGCAGTGACATGAACGACCATATTAGCCGCCTTAATGAAGCCGCAGACTTAGAAAGAGAGGAAGCAGAAGCTAAAGAAAGTCCTTTAGAGGCTGAAATTAAGATTGACATTGATTTTTAAGTAGATAAAAATTTGATAATTCATAAAAAAGCAATAAATTTGCACCGCTTTTTTGCACATCGTGTGATATTTCACGTCGTGTGATGGTGAATTAAGCAAAACAACTTAATTTTAGAGTAACACAATTTTATTAAAATGAAATCAATTGAAGTAAAAGGAACTGCAAGAACTATTGCAGAACGCTCTTCTGATCAAGCTAGAGCATTGAAAGAAATTCGTCAAAATGGTGGTGTACCTTGTGTACTTTACGGAGCAGGAGAAGTTGTTCACTTCACAGTGACTAACGAAGGCCTTCGTAATTTGGTTTACACTCCACATATCTATGTAATTGACTTAGATATTGATGGTAAAAAAGTAAATGCAATATTGAAAGACATTCAATTTCACCCTGTAAAAGACAGCATTCTTCATGTTGACTTCTATCAGATTGATGAAGCTAAACCTATCTTAATGGAAGTTCCAGTACAGTTGGAAGGTCTTGCTGAAGGTGTGAAAGCCGGTGGTAAACTTGCATTGCAAATGCGTAAAATTAAAGTTAAAGCATTATACAATGTTATTCCTGAGAGATTAGTAGTTAACGTAGCTCACCTTGGATTAGGTAAAACTGTTAAGGTTGGCGAATTAAGCTATGAAGGTCTTGAGCTAATTAGTGCTAAGGAAGCCGTTGTATGTGCAGTTAAGTTAACTCGTGCAGCAAGAGGTGCAGCCGCAGCAGCAGGTAAGTAATAAGGGATTACTCCTGTAAGGGAAATAATCTAAACACAGATTAATGCAGATAAAGCAGATATTAATTCTGCATAATCTGTATTAATCTGTGTTTTTCTTTATATATTAATAAACTGTTTTACAGAAGCAACAATGATAAAATATCTAATTGTCGGACTGGGAAACATTGGTCCCGAATATATTGAAACGCGACACAACATTGGGTTTATGACTGTTGAAGCCTTGGCTAGAATCAACAATGCCCCTCCTTTTATTGATGGACGCTACGGATTCACCACCAATTTCTCTATCAAAGGACGTCAGCTAATTCTTCTTAAACCGTCTACTTTCATGAACCTAAGTGGCTTGGCTGTACGATACTGGATGCAGAAAGAAAACATTCCATTGGAGAATGTGTTAATTGTAGTAGATGATTTGGCGCTTCCTTTCGGAACTCTTCGATTGAAAGGCAAAGGAAGTGATGCCGGACATAACGGATTAAAGCATATAGCAGCAACTCTTGGAACACAGAATTATGCTAGATTACGTTTTGGCATTGGCAACGATTTTCCTAGAGGTGGACAAATCGACTTCGTACTCGGAAAATTTACTGATGAGGATCGTAAAACGATGGATGAAAGACTAGATACAGCAGGAGAGATAATTAAAAGTTATTGCTTAGCTGGTCTCGACATAACAATGAATCTGTATAATAAGAAATAAAGTTATGGCAGAAGCAAGAATTGATAAATGGATGTGGGCAGTACGTATCTTCAAGACGCGTACGATAGCAGCAGAAGCTTGTAAAATGAATCGTGTGAGTATAAATGGCGCATATACAAAAGCCTCTCGCATGGTAAAACCCGGCGATATAATTCAAGTAAAAAAACCTCCCATCACCTACTCTTTCAAGGTGCTTCAGCCCATAGAGAAACGCGTAGGTGCGAAGCTAGTTTCTGAATCAATGGAGAATGTTACATCTCCTGACCAATACGAGTTGTTAGAAATGAGCAAAATCAGTGGATTTATTGATCGAGCAAGGGGTACTGGACGTCCTACAAAAAAAGATCGACGAAGCTTAGAAGAATTCAACACGCCTGAATTCATGGATGATTTTGATTTCGATTTTGACTTCGATAGCGAGCCTTAACTTATCAAATATATTGATATAAACAATAAGCCACAAACGAAAGATTTATTTGACTTAGATAAAGTCGCACAATCTCTCGTTTGTGGCTTATTAATTTTGCAGACTATATTATAAATTAGCCTTTACAGCATCACCAAGTTCCTTATACTCAGCATCTGTAAGATAAACCTGTCCTGGATTCATTTGGAATGTACCGCCATAATCAGGTCCGTCAACATATTTAGGAGCAAGATGGAAATGCAAATGAGACAGCTTATCCGAATATGCACCATAGTTTATCTTTTCAGGCTGAAAAGCTTTCTGCATAGCACGAGTAGTCTGTGCTACATCTGCCATAAAAGCATCACGTTCCTCATCACTTAATTCATTTAAATCGTTCACATGGCCATTATAGGCAACAAGGCACCGTCCTTTATAGGTTTGTTCTTTAAACAAGAATACGCGTGAAACTCTTAGCTGCGCTATTTCAATCATTAGATTATGCAGCGTTTCGTTGTTTTGACAATAAAGACAGTCTTTTGGATCACTCTTCATGATATTTTATTTTATATATTTTGATAAAGCAAATATAGCCCATCTAGCTCTATTTCACTAGTATTTTCTCGTTTTTTTGACTGACTAATTGGTATACATTCTCTTTCTCTCCCACTATCCACACAATATCTCCCTCTTCAAACGGGATATTTACATTGGGAGCCATCAGATTCCCATTTTCCCGTTCCACGCCTGCTATCATACAGCGGAATCGATCACGAATGCCCGATTCTCGGATTGTTTTTCCATAAAACGCAGAGTCAGTGCCTACAATAAATTGTTTCAAAATCATTTCTCCGTTTTCATATACTTCCCAGTCTATTTCTGCACCATTTTGCATCGCTTCGCTAAAAGCGCTCAATTGTTCATCTGTCCCAATCACTTGGATCTTATCCATTGGAAAAAGCCGAACAGCCCCACCTGGTATATTGATTCTTCTTTTCCCACGAAGAATCGAAGCAATATGAACCCCGTATTTTTTACCCAGATTTAGTTCCATCAATGTTTTACCAGTCCAAGTCGATTCTCCGGGAAGTTCTAAATCAGCTAAATGTAAATCGTGCGACAACAAACGCCCAGCATATTCAGGTTTCTTTTCTCCATAATATTCTGCTCTCCTATCTCGTGAACGCAGATTTTGAAAAAAACGTCGTTCGATCAAGATTGATTGTTTCTTTAACATACGCGACCAGACCATCAATGAAACCACAAGTACGGCAACCCCAATAATTAATCCAATAGAGATTTGAAATAAACTAGCAATTACAAAGATCACAAACAAAGCAGCAATCATAATGCGGATAACAATGGTAGAAACCAATGGAGCCCTGTTTGCTCGATTATCATGCCATAAAGTTGTAAACTCAACAGAATGATTTTTTTTCACCATTATGGCTCTTAGAAATGGAGAAATACATAGAATAATAAAGCCTGCCCCCAAAAATGAAGCCCAGAATTCTGGTAAATGAATAGTAAAAAAGGGAACCACAAACCTGAACGCCAATACGATTACTGAGATACTCACTATAGAATAAACTAAGGTAATACGCGTCATTGCCAACAATAACTTCTTCCACAGATTCTCATGATTAACTACAGTATGAGAGTCTGAAGAATATCGCTTCAAAAATTTCTGCCACGATTTCGGTAGATGAGCATCAACAAAATTCGATGCCGGTTCGGCCAACCGAATCATATAAGGTGTGAGAAAAGTTGTTATCACAGAGACTGCAACAACTATCGGATATAAGAAATCACTAGTTACCTGCAAAGAAACCCCTAATGAAGCAATGATAAAGGCAAATTCGCCAATCTGTGTGAGACTAAAGCCACACTGCATCGCCGTCTTCAAAGGCTTACCGGACAGCACCACGCCAAATGTTCCAAAGGTAGCTTGCCCTATAATAACTGCAAGAGTAATAATCACTATCGGCAAAGCATACTGAATGATCATGGCCGGTTCAACCATCATACCAACTGACACAAAAAAGATTGCTCCAAACAAATCCTTCACCGGTTTCACCAGCCGATCTATAGACTCCGCTTCAATTGTCTCAGCCAAAATTGAACCCATAATAAATGCACCAAAAGCAGCAGAAAATCCGGCCCTAGCAGCCAGCACTACCATACCAAAACAAAGTGCTAATGATACAATCAACAACGTTTCCTCACCCATCAATTTTCGTGAACGTTTCAGCAAACCTGGAATGAGATAAATACCAACCACGAACCATAAAATAAGGAAAAACATTAATTTGCCGATACTTTCCAGCATCTCCGTACCCTCAAAATTATGACGAACAGACAAAGTGGACAACACCACCATCAAAACGATAGCCAATATATCTTCCAAAATCAAGATGCTCAGTACCAACCCAGCAAACTGCTTCTTTCTTAATCCCAAATCGTCAAAAGCCTTATAAATAATTGTTGTGGAGGACATAGCAATCATCCCTCCTAAAAAGAGACAATCCATCTTATGCCAACCGAAGCCCATACCGACAACAACACCTAACAGCATCATACAGAATATAATAGTACAAGCAGCAATTATTGCAGCTCCACCCACCCGAACTATCTTTTTAAAGCTAAACTCCAAACCGAGGGCAAATAACAAGAAAATGACACCTATGTCTGCCCAGATTTTAATATTGGCAGTGTCCATTACTGATGGAGTGAATGGCATGTGCGGGCTTGTCAGAAAACCTGCAACCACATATCCCAAGACCAAAGGTTGCTTTAACTTCTTAAACAATAAAGTCATAATGCCGGCACAGATCAGAATCAGTGCTAGGTCGGCAATAAGTGTAGGCAAATGAGACATTATTTATGATATTTGATGACAAAAATAAAATAATTCTCTGGCATACACAATAAAATATCAGATATGTTTAAAAAAACAGCAAGCGCAGTATAATCAACTTTCGAAGATTAACTGCGCTTGAAAAAGTATCAGATAAAACGCTAAAGCGCTAAACCATCATTCTACATTTATTTTCTAAAAGGAGGTTTCACCACTACAGCTTTCAATTTTCGCCCACGCACATCAACGCAAATCTCGAAACCAAGGTTTGCATATTCAGGTTTCACATAGCCCATTCCAATACCCACCTTGCGGGTTGGAGACATTGTTCCCGAAGTAATTGTCCCTATACTTTCTCCCTCCGCACCAAGCAACTCATACCCATGACGAGGAATACCTCTATCAATCATTTCAAAACCGATTAACTTACGGGTAGTTCCTTCGGCCTTTTGTTTTTCAAGCATCGGGCGATTAATAAAGTCATTGCCCTCAACAAACTTAGTGATCCATCCCAAACCAGCTTCTATCGGAGAAGTCGTATCATCCAAATCATTGCCATACAAGCAAAAGCCCATTTCTAAGCGAAGCGTATCACGAGCACCCAATCCTATGGGTTTGATACCAAATTCTTCTCCAGCTTCAAAAACAGCATTCCATATTGCTTCAGCGTCACCGGGATAACAGTATAACTCGAAACCACCTGCACCTGTATATCCTGTATTAGAGATAATGACATTCTCCTTTCCGGCCAACTTTCCAACAGCAAAAGTATAATAAGGTATAGCAGACAAGTCTATATCAGTCAACTTCTGTAAGGCAAGAATTGCTTTTGGACCTTGCACAGCCAGCTGCGCTGTGTTGTCCGACGAATTCTCTAACTCAGCTCCTTCCGTATTATGAGCTACACACCAAGCCCAGTCTTTTTCAATATTTGCAGCATTTACAACCAATAAATACTTTTCAGGCGCATAGCAGTAAACGAGTAAATCATCTACAATTCCCCCTTCTTCATTGGGAAAACAACTATATTGAATTTTACCCGGAGTCAGTACCGCTACATTATTTGAAGTCATCTTCTGAACAAAAGCTAACGCCTGCGGACCTTTCACCCAAAATTCGCCCATGTGGGACACATCAAACACACCAACAGCATTACAAACAGTCAAATGTTCATCAATAATTCCAGCATATTCGATTGGCATATTATAGCCTGCAAAATCACACATTTTAGCACCCAGCGCAATATGTTTCTCAGTAAACGGAGTGGTTTTCATGATTGAAGTATTAAGTTTTAAATCATAAGTTTTCTACAAGTCATTCTCAGTTAATGATATCATCACTTGAAGGTCACCAGCTCGGCGATTTTCACAATTACATTCATGGCTTTCTCCATGTTCTGAACAGAAACAAATTCATAACGTCCATGAAAATTAAGACCACCAGCAAAAATATTAGGGCAAGGTAAACCTTTAAATGAAAGCTGTGCTCCATCCGTACCGCCACGAATCGGCTTCACATTGGGTTTAACACCTACAGCTTCCATAGCGGCAAAAGCCGTATCAATAATATGCATTACCGGTTCTATCTTCTCACGCATATTGTAATATTGATCACGCAATTCAAGAGTAGCTGTTCCCTCACCATATTCAACATTAATTTGAGCCGTCAATCGCTTCATCTCATCCTTACGTTGCTCAAACTTCACGCGATCATGATCACGGATGATATAAGACACAGTACTTTGTTCAACATCTCCCTGAATGCCAATCAAATGATAAAAGCCTTCATATCCTTCAGTTTGTTCAGGTGTTTCCATTGAAGGCAACATAGCCACAAACTGATTAGCTACACGAATAGAATTGATCATCTTATTCTTTGCATAACCTGGATGTACGTTGCGTCCTTTAAAAACAATCTTAGCAGCTGCAGCATTAAAGTTTTCGAACTCCAGTTCTCCCACTTCACCACCATCCATTGTATAAGCCCAGTCGCAACCAAACTTTTCTACATCAAACTTATGAGCCCCTTCGCCTATTTCTTCGTCAGGATTAAATCCGATACGGATTTTGCCATGTTTAATTTCCGGATGTTCTTTCAAGAAAGCCACAGCTGATACAATTTCTGCAATACCAGCTTTATCATCTGCCCCAAGCAACGTTTTACCGTTAGTAACAATCAACTCCTCCCCTTGATGATCGAGCAATTCTGGAAATTGTGCAGGAGAGAGAACGACACGATCTTCTGCACAAAGGACAATATCTTTGCCGTCATAATTGGGTACTCTACGAGGAGTTACATCCTTTCCGGTCATGTCAGGACTCGTATCCATATGAGAAATGAACCCGATAGTGGGCACTTCCTTATCTATATTGGAAGGAAGAGTAGCAAAAAGATAGCCATGCTCATCCAACGTAATATCTTCAAGTTCTAAAGCTTCCAGTTCGGTTTTCAAATATTGGGCAAATATCATTTGCTTCGGCGTACTGGGAGTGAGTCCTGTGGAATCATCCGACTGTGTATCAAAGCTCACATACTTCAAAAATCTGTCTACTAAAGTCATATCTATTTAACGATTTAATGTTTTACAATTTGATAGTTTATAGTGCCGTAAAGGTAGAAAAAGCGCCTTGAACTGGCAAACAAATCACCTCACTTTTTACTCTGCCTATCATTTAAAAAATGTTTCTTACGATTCGTAGAGTGCTAACACGTAGCAAAAAATCACCGGATCTTTCTCAAAGAATAAAAAAAGAGCAACACTCATTCGGCAATAAAATCTTCTTTTTCTTATCTTTGTGCCGGCTATGGGATTAGCCTTTAACCGCCCTTTGGAGCTGATGATCCCTACAACTTAGACAATAACTCTTTAAAAATCAGCTTATGCTAAAAACTCTCTTTTTTGTCGGTATGGGAAGTTTTACCGGAGGCGTACTGCGTTATCTTGTCTCGCGATACGCTCAAAATTTTCTCTCTCCCACTTTCCCTTGGGGAACATTGCTCGTTAACGTAATGGGTTGTTTTGCCATTGGTCTTTTCTATGGACTCTTTGAACGAGGCAATCTGATGAGCCCCAATCTAAAAATATTTCTCACCGTAGGATTCTGCGGTGGCTTCACTACTTTCTCTACATTTATGAACGAAAATTTTCAGTTCGTAAAGAATGACAATTTCTTTTACTTATCATTATACCTAGGGGGTAGCCTATTCCTCGGTTTTTTAATGTTATATCTTGGACAATCATTGACCAAATTATTCTAAATGATGAAAGTTATGAAGCAAACAAAAATACTAAGAATATATGTAAGCAATACAGATAGAATTAAGCATACTTCTGTTTATGAATCCATTGCATTTGCAGCCAAAAGATACGGACTTGCCGGCGCCACAGTATATAAAGGAATTATGGGGTACGGAGCAAGTAGCGAGCTTCACTCCGATAAATTTTGGGAGCTAACAGAAAAGATACCTATCATCATCGAAATCATAGACGATGAAGAAAAGATTAACAGTTTTATCGAAAAAATTCTTCCATTAATCCAGCAACTCCCCAAAGGATGTCTCGTAACTTGTCAAAACACTGAAATCGTTATGATTAAAAAAGGGAATAAAGAGTAAAAACAGACTTTATCATGATGAAAAAAAACATGAGTAAGCCCGTCCATGTTGTTTCGCCAATCATGGAGGAGCAACAAATCAGCTCTAGCTCCTTAAAAGAATTACTCGAAAAAGAAGAAACAATCTCAAATCTATCATTTAATAAAGGAAAAGAAGAAGGAATTAGTAAATCATATAAAAGTTTTCAAAACTGCACATTCCGAAATATGATATTCAGTGAATGCAAATTACATGCATCACAATTGACAGATGTACGATTTGAAAATTGCGATTTATCAAACCTTTCTTTTAGCAAAAGTTCTCTTTATCGAGTAGAATTTATTTCCTGTAAGTTACTAGGTACCAATCTTTCGGAAACATCTATGAATCACGTTTCATTAAACGATTGCAATGCCCCCTACATCAATCTATCGATGAGTAAAATGAATCAGGTACGTCTCACAAACTGTCATTTTCAGAACGGTAGTTTTAATGAATCTCGCTTCGCATCCATTGCATTAGAAGGTTGCGACTTAATACAAGTCGATTTTTCTCACTCCTCGCTTAAGGGAATAGATCTGCGAACATCTCGAATCAGTGGAATCATACTAAACATTAGCGACCTGAAGGGAGCAATAATTAACACTTTGCAGGCTATTGAGTTGCTTCCGCTTCTAGGAGTTACAATCAAGGACTAAAATTACTCAAATTCAACGCAGCCTATTCAAACAAAAAGCAGCATCCCATTGTTATTCTATTGGATCGGGCTAATGACATCTCGGGAATATCATCCGAAAGAATACCTATTTATAGTGATTTTCCATTCTCTGTCAAGTCCGTACTTTTGCAAAAATGTTATTCAAAACAATAGAAACGATGAAAATAGAAAAAATTTTAGCTCGAGAGATTCTCGATTCAAGAGGTAACCCCACTGTAGAAGTTGACGTAGTATTGGAATCCGGAATTATGGGACGTGCATCTGTTCCATCAGGTGCTTCCACTGGCGAACATGAAGCATTGGAACTTCGCGATGGTGATAAACAACGTTACGGCGGAAAAGGTGTACAAAAAGCAGTTGACAACGTAAACAAAGTGATCGCTCCGAAACTTATTGGAATGTCTTCCTTAAATCAAAGAGAGATCGACTACACCATGCTCGCACTAGACGGGACAAAGACAAAGTCTAATCTAGGTGCTAATGCAATCCTAGGTGTTTCTCTTGCAGTAGCTAAAGCAGCAGCCAACTATCTTGACCTTCCTCTTTATCGTTATATCGGCGGAACAAATACTTACGTAATGCCTGTACCGATGATGAATATCATCAACGGAGGATCACATAGTGACGCCCCTATCGCCTTTCAAGAATTTATGGTTCGTCCTGTAGGCGCATCGTCATTTAAAGAAGGTTTAAGAATGGGTGCAGAAGTATTTCACGCCCTAAAAAAAGTACTGAAAGATCGTGGATTAAGCACAGCTGTTGGTGATGAAGGCGGTTTTGCTCCTAACTTGGAGGGCACCGAAGATGCATTGAACTCCATCATTGCTGCCATCAAAGCAGCTGGGTACGAACCGGGAAAAGATGTAATGATCGGTATGGACTGCGCTTCTTCTGAGTTTTACCATGATGGTATTTATGACTATGCTAAGTTTGAAGGCGAAAAAGGTAAGAAACGCACTGCTGAAGAACAAATCGACTATTTGGAAGAGTTGATAAACAAGTTCCCAATCGACTCTATCGAAGACGGTATGAGTGAAAACGACTGGGAAGGCTGGAAAAAACTAACCGAGCGTATCGGTGGACGTTGCCAGTTGGTAGGTGATGACCTATTCGTAACTAACGTAGACTTCCTTGCAAAAGGTATTGAACAAGGATCTGCTAATTCAATCTTAATTAAAGTAAACCAAATCGGTTCACTTACTGAGACATTGAACGCAATCGAAATGGCTCATCGTCATGGGTACACTACCGTAACTTCTCATCGTTCCGGTGAGACAGAAGATGCAACCATCGCAGATATTGCCGTAGCCACTAACAGCGGACAGATCAAGACAGGTTCATTAAGCCGTTCCGACCGTATGGCTAAATATAACCAACTCCTTCGCATTGAAGAAGAACTTGGCAGCTTAGCTGTATACGGATATAAGAGAATCAAATAAATCCGAATTAATACACATAAAAAAAGCATTCAACAATGTGTTGAATGCTTTTTTTTGAGCCTCTTGTCGGATTCGAACCAACGACCCCGAGATTACAAATCACGTGCTCTGGCCAACTGAGCTAAAGAGGCGGGTGGGTAAGCTTACTATATCGCGCCGCTACAACCAACTACCTTTGCTGCGATCAAGCCCTGGAGGATTCGAAGGGAGCTGGCCGTATAGGACTTACCCGTTTTGCGGTTGCAAAGGTAGGTATTTTTATGAATCCTGCAAGAGTTTAGGACAACTTTTTTCATTCAAAGAGAGTAAGACGCTACATTTCAGACAATTAAAAGAATAAAAAAAAAGCAACGGTACAGCCTATATTGCTTTATTAACTTTAACAACCTTATTTTTCTTACCAAGCAATATTATTTGTACCTTTGTGCGCTATTTATTAACGATTATGACAGAAAACAGAAACTACCTACAAAAATATGCCATGCATTTTGGCACATATATGGGAATCTATTGGATTTTAAAATTCATTTTATTTCCACTGGGTTTTCGCATTCCCTTTCTTTCCTTTCTATTTCTGATTCTAACGCTTGCGGGACCATTCATTGGATATTATTATGTAAAGATGTATCGCAACAAAATATGTGGAGGGAGCATCCAATTTGCTCATGCAATGTTTTTCACCATTTCTGTGTACATGTTTGCTTCCTTGCTGGTAGCCGTAGCCCACTACGCCTACTTCCAATTTATAGACCATGGATTTGTCCTCAATTCGTACGCCCAATTATGGGAAGAGTTAATGAATCAAACTCCGGCCTTTAAAGAATATGAAGAAATAGTAAGAAATACGATTGATACAGGCCGTTCACTCACAGCTATCAATATCACTCTTTTCGTACTATCCCGAAATGTTATTTTTGGTTGTCTAGTGGCCATTCCAACTGCATTAATGGTAATGAAAAAGCCACAAACAAACCGTAACACTCCGGATAAGCCTTAATCGATGTTAGTAAATAAGTAATTATTAAAATGGATATATCAGTAGTAATCCCGTTGTATAATGAAGAAGAATCATTGCCCGAACTCTACGCTTGGATAGAAAGAGTGATGAAATCTAACGGCTACACTTTTGAAGTGATCTTTGTCAATGACGGAAGCACAGACCGTTCATGGGAAGTGATCGAAAAGCTCAAATCTCAGTCGGAAACAGTAAAAGGAATCAAATTTCGCCGTAACTATGGCAAATCTCCAGCGCTCTATTGCGGATTTGCTGAAGCTCAAGGAGATGTAGTCATCACAATGGATGCCGATCTTCAAGATAGTCCAGACGAAATACCAGAACTCTACCGCATGATTACAAAAGAGAACTATGATCTGGTTTCGGGATGGAAACAAAAAAGATATGACCCCTTATCAAAGACTCTTCCTACAAAGCTTTTCAATGCAACAGCTCGCCGAGTTTCTCACATCAAGAACCTGCACGATTTCAACTGCGGATTAAAAGCCTATCGCAAAGATGTGGTAAAGAACATTGAAGTGTATGGCGAAATGCATCGCTACATCCCCTATCTGGCTAAAAATGCTGGATTTAATCGCATAGGAGAAAAAGTAGTTCAGCATCAAGCACGCAAATACGGTTCAACGAAATTCGGTTTCAATCGCTTCTTCAACGGCTACCTTGATCTAATTTCATTATGGTTCCTTTCCAGATTTGGCGTCAAACCGATGCACTTCTTCGGCATACTCGGATCATTAGTGTTCTTTATAGGAATGATTTCAGTCATCATCGTAGGCGTAAGCAAGCTCATAGCTATGTACAACGGGCTACCCTATCGCCTTGTCACCGAATCACCTTATTTTTATTTATCGCTAACAGCAATGATTATTGGAACACAATTATTCCTAGCCGGGTTCTTGGGCGAACTAATCTCGCGCAACGCACCCGAACGAAACAATTATCAGATAGAAAAGAAAATTTGATTCACACTCAATAACCGATTATGAAAAATTTAATTCGCTTCTCTCTAATATTCATCCTTATAGGTGCTGGTTTAAGCGTAGGCGTCTCGTGTGCAGACGAAAATGACTGTTCTTTGTCAGGACGTCCTATGATGTATTGCACCCTACGTACCATAGACGAGATTACCGACAGAGCTATTAACGACACGCTAGATTCACTCACCATCACTGCCCTTGGCACCGACTCTATCATTCTTAACAACGAAAAGAATGTGAACAAGCTAATGTTACCGCTAAGATATACCAGCGACACTACCGTGTTCATTTTCCACTATAATCTACAGGTGGCAAACGATGTTGATACTTTATACATCATACAAGAAAACATCTCCTATTTTCAATCTATGGAATGCGGATATATGATGAAACAAAATATACTCAAGGCCCGATTCGGCAATCCTAGGAAGACTGCACTTCAAGAGAAGATCGATTCACTCCATATACAAAATAAAGAAGCCAATACGAATGCAATTGAGAATTTACAAATATTTTACAGGTATCGCGACCGCACGCCTTCTAGTTTTAACTAGTGCTCTTTGCCTCTTTTCTATAACTGTTCCTACGCTGGCACAGCAACGCCGTCCCACTCAGGTGCAGAAAAGAGATCCAAAGAAAAGAGAAGTGGCCAAGGTAGACACGATTCCGTTTTACAACGGAACCTATCTTGGTGTGGACGTGTATGGAATAGGCAGCAAACTTCTAGGTAGCGATTTCGTCAGTTCCGAACTCAGTATAGGAGTTAATCTGAAAAACAAATTCATCCCTACCCTTGAACTCGGTGTGGGAGGAACGGATGCTTGGAACGAAAAGGGAATACATTATAAAAGCAAAGCTGCCCCATTCTTCAGAATTGGCGTAGACTACAATACGATGGCCAAAAAGAAAGAAAAAAACAGCTATTTGTATGTAGGTTTTCGATATGCATTCACTTCCTTCAAGTATGATGTAAGTACCTTGCCAGTTGATGAACCCATTTGGGGAGGAAGCATTGGCAACCCAAGCTTGGAAGATAGCTATTGGGGTGGAAGTGTTCCGTTCAATCACACAAACATGAAAGGATCTATGCAATGGTTCGAAGTTGTGCTTGGAGTAAAAGTACGTATATATAAAAACTTCAACATGGGCTGGGCAGTCCGCATGAAATATAAGACCAGTGCGTCGACCAATCAGTTTGCGAACCCATGGTACGTGCCCGGTTATGGAAAATACAAGTCAAACAATATGGGAATCACATATTCCCTCATTTATCAATTACCTCTTTAAAGACTAATGACAGGACTAGAAATCTGGATACTTGCAGTTGGCTTAGCGATGGATTGTTTCGCTGTTTCAATTGCAAGCGGTATTATTTTAAAACGTGTTCAATGGAAACCAATGCTAGTGATGGCTTTTGCATTTGGTTTATTTCAAGCCATAATGCCATTTATAGGATGGAGTTGTGCAAGAACTTTTAGCCACCTTATTGAAAGTGTAGACCACTGGATAGCCTTTGGAATTCTATCCATTTTAGGCGGTCGAATGATCATCGAATCATTCAAGGATGAAGATTGTAGGCAAACATTCAATCCAGCCAGCCCCAAAGTGGTATTCACCATGGCTGTAGCCACAAGCATCGATGCACTGGCAGTAGGTGTATCCTTTGCTTTTCTAGGAATGAAAAGCTACACACAAATTATCTCCCCCATCCTTATTATTGGGGTTGTATCATTTGTACTTTCGCTTTTGGGGCTTATCTTTGGCATTCAATGTGGTTGTGGTTTAGCACGCAAATTAAAAGCCGAACTATGGGGAGGAATAATCCTTGTTGCCATCGGCTTGAAGATATTAGTAGAACATCTAATCTTACAGTAAAATAGATAAAAATATGAAAGCAAAAAAAAGTTTTCTTTGGCTAGCCCTTCTCCTTTTAGGGACCATCTGGATACTGGCTAGGCATAATCAAAAAGGAGAATATAACAGTGTTCGCGGTTTAGTATTCGGCACAGTATATCAAATCACCTATCAGCATGATGGAGATCTTAAGCCGGATATTGAAGAAGAGCTAAAACGTTTCGATTTTTCTCTATCTCCATTTAACGATAGCTCAGTGATTAGCCGTGTCAACCGTAATGAAGACATTGAGACTGACAGCCTCTTTCAAAATTGCTTCAACCGCTCTATGGAAATCTCCCGTCAAACAGACGGAGCTTTTGATATCACTGTAGCACCGCTAGTCAATGCTTGGGGATTTGGGTTTAAAAAAGGAGCCTTCCCCGATTCGCTAATGATAGATAGCCTGATGCAAGTTATTGGCTACTCCAAAATAGCATTGAAAGACGGGAAAGTAATTAAACAAGATCCTCGCACCATGCTAGATTGCAGTGCTGTGGCTAAAGGATATGCCGTTGATGTGGTAGCACGTTTGCTCGATCGAAAGGGTATCAAAAATTATATGGTCGACATAGGGGGCGAAATTGTAGTAAAAGGTAAAAACCCTAAAGACGGACTATGGCGTATAGGGGTAAACAAGCCTATAGACGATTCTTTATCAATGAATCAAGAGATTGAGACAGTGCTTAAGCTCAGCGATTTAGGGATGGCCACCTCTGGAAACTATAGAAACTTCTATTATAAAGACGGAAAAAAATACGCTCACACTATAGATCCGCGAACTGGATATCCGGTACAACACAGCATCCTTTCGTCAACCGTCATTGCTAAAGACTGCATGACAGCAGATGCACTAGCCACAGCTTTCATGGTTATGGGCTTAGAAAAAGCTGAAGCTTTCTGCCAAAAAGATTCCGCAATAGAAGCTTATTTTATTTATAGTGGTGAGAACGGATCATTCAAAACTTACTATACCAAAGGTATGAAAAAGTATATGGCGAAATAGAACTTATTTCACGCCATTCCTTATTCACCTCCTTCACAGTTCGCTGAGAAGGAGGTGTTTTTTATATCTAGCCAATCCTTATTTCTACTTAATAATGCCTACACATTAAACCTTATTAGCAGGAGCTACTAAAAAACATAACAGTTAAAATTTAAAGTCAAATTAGAATGTTTAGTCAAACTAAATGACATAAATTTCAAATAATTGATTAATTTTGAAGCGAATAATGCATAAAAAAAGATGAAATCGTAAATTGAATCATCAAATCAAAGTAAACAAACATCTTCGTATATAATAAAAATATAATCTTGACAAATTTGAAGCCCAAAAGAATGAGAGTAAGCGACATTAAAATCTATATTAAAATGAGAGCATTCATATTACTTATATTAACTTTAGTATTTTCCAATATTCATGCCCAAAAGAGTTTACTTCATGGAACGATTCGAGATAAAAATGATCAGGTTATAGATTATGCTAATGTTCTTATTCTTTCAAATGACAGCACTTTTATTAAAGGAACTGTTGTTAATCCTCAAGGGTATTATTCCATCAGCATGGCACCCGGAGAATATATAATACATATCAGAGCCATAGGATTGGAAGAAATTTTCAGAAAGATAATTCTTACAAAACAAGACCTGCAACAGAACTTTTATATGAACATGGATAATTATGCGCTAAATGAAGTTGTTGTAACCTCAAAGTCTCCACTGGTGAGAAGAGAGGCTGATAAAATTATTTTTGATGGAAGCCAAATAGCACCGAGCAGTAATGATGCATTAGATATTTTAAAGAATGTACCAGGCGTTATTGTCACCAATGATGAAGTCAGCATATTAGGGCAGCAAGGCGTAAAAATCTTAATTAATGGTAGAGAACAAAAGATGAGTTCCAAGGAGTTTATCATCCTTTTAAAAAGTTATCAGGCAGAGCAAGTAGATAAAATAGAAGTAATGACAACTCCTTCGTCAAAATTTGACGCTGAAGGAAGCGCCGGAATTTTAAACATAAAACTGAAGAAAGCCAGAATTGATTATATGAGTACAACCATAAATTATGCGTATAGCTATGATAACTATCACACAAACACAGCAAACGCCAATTTTATATACAATAAAAATCGATTCAACATTCTTTTAAATGCTTATGGGAATTTAGGCAAGTCACGATACAAAGAGAGAAATCAAGAAGAATACGAATCTTATAACAGAAAAAGCTCATCCAATTCAATCAGCAAAAACAAGATTTACAACCTCAGAGGAAATGTAGATTATCAAATAGACCCTAAAGCAACAGTGGGTGCATTAGCTTACTACAATAAAAACAATAGTAAAAGCAATATGGATGGAGAATCGGGGTTTTATTCTAAAGCAGCGTTTCAATTAGATTCGTTGCTATTATCCGAGAATCCTAATGACGTGACAAACGAAAGCTACCGAGTTGGCATGTATTCAGACATAAAGATTGATACTCTTGGGAAAAAAGTCCATTTTGATTTAGATTATTTACATTCCACCTTTCAGTCCGAGAAAAGATTCTCGTCTAAAACATATAATCCTTCAATGGATCATATTGGAGGGAACTATGGCTTTAACAATGATAATAACCGCAATATAAATGCAGTTACTTCTTCAGTTGATTTTATCTTACCTTATAATAAGTATACTATTAACTGGGGAGCCAAATTCTCACATGCAAAAACTAAGAATCAAATAGACTATTATAATCAACCATTGCTTGAAGAACAAAATGATGTTTTCTTCTTCACAGAAAACATCTATGCATTGTACGCCGAAGTCAGTAAAACATTTAGTCGTAAATTGACATTTAAATCCGGATTGAGACTTGAGCACACTTATACCAAGGGAGAAAAGAGTGAAAAATACACCCGACTTTTCCCAACTCTTTATCTTGGGTATAAACCACACAAATATCATCAATTTAATTTAAGTTTATCAAGTCGCATCTCTAGACCAAGTTTTCGCAATATAAATCCATTTGTATTATACACAAACAAGTACTCCACTGTGTCGGGAAAACCGGATTTAAAACCTGCTTATACATACAAGCTGAATTTAGGATATACGCTGAAAGGAAATTTTAGCATCGATGGTTTTTACTCATACAAAACAAATGGCTTTACTCAAGTGCAAAGAGCAGATCCGTCTGATTTGACCATCCACACGTTTTGGGATAATGTTTTGGACACACATACTATGGGCATCAACAACTCCTATTTTTTCAATAAACTAAATTGGATGCAAATCTTTTTAATTCACGGAATTAACTATGAGAAATCGAAGTCAAGCTCATTATATACCATTCCTACGCGAAATTCCTTATCGTACATAGTAATGATTAACACCAGCTTTTTCTTGAATAAAGAGAAGACTTTAACCGGCTGGCTAAATGGTTCTTATTCTACACCTGAGAATTTGGCTACAACGGACTTACAAAGTACCTACAATATTGATTTCGGAGGGCAATGCAGTTTGCTGAAGAATAAGCTAAAGATAGCCTTAAGCTGCAATAGCATATTAGCCTCCAATGTAAAGGGGAATGTTAATTCAACCCATTTTAAAATGACATTTAACAACACCTATAATTATCCTACTGTCAAATTAGCTATAACCTATATTTTAGGAGCCAAACTCTCTGGTAAAAGATATACTAATTCTGAAATTCAAGATAGAATGTAAACAAGTTGAGAAACTAAAAATATATTTTCTTTTAGCTGCTACTTCATAAATACAAAATAAACCGCCGCTATCAAGCAAAGGAATGCTGCCAAATGATTCCAATGTAAAGATTCTCCCTTAAAGAAAAGCGTGGTGAATACTGTAAAAATGATTAGTGTGATCACCTCTTGAATCACCTTCAACTGCATTAGTGAAAATGGACCACCATTACCGATAAACCCAATCCGATTGGCCGGTATTTGGCAAGAATACTCAAAAAAAGCGATCGCCCAACTAAAAGTAATAACGCCAATTAAAGGAAGAGCTGAAAACCAAGAGTATTCCTGCTTCAATTTCAAATGGCCATACCAGGCAAAAGTCATAAAGACATTTGACACAATTAGTAATAAAATGGTATATAATCCTTTCATAACACCTACTTTAAAATCAATCGATTTGATCTGGCAATAATTCTTCTTGCACATTCGTCATGCTACCCCATAGGCTATAACGTGCCTCGGGATTCATAGCTTCCAATTGTCGCAAGACCCCCTTCATATCACTTCGGCTAGATTGTGATTCATAAGGACAATTCTTAACTTGCTTCCTATAGTTATGCAATGAAGCTAATTCAATCAAATCAGCCTCATGAACCAAGCACATCGGCCGGATAATTGTCATATCGAATTTCTTCATCACCAAACGTGGAGGCATCGTACTGAATGCACCCTGATAGGTAATGTTCATCAACAGGGTTTCCAAGATATCGTCCATGTGATGACCCAAAGCAATCTTATTACACCCCTGCTCCTTAGCAACTGTAAACAGCGCTTTTCTCCGATTCCATGAACAAAGGAAGCAAGGAGATTTGCGCGTATCGGTGGTAGGATCAAACGATGTTTCGTAGCTAACAAAAGGGACACCATACGACTCACAATATGCTTTCAAATATGCAGCATCACTTTTATAAGGAATATTTTTCATCACCACATGTACAGCAATGACAGAGAATCGAGGCTTATAAATCTGTGAACGCTTGCCTAAAAGCTCGACAAGTGCCAACGAATCTTTTCCCCCCGACAACCCGATGAGGATTTTATCTCCTTCTTCAATCAGCTTGTACTGCACCACTCCTTTATTAAATCTCCGCTCAATGCGGCGGATAGTCTTTTCTTCTTCTGTAAATTTCGCCATAGTTTCAAAAATCGGCTGCAAAAGTAAGCGAAAAGAATGATTTAAAGAAGAATTAACATAATAGAATCTTTTAAAAAGGGTTTATTTCCAATAAATTTGTACTTTTGAACAATTGATACAAAGATTAATGATAAAAAATGAGGAATAGAAGATATATATTGTTCTTTATCTGTAGCTTATTTTGGAGTGGAATCTCCGCCCAAACTTTAGAGCAGGCTCGCACTTTATTTTCCAAAGGTGGATACGAAGAGGCAAAACCCGTGTTCGGTAAATATGCTAAAAGCCAACCCAACAACGCCAATTATAGCTATTGGTATGGCGTATGTTGCTTGAAAACAGGGGAATCGGAAGAAGCGGTAAAATATTTGGAAACAGCAGTGAAACGCCGGGTATCGGGTGCACAGTTCTACCTTGGGGAAGCTTACAATCAAGTTTACCGTTTCGAAGACGCAGTTGAATGTCTAGAAGACTACATTTCCGACCTTACCAAACGGAAAAAACCGACTGAAGATGCCGAGCAACTTTTAGATAAGAGCAAATCGGATCTTAGAATGCTAAAAGGAGTTGAAGATGTATGTATCATCGACAGTTTTGTGGTAGATAAAAAAGGATTCCTCAGCACTTACAAACTCAGTGAAGAGTCAGGGAATCTATACACTTTTAATGAGTTCTTCAAAACGGAAGGGAATCATCCCGGAACGGTTTACGAGACTGAAATCGGCAACAAAGTATACTACAGCGAACCCGGTGAAAAAAAGAATCTAGATATTCTATCGAAAAACAAACTAATTAACGAGTGGAGTAATGGACGTCCTCTTCCGGGGAACATTAACGAATCGGGAAATGCTAACTATCCGTTCGTCTTGTCTGATGGCATCACAATTTACTATGCTACCGATGGTGAAGGTTTGGGAGGATATGATATCTTTGTCACTCGCTATAATACCAACACCGACACTTATTTGATGCCTGAGAATGTGGGTATGCCTTTCAATTCGCCCTATAACGACTACATGTATGTTATAGACGAATACAACAATCTAGGTTGGTTCGCTTCTGATCGCTTTCAGCCAGAAGGAAAAGTTTGCATTTACGTATTTATTCCAAATAGCTCGAAACAAACTTATAATTATGAATCCATGGATCCACAGCAAATGATTAGGCTTGCCCAAATTCATTCATTGAAAGAAACATGGAAAGATAAAAACGCAGTGACCGAAGCACAGCAACGTCTTGAAGCTGCCATAAACCAGAAACCAAAAGTTAGACGTGTAGTTGATTTTGAGTTTATAATTGACGACAGCACAACTTATAATTCACTTGACGATTTCCAATCCCCTGCTGCCAAGCAACTTTTCCTTCGCTACCGCCAGCTTAAGAAAGACTACATACAACAGGAAGAAAGGCTGAACGATCTGCGCCAGCAATATACAAGCGGGAACAAACAAGAGAAGGAAAAACTAACTCCCGGCATTCTTGATTTGGAAAAAAGAATTCTCCAAATGGACAAAGAACTAAGTACACTTGAAATGAATGTACGCAACACTGAAAAAACGAAATCTTAATCATTTAAAACTATGGATATACTCATTATCTCAGTACTGATTATTGTAGCAGTCATCCTGTTTTTAGTTGAATTATTCGTCATACCAGGTATCAGCCTTGCAGGAATCTCTGGATTGGTTTGCATCCTCTATGCGAACTACTACGCATTTGCGAATCTGGGAACTGCCGGAGGTTTTGTTACTTTAGGTGTATCCGCACTGGCTTGCATCGGAGCACTAATTTGGTTTATGCGTTCCAAAATGCTTGATAAACTGGCTTTGAAAAAAAATATCGACTCAACAGTAGATAAAACAGCCGAAAAAAGCATAAATGTTGGTGATACCGGTATAAGCACAACTCGTCTAGCTCAAATCGGATACGCCGAAATCAATGGAAAAATCGTGGAAGTTAAATCTACGGATGGTTTCCTAAATGAGAAAACGCCTATCATCGTACGTCGGATAACAGACGGCACGATCCTTGTTGAGAAACACACTTGATAATATTCACTTAATACTAACTATCAAATGGAATCATCTATGTACTTACCTATTTTTCTCATAGCCGGAGGTATTATCTTTCTGATAATATTTTTCCACTATGTGCCGTTCTTCCTTTGGTTGTCGGCTAAGGTTTCAGGAGTAAACATCTCACTGATACAACTATTTCTAATGCGTATACGTAATGTTCCGCCGTACATCATCGTACCAGGAATGATTGAAGCTCACAAAGCTGGTTTAAGAAGCATTACGCGTGATGAACTGGAAGCCCATTATCTGGCAGGAGGACATGTTGAAAAAGTGGTTCATGCCCTTGTTTCGGCTTCGAAGGCAAACATTGAACTACCTTTCCAAATGGCTACGGCTATTGACCTTGCTGGACGTGATGTGTTCGAAGCAGTGCAAATGTCTGTAAACCCCAAAGTGATTGACACCCCACCTGTAACTGCAGTGGCTAAAGATGGTATTCAGCTCATTGCTAAAGCTCGTGTTACCGTACGTGCCAATATTCGCCAATTGGTTGGTGGAGCAGGAGAAGATACGATTCTAGCCCGTGTTGGCGAAGGTATCGTTTCATCTATCGGCTCATCAGAGAACCACAAGTCGGTATTGGAAAATCCAGATTCTATATCCAAGCTTGTTCTACGTAAAGGATTGGACGCCGGAACTGCTTTTGAAATTCTATCTATCGATATTGCGGACATTGACATCGGTAAAAACATCGGTGCAGCATTGCAAATCGACCAAGCAAATGCAGATAAAAATATAGCTCAGGCAAAAGCCGAAGAGCGTCGCGCTATGGCTGTAGCTTCTGAACAGGAGATGAAAGCTAAAGCACAAGAAGCACGTGCTAAAGTTATCGAAGCTGAAGCTGAAGTACCTAAAGCTATGGCCGAAGCATTCCGAAGTGGTAATTTAGGCATTATGGATTATTACCGAATGAAAAATATCGAAGCAGATACTTCCATGAGGGAAACCATTGCTAAACCAACTAGTGGAAATGCAACAAATCAGCCTTTAAGTAAATAATAATTTCTCAATAACATGAAAAAATACTTTCCATCGTCAGAACTGATCATTAATGAAGACGGTTCAGTGTTCCACCTTCACGTGAAACCGGAATGGTTGGCAGACAAAGTCGTTCTAGTAGGAGATCCCGGACGTGTGGCAATGGTAGCCTCTCACTTTAATAATATAGAATGCGAAGTTGAAAGCCGAGAATTTAAAACCATTACTGGTACCTATAACGGGAAACGAATCACCGTAGTATCCACCGGTATTGGCTGTGATAATATCGACATCGTGATGAATGAATTGGATGCTTTAGCCAATATTGACTTCAATACTCGCGAAGAAAAAGATCAATTCAGACAACTCGAGCTGGTACGTATTGGTACTTGTGGCGGGCTACAGCCTAACACCCCAGTAGGAACCTTCGTTTGTTCACAGAAATCAATTGGTTTCGACGGTTTATTGAATTTCTACGCTGGCCGTAATGCAGTATGCGACTTGCCTTTTGAGCGTGCATTCCTAGACCACATGGGATGGTCAGGGAATATGTGTGCTCCCGCTCCGTATGTGATTGATGCCAGTGAAGAACTAATCAACCGAGTAGCGAAAGATGACATGGTACGTGGTGTTACCATCGCTGCTGGTGGATTCTTTGGCCCTCAAGGACGTGAACTTCGTGTACCGTTAGCAGACCCAAAACAAAACGAGAAAATTGAGAACTTTGAATATCAAGGTTTTAAAATTACTAATTTTGAAATGGAAAGTTCTGCATTAGCCGGACTCAGTCGACTTATGGGGCATAAAGCCATGACCGTTTGTATGGTTATTGCCAACCGATTGATCAAAGAGGCCAATACAGGATACAAGAATACAATTGACCAACTGATAAAAACAGTGCTAGACAGAATCTAACACTAGCTTAAGACACGAGTTTCATTGATGGCTTTGCACCTGATGGTATACAAAAAGCCCGTTCTATGAAACTCGTGCCTTTACATTATTAACTATCATCCACCCTTTCAGCACTCCCCTCTCCGACTAAGATTCCTGTAGGTATTCTCTTTTTTACCAAGAAATAGCTATCTTTGCAACATTCAAAAAGAAATACAATGAACCAAGATACTATTTGTGCGATTGCTACCGCCCAAGGTGGAGCCATTGGAAGCGTTCGCGTTTCCGGTCCTGAAGCCATATCTATCACTAGCCTCATCTTTAAACCAGCTAAAGCGGGCAAACTTTTGTGTGAGCAAAAACCATACACGCTGACTTTCGGTCGTATTTATCACAATGAAGAGATCATAGATGAAGTGCTCGTAAGTCTTTTCCGTGGACCACACTCTTACACCGGAGAAGATAGCACAGAGATTACTTGTCATGGTTCTTCCTATATCCTTCAGCAGGTGATGCAATTACTGATAAAGAATGGTTGCCGCATGGCACAACCCGGAGAATACACACAGCGTGCTTTTCTTAATGGCAAAATGGATTTAAGCCAAGCAGAAGCGGTTGCCGACTTAATAGCTTCCTCTTCTGCAGCAACCCACCGCTTGGCGATGAGCCAAATGAGAGGTGGATTTAGCAAAGAACTGGCCGACTTACGCAACAAACTGCTCAACTTCACCTCCATGATCGAATTGGAGTTAGATTTCAGCGAAGAAGATGTTGAATTTGCAGATCGCTCTGCTTTAAGAAAACTTGCGGATGGAATAGAACAGACTATTTCTCGTTTAGTTCATTCCTTCAGTGTAGGTAATGCGATTAAAAACGGCGTTCCAGTTGCCATCATTGGTGAGACAAATGCAGGAAAATCGACTTTACTGAATGTCTTACTGAATGAGGATAAAGCAATTGTCAGCGACATTCATGGCACAACACGTGACGTGATAGAAGATACCACTAATATTGGAGGTGTTACTTTCCGTTTTATAGATACAGCAGGTATTCGAGAAACAAATGATACTATTGAGAATCTGGGTATCGAGCGTACTTTTCAGAAGCTTGATCAAGCAGAAATTGTGCTTTGGATGGTTGATTCCCTAAATGGCTCTTCACAAATTCAGCAGTTATCGGAGAAAATCATTCCACGCTGCGAAGGTAAACATCTCATTGTAGTGTTCAACAAAGCTGATCTGATTAATGATGTGCAAAAGAATTCGCTATTATCTTCTTTAGAGAATTTCCCGAAAACGCATACGGAACATATTTTCATTTCTGCCAAACAGCATGAAAATACTAACGACCTGCAACAAAGGCTTATTGATGCCGCCCATCTACCAACGGTCACACAAAATGATATTATTGTGACTAACGTTAGGCATTATGAAGCGCTAAGCAAAGCATTAGATGCTATCCACCGAGTACAGAATGGAATTGATTCACGCATTTCAAGCGATTTCCTTTCCCAAGATATACGAGAATGTATTTTCTTTATCTCGGATATTGCTGGAGAGGTAACAAATGATATGGTGCTTCAGAATATTTTCCAGCATTTTTGCATCGGGAAATGAGAAGTGAAAAACGGTGAGAAACGCCGACAAGAGACAACTGGGATTGAAACAATAATCGTTTAATGCACTTTCAACAGTCTTAGCTAGTTGGTACTCTTTCGTCTGCTCGATGTTCTGATAATTTTCCATATTCAAATCGTTTTTAAGTGAACTATTTATTTTCCCCTAACCTCAGACTTTTCTTATCGAAGTCGATTGGAAATTTAACTGTGCAATTCAACTGTCACTGACCAGGCTTTTGAAGCTGGTTTTTCTTGACGATTACTCTCGCGGGAGGAAGAATCCGAAAGAAATACATTTTAAACCGGGCTTTAAAGTCGGGTGGCAGACCTTCGCATCTGGTAAAGCCCATCGGATAGATAGAATATTCTGATATTCGCTGAAACGATATAAAAGGGAGAAGTATCCTATAAAGGAAATGATTTCAACATGATGAAAAAGGCTTGGGCGGGTAAGAAATGCAGTCTACCGGGGCAAACAAAAAAGCGGCTTGTTTCGGCATCGACGGGCTGGGTAGTTTCGATGAATCGAAGCTCCAGTGCTATGATGTAAGGAATGTGCCGCTGTTTGTCCCTTTTTGAATATGACTGACTAAAGGGAGGTGGTATTCAGAAACAGACATTCCTATCACTTTTGGGCTGGGAAAGCCTTATTACAATAGGAAGATAAGAGAGTATAAAAGGTTAGAAGCTCAGAATGTAAAGATAATAAAAGGAATCCGTTTTGAGTGCTAAAAATTCCTATCCACTCCGTTTCGGGGCGGTTAAACTAAAATTTAGGCTACTTTCTTCCACAGGAATATTTCTTCTACCGCTTTTAACGATGCACCTATACTTTCCTGCAATATTGTCGTTGGTGCTTATTCTTCATTATGTTATTGAGTTTATGTTCTATTTACAGATACATCTTGGTTTTCATAAGATTTTGAGAGGATTATATAAAAAGGATGTTTTCAACTGCCAAATCATTTTTTTTGATGCTCCCAAGTAAGAGGAAATAGATGATAATTGTGCAGTCTCTTATTTGATCAACTCTGTTCAAGTCAACAATGTTGTCTTTGTGAAAACAGCTGTTTCTTTCATGCTTTATCCACTCCTGTATTATTCCAGAAATAGCACGAATTGTCCTTTTTGTTATTACGTCTTGAAAAATGCTTTGATTATCAAAGCATTTTAGAAAGTGCACCATGTTTCCAAGTGTTGCTGAAAGAGATTCACTCGAATTCGTAGGAACTTCTTTAAATCCACCTTTATCCATAATGGCAATCTTGTGACCGTCTGGTTGAGATTGGATAATAGTGGAGAGTAATTGTTCTACAGATTTAATATAGCCAGTAATAATATAAGTTTTGTCCAACTTATCATCGCGTTGGTTCATATTGTAAAGCCATTCTGAAGTATAGAACGATTTAGCAAAATCACTTTCTCCCAATAATGATAAGTATCTTTTATTATTAATGAAAGTCGAATAAATCGTGTTATATGTATGCTTATCTATGGTTGTGTCAATAGATTTTAATAATCCGCGATAATCAGTTGACTGCAACAGTAAAGATACAGAATTCTTAAATTCATGAATAGTTGTTTCATTACAAATTTTAGCAAGTTCAAACCATTCAAATGTTGCCGACCTTTGTTCAATTAGATTAAATGTGTCTATCAAATAGTCATAACAGTTTTGGCCGAAGTAATTAAGCATAAAATCTTCGAGACTAAGAAATGAGTAAGGGGTACCCGATGCTGCATCATTGATAGTTTGCATATATTTTTTCCCTTTTACATCCATTTTTATCATGACCATATAAACATCTTTGATGTCATCTGGTTGGATTTTTCTCGGTTTAGCACTCGGTTTAAACCATATAACATGAGGAAAACCTGTAATTTGTTCAAGGTTTATGAAATGGAAGCGAGTCTTTAGGTATCTATTAAAAACACAATCCCCTTTGGAGTCCTTCGCAGTGAAAGATTGGTTTCCTGATTCTGTAAATAATATCGCAATAAGCTTAGCAAATTGCTTGCTAAATATCCTATTTGTATGACGGACATACATTTGTGCGCGTTTTAATGTCTCCGTATTATTGAACTTTACAATAGGATGTGGCATATCGTTGAAGATATTGAATATCTCATCATTGTATGCTCGTTCAAGACGTTCTAACAAGTTATCAGCAAATTCTGCAAATATTTTTTTTTCATCCATAAACAACTAATCATTTGGATTTTTTTCGTCTATTATTTACTTACCTTTGGAAAAAACGGTGATACCTGTTCACTTTTAGGTTCGATTCAGCTAGATGATTGCAAATATAGTTAAATTGTTCTAAGGCTCATGCCCGAGAAGGTAAAACGTAATGCATTATGAACAATTCTATCTAGTATCGCATTTGCCGCAGTGATATTTACCTCCAAAACATCATACTAATCAAATACTGGTAACTGGCTGACGATGATGGTTGAGTGATATTCATACAACAAAACCCTAATGCAGAGACTTTTAATGTCCCCAAATACCGTTTAGAAAAGTGAGAAGCTGAAACAGGGATTTTAGTGGTTGCTACAAAAGCCTCTAATTTCGGAGAAATGTAGAGCCGATAACCCCGCCAACTGTTCTTTTATCATTTCATATAATTCCATCTTGTCGTTCAGTAGATGGTTAATATATTTAGTTTTTTGTATTTTAGTTAACCCAGCAGGCTTATATTCTAACGGGTGCAAGTCCCTAACACCCCTGACAACTGGGAGTGTCCAGCTTTCGGTAACAGTATCCATCGTGAGTTGGAATCTAAAGGAAGCCTTCGGCAAAGATCTGGCTTGACGAATAGAAACTTGATATTAAGGCTTATGAGTGTGGATTAGTTTGCTTAACCCAAGAGAAATGATTCTAGCAACAGGTATAAGTGGGCAGAAAATGCAATGAACAAAAGAAAAGCGACTTTTTAGGTCGCTTTTCTTTGAGGGAAACCAAGAATTATTTCTTTGCTTTCTTAGATGTAGATTTCTGCTCTGAAGGAGCTTCATCTTTTTCCGGAGTTGCAAAAAACTCGGTGGCAACCATTACCATGCAATTATGCTTGCCTTTGTCATCACTCCATTCTTCAGGTTTGAAATAGCCGCGAACGGTTATCATTTGTCCCTTTTTCAATAACTCAAAGTATGCGCTGTCGTTTTTGCGCCAAACCTCCACAGCCATGAAAGCTGATACTCTTTTGGTTTCTTTACCAACACTTTCTGTTCGACCAACTGCCAAGGAGAATTTTACGACACTTGCGGAAGTGAATTGACGGATTTCAGCATCCTTACCAGTGAAACCTGTAACTGCAAATGAATTTTCAATCTTTTTCATAACGATAATTTTTAGAAGTTATACAATCAATTTTTATAATGCACCAAGATATTGCAGTCACATAGGGCAGCACCAAGGATAGCGGTTCAATACTCTTTTTATTCCGAGTGTCAGAAAAAAAAAGGAAGATTGTACCGATACGCCATTGGTCAGAATGAAATGTCCCATAACCGCCATAGCGGTGCTGCATTATAGCTTTGCATGAAGAAAAATGATGTGACTTCGCTCAAATGTAGTGATGAAGCAAGGTTGAAATATTGCAGTGGGGTGGCCAAGAGTGTGCTATCCATTCATTCATATTGTTAAGTAAAGAATCTGCTTGCGGTTGAACGTAAGCTTATTTAGCAAAGAAGCCTGCTATCAGCAGGATGCCGTGGTTGCATGGACGGCTATCTATTGATGGTACAGATGATATTGCATATGAACTAATGGAGATGGGATAGTGATACAAAATATGTCTTGTAATGGTCTTGGCGCTTATTGACTCCTATGAACAGATGCTGCAAAATCCATTCAAGGATGGTTTTCTATATCTCAATAAAGTGGCATGGTCGCCATTGGCGAATGGGAACAGGTATGAATGGAGAACTGTTGGGTAAAAGTGATGTATAAGAGGTAACAATTGGTGTAAATATCAAGTCTAAGCAGAAGTTTGGGCTTGACATCTTTATCTTTTGATAGAAACAAACTTTTTCATTTGGATGGTAGGGAAAGTCCAATCTATTTCATCATTAGGTATGTCGTCGCTAATCGTTATTCCGCAATTTTTAAGTACATTTTTTATACTCTATTTTTACTATTGGTTACTTTAAACGTTCCTTCAAAAATGAAGCGTGTTGTCATTTTATAAATTTTGCTTATATTCATTTGATTTTAATCGCAATAATAACTTCATAGCGAAATCCCTCCGCAGATGGGATATTCAATCCCTCAATAAACTCAACAACCATCTCTGGCGTTCTCTTTTATTTCTCTTTTAAAGAAGCAAAGTTCGGCACACGCTCCGGCATTGGGGCAAAGCCGGTGTAGAGCTTTCCACCACCGCAGCCGATAGTTTCAAGCCCGAGGATTATGGGGTTTCTTTCCCGTACCCGCTGCATTGACTTGAAAAAGCAGCCACTAATCTTTTCGGTTTCTGCTATGGGGCTTCTGAATACCAGAAGGCGATGGGGAGTTTGGCGGCTTCGCCGAATGCTTCACGGTAATTATTTATAAATATAGTTACTTCCATAAGTATCTGTCTTTTATAAAATTAAATCACTAGTGTCTCATTAAAATGAGAAGATTAAAATTTAGTTAAACAAACCTAGCTCACAAGAACCACATCGTACTTTTTTATATTGAATAATAATATTATAGAAGAGACGAAAATTGAAGTTTGTTTAATCCTACTTGCTCTGTAATAAACTATAATCTAATTACTTAAACGGATTGTTTCTGACTTTTATGCGACATTAATGAAATCAAATATAACAAAAAAGATCGTGGAAACATTAAAATCACTATTTTTGTCAAACAACAATCAAAACCCCAAAGCATCTGAACACACGATGAGCCATACATTAATAAACAACAATACGGGAGCCATATCCGCCCTGAGAGGTTACCGAAAACAATTCCTCTACTCCCTGTACAGAATACTCGGTGCAACTACAGAGGAAGACACCTTTCATCCCGAAGGACATTTTGAAGACCTCGATATCTATGACCCATCGGGACAGTTAACAGAAATCATTCAGGTAAAAGACCTGAAAGATAAACTGACCCTCTCGGACATCATCAATGCAAAAGATAACTCATTCCTGCGCAGAGCCTTAAAAGTGATCGCAAACGGTAATTGTCCTCAAATAAAATTAGTGTCATATGGAGAGACAAACGAAGATATTCAAAAGCTCACTAATGATACATATGATGCGAAATTTAAAAGCCGCTTGAAAAGCTTCGGGCTAAAAGATAAAGATATCCCTGTACTGGAAAAGCATTTCTGCGTGGAAATCGTTTCCGAAGAATACATTCACAATGCCATTCTCAGCAAAATTCACGAACTCAAAATGCTTTCTGACCCCGGTATTTCGCTCGATCTGCTTATTTACTGGATATATAAAGCAGCAGAAAAACAGTCTGTAATCCATAAAGGGATATTGAAAGATCAACTGCTTGCTATCGGGAAATTTGAAAAAGAACGGGAAGACTTTCACCGTCACTTCAATTCACTTATCCGCCCCCTTGTTCGTGAAAAACAAGATTCCCACCTGCGCGAGAAGCTAAAGCAGGACTTCTATCAAGGAATATCAGCAACATATAGCCATATACAGGCAGATGTAGATGTAGTGCGCACGGAAAAGCTCAACCTCATTAACGAAAAATTTAAGGAAACCAATATTGTTTTTATTCACGGAGCATCCGGGCAAGGGAAAAGCACACTCTGCTACAGGTATTTACACGACTATTGCACAGATGCAGCCGTTTTTATCCTCAGCAGACTTCCGGGGGATATACAGCAGATATACGAAGTCATTTCCTCACTCGAAGGAATTTCCAAAGGGTTACAGTTTCCTGTCACGCTCTACATAGACGTAGAACCTAGACAGAAAGACTGGATCAATATCATAAAGGAACTAAGTCCGAAAACCCATTTTAACTTCCTCGTATCAATACGGGAAGAAGACTGGAACTCTATTGAAATACAGGACTTATTTAGTTTCGACGAAATAGAATTATACTTTGATGAAGACGAAGCCTTTCTTATATATGAATCGCTGAACGAACTGCATACCGATCTCACTTTTCTGGATTTTGACAATGCATGGGAAACATTTGGTGGAAAAGGACCCCTTCTGGAGTTCGTATATCTCATTACACAAAAAGAGAGTCTGCCGTCCAAACTCAAATCACAGATCAACGCTATTATTAACAGTGACGCCGCCACAGCTACCCCAAAGATAAACTTACTCCGGTATATAACCCTCGCCGATTCTTATGGTGCAGCAATCAGCTATAAAGACATAGGTCAATTCCTCGGATATGCTGGTTTTATACAACTCACCGGGTTCCTCGAAAAAGAATATTTACTCAGGATACAAGACAACAATACCATTATAACCGGATTGCACCCTGTGCGTTCCACCATTATCAAAAATATATTATTCGATAATGAGTTATATTGCGAAGCAGATTTTGCCCTGGATGCACTCTGTTTTATCAGCGATATGTCAATCCAGACTTTCTACCGGAATATTTTCAGGAATACCAACCTTACGCCCTTTACCTTTATAAACCGTCTCAGGTCCGTGCCGTTAAAATCATGGCAATCATACTACTCAGTATTGTCAACATTACTATGGAAAGGAATTGATGATTATGTAAATACCAACCGACCTTTGTTGGACGAAGTATATAACGAATACGGAAGTGCATGGAATATAGTTATCAATTTTGACCTCTGCGGTATTCTGAAGGATAATGTCAGCCTCATGGAGAGCATTGATATCTTTACCGAAGAACAACGGGGAGTTGCACGCTCAATAAACCAAAGACTATCCGATAAACGCGAAATATTTAAATACATCATCACATGGCTTAGCGGAATAAACGAAATGTCTCTCAAACCCAGAAATGAAACCGATTGGGATTCATTTGCCATGTTCATATTTTGGATTGATTTCCTCAAAATCACCCATATCCACATAGACAGTCAAAAATTGGAAACAGCAACTATAGCATCTGCAAACTACAATTTATCCACATTGTCTCACCTTATGAATGCGCTCAGTCGCCCCTCTTTTAGTGATAACGAACATTTCACTAACTTGGAACCCATTTTCCTCAAATCAATCTATACGCAATATAATATCCTTTACATTCAAAAAGATACAGATGAAATAGACTGCCTCTACTTCTGGGATATAATGGACGAAAAAGCAGATACTGAAGAGAGCAATATTGTACATGCAAAATCAATACGAATAATTGACCTGTTGCGCTTTGCCTATCCCGATTATAATAAATACAAAATAAAAGGCGTAGGACATAAGATTTCATTTATAACAAATGACCATGATTCTTCTGTAAAAGAAATCCCGGCTGAAAATCTCTTGCTACCACCCTTTGTAAAAGTGAACTCCACCTTTATAAACCTGTATAGATTTTCAAAGCGTCCACAAACATGGGGACAATATGTAAACCGGATACTCTATACCCGGCATAAATTCGTAGAAGTCCTGCAAAAACAACATACAGCACTGGTAACATATCATAAAAAGAAAAACCACTCCGTAATACTCCAATACATTCAGGAATACGGTAATACTTTAGGAGAAGAATTAAACTCCCTTACCCTGAAAGAAGAATTGCTACCACAGCAGGTCACCGATAGATGGGGTAATACCAGTGAACATCAGAGCAAGGCATTCAAACAAAATAATACATTGTCTGACAAACAAAGTATCTCCATCGAAAAATACAAGGATTTCCTGAGCCAGTACAGGGAATACTTTAACTCAACAAAAAACTACCTGAGGCAAAGCGCCTTTTCCTTGTTAAGAACCATCAAGGAGCGTCTGAAAGAAGATGTTTCAGAAGTTGAAGATTACAGGAAAATCTCTTTAGTCGGTAATTTACATAAATCATATCTGGTACTTCCGGCATTCCAGAAATACTTTCGCGCTCACTTCGAAAAGTTTACAGATACTGCATCCTTATCAAGACTGGAAAATGCTGAAAATAAACTGATATCTGAACTATGCTTCCTCTACAGGCATTTCCTTAATTCGGAGAACTTTATCCACGGAAACGCCTCCGCCGAGGCTTCCTCCAAATTAAAGCAAATACACCACAACCTGCAAAAGAACATAGAAAAAGAACTAAATACCTTGGGAAAAGCAGGTGATATATCCTTTAAAATCCATTACGATAAAATTCCCGGAGCCTGCCTGATTATCGCCGGTTTCCATTCCTGCACAGACAGCATAACCAATCTGTCTACGATATACAATACACTGGCAGACATAATAAGTGTTGAGGATGAAACATCAGTCAAAGCCCTGATAATTGACAAGCACTTCTCCACCGTCTACATTCTGCCCCTTGTACGCGGGCGCTCGCTCAATATGCAGTGGCACCGGTTTAAATCATACAACCTGAACGATAGTGATTTTGAAGACCTGGCAACCTATAACCTTATGCCGGATGATATTCCCGCAAATATAATTTCAGCATTCGATATACAGTCGTGGGAAGACAGCTCCGAAGAAATTATTGCCTTAAAAGAATTGCTCGGATGTGTAAACACCATGTATATGTTAGCCTTCACTTTTATGCAATACAAAGAGATCGAAGAAATTGACGACGACCACGGGGAAGACATTTTTATGAAATATATCTCCAAAATTGGCACCCTTTTGCAGAAACCTTTTCAAAAAGCAATAGATTTATTTGCAAACCATACAGATCGTTGCCTTAATAATTTTTATGATTATAAGGACGATGCCGAAAAACTTGAATTATCCGAATTGATAATTGAAACCTATCCTTTGTTCTATCCGGATGATATGTATAGTCAGGACAGTAATATCAAATTGACAATTACTCCTGAAAGTATTGGGGAGTGGCTTCCACGGCTTGAAAGCTTAAAAGAAAAGGTCGCTGTGATTTATTATTTTTATTCAGATAAGGTTATTGAGAGAAGTTATTGAAAAACATATCACTTGTGCCTGTTTTAAATGGTAAATGTATTTTTTCTGCCGTGAATATTATAAATATCTTATATTCAGCCAAATACTCCTACAACAGATGTAGGTATTAAATCGGCAATTGAAAGATGCAATTGCAAGTATAAGTGTTATATAAACTTCAATGAATTAACTGAGAGTGCAGCAAATTCTTTACGGTAAGGAAAGATTGTTAGGATGGCTTCGGAACAGAATGGAATTTGGACTTCACGCATTAGGAAATAAAAATATATTAGTCGATCCTCGTTTTTCGAATATTCATCAGCGCATCAATCAAAAAGTGAAATTGAGAGAAACCTTTCGTCCATTTGCACCTGCTGTATTAGGAAAAGATTGTTATGAATATTTCAATCTGAAAGCCAAATTTCCTTATATGCTTTTCGTATCTTATCTCATAATTTGTAGCTCAAGATATTCACTAGTTTCAATTGCAATCTCTTCAGCAGTTTTACAACAACCATTCTTCAACCCTGAAAGAATGAGGGGCTCAGACTTCTACATTTGCAACTAAAATGATAAACAACCACAAGAGAAGAATCAAAATAAGTAAGCGTAAAACAGGAAAGACTATCTGCTTGTCAAAAAAAAGTCGTATAAAAGGTTAAGAACAAGTTTACTTCGATACTTGTATAATATATGCAAGAAGAGACTAAACTTCTTTAGGTAAAAAAGGATAGTGAAAGAAATGGCTCAAAGTAGAGGAGGGATAAATAAAATCAGGGATGGATAGTTCTTTTTTGGAAAGCAAAAAATGGAGAATCAAAGAGCAACTTGTATGCAATAAATAGGATTAAATTATCACGTAGCCCATCTAAGACATCATCCATCATCTAAGCAAAATAACAAGAGAAAAAAAGAAGTATATCCATCAAAATATACTATCTCACAGAATTAAAGCTTTCATCTTTTTGTACCTCTAAATAAAAAGTAGAAAGATCTTGGAATTTCAAGGTTAAAGCACTATTTTTGCAACGAATTGAAGGTGAACGGAAAATACGAATCACTAACATTACATTGATTATCAAGATGATAGGTTCTAAAACCTTGTACCTCACATGTATCTCACGTTTCTCATCCGCTATTGAACTCTTTGATTATCAAAGATTATCAAAAATATTCACTTTTTGTATTGGCAAATAAGTGCCAAATACAATCCATTAACAACAATCACATTCTATAATTAAAGCACTCACGATAAGTGCTTTTCTTTTTGCGGGCTACTCTGGTACCGCCCTCGTACTGCGGAGGAAATGGGGACTCAATAGATGCGCAAGGCATTGGATGAATGCAACAATGCTCCCAGTTAGTATCGCATCTATAAAAGATAATTTCGGCAATTGTTTACATTTCATCTTTTGTAAGAGACAAAACTAGTAAATGGTTCGTATTTATGCAATTGCCAATATTATGTGCGGATGATATAAAATTTCGCAGATAATCCGCACAATTTGCGTGAAATCAAAGCTAGAAAGTTATTCAGATCGCTTAGAATAGTCCAATCGTCCAACTCTTTCACTCAATAAATCACAATACTTTCCTTTCAGTTCTTCACTCAAGAAGGAGTCTTGAATCATCTTCTCGAACTTAGGCAGAAGGTTGACATATTTAGTAATAAGGCGATCCACAATTATAGGTTCTATACCAAGGCTATTAGCGCACTTTAAGAAATCATCCTTCTTAATCTTCTTCTTTCTGCCGTTCAGTGTTAAAGCCAACTCTTCATCATCTTTTGGATTGATAATAACTACATTCAATAAATCATAAGCTGGGGTAAGGCGAATGGTTTCATTTATTGTTTCATAGAGTGAAAAGTTTTTTAGGTGCATATCGTTATTCCCAGTCAACCAAGAGAATAGGATAACTTCCAAGAAATTTGTAGCATCCATTTTAGGAAGAGAAGAGTATTGTAATACAGTCTTTCCAATACGCTCGTAACTACTTTTATATTTATCCTCCGTTTGGCGCTCAGTTAGTTGGCACATATCTTCCATCGCTAACTTTTCTCCATCGGGTGTCCTGTCGATGCGACGTGTAAGATAACAGAGTGTATCATCACCCATACGCATAAGGGTATGTGGCACTACTTCTATCCGCGCCAACTCAGCCAGATGCATAGTTAAATCCTCCACCTCGGGCATTAACTCATAGATAGTGGTTTGGGGCTTACAAATGTAGGCACCCCATAGTCCAACTATAGTTAGCCTAGTACTTCCTTCGTGTTTGTTAAGATGGAGAGAAAGTTTAGGCTGAACCCCTGTCAAGGATGTTTGATCTTGAATTACTTGCTTGGCAAGCTCTTCCAAATGCTCCGTTGAATAATCTAAGATGGGAATAGTGGGTGTACCAAAAAACTTTTTAGCACAAGCTGGATGCATATCTTTTTCGCCTTCAGAAAGAGGGCGATAGCAATACAGACATTTACACATAATCTTCCTCCTTTCCTTCAATAGGTTCAATACTTACAGCTCCGATACAGTCTTTACAACAAACCAATAGTAGCGACATACGATCAAGGATACTGATATCCATGTTACGTATAGCGACATCTAGCAACCATCCCTCAGGTATTAATCCGTCGAAAAATGGAAATAATACACTGCTTTTAAATGCATTATCTTGTATGGGCAGCGTCAAGCTGATTGGTTTAGCTCTTTCTGATGCTAAATAGATAGGAAGATAACAGAACTCATAGCCCTCATCATTCTCGGTTAGCATTCCAGCTAACTGATCTTTATAGTACACATTAGCTTGTCTCATACTCTTAAGGCTTTACTTTAGGGCTTGCTGTCACTTCGTAGTTGAAGAAATCTAGTAGTTGATTTACTTTATCCAAACGCAACGATTCCTTACCTTGCTCCAAATCTCGCACAAAGCGCAAACCGACACCTGACTTCAAAGAGAGGTCTTCTTGGGTTAGGTTATACTGCTTACGTAGAGCTTTAACGATGGGTGATAGATTATTCATACCTATATATTATATCATTTCGGGTACAAATATATGAATAATATTGTATTTTATATCAATTAGGGTATAATATTTAATATCAGATGATAAATACACCCTAAAAGGTATAATAAAGGTTCGTATTATTATTAATATTGATTGTTTCTACTTCTTTTTTCGTCCCTTCGCCCATTGAGTTCCAGCCAAAAAGCAACCTAAAAAGCTGCTGTACGAGCGTATTATATTAATACACTAAAATCAACCAAGTGAATTTACGTTAATTGAAGTTTACTTTCTCTCCCACTTGTTTTTTTGATTCGTACCGATTAAATCGTCAAAGTGCTGACAACTAAGTGTGTGAATATACCGCATCGGAAAATAAGAAATATTTAAACCAAACCTCAATCCGCTGATAGAAAGACAACGCCACAGCAACCTTTTCAAACTAGCTTGCGAAGCGACAAAAAGAGGCTTCGACCAAAATACCATTTTACGCGAAGCCGAAAAACGTTTTAGTTTCTCCAAGTTTCCGTAAAAGGGATCAATCAGACTGTATCCTCTGCCTATCAGATAGTTAACACCTCTCCTACTACCTATTCTCAGGTAGCAGACAGCAGGCCCCAAAAGGAGAAAGTGACAAAAGTGACAAAAGTGCCATATAGTACTGCGGATTTTAACGACGACATTGAAGAAGCATATTTGGAAGGCGAAGAATACCGAAAAGAAACACCGACTTTTGATGAAAGTGTGTACATTCATATGCCCAATATTTTTAACAATTAGATACTATATAATGCCAACAACCGCGAAAGAGATGTGTCTTTCCTTTCCAATCTCATCGCTACGGAATGTGCATTGCCCCTTCTGCCAGTAGCAAGAGTTCCACCCAAACAGGACCTATTTACTGGAAGAGCTTCACGACCAGATTTAATTGGAAAGCAACCCTCACTTGAAAGCCTATAATAACGACTACGCTTCTTGGATGATGGAGTGCAACGGTGAATAAATGTAAAGGAAAGAAAATACCACCGGAATCCGAAAAACCACCCTACCGGATGCATTTCATCCCCACTTCCGTGAGCTACACCCGCATGCAAATCCAGTTGCACGACAATGGTTCGCAGGGAGAGATGAACAATGACTATTTCTCCATCGAAGATAGGTATAAGCTGTTGGCTCATAAATGTGGTGCTTGGAGCACGCTGAATGAGGTATTCTCGAAGTTGCTGCTGGAGGTAGCCATAGCAGGCAATGATGATTTGCAAGCAGTAGTAAAGCGATATGCCTTTTTAGAGAGGTACATATGTATGATCTTTTCAAGTACCATTCAGTACGAATTCCAAGCCAAATATACAGAAATTTATAGTACAGATAAAAACTTTGAACGGACGCTCTACTTGGTGCTTTGTTGCTACGAAAACAGTAATTGGGTATTGGCTTCACTGCCTATTTCAAACGGGCGACCAATGAAAAATACCGATGCAATTCGGCAGTATATAGAAGATCTTCCCAACATGTTCACCACCGAAAAAGCGATTCTCACTCGCGCATAATACAATTTCACGATACGGAAGGTACATAGGTTGCTAAAACCACTCAAATATTTAATAATCAAAACAATAAGTCATAAACTACACGAAAAGATAAATTAGAGAGTGACTATATGCACTTTTGTCACTTTTGTCACTTTGGGGTGAAGAGGTTCGATGATTTTGTGGTGTTTTTACGATGGTTATTCATTGAATCTAGGACGATTATTCGTTGAAGTTACAGCGTTTATTTTCGATAGAGCTTGGTAGATTTCCATCGATAGAGAATACCCGAAATCACTTCAGCCGAGAACGATAAAGTACAGTAAATAAGAGCCAAAAAATCATTGAGAAGATTAAATAAATCTTTCCAATGATTGAAAAAAAGATGGGAAAGATTTATCTTATTCTTTCCTATCTTTTTACTTTTTCCTATGCATCAATGTTACCTGCAACTGAGCTTTAGCGACATCGGCTATCCTTTCTACATCACGCGCGGTGGTATGTTGAATCACTGTAAGCATTCAAGTCTAGAATGACTTTTCACCGATATAGTTCCTTAGTATACGTTAACAGGATTGTTTCTCTTTCTTTTAAATAATCAGACTAAAAGACTTTTTTATTACTTTTTGTGCAATTAATTAGTATAAAGAGTTTCTCCTTCAAGAAGATATTAGTAAATTTGCAGGTGAAAAATAATTAAAAACGTAGATATGAACGCCCTGTATTTCTTCAGAATATTGACATTATTTCTCTGCACAATCAGCATTGTGAGTTGTAACGATGATGATATCGATAAATGGTATGACAGTATGCCCGATGGCGGCCCATTCTATACCGGAAATGTGATGAGATTCTTTTATGTAGATGAGGAGGGCAACGATTTGATTAATCCCGAAGATTTAAGCACATTACCGGTTAGTAGTTTAGAAGAGTTGGATGCTCAACCTGTTATCAAATCTTTTGACTACAACAATAAGTACAATGGCGAATGCAATGAGGTTGTATACAATAAAGATAAAGGATTACATGAATTCTTTACGTATGCTTTTGGAGATTCAAGGCATAGTAATTATACATTTTACGTATACCATAACGGCGTTGCAGATCGAATGGATGTAATCTTCCAATATCAGAATCACAAAGTAGATAATGGACGCTACTATGCCAGTAATAATATATCATGGAGCGTAAATGGGGTGGAAGTTTATACTATTAAGAAACCTGCAATGAGGAAGTATGTCTATTTAGTTAAAAAATCAGACGGTACTACCGAAGTTGTTTTGGATGAATACAATAAGTAGGTTATTTGAGGAAATATAGTACATAATGCAGAAATAAGCACGATTGTCAAATCGTTACCTCTTCTGCTGAAAAATTCCGTTTACGTTTTTTAGATTATTTCCCAAAGATAATTTTATAAAAAAGAATAGTAAAAGAATGGAAATCCGAGTAGCAAAAATAATATTCGGACAGGATATTGAACATATGTATGAGGATAAGAGCAAACCGGAAAGGATTATTCTCTTCCGAACGTTCTTTGTTAGGAAATAACTAACTTTGCAAATAATAGACTATTAAATGAAAAACGAAACAGTATTACTTATCATTGATATTCAGAACGACTATTTTGAGGGCGGAGCAAATCCACTTTCGGGAAGTTTTGAGGCGAGCCTCAGAGCAAAAGAAGTTCTGCAATACTTTCGCACCTCATCACACCCCGTGGTGCATATTCAGCATATTGCCAATCGAGAGAGTGCAACATTTTTCGTTCCGAATACCTTTGGAGTGGAAATTCAAGAGAATGTAAAACCAATAGACGGCGAAAAAGTGATCATCAAGCACTATCCCAACAGCTTTCGGGAAACGGAACTGAACGACTATTTGGAATCGCTTGGAGTGAAGAATGTGGTCGTTTGCGGAATGATGACTCACATGTGTGTTGATGCCACTGTTCGAGCAGCAAAGGACTTGGGCTACAACATCACTCTGATTGCAGATGCCAGCGCAACAAAAGATTTGATTTTCGATAATGAAAATGCATCGGCAAAAGATGTTCAAGCATCATTCCTTGCCGCATTGAGCTACTTTTATGCAGAGGTTATCCCTGCATCTAAATATCTTAATTACAAATAAATTCATCTCCTATCTGTTCAATAATAGACATAAAACCATTGTAATATTTTCAAACTATGAATCTTTCTACAATCGAAATAATTGCCGGTTTTTTTTAGTTGCATTGTTATTTCTCATAACCTTAAACAGCATGGTAAGTTCTTTTTAAATAAGAAAATAGCCACGCAAAAAAAAGCAATAAGAGCCAACAAAACAGGACTTAAATCAGTTCTATTGAATATGGAATTAAAAAAGAATCATTTATGAAAGAATTTTGGGACGATCGATACAATCAAACTACTTATACCCGTTGGCGGAATTAATTCACTAAAAAATGTCAGGAAATAAGTTGTGCATATCATTGATTATTAGTATTTTAATGGTGATCAAACTATTAATATACAGCTCAATTATGCACAACTTATATG
>JAFABG010000029.1 GCA_023426145.1 Bacteroidota bacterium | reverse complement strand
AGTTGGGCAATCCTTAAAAGGTAACGATGTTGTTCATACATTAGAGCAATTACACCTTTTCTATGACATTAAGCCACAAAGAATAAAGGTTGATAATGGACCGGAATTTGTTTCAAAAGAATTGGATCGATGGGCATACGAGAATAAAGTAACGTTGGATTTTTCTCGTCCTGGCAGACCTACGGATAATCCATTTATAGAATCTTTTAATGGAAGCTTTAGAGATGAGTGCTTAAATACAAATAGGTTCCTATCTTTGCAAGACGCAAGAGATAAAATAGAGTCGTGGCGTAGAGATTATAACAGCTATCGCCCACATAGCTCTTTGCAAGACAGGACACCGGAACAGGTGGAATATGAAGTGTTAAATTACAAGGAAAACTCTAATTTAGCTGTGTCCGAATAATGGGAGGAGGTCAATGTCGCTAAAGCCCCGTTGCCGATGATACAGACGCACAGAGAAAAGTAAAAAGATGGGAAAGATCTATCTCAATCATTCCCATCTTTCTCTTCAATCATTGGAAAGATTTATTTAATCTTCTCAATGATTTTTTTGCTCTAACTTATTGTACTTTATCATTTTCGGCAGAGGTTATTTCGGGCGTTCTGCACCGATGAAAATCTACCAAGTTCTATCGAAATAAACACTGCAAATTCAACGAATAATCTTCCTAAGGCCACTGAATAATCGTTGTAAAAACACTACAAAATCATCGAACCTCCTCACCCCCAAAGTGACAAAAGTGACAAAAGTGCATATAGTCACTCTCTATTTCATCTTTTCATCTCGTTTATGACTTACTTTATTGATTTATAGATAATTAAGTTGTTTTGGTAACCTATGTACCCTCCGTGTGTTGAAATTGTATTATGCGCGAGTGAGAATCTTTTTTTCTGTCATGAATATGCTGGGATGATCTTCTATATACTGCCGAATTGCATCGGGATTATTCAGTGGTCGCGCGTTCGGAGTAGGCAGTGAAGCCAACATCAATTTACTATGCTCGTAGCAATAAAACAGCAAGTGAAAAGCCTATTCAACGTTTTTATTTGTACAGTAAATTTTAGTTTATATTACTTTGGGTTCTTGTTGATTAATGCGCGAAAATATTATACGAATTAGTATCACTAAAAGAAATATAGCTATTGTTTTAGACTTTCAGGTGACGGTTAGTATCTAATATAATCTAATCGTGTAACTCTCGCAGTAAGCAACGTCCTGTTTAGTCTGAACTCAGGGGAATGAGGTTCGATAGGAAAGACACATCTCTTTTTCGCTTGTTGGCCTCATTAATCACCAAATTGTTTAAAAAAATAACCGAATGGGTGTATACGCTTTCATAAAAAGTAGGGGCTTCTTTTCGATATCCTTTGCCTTCTTAATAAGTCTCTTCGGTATCGTTGATAAAATCCGCAGTACTATATGGCACTTTTGTCACTATTGTCACTTTCACCTTTCGGGGACTGCTGTCTGCTGGCTGAGGATGAGTAGAAGGATAGACGCTAACTGTTTGATAAGCAGAGGGTATAGTCTGTTCGAACACCTTTTGAGGAAAGCTGGAGAATCTAAACCGTTTCTCCGCTTCACGTAAACCGTATTTTGATCAAAACCTCTTCTTTCCGCTTCTCAGCCTAGCTTGAAAAGGTTGCTGTGGCTTTGTCTTTCTATCAGTGGATAGAAATAACTGTAAAATTTTATAAAGGCATGTCTCTCTTCTTGCAAGTAATTCACCTAGGGCAGCGGGGGCTTTTCTTGCTCTTCCTGAACAATGCCAGTAAAGCGTATGACCTTTGTGATAATTACCATTCTCCTTGAATAGTCGCTACAACATTTCTTTTGCCCCCATAATTACGAAATTCGCATAAATATATTCCCTGCCATGTTCCAACATTTAGCTTCCCATCTGTAATAGGTATTGTAATTGAATTCCCTATCAGAGAGCTTTTGGCATGAGCAGGCATATCATCATCACCTTCAAGCGTATGTTGATAATAGGGCTCTCTTTCTTTTATTAATTTAGTGATAATCGCTTCCATATCCACACGGACGTCAGGATCGGCATTCTCGTTGATACTTAATCCTGCTGAAGTGTGTTTAATAAATAGATGTAGCAATCCTACTTTCGGTAAAACAGGTAAATCGCGTAAAATTTCATCTGTTACAAGATGGAAGCCTCGCTCTCGAGAGCGTAATTGAAACTCAATTTGTTTCCACATGATTTTCTTATCTCTTATTTTATGATTCAGAATACTCTCTTCGGGAGAGAGAATGATACTATTGATCGGCTATAAACTTAATGTTGCAAATATAGATAAAAAATAGAGTTTCCGTTGTTGAGCATTTCTTAAAATTTAAGGGTCGAATAGCGAATGATTAATGAAGAATATACCCATTGAAATAACTAAAATAAACATTCTACATGCATTTTTGAGAAAGAATAACTATCGTTACATACCCTTCAAAAAACCCAAAAAAGGTAAAACGATGGTGCGTCTTTCTACTATATCTTTTAATTTTGGAGAATTAACAACTAAAAAACACAATAAAGTTATGAAGAAATTAATCTTTTTATTCGCATTTTGTATTACTGTGACTAACATTTTTGCCCAATCAGATCCCAACCAATTAAAGAAAGAAGGAAGTGACGCTTTTAACGCAAAAAACTATGCTGTAGCGTATGCTAAATTTAGCCAGTATTTGCAACAGACTAATAATCAGGATTCTGCTATAGCTTATTATTGTGGAATGGCTGCTAATGAAGTTAAAAAATATGCTGAAGCAGTGAGCTGCTATGATATCGCCATTCAGAAGAGCTTTAATACAGGTAATGCTTACGCACGTAAATCTTTGGCTTTGGCGGCAATGAATAAGACAGATGAGTCTATTGCTGCTTTGGAAGAAGGTCTCAAAGTTGATCCTACCAACAAAACCATGATTAAGAATTATGGTCTACATTATTTAAAAGCTGGTTTGGCTGCTCAAAAAGCTGGAAAGCTTGATGAAGCAGAAGCTAGTTTTAAAAAGGTAATCACTGTAAATCATAAAACATATAAAACAAATGCTTTGTATAGCTTGGGAGTATTATGTTATAATGACGGTGCCAGAATCTTAAAGAGTGCTGCGCCTTTGGCTAATTCGAATGCAGATCAATATGCAGAAGAAAAAGGAAAGGCTGATGCTAGATTTAAAGAAGCTGTTGGCTATTTGGAAGAGGCAATTAAAGTTTCTCCTGAAGATAAGAAGTCTCAAACTATGCTTTCTCAAGTTCAAGCCGCAATGAAATAATACGCTTTATTATTTATAAAAAAAGGTTGCAATATAGATTGCAGCCTTTTTTTGTGCGCTTAATTATCTACTTTTGTGTATTTTTGCGCTCTAAAGATAAAAGACTTTATGCATTTATATACCAAAGAAGAAGCTATAGCTAGAATGAATGATCTGGGGAAAGAGGGTTGCCCATTCATTTTTGTTATCAACTATTTGCAGGATGCTTCTTATATTGATGAAGTGAGCAGGGTAGATCCTGCTGAAATTTTATATGACTTTAATGGAATTTCTAATCAGTTTTATGCTGATCGGACTACGATTGACTCTTCATCAGAAAATGCTGTTCGCTGGGAGTTTTCGCCTGAAAGCTTTGAGTCATATAAGCGTTCGTTTTCTATTGTGCGGCAAAATATATTGGGGGGAAATAGTTTCTTGACTAATCTAACTTGCCGTAGTCTGCTCGATACCAATCTTTCTTTAAAAGATATATTTCTTCGCTCACAAGCAAAATATAAGCTATGGATCAAGGATCATTTTACGGTTTTTTCTCCAGAAATATTTGTTAGAATTAAGGATGGAAAAATTAGCTCATTTCCCATGAAAGGAACCATTGATGCCTCTTCACCTTATGCAGCACAAGATTTACTGAATGACTCTAAAGAAGCAGCTGAACATGCTACTATTGTGGATTTAATTCGCAATGATTTAAGTATGGTTGCAGACAAAGTGAACGTTTCACGATACAGATATATAGATGAATTGCAGACGCATTGTGGCAAAATTCTTCAAACAAGTTCAGAAATAGAAGGAGTATTACCCGTTAATTACCCCGAAATCTTAGGCGAAATCCTCTTTAAGCTTTTACCTGCCGGATCGATCACTGGCGCGCCGAAGAAAAAAACGATGGAAATAATCAAAAATTCCGAAACTTATGATCGCGGATTTTATACAGGGGTTATGGGGTATTATGATGGCCAGAACCTCGATAGTGCTGTGATGATACGCTTTGTTGAGCAAGAAGAGGGACGTTTGTTTTTCAAAAGTGGAGGGGGAATAACTTGTCGCAGTGAAGTGGAAAGTGAATATAATGAAATGATACAGAAAATTTATGTGCCCATTTATTGAATCTATACGGGTTGAAAAGGGAGAGGTTTATAACCTTTCCTATCATGAACAACGAATGAATCGCACCCGTGCTCATTTCGGAGGAGATGTTAACTTCTTGAAGTTATCAGCGTATGTTGTGCCTCCTTCGGATCTCTTACATGAGGTATTGAAATGTCGAATCGTTTACGCAGAAGATATTATAGACGTTTCATTTGCTCCTTATCAAATGAGGAATGTAGCCTCATTGCGATTAGTTACAGCTGACAACATTGATTATACTTATAAAAGCCAAGATCGAAAAGAACTGAATGAATTGTTTGCTCAAAAAGGGGATGCTGATGAGATACTGGTGGTGAAGAATGGGTATTTGACAGATACGTCAATAGCCAACATTGCACTTTATGATGGGAATTCGTGGTTTACGCCCGGGCAGCCTTTGTTAGAAGGGACTAAGAGGGCGGAGCTATTAGATAAAAAGCGCATTAAAATGAAAGATATTAAGGCTGAAAGTATAGGGTCTTATTCGCATATAATGTTATTCAATGCTATGATCGATTGGGGCAAAATTCTGATACCTGTAAATCAAAAAAACATTGTGCTATAACTAATATTAACAAAATCGACATTGTTTTGGTGAACAAAGGTTCTTTTTAATCTGTTATATCTATGTGTTTTTCATAGTATTAGATAAAGATTAATTAAAAGAGATTGTACTTCACTTGTGAAAGCTTAAAGTACGTCAAGGACAGAAGAGTCTGTTTTTTTGATAAATGTGTTGGAGCATCGGTTTATTTAAACCGATGCTTTTTTTGTGCCCTTTTGCAGTATATATGAAATAAAATTTGTACGTTTGTAGGGTAATAACAGAAAATGATGAAGATGAACATATCCGTTATCTTTCAGTTCTTAAAAGATCTTTCAGCGAATAATAATCGTGAATGGTTCAATGAGCATCGGTCTGAATACGAAATAGCCCGTGCAGAATTTGACCACTTCTTAACAGCGGTAATTACCCGTATATCTTTGTTTGATGAATCCATTCGGGGAATAGAACCCAAAGATTGTACCTACCGTATTTATAGAGATACCCGTTTCTCTGCGGATAAAACTCCTTATAAGATCCATTTCGGGGGATATATCAATGCGAAAGGTAAAAAATCTAATCATTGTGGCTATTATGTGCACCTTCAACCCGATGGGAGTATGCTTGCTGGAGGAAGCTTGTGTTTACCTCCTAATGTGCTAAAAGCCGTGAGACAAGCTATTTATGATAATGTGGATGAATATATTTCAATCGTTGAGGATCCTGAATTTAAGAAGTTCTTTCCTCTGGTCGGTGAGGATTTCATAAAAACTGCTCCGAAGGGGTTTCCAAAGGATTTTAAATATATTGATTATTTGAAGTGCAGACAATTTGTTTGCTCATATCCTGTTCCTGATAATTTCTTTACCCGTCCTGATATGCTTGAGCAAATGGAAATTGTTTTCCGACAGTTTAAAAGATTTGCTGACTTCATTAATTATACAATTGATGATTTTGAATAGAATAATACCTAAAAATATAAACTTAAAAATTTAACACATATGGTTATAGATACTTTAGAAAACTTAGAAAAGTATGCTTCTTTAAATCCTTTATTTGCTCAAGCAGCTGACTTTTTAAAATCAAATGATCTTCAGAATATGGAGCTTGGTAAAACGGAGTTGAAGGGAAAAGATTTGTTCGTAAGCGTGGCACAGACAAAACCGAAAGCGAAAGAAGATGCTAAATTAGAGACACATAAAGAATTTATTGATATTCAAATTCCTTTATCTGGAGTCGAAATAATGGGGTATACAGCAGCTAAAGATTGTTATCCGGCTGATGCTTCATACAATGTAGAAAAAGATATTACTTTCTTTGAAGGGCTTGCAGAAACATACGTGACTGTAAAACCTGGAATGTTCGCTATATTTTTCCCTCAGGATGGACATGCTCCTGGTATTACTCCTGATGGCGTGAAAAAAGTTATTGTAAAAGTGAAAGCATGAACCTAATTCAATTCTGATATGAAAGAGACACTCAATATTATCAATAATGATTCTTGGCTGCAACCTTATGCAGAGGCTATTGAAGGCCGTCATCTGCATGCCATGAATAAAGAAAGCGAGTTAACTAATAAAGGGAAGCAAACTCTGTCTGATTTTGCTTCAGGATATCTTTATTTTGGTTTACATCGTACTTCTGATGGATGGACCTTTCGTGAATGGGCACCAAATGCAACACACATTTATATTGTAGGTACTTTTAATAATTGGGAGGAGAAAGCCGAATATAAACTCACCAAACTGAAAAATGGTGTTTGGGAAATTACTCTTCCTTTAGATGCGATTAAACACAGCGATTTATATAAACTGAATATGTATTGGGACGGAGGTCAGGGCGAACGTATTCCTGCTTGGGCCACACGAGTGGTGCAGGATGCTAATACTCAGATTTTCAGTGCGCAGGTATGGGCACCGGAAAAGGCGTATAAGTTTAAAAAGAAAACATTCAAACCGACTACTAGTCCATTGCTGATTTATGAATGCCACATAGGAATGGCTCAGCAAGAAGAGAAAGTAGGGACTTATGATGAATTTCGTGAGAAAATCCTTCCTCGCGTAGCTAAAGATGGATATAATTGTATCCAGATTATGGCGGTTCAAGAACATCCCTATTATGGAAGCTTCGGCTATCATGTTTCTAATTTCTTTGCGGCGTCCTCTCGTTTTGGCACTCCGGATGAGTTGAAAGCATTGATTGATGCTGCTCATGAATTGGGGATTGCTGTGATCATGGATATTGTGCATTCACATGCTGTCAAAAATGAAGTGGAGGGGTTAGCTAATTTTGCTGGTGATCCCAATCAATATTTCTATCCTGATAATCGTAGAGAGCATCCAGCTTGGGATTCGCTTTGCTTTGATTACGGAAAGAATGAGGTGATTCATTTTCTTTTATCGAATTGTAAATATTGGCTGGAAGAATATAAATTCGACGGATTCCGTTTCGATGGAGTAACTTCTATGCTGTATTTAAGCCATGGGCTGGGAGAGGCTTTTAGCAATTACGCTGATTATTATAATGGACATCAGGATGATAATGCGATTTGCTATTTAACTTTGGCTAATAAGTTGATACATGAAGTCAATCCTAAAGCAATTTCTGTGGCAGAAGAAGTTTCGGGTATGCCTGGACTGGCCACTAAGATTGAAGATGGAGGCTATGGTTTCGATTATCGTATGGCTATGAATATTCCAGATTTCTGGATTAAGACCATAAAGGAAAAGATTGATGAGGATTGGAAGCCTTCTAGTATGTTCTGGGAAGTAACCAATCGTCGTAAAGATGAAAAGACTATTTCGTACACAGAGAGTCATGATCAGGCATTAGTAGGCGATAAAACGATCATATTTCGTTTAATTGATGCTGATATGTATTGGCATATGCAGAAAGGTGATGAAAATTATGTCGTTAACCGAGGCATTGCTTTGCATAAGATGATTCGTCTGCTCACTTCTTCTACAATTAATGGGGGATACCTTAATTTTATGGGAAATGAGTTCGGGCATCCTGAGTGGATTGATTTCCCGAGAGAAGGGAATGGTTGGTCTTGTAAATATGCTCGTCGCCAATGGGATCTTGTGGATAATAAAAATCTTGCCTACCATTATATGGGAGATTTTGATGTTGAGATGCTGAAAGTGATTAAGAGTGTAAAAGACTTTGAAGCAACTCCTGTACAGGAAATCTGGCACAACGATGGTGATCAGGTACTGGCTTACTCACGAAAAGACTTAGTTTTTGTGTTTAACTTTAACCCTAAGCAGTCTTTTACTGATTATGGATTTCTGGTAACTCCTGGCGCTTACGAGGTGATATTGAATACAGATGATACGTCCTTTGGAGGCAATGGGCTAACTGATGATTCTGTTGTTCATTTCACAATTGCAGATCCTTTATATAAAAAGGAAAAGAAGGAATGGATGAAGCTTTATATTCCTGCTCGTACTGCTGTTGTTTTAAGAAGAAAAAAATAACTGATGATAGATAATTCCCCTTGCATAGCATTTGAAATGTTTGCAAGGGGAATACTTACTACTATAATACTATCTTTAAAATCTTTCCGCTAAAAGCATTTACTGATACTTCTGTTGCTTTATAGGGTAAAAGGTTAATCTCCTCTCTAGTATCTGTCAGAAGATCTATAGCTTGATACTTCTCAATTTGTGGTATTTGTAAAAAATCGAAAGCATGAGAAGGTATGTTTACTGCAACATCAACGAGCTGATTGTCGAAATTGACAATGATGAATAGTAACTCATTATTGTATTTCCTCATAAATACGTATTGTTTGTGTTCATTGAGGCGCCATCCATTGAGGTTGGCATACATGAGATCGAAAAATACGCCTTTAGAAATGGCTTTTTCTTCGTTACAGAGTGTTAGCACTTTTTGATAGATTCGGTATAACTTCTTTTGTCCATCTGTTAACATCTTTCCATCAAACTTACCACCGTTTCGCCAATGACGAATTGAGTTAATACTCCAATAATCAAAGATTGTGGTGCGCCCATCTCTACCACTAAATCCTTCGCTATCCATACCTTGCTCTCCAAATTCTTGTCCAAAGTAAATCATCATTGGATTTACGTTCATACAAGCTGAAACAATTAACGCTGGAATAGCCTTATGGGGATCACCTGCAAAGAAGTCTGAAGCAATGCGTTGCTCATCATGATTCTCTAGGAAATTCAACATTTGTTTTTCAAGTCCATTCAAGCTTTGCCAACAACGGGTTATTGATGCTGCCGAATCATATCCACAAGTTATGTTTCTCAGCGTATCGTACAAACCGACTTTGTCATATAGATAATCGAATTTTCCGCGAGATAGATAATCTCTATATTCATTCGGATTATAGACTTCGGCGATGAATAGGATCTCAGGATGTACTTTTTTTACTTGAGGTATAGCCCATTCCCAAAATTCAACAGGAACCATTTCTGCCATATCGCAGCGAAATCCATCAATGCCTTTCGAAGCCCAAAATAGGAGAATTTCAAGCATCTTTATCCAAGTGTCAGGGGTTGGAGAAAAATGTTTTGTACAGCCATTCACATAATCAACCCCATAGTTTAATTTTACCGTTTCATACCAATCATTAATGTTTGGCATTGCATCAAAACGGTTATTTCCCGTAGCCTTGGCTGGGTATTCATGATAAGGTTCTGTTGCACCTTCTTTCATGTCAAATTGTGCATGTAATTCTGCTTGCGGAATATAATAGAAGTTATTATAAGGGCTAAAGGAATAGCTAGAATCATCATTGGCGCCTAGCTCAGTGGTACCATCTGGTTGTGCGTCGGAATGGTATTGCCGAGCTACGTGATTCGGTACGAAATCTATAATTGCTTTTATTCCTGAGCGATGTGTGCGTTTTATCAGGTTCTCAAATTCTTGCATTCGTTCTAAGACGTCATTGGCCAAATCTGGATCTACATCATAATAATCCTTAATGGCATACGGAGAACCTGCTTTGCCTTTAACAATGGCCGGATGATCGGGAGTTATCTGATAGGATTGGTAGTCCGTCTGGGTAGCGTGTTCTATAATACCTGTATACCAAATATGTGTTGCACCTAACTTCTTTATTTCTTCTAATGCGTTGATAGTAAAGTCTGCCATCTTTCCGCATCCATTAGTGGCTAGGTCACCATTATAAGTACAATGGTTGTTATTGTTGCCAAATAAGCGTGTAAACACTTGATAAATGATTATTTTATCTTTTCTATTCATATACAGTAGGTTTTATATCATATCGGCTGAGCAAATTATCTCCAAATCTTACCTTTTTCTGCTAGTAATTGATAAAGAACTTCGTTTGCTGCATTATATCCTTGCTCAAAAATTTCTTCAGCTTTCTCTAGTTCGGTGTTACTATAACCGTATAGATTGTATGGCTCTATTAATAGGTCACATTTCTCTCTTTCAGGGAATGTGTTTGCACGAAACATGAAGTGAAAAGAGCGCATGGCAATGCTCACGATATTCATTTTATAGTCTTCAGCCATCAGAGGGCTAACGTTTACAGCTATTACTTTATCGCAAATTCTACGAAGGGTAGAAACTGGAAGATTCATCATTAATCCTCCGTCAACGTAATTAGTACCTTCTATGTTTACAGGAGCAAACATAACGGGCATACAACAAGATGCTGCAACACGTTCTGCTATAGATCCACGGTGGAAATGAACCATCCTTCCGTGGTCAAGATCAGTAGCTGTAATGATTAATGGAATTTGGAGCTCTTCTAAATTTTTGGCTTTGAGATTCGTGTGGAGAAAATCAATGAATTCAGATAACTCAAATAGACCTTTTTTGGGAATTACCAACTTGGTTAAATCTTGAAACTTATGCCCTGAAAAATATTCTAAAACTTTATGAGGCTCATTTCCATCTGCATAAAAAACTCCTGCAAGTGCTCCTGCACTTACTCCAGAGATAATCTCTGGTTTAATGTCATGCTCTAATAAGGATTGCATCACTCCTAGATGCGCAAAGCCCTTAATAAATCCTCCACTTAAAGCATAGCCTATCTGATATTTACGGCTATTCCAGTTATTGGTGAATACCTCCATGAATTGTTATCTGATTTATAGTTCGCTACGAATTTAGTGATTTTATTGAAAGTGGAGGATAATTAAGGGTAGTTTTTTTATCAAGAGTGGGTCTTACTTTCAATTCCATCTTACAATCAGTTTAGAAACCAAAATCATCTATCTCAACCTTATGTTTTTCTGATTCTTTGAAGGGTTTTGCTTTTTGCTGAACGAGGTTTCCTTCGATATGTACAGCACGGAAAGGACGGGCTGGGCATACATATTCACAACCACCACAGCCAACACAAATCTCCGTATTAATATGGGGAATGGTTAATCCATTTCTAAAAGGTATCATCGAGATGGCTTGTGTGGGGCAATGTTCAGAGCATGCTCCGCAACTCGTCTCGTCTGTATAAACGATACAGTTTTCCTGAATAAAGACAACGTATCCCATTTGAGTGAGATGTTTCTGATCTATTGTTAGCGGAGTGATTGCATGGTTGGGGCAGACTTCTCCACACACCGTACAGTCGAAGTTGCAGAATCCTTTATCAAAATTGATTGTGGGCTGCATGATTCCTTCTAATCCATATTCCATAAAAGCTGGCTTCAATATATGAGAAGGACACTTGCTGACACAAAGATGACAGGAGGTACATTGTTGATTAAAACGTTCTTGACTAATTGAGCCGGGAGGGGTGATTGATGTTTTTCTAGCATACGGTGTTGTACCTTTCACCTTTGCAAGTGTTTTCTGCGTTTTTCCAAGAAACGTTGTTGTTCCTGCGGCAGCAACACCAGCCAGTAAAAAGCGCCGTTTGGAAGAGTCATTAACAATGGTGCCCTCATCTGTAACGTTTGTTGTAAATACTAATGCATTTTGTTTGCAGACTCCAATGCAGTTAAAGCAATCAATGCAACGGCTAGAATCAATGGTGTGCTCTTTACTGTTAATGCAACTTGCTTTACATCGTGTTTCACATAATCCACAACTATTGCATTTACTTGTGTTTATGCGGACTTGAAATCGTGAGTAGCGACTCAGTAGCCCGAGAATAGTACCTACAGGACAAATCGTGTTGCAAAACGTGCGTCCTTTAATTCCTGCCAATATGCTAATAGATAGGAATGTTATAAGGGCAATGAGGAAAGATAAGAGACTTACAATCGTGATTTCAACTTTATAAAATGTATAATTATCAAATTGAGAAAAGACGTATTCGAATAAGTTGTTTCCCAGCATGTATATGGGCTTAAATAGCTGTACAGCAATACGTCCATAGGCGCTATATGGATCTACTAAAGCCAATAAGGTGGTAAATCCGAGTAGGGTAGTGGCTAGTACGATCGCTACTATGGTCCATCTCAGGACATTTCTAGCTGGTCTAAATTTATATCTCTTTTTTTTCTTTCCGATAGACTGACGTATGCGTATGATGATGTCTTGCCATACCCCCATTGGGCATATTGTTGAGCAATATATACGCCCGAAGACGAGAGTTAATGCACTTAGTGCAATTAAGATGATAAGGCTAAACGAAAGCACTGCCGGTATCACTTGCAATCGCGCTAACCAATGAAACTCACTGGGCAGGATATCGGCAAAATCGAGAAAATAAAAAGTAGTTAGTGTGAATAGTATAACTGCTATTCCGATACGTGTCTTTCTCAGCATGGGGTTTACATCTTAATTCGCTTAATATTCAGTTTTTCAATATCCATTCTGCCTATTTGCAAAGCTTCTCCTTTGGCTAAGTGGCCTACGCTTTCTAATGGCATTTCACGTATTTGATTAAAGAACTTAGCTGCTGCCGTGTCCACTGCAACAATATCTGGGGATATAAATAACCCTTTTGCTAGAACAACGTCGGAAGAGGAGCGTCCTCTCGGACCATTTGTTTTCATTACCCGATAGGCGTCAACTACATTAAGTACGGCTTTTTTGTCCAATGTACAAATGTCTGCTATGCATTGCTGCAAATCATTTTGATGGAAGAAGCCTCTATCCCAAACGATCCCCATGTGATTCTTCATTGAAATGGTGAGATTGGCACCTCCATGATTTTTAAGAATGGGCACATTTATCCAGACATCACAATTTAGAATAGCCTCATGGATTTTGGCTTTCTTCATTTTCTGGCCTTTCGGTAAGGCGATAGATTTATAGTATGATTCCAGATGAGCAGGCATCAATTTGGCGCCGGTTTCTTTAGCTGCAGTTTCGATACCGCTATTTTTGTAGCACTTTTGCCAATCGTCACAAGTATGATCGAATAGGGTTACTTCTTTAGCACCTGCTGCAAAACATTGCTTGATAATTTCAGCTATTAGCTTGGGATTGGTATTCCCTGCTAATTCAGGGGTTTTATCCCAACCGATATTGGGTTTCACAACGACTTTTTGACCAGGTTTAATGAAGGCTTTCATTCCGCCTAGCTCATTGATAGCACGGCGGAACATAGCATCAGGTTCACCTCCCATTACAGCCACTAGATCAGGCTTTCCATTGGTCGTATTATTGATAGTCTGAGTGAGTATTTCCATCGCTTCCGAATGCTGTATGGTTATCGCGGCTCCAGTTAGGGCGACTGCTTTTAAGAAATCTCTTCTGTCCATCTGACTAAGTATTTAGAGTTTTGAAATAGCTTTGAGCAAAGCGTATCCGCCGAACCATTGGATGAGCATTCCAGGAGTGCCGATACGGAAATCTTGGATTGCAATATAAAAATCACCTTCAATGATCCACTCAAAAATAGTGCCGACTAGTTGGTATGCGAGTACTACAAAGAGAATGGGCAATAAGGAAACTGATTTAATCTTATGTGCTGCATAGGCGGAAGCGGCAGCAAGTAAAGTTGATTTTATTAATATAATGGGGAGAACGGCTGCCGGTGGCATAGCAAAAAATAGGTGATTGACTATGGGCGAGAGAAACGCCGTAAGTAAACCTACTCGGAAGCCATATTTATAGGCCGCAATTAGTGTGAAGAAGTAGATAGGAAGGAGAGTAGGCCCACCATAAGGGACGAGATGGCACAGTTGCGGGAGTAGGATATTTCCTGCAACGAAAAGCAGAGCAAACAAGTAGGTCTTAACATTGTTGTAGTTTAGCGAATAGAGTTTGGCAGATGTTTCCATTTTCATTGATGACTTTAATATTTATATGATAATATCTTTTAAATTAGACTGTTCTGGTTTTGTGAAGTTTAATGTGATTGCTGCATTTTTTACAAAAATAGTGTAATTCTTCAATCTAGCTTCCTAAAACGTGTTTTTTTTAGTTGGAAGTAGCAGTTCATTTACTTTTTTAAGATGTTGGATTTAAAAATCGACATCAGAGACTGTTTTCTTATACTCCTCTAAACTCTTAAGTGCTTCTTCGGATAATTGAGGGTAATGTAGGTCCAACTTATTCATACGTTCGCAAATGATTTCTCCTACGGCGTATCGCATAAACCATTTATTATCGGCTGGAATAACATACCATGGAGCAATCTCGGTGGATGTTTCAGTGAGCATATCTGAATAGGCTTTCATATACTCATTCCAGTACTCACGTTCTTTAATGTCCGAAGCAGAGAACTTCCAGTTTTTTGATTCATCATTTAGCCTTTCAATGAATCGTTTCTTCTGCTCAGATTTAGAAACGTTTAGGAAGAATTTGAGTACTAACGTTCCATTCTCTGCTAAATAACGCTCAAAATCATTGATTTGCCGATAGCGTCGATTCCAGAATTCATCGTCTATATCATTTAGTTTAGATATTTCAGGGATTTTGCCAGACAGGAGGATTTCTGGATGAACTTTGGCTATTAATACATCTTCATAATGGGAACGATTAAAAATTCCAATTCGTCCTTTTTCTGGGAGTGAGCGATTGATCCTCCACAAATAATCATGGTCTAATTCCTCTGCTGAGGGTTGTTTAAATGAGTATACCTGACATCCTTGTGGATTGATTCCTGACATTACATGTTTTATTGTTCCATCCTTTCCAGCAGCATCCATTGCTTGGAAGATAATGAGAACAGAATAGCAATCTTGCGCATAAAGCATACTTTGCAAGGCCGATAATTTTTCGATGTTGAGTGCTAACTGCTCTTTGCCTTCTTGTTTAGACATATCGCCGATAAACTCTGTGTCAAAGTCTGAAACTGTATGTTTTTTACCTGGTTGTGCCGTTAGCACTTTTAATGTGTCTCTTTTCATTTTTTCTAATATTTGGGTATAAATTATATAACACATTAAATTAGGGATGAGTTCTCTCTTTTTTAATAGTATTTGCTTGTCATTTTCTAAAAGTGGAATTTTTTCCACACTATTCCCCATCATTCCACACTAATTCCACACTTGTGATTTTGTGTTAATTTACTTAATGTGTTGATTGATAGTTGTATATGGTTCTTTGCCTAACTCTGGCATTTGTTTTGCAATATAGTTAGTATCGAGGTTTAAAATAAAATCTTTTATTATTAACACTTAAAAAGTAACGATTATGAAAAGAGTATTAGTAGCATTAGCATTAGTGATGGGGTTAGGTGGATCTGTGTCATTTGCACAAGAAGTGAGCAATACTCCGGCAGTAGAGAATAAAGCTCAGTCTCCACAAGACGAGTTTACAAAGATTGAAGTCAAAGATTTGCCGGAAGCAGTGGGTTTGAGCATAGCTAAAAGTTATGAAGGAACCACTGTGAAAGAAGCTTACGTTGCTGAAACAGAGGCTGGTAAGGTTTTTAAAGTGGTATTAACTACAAAAGACGCTGAAGAGTTAACTGTACTTTTTAACGAGAAAGGTGAAGAAGTAAAGTAACAAAGTTAAGTTTCGAAAGTAATAGCTCATATGAAAATCCTGGTTCGTGATGAATCAGGATTTTTTTATGAGAGATAATGGGAATAGAAAATAAGTTAAGTATTGATCTTATTTCATAAAAAAGGATATTTTATAGCATAAAAAGAGGTAAATATAATCTATAATCACTCAAAAATGCTTTAATTTGCATCATAAAACATATAAGGTTTATTTCGATTTGATTATTTCATGTGAATTTTCTCAATTATTGAGTATATCCATTTCTGATTAAGAACTTCCAAAAAACTTTGTTGTTGAAATTATTAATTTTTATATTTGTATTTTATGAATTTGTACATTGGAAATCTTAACTATAATGTTAAGGAATCAGACTTGAGAAACGTTATGGAAGAGTATGGAGCTGTTGCTTCAGTTAAATTGATCACAGACCGTGAAACTAGAAGATCAAAAGGTTTTGCTTTCGTGGAAATGCCTGATGATTCAGAAGCAGCTAATGCTATCAAAGAATTGAACGGTGCTGAATATGTAGGTCGTCCTATGGTAGTTAAAGAAGCATTGCCGAAAAACTAATCGACAAGCTGAATTTAGAATATAAAGAAGGTGTGTTAGTATATCTAACACACCTTCTTTTTTTGAGTGTTTTTGAAAGAATTTATAGTAGAGTCATGCCTGTTTGTTTTAACATGAATGGGATATCAGACGGCTCTTTGGCAACTTGTATACCGGCAGCTTTCAAAGCTTCTATTTTACCTTGTGCCGATCCGCTATTCCCAGAGATTATTGCTCCAGCATGACCCATCTGTTTGCCGGCTGGTGCGGATTGACCTGCAATAAATGCAACTACAGGTTTATTCATGTGCGATTGAATATATTCGGCAGCTTGTTCCTCCGCATTTCCGCCAATTTCTCCAATTAACACAACCGCTTTTGTTTCGGGATCATTCTCAAACATTTCCAATAGTTGGAGATAATGTAATCCAACGACAGGATCACCTCCAATGCCTATTGCAGTGGATTGTCCGATACCATTTATAGTCAAGTGATATACGATCTCATAGGTTAGTGTGCCGCTACGACTAATGATACCTACGCTTCCTTGCTGAAAGACTTTCCCTGGAAGGATTCCTACCATACTTTTCTCTGGAGAAATGAGTCCGGGACAGTTTGGACCAATTAACATAGCGCCTTTTTGTTCCACAAACTTGTAGGCTTTGATAACATCTAATGTTGGGATACCTTCAGCAATGCAAATTATTAGTTTTATCCCAGCATCTGCAGCTTCCATTATAGCATCAGCCGCAAAAACTGCAGGGACGAAAATTATAGATGTGTTGGCTTGTGTCATTCCTACGGCTTCAGACATCGTATTGAAAACCGGAATGCCATCAATATCAGTGCCTCCTTTACCTGGAGAAGTTCCACCAACGACATTTGTTCCGTATTCTCTCATTTTTTTTGCATGAAACCCACCATCTCTGCCGGTGATACCTTGAATAATCACACGAGTGGACTTGTCAATCAATATACTCATTTTATTGCAATTTAGGTGATTTCTATTTATTGTTTTATAGCCATAAGGGCTGCTTCTTGCATCGTTTTAGCAATTTGAAAATGGCTATGCTGTGATAAAAGTTCACGCCCAATATCTTCATTCGTTCCAGTGAGTCGGACTATGATAGGAATATTACTCTTTATTTGTTCAAACGCTTGAATAAGCCCATGAGCTACATCATCACAGCGAGTAATTCCGCCAAATATATTTATGAGAACAACTTTCACTTTTTCATCTTTCAATAGCAATTTCATTGCTTCCACAACTTTCGTCGGATTAGAACTGCCACCAATATCTAAGAAGTTTGCTGGGCTTCCACCATGTAGTTTTATGGTATCCATTGTTGCCATCGCTAAACCTGCTCCATTCACCATGCAGCCAATATTGCCATCCATATGTACAAAGCTAAAACCTTTGCTTTTAGCATTGGCTTCTATTTTTTCTTCTTCAGTTGGATCGAACAATGCTTGGATGTCTTGATGGCGATATAAAGCATTATCGTCGAATACCATTTTTGCATCAATAGCGATTAGCGTTCCTTTTTTGGTGAGTGCTAATGGATTTACCTCAACTAATGAAGCGTCATTCTCAACAAATGCTTTATAAAGTTTCTGGAGGATAAAAGCCAGTTTACTTGCTTGAGTTGCCTCTGAAAACAATTGGAAAGCAAAACGACGAGCCAGATAGTCTGGAAGACCAATAAATGGATCAATGGCTATCCGTATAATTCTTTCAGGTGATTTATGGGCAACTTCTTCTATATCCATTCCCCCAGACGCACTCATTATTAAAATGACCGAACGGGTGTTCCTGTCGACTGCGAAACTTACGTAATATTCTGCACCAATTTCGATAGCTTCACTAACTAATATCTGCTTCACAGGAAGCCCCTTTATGCTCATGCTTAGAATACTTTTAGCTTGCAAATAAGCCTCATCAGTACTATCTACTAGTTTAACGCCGCCAGCTTTTCCACGACCTCCCGTCAAGACTTGAGCTTTTATTACTACTTTATCAGCTCCCATTCTTCGATATGCAGCAGCAGCCCCAGCAGCAGTATGGCAAAGGGTGTGTTTTTCTACAGGAATTCCGTTTTTTGAAAATATCTCTTTAGCTTGATACTCATGTATTTTCATGGTTCACTATTTTTGGGTAAATGATTCTTATAGTAGTAACAAAAGAGAGATTCGGAAAGTTTATACGACAAAGCCGATGGATGTGTGTTTTACAACATGATGCCTTTCATTAAGACATAAAAAAACGTGCCGACAATTTGACTTGTCGACACGTTATATCGGTTAGAAAGATGAAGAAGCTGTTTTATGCAATTCCGTGTGCAGTAACAGAGCCATCTATCTTTTTAATTAAGCCTTGTAGTACAGCACCGGGGCCGCATTCTGTGAAATCTGTAGCACCATCGCTAACCATGTTCTTCACCGTTTGAGTCCAACGAACAGAAGCTGTTAATTGAGCAACAAGATTCTTCTTAATCTCTGCTGGATCAGTGTGGGGGAGTGCGTCTACGTTTTGATATACAGGGCATTTAGGAGCGTGAATTTCAGTGGCAACAATAGCTGCTTCTAATTCAACTTTAGCCGGATCCATTAGAGGAGAGTGAAATGCACCTCCCACCTTTAAAGGAAGAGCACGTTTTGCTCCTGAGGCTTTCATCAGTTCACAAGCTTTTTCAATGCCTGGAACAGAACCTGAAATTACAATTTGTCCTGGGCAGTTGTAATTTGCAGGGACGCATATTTCTCCTTCAGCATTAACACTTGCACAAATTTCTTCGACTTTTTCATCAGCTAATGCGATGATGGCTGCCATTGTTGAAGGAGTTGCTTCACAAGCTTTTTGCATAGCCATTGCACGAGCATATACTAACTTCAATCCATCTTCAAAACTTAATGCTCCAGCTGCTACTAACGCAGAAAATTCACCAAGTGAATGTCCAGCTGTCATTTCAGGTTTGAAATCATCACCCATACAAAGTGCAGAGATTACTGAATGAAGGAATACAGCAGGCTGAGTTACTTTTGTCTGACGAAGATCTTCATCTGTACCATCGAACATGATATCTGTTATACGATATCCAAGGATATCATTTGCTTTTTCAAATAATTCTTTTGCTAAAGCTGAGTTCTCATACAAGTCTTTACCCATTCCTACGAACTGAGCACCTTGGCCGGGAAATACAAATGCTTTCATATCTATATAATTTAATTGATTTTTTAATGCGGGTGCAAAGTTATGGTTTTTTATGACATAACCGCACAATATGTACACATTTGTGCAGAGGTGTCGGGAAAATGCCATAGGGGACCATTTCCTTTTCCAATTTCTAAATTCTGCCCGTCAATAATGGCTTTGATAATATATTCTTTAGCATGTTGGACAGCTTCGTTCATTGCAAACCCATTTGCTAAATTGGTTGCGATGGCTGAAGAAAGCGTGCATCCGGTTCCATGCAAATTCTTACTTTTTATTTTAGCATGTTGGTAGATATGATAAGTATGGTCTGTGAGTAATAACATGTCATAAACATTATATCCAGCTAAATGTCCACCTTTAATTAGAAAATTAGTGTGGTATTTGTCCACCAGTATTTCACCAGCTTCATGCATGTCTTCTATGTTTTCTATTCTTATATTGGTCAGTACCATGGCTTCATCTATATTGGGGGTGACTAAGGTCACAAGAGGTAACAAGTTCTCCTTAATTTCTTCCAAAGTTTCGTTGGTCATGAGCTCTTTTCCGCTGGTAGATAGCATTACTGGGTCATAAACAACATGTGCGGGTGAATATTTTCGAATGCAACTGGCTATCATTGATACGATTTGAGCATCATTAATCATTCCTATTTTTATAGCATCAGGTTGCAGATCCTCCATTACAGCTTCAAGCTGACCACCTACTATTTCCGAAGGAAGCGAACATATTGTTTGTACACCTAGGGTGTTCTGTACAGTGACGGATGTTATTACTGAAGCAGCGTAGCCGCTTAATGCCGAAATGGTTTTAATATCGGCTTGAATTCCGGCTCCTCCTGAACAATCGGAGCCTGCAATAGACAAAATGACTGGATGAGGTCTCATTTTAGATTTTTTAATATTCGCATGCGAAGATAGTAAAAAAAATGTCGGGCGCAAAATATGATATCGTTTAAAATACAATAAGTCATTGTCTGCGTATAGATGTGGGAAATGATGAAATGTGCTGATAATAAAGCTCTATGTTTTAATGATGATCTAGATGGGATAGGGCTCCATTGAAACCTTAAAATACATATTGTAATTAGGAAGATAACACCTTGTTTTGATATTGTATGTTGTATGATATGTATATATATGGAAAACAATGTTTTATAGCATACTTATTTATCTTGTTTCAATGATTTAAGGCTTCTATATTTGCACTGTTGATAATAAAATGAATATGCAAAGTTTACAGAAAAATGTACCATTGGCAAATAATCACATCTCAGTGGACTGTGTAGTGATTGGGTTTGACGGTGAACAACTTAAAGTCTTACTAGTGAAGCGTGCTGGTGAAGAGAACGGTGAAGTATATCATGATATGAAACTTCCAGGAAGTCTTATCTATATGGATGAGGACCTAGACGAGGCTGCTCAGCGCGTTCTTAATGAATTGACAGGACTTAAGACAGTAAACTTGATTCAGTTCAAGGCCTTTGGCTCGAAGAACAGAACCTGTAACCCTAAAGATGTTCGTTGGTTGGAAAGAGCAATGCAATCGAGGGTTGAGCGTATTGTAACTATTGCCTATTTGTCGATGGTAAAAATAGACCGGACATTGGATAAGAACTTGGATGATCACCAAGCTTGCTGGGTAGCGTTGAAAGATATAATGATGTTGGCTTTTGACCATAACTTGATTATCAAAGAAGCATTGGTGTATATCAGACAATTTGTAGAGTTTAACCCTTCGATGCTTTTCGAACTATTGCCTCGGAAATTTACGGCTGCTCAATTGAGAACATTGTTTGAACTTGTGTATGATAAACCTGTTGACGTGCGTAACTTTCATAAAAAAATAGCCATGATGGAGTATGTAGTTCCTTTGGAGGAGAAACAACAAGGAGTGGCTCATCGTGCAGCACGTTATTATAAATTTGATAAAAAAATATATAATAAGATTAGGCGATAAATAGCTGATACTTAGAAATAAATAGACTTACTTTTTAATGTTAACTTTTAAAGAATGAAATCATGTTTTTATTGGGGTATGACATAGGTAGCTCGTCTGTAAAAGCGAGTTTGGTAAACGCTGAAACTGGAAAGTGTGTTTCAACTGCATTTTTTCCAAAAACTGAAGCCAATATTATAGCGGTAAATCCGGGGTGGGCCGAACAAGATCCTGACAGTTGGTGGGAAAACCTAAAGTTAGCGACTAAAGCAATAATGGCTGAGTCGGGCATTAGTGCTCCTGAAATTAAAGCGATTGGTATATCTTATCAAATGCACGGTTTAGTATGCGTGGATAAGAATCAGCAAGTGTTACGTCCTTCCATTATTTGGTGTGACTCGCGAGCAGTGCCGTATGGTCAGAATGCCTTTAAAACTATTGGAGAAGAAAAATGCCTTTCTCATTTATTAAATTCTCCAGGGAACTTTACAGCATCAAAATTAGCATGGATTAAAGATAATGAGCCTGCAATTTATGAGCAGATTTACAAAATAATGCTTCCCGGAGATTATATTGCAATGAAACTAAGTGGCGAAATTTGTACTACTGTTTCAGGATTATCTGAAGGGATGTTTTGGGATTTTAAAAATAATCGTTTGGCTGATATCGTGATGGATTATTATGGATTTGATTCATCATTAATCGCTGATATAAAACCAACGTTTGCAGAGCAAGGACGTGTTAATGAGATTGCGGCTAAAGAATTGGGATTGAAAGAAGGTACTCCAATAACTTATCGTGCAGGTGATCAGCCTAACAATGCCTTGTCGTTGAATGTGTTTAATCCAGGTGAGATAGCATCTACGGCGGGTACTTCAGGCGTGGTATATGGTGTAAATGGCGAAGTGAATTATGATAAACAATCAAGAGTGAACACTTTTGCTCACGTCAATCATACGCTCGAGCAAACCCGTTTGGGAGTGTTGCTTTGTATCAATGGAACCGGGATTCTTAATTCATGGGTTAAACGAACGATTGCTCCAGAGGGAATTTCTTATAATGAGATGAATGCATTAGCTGCAAAAGCTCCTATTGGTTGTGCGGGAATCAGTATTCTTCCATTTGGAAACGGTGCTGAGAGAATGTTGAACAATAAGGAAATAGGATGCAGTATCCGAGGGATTGATTTCAATACTCATGGCAAGCAACATATAATACGAGCAGCTCAAGAAGGAATCGTGTTCTCTTTCAAATATGGAATTGATGTTATGGGGCAAATGGGTATTCCTGTAAACAAGATACACGCTGGACATGCTAATATGTTTTTAAGCCCTATCTTTCGTGATACTTTGGCTGGTGTAACAGGCGCTACCATCGAACTCTACGATACGGATGGTTCTGTAGGTGCAGCAAAAGGAGCGGGAATTGGTGCTAATATCTATAAAGACAATAATGAAGCCTTTGCTACATTAGATAAGCTAGATGTGATTGAACCCAATGTCGCTAAAAAGCAAGAGTATGCTGATGCATACGCTAAATGGAAATGCCGCCTTGAAAAATCAATGGGGACACCACAATGAAGTAAAAACTAGCGTGCAAGCTAAAAATGATAGTATAATAACTTTTAAATAGATTAAAATTATGGCAGTAAAAGAGTTTTTCCCAGGAATTGAGAAGATTAAATTCGAAGGTAAAGATAGTAAGAATCCTATGGCGTTCCGTTACTACGATGCAGAAAAAGTGATTAACGGAAAGAAAATGAAGGATTGGTTGAGATTCGCCATGGCATGGTGGCACACATTGTGTGCTGAAGGTGGTGATCAGTTTGGTGGGGGTACAAAGCAATTCCCATGGAATGGTGATGCAGATGCTGTACAAGCAGCAAAAAATAAGATGGATGCTGGATTTGAATTCATGCAAAAAATTGGTATCGAATTCTACTGTTTTCATGATGTTGATTTGGTTTCTGAAGGTGCTAGTATTGAGGAATATGAAGCTAACTTGAAAGAAATTGTGGCTTATGCTAAGCAGAAGCAAGCCGAAACTGGAATCAAGTTATTGTGGGGTACAGCAAATGTGTTTGGTCATGCACGTTATATGAATGGTGCAGCAACTAATCCTGATTTTGATGTGGTAGCTCGTGCTGCTGTGCAGATTAAGAATGCTATTGATGCAACGATAGAGCTTGGTGGACAAAATTATGTTTTCTGGGGTGGTCGTGAAGGGTATATGTCTCTTCTGAATACAGATCAGAAAAGAGAGAAAGAACATTTAGCACAGATGTTGACTATTGCTCGTGATTATGCTCGTTCTCGTGGTTTCAAAGGAACTTTCTTGATCGAACCTAAACCGATGGAACCTACAAAACATCAATATGATGTGGATACAGAGACAGTTATCGGTTTCTTAAAGGCTCACGGACTTGAGAAAGATTTCAAAGTTAATATCGAAGTAAATCATGCAACTTTGGCTGGCCATACTTTTGAACATGAATTGGCTGTTGCAGTAGATAATGGTATGCTTGGCTCAATTGATGCTAATCGTGGTGATTATCAAAATGGTTGGGATACCGATCAATTCCCTATCGATAATTATGAATTGACTCAGGCTATGATGCAAATCCTTCGTAATGATGGACTCGGAACAGGTGGAACAAACTTCGATGCTAAAACTCGTCGTAATTCAACTGATCTTGAAGACATTTTCATTGCCCATATCGCCGGTATGGATGCCATGGCAAGAGCTTTAGAAAGCGCTGCAGCTTTGCTGAACGATTCTCCATATACAAAAATGTTGGCAGATCGTTATGCATCGTTCGATGAAGGTAAAGGCAAAGAGTTTGAAAGTGGAAAATTGGCTTTAGAAGATGTTGTAGCCTATGCTAAATCTAAAGGCGAACCAAAACAAACCAGTGGAAAACAAGAACTTTATGAAGCAATATTGAACATGTATTGCTAATAACCCTCAAATACAAAAGCGATAGAGCATGAATCTTGCTTTATCGCTTTTACTTTTATTTAATTACTATACTACTTTATCTACATTTTTAAACTATGAATAATACAATGAATGAAGGCAGTAAATTATACCTGTATTCAATAACTTCTGTAGCCATTTTAGGAGGATTACTTTTTGGTTATGATACTGCAGTGATTTCAGGTGCCGAGAAAGGACTAGAAGCTTTCTTCTTGTCGGCCACCGATTTCCATTATAACAAAGTAATGCATGGGATAACTTCTTCAAGCGCTTTAATAGGGTGTGTGATTGGAGGTGCTATGTCAGGTGTTTTTGCTTCTCGCTTAGGCCGAAGAAACTCTTTACGACTTGCGGCCATCTTATTTTTTCTTTCAGCATTGGGATCCTATTATCCAGAAGTGCTATTTTTCGAATATGGAAAGCCTAACATGGATTTGCTTATAGCGTTTAATCTTTATCGTGTATTAGGAGGAATTGGCGTAGGATTGGCCTCGGCAGTATGTCCGATGTATATTGCTGAGATCGCACCTTCGAATATTCGTGGAACGTTGGTTTCGTGCAATCAATTTGCCATCATTTTTGGTATGTTAGTTGTTTACTTTGTAAATTTCCTAATCATGGGAGGGCATCAGAATCCTATCATCGTTAAAGATCTTGCTGGGATGTATTCTGTAAGCCCCGAATCGGATATGTGGACAGTGAATCAAGGATGGCGTTATATGTTTGGTTCAGAAGCGTTTCCTGCTACCTTTTTTGGCCTTTTGTTGTTTTTTGTGCCTAAGACTCCACGTTACCTTGTTTTGGTGCAACAAGAAGATAAAGCGTACTCTATTTTGGAGAAAATTAACGGCAAATTGAAAGCTGTGGAAATTCTCAATGATATAAAGTCTACATCGCATGAAAAAACAGAAAAGCTGTTTACGTATGGAGTAACCGTAATCGTTATTGGTATCTTACTTTCTGTGTTTCAACAAGCTATAGGAATTAATGCCGTGCTATATTATGCTCCACGAATATTTGAAAACGCAGGTGCAGAAGGTGGTGGTATGATGCAAACTGTTATCATGGGTATCGTAAACATCATATTCACTTTGGTAGCTATATTCACTGTCGATCGTTTTGGACGTAAACCTTTGTTGATTATTGGTTCCATAGGCATGGCTATTGGGGCTTTTGCCGTCGCTCTTTGTGATAGTATGGCTATAAAAGGGGTCGTTCCGGTATTTTCAGTGATCGTATATGCTGCCTTCTTCATGATGTCTTGGGGACCAATTTGTTGGGTCTTAATCTCTGAGATATTCCCCAATACGATTCGTGGTAAAGCGGTCGCAATAGCTGTTGCTTTTCAGTGGATATTCAACTATATCGTGTCGTCCACTTTCCCCGCATTGTATGATTTTAGTCCGATGTTTGCTTATAGCTTATACGGAATTATTTGTGTTGCTGCGGCTGTTTTTGTTTGGAAATGGGTGCCAGAAACTAAGGGAAAGACTCTTGAAGACATGAGTAAGCTTTGGAAGAAGAATTAAATTAGGTTAGTGTTTTTTATCCTGTCATCAAGATTTTAGTGTGATGACAGGATTCTATCAAGATTATGACATCATGCCAATGGTATGGTGTCATAATTATTTATATACATATCTTGCAATAAATCAGTAACTTATTTAACGTGATTGATGTATCGCTGAGGAATTGATAAATTAAGCACCATAAGAAAACATCATAAATGAAGTTGTCTAAACAGTCCTTAATGAAAGACGAAGGTATGTTATCCTATTTTACCAATAGAGGCTTGCTCCAAAGCAAATACCCGGTTTCTCGTTTCTGTAGGCAGAGATTTCACGCGGTCGGTTCTTATTGATAGTTTCTGCTAAATCAAGTGTGGTATACCCGATCCAAAATGCTGCATTCTGTTTCCAACTTTTCACTAAAACGCCTATTTTACAAGTATAATAAAAGTCCATATAATTATTTGAACGTCGGACAAGGGTTTTGTCATTATCCCATGTCCGCGCGTACATGTTGATAAAACTGAATTCGTTGGCTAAGTATACATAGAGTTCGTCTTCAGCCAAAGGGTAGTATAGTTTAGGAGTTATGCCTAACTCCCAGGCACCCATATTATATTTATATTTAAAATCATAGTCTGTTTCTCTTCCCTTTAAGGCTTTTTGCGCGAATAAACCACCTCCGACATAAGGTTGGATACTAAAGACGAGGTTCTTCTTATAAGGGACTATGTCATAACCGATTCTAAACATAGTACCCATAGGAAGTTCTATATCTGGAATAGGCAGTCCATAAAATTGGAAGCCTAACTCCAATGAGTTCTTTGTTGTATTCTGTGCAACCCCCTCTAAACAGAAGAGAGAGGTGATTAGCAATATGAATATATTTTTCCTCATATACTTAAAATTATGGCTGCAAAGATAGTACATTTTTACTAATAAGTGCCATTATTACTATGTACAAACTAACTATATGTACCCGTTGGCGGAATTAATTATCTAATAAGATGTTTTCAAATAAGTTGTACATATTCGTGATATTTAGTATATTAGAAGTGAGCAAACTTTTAATATGTCATCACTCTATGCACAACTTATATGCA
>JAFABG010000010.1 GCA_023426145.1 Bacteroidota bacterium | reverse complement strand
TCCAATTCTTTTGAAACAAATTCCGGTCCATTATCAACCTTTATTCTTTGTGGCTTAATGTCATAGAAAAGGTGTAATTGCTCTAATGTATGAACAACATCGTTACCTTTTAAGGATTGCCCAACTTCAATGGCGACACACTTTCTGCTAAAATTATCGATAATAGTCAGTGTTCTGAACTTCTGTTTGTTATACAATGTATCGGATACAAAATCCATACTCCAGCATTGATTTATATCGTTTACTGCAGGATAACCTTCTCTATGCATTCCGGATCTGTTTCTACGGGAACGCTTTGAACGTAAATTTAATCCTTCCGCTTTATAAAGCCGATAAACGCGCTTATGGTTATCCTTAAAACCTTCACGACGAAGCAAGATAAATATACGCCAAAAACCATATCGGATTCGGATATGGCTATTTCACGCATTCGCAAAAAGGCCAGCTGTACGTACCCGAAAGGCTTATAAGTATAAGGAAAGCCAACTTGAAGAATTAGAAAAGGAGGCTGTCTCAGATGATGATATTCTATCTCTCATCAAGAGCATTCCAGAAATAGATCTTCCTGATATGGAGTTACCTGATTTCTTTAAATAAGCATTTATGTAAACAATTGGAAGGCTTACAATTGTTCTTTTCTATTCTCCATCTAAAATTTTATATGCCTGTTTATAAATATAACCAGAGACAAATGTTGTAATCACAATCTGTAAAAGTACAATCAGATTAATCATTTTACTCTTGTGATTAATTATATTTCCTTTGTTGAATATATTATACGTAATAAATGAGGAAAAGCTGAGGCCTAACTTCTTCTTGTTGTCCAAAGCATTTCTTATTTGAAGGCTTCTTTCTTTGTAAAATTTTACTTTATCTAATGTCAGATTAAAGATTTCTATGCCTGCAATACTATCACGATGTTTCAAATTATCTAATATTATTTTACTACCACATTCCCGTATTGCTTTACCTCTCTCACCAAATAAACGTATTCCAACGTCTATATATTCATCATATTTACTTTCTTCGAACTCAGCCCCCATACCTCCTCCGCTACGTGGAAGAGCATTAGGTATAAGCCAGATTGTATCAGTTTGAATACATAAATATAAATCCTCTTTCCTTTCTGTATAGGTATATTGCTTATTTCTTTCTATACTAGATAGTAATTGACTATATTTATGATAATAATTGCTGTTATAGTCTAATCTTATGTTTATAGTATTTAATTCATCTTTCATCTCATATTCATAATACTCATCATTAATGGAAAATATATCTTTATTATTTATATAACATAAGTATTCAATGCTGAAGAGCCATAACAGACTCAGTAGGTAAAAATAGAATGTGGATTTTATTTTTTTTATTGGGCAATATTTACTGTACTCCTTTAGGCTTCTGTTTCCCCATATTCCATAGCAAAGTGAAAAAGTTGGAATTAAGATTATTATTGTCCATACTAAAATTCGAAGAAGTATTATATAAGAACTAAAAAACGGATAAATATCATCTATTAACAGATATAAGAAAACAGGGCTAGCTATAAAAATGGCAGAAAACAGAAGTTTTTTAATTATTTTATAAATTCCGGTCATCTTAAATATCTTCATAAGAATTATAATGTTTGCAAATATATTAAATAAATACTAATTTAATTCCGCCAACGGGTTAAATAAAATTTAAACAGGCTCTGAATTATGAGACTTAATAAGATTATTTTTAATTATGCTCCTTATAGGAGGGTGCCATAGCGCAAAAAAGGATAAATATCCAGAGAAAAATTTTGCACAATATAATTATAGATATGAAAAATTGAAATATCTATTAGTACCTGAAAGGTTTTTCTCTCATTTTCCAGAAAAGTTTCATGCACCATTTTTTTCACAGATCATACTTAGCCACTGATTCTACATTACTTGTAGTCAAGAATCAAGATTTTGCACTCGTGAAAGATAGATTAAAGAAAGGAGATGTTCTAGTTCCCTATTTTAATGAAAGATTACTCTCAACAAAGGGAGACATCGATATATCTGATTTTTATTCATCAAATACTTCCACAGGACTAAGCCCTAATTTTGAAATAATTATTATTGAGAATAAGTCTATTTATAATTCTACAGAGTCTGAAAAAGAATCTCTTTTTCGGCAAACACCTACGCCTAAAGAGAATGCATTTTCTCGAGGTATTTGTATCAATTTCAAAAGTAGATATGTAATATATTGGACCATATTCCTCTAAAAGCTCTCTAAAAAAATCAAAACTTAACATAAGTTCCGAGTAAGTTCCATGTTGTAAAATAAATCTAAATTCGCAAATGGGTAATGCTTGGCGAAAATAATGCATTTGTAAATGCTTGATTTCTAGAAATAAAGGAAAATTGTCACAAAAAAGATGCAAAAAAGTTTTGTATTATCGTAAAAAGCACTACCTTTGCAACCGCAAATAAGGATGGTTCCGTAGCTCAGCTGGATAGAGCAACGCCCTTCTAAGGCGTGGGTCAAGCGTTCGAATCGCTTCGGAATCACAAATAAAAACCGCAAATACTTTATAATAAGTCATTTGCGGTTTTTGCTTTTTCAAATTTCATTTCCATTTAGCATACTTGCTATTGTTTTTCTGGACAATCCGAAAAAACTGTGGATATATTTAAATGATTCAGTAAATGCATTTGTTTCACGTTTACGCCATGGACATTTTCAATGAAACTTATACTAGCAGCAGTAGTCTAAATATTCTTCTTTTAAAAAACCACGAACTCTGGAGTGAGTTTCGCGCCTTCAGCTCTAAGATCTGCATTTCTTCCTATCAAACTGATCAAATATGGAAAACTATACTTAACTTTGTTTCGTTAAATCAAAATCAAGACCTATGTTAAGTCGCATTGTTGTATTAATTATTGCAGGAGTTGCAATTGTTTATATCGTTCGTTTCATCGATCATTTATTCTCCGGTCGTGGAAAATAACTTAAAAAAATAACTAATGATAGTTACACCATCCTACTTGTATAGTGTAACTATAAGGTAAGCATAGTTACACTAAAAAGGGCAGATAGCAACACTATCCGCCCAAGCCTATTTTTCGATATAAAATAACTAGTTTAAACCTCCAGAAGTAGCCAATAATCCTAGAGACTACGATAAACTTCTTCAAAGGGAACTCTACACCGCTCGCCCCATATACCTTTATTACCATCTCGGACACCGCAAGGAATAACCATATTTATTTCAGCGCCACAAGGTAAATTCAGTATTCGTTTAAGACGACGGCTGTCAAAACCTTCTAGAGGACATGTATCATATCCTTCGTTTGCCATTGCAATCATAAAGGTTTGCGCAGCCAATGCACAAGATTTATGCACAACCACACGCACATCCCCTTCGGACACCTCAAGTATCATCGGACGAAATAGGCAAATAAGATTAGATAGAAGAGACCTGAAAAAACCTAAGAGTCCAAAGAAGCGGCCATATAGAAATGGCATCACTTTTCCATAATAAAGTTCTCTATCTTTGATTCGCTTTGCTTGTCGGTCTTTCGGACTATTACGCTCGATATTCCCTTTCTCAAAATTAAGAACAAATTTCGCCCGTTCACGAAATAAATCTCGACGAGTAACAAATACAACAATTTGCGAGGCTGTGGCTGTCGCTTTCTGATCAAGACAAGCTTTGGAAATCTTCGACATCAACTCCGGTTGAGTTATATGATAAAACTCCCACAACTGCATATCAGAGCTATTGGGAGCCAAAGTTGCTAGTTCTAAACAGTGCTTTACTTTATCTGTATCTAACTGTTTATCTTTAGCGTAGGAACGTACAGACCTACGGTAGTTTAAAACTTCTTCTAAATTCATATATGGTTTGATTTATTCGTTTTCATTTACAGGCTTATTTATTGCCCGATATTTGCAAAGCACAAATATAGAAAGTATATTTGAATTTACAACTTAGGAGTGTTTCTCATTAGCAGAATTTATATAATTATCCCAACCCCATATAGGAGTCAAAATGGGTACAAAAACGCCTCACAAACGTCCTTTTATAAATATATAAAAGCTATTAGATGGAAATAACGAAAAAGAGATTAATCGGATATCTGTTTGTAATGATGTCTGTAGGGTGTATTCATGCGCAAGAGAATAAAGAATCTTCGCAAGAATATAAGCTATGGTATGACCGTCCTGCACAAGTATGGACAGAAGCGTTGCCTTTAGGGAATGGGCGCTTGGGAGCTATGGTATATGGAACACCGGGGATTGAGCAAATTCAACTTAATGAAGAAACGATTTGGGCCGGACGTCCTAACAACAATGCGAACCCAAATGCCTTGGAGTATATCCCAAAGGTGCGTGAGCTTGTTTTTGCCGGAAAATACCTCGAAGCTCAAACTCTTGCGACAGAGAAAGTGATGGCTAAAACTAACTCAGGAATGCCTTATCAAAGTTTTGGCGATCTTCGTATTGCTTTCCCTGGACACACCCGTTATTCAAATTATTACCGTGAGCTAAGTTTGGACTCAGCACGTACTATTGTGCGTTATGTGGTGGACGGAGTTCAGTACCAAAGAGAAACGATCACTTCATTTACTGATCAAGTTGTGATGGTGAGACTGACAGCAAGTCAGCCCGGAAAGATTTCTTTCAATGCACAACTGACGTCTCCTCATCAAGATGTGATGATCGACTCTGAGGATGGAAATTGTGTCACTCTGTCTGGTGTATCTTCTTGGCATGAGGGGCTGAAAGGTAAGGTTCAATTTCAAGGTAGAATGACTGCCCGTAATCAAGGTGGAAAAATGACTTGTGCGGATGGTGTGCTCTCTGTTGAAGGAGCTAACGAGGCTATTATATATGTTTCTATTGCTACAAACTTCAATAACTATCACGATATTACCGGCAACGAGGTTGAACGCTCAAAAAACTACTTATCAAAAGCTATCTCTCATTCTTTTGCTTTAGCGGAGAAAAATCATGTTGACTTCTATCGTAAATATATGAATAGAGTGACTCTGGATTTAGGAGAAGACCAATATAAGAACGTAACTACAGACAAACGAGTTGAAAATTTCAGCAAAACGAATGATGCACATTTAGTTGCTACATATTTTCAGTTCGGACGTTACCTGCTAATTTGTTCTTCGCAACCGGGTGGACAACCGGCAAATCTGCAAGGTATATGGAATGATAAGCTCTTTCCTTCATGGGATAGCAAATATACGTGTAACATCAATCTGGAAATGAATTACTGGCCTTCAGAAGTGACTAACCTAAGCGAACTGAATGAGCCTCTGTTCAAGCTGATCAAAGAGGTGAGCGAAACGGGGAAGCAAACGGCTAAAATCATGTATGGAGCCGACGGATGGGTGTTGCATCATAACACTGATATCTGGCGCATCACCGGTGCATTAGATAAAGCTCCTTCGGGTATGTGGCCTAGTGGAGGTGCGTGGCTTTGTCGCCACCTTTGGGAGCGCTACTTGTACACAGGGGACGTTGAGTTTCTACGTTCAATCTACCCTATTTTAAAGGAATCCGGACTATTCTTTGATGAGATTATGGTAAAGGAGCCTGTTCATAATTGGCTAGTTGTTTGCCCTAGTAACTCACCGGAAAATGTTCATTCGGGAAGCAATGGGGAAGCTACAACGGCAGCAGGTTGCACCATGGATAATCAATTAATTTTTGACCTTTGGACAGCCATTATTTCTGCTTCTAAGATTTTAGATACGGATAAGGACTTTGCTGATCACTTAAAGCAACGTCTCACAGAAATGGCTCCTATGCAGGTTGGTCATTGGGGACAATTGCAAGAATGGATGTACGACTGGGATGATCCGAAGGATATCCACCGACATGTTTCTCACTTGTATGGACTATTCCCAAGTAACCAGATTTCACCTTACAGAACTCCTCAGCTTTTTGACGCTGCTCGCACTTCATTGATCCACCGTGGTGATCCTTCTACAGGTTGGAGCATGGGATGGAAAGTTTGTTTATGGGCACGCCTTCTCGATGGTGACCATGCATACAAATTGATCACTGACCAGCTGACATTGGTACGCAACGAAAAGAAAAAAGGGGGTACGTACCCTAACTTGTTCGATGCGCATCCACCCTTTCAGATAGATGGGAACTTTGGCTGTGCGGCAGGAATTGCAGAAATGTTGATGCAGAGTTATGATGGCTTTATCTACTTACTCCCTGCCCTTCCTTCTATTTGGAAAAGTGGTTCTGTGAAAGGGATTATTGCTCGAGGAGGTTTTGAGCTTGATTTAACTTGGAAAGAGGGAAAAGTAGAACGGTTGGTAGTCAAATCGCATATTGGTGGGAACTGTCGCTTACGTTCTCTAAACCCTCTTACTGGAAAGGGATTGAAAGCGGCAAAGGGTGAAAATTCTAATCCTCTGTATGCTGTTCCCAACATTGCAAAGCCATTAATTAATGAAAAGGCTCAGCTCAATAAAGTGGAAATTGCAAAAACTTATCTATACGATTTATCGACTAAAGCAGGACAAGAATATGTCTTGATTGGAAAATAATAATTCGACCAATATGAACAAATATTTATTAAGATTAACCGCAGCCTGCGGAGTGGCTTGTTTTATTGCATGTACAACGCCTAAAAAAGCTGAAACTGAAAAATGGAGTGTACGAATGGCTCGTTCTGAGATGAAACGTTTTCCAGAGCCATGGATGATCGAAAAAGCTAAAAAACCGCGTTGGGGATATACTCACGGACTTGTGGTAAAATCTATGCTGGAAGAATGGAAGCATACCGGAGATACTGCTTATTATGAGTATGCCAAGATTTATGCGGACAGCTTAATTGATACTGAAGGGCACATCAAAACGATGAAATATCTATCGTTTAACATCGACAACGTAAATGGGGGTAAGATTCTCTTTGATTTCTATGAGAAAACTGGAGATAAACGCTATAAAATAGCGATGGATACTTTACGTAAGCAAATGGCTGAACAACCTCGTACAAAAGAGGGAGGTTTTTGGCATAAGCTAAAATATACTCACCAAATGTGGTTGGATGGTATCTACATGGCTTCTCCTTATTTAGCTCAATATGGTGCTACTTTTCAGGAACCAGCTTTGTATGATGAAGCAGTGAAACAGATTCTGCTTATCGCTAGCAAAACCTATGATCCTACCACAGGGCTTTATTATCATGGTTGGGATGAGAGTCGTGAGCAAAAATGGGCAAATCCTAGCACGGGTTGTTCGCCGAACTTCTGGAGCAGAAGTATCGGATGGTATGGCGCAGCAATCGTGGATGTGCTAGATTATCTTCCTAAAGAAACGGCTAAGCGCGACAGTGTGATACAGGTGTTGCAAGGCATTGCTAAGGCTTTGGTGAAATATCAAGATCCTAAATCGGGAACATGGTACCAAGTTACTGACCAAGGGGATCGTCAAGGTAATTATCTGGAATCATCTGCAACTGCACTGTTTATATATACACTAGCTAAAGCTATCAATAAGGGTTATATTGGTAAAGAGTATATTGAACCCACTCGCAAAGCGTTTAAGGGAATGATTGATACTTTTATTCGCCGTGAAGATGACAACAGCTATACAATCACCAATTGCTGTGCAGTTGCCGGACTAGGCGGCGATTCTAAAAAATATCGCGACGGATCGTTTGAGTATTATATCAGCGAGCCTGTGATTGAAAATGATCCGAAATCGGTTGGCCCATTTATCTTAGCGTCTATTGAATTTGAAAAGATGACAGCTAAAGAATAAGCACTAATCAACGAGTAATAAAACAATAAAACTATAATAAATAGAAAACTAAGAAAACAAAAAAGCAATGAAAAAAAACAAGATTTATCCTCTCCTATTGCTACTGTTAACATTGGCAAGTTCTGCCGTAGCTCAGAAGACATCGCAAAAAACGTATATTCCTTGGGATAACGGGAAATTGGTTGTTTCTGATGAAGGACGATATTTGAAACATGAGAATGGAGCTCCTTTCTTTTGGTTAGGTGAAACAGGATGGTTACTACCTGAACGCTTAAACAGAGATGAAGCTGAATATTATCTTGAACAGTGTAAACGCCGTGGATATAATGTGATTCAAGTGCAGACTTTGAATAATGTGCCATCTATGAATTTCTATGGACAATACTCTATGATCGATGGATATAATTTCAAAAACATTGATCGTAAGGGAGTATATGGTTACTGGGATCACATGGACTACATCATACGTACAGCTGCCAAAAAGGGGTTGTATATCGGTATGGTTTGTATCTGGGGAAGCCCTGTTAATCGTGGCGAAATGACGGTAGAACAAGCTAAAGCTTATGGTAAGTTTTTGGCTGAGCGCTACAAGAATGAGCCTAATATCATTTGGTTTATCGGAGGTGATATTCGTGGGGATGTTAAAACTGATGTATGGGAGGCTTTAGCTACTTCTATCAAAGCGATTGATAAGAATCATCTAATGACATTCCATCCACGTGGAAGAACAACGTCTGCAACATGGTTTAACAATGCTTCATGGTTAGATTTTAATATGTTCCAAAGTGGACACCGTCGCTATGGTCAACGTAATGGGGATGGAGATTATCCTATTGAGGAGAATACTGAAGAAGATAACTGGCGTTTTGTTGAACGTAGCATGGCTATGAATCCTATGAAACCGGTTATCGACGGAGAACCTATTTACGAGGAAATACCTCAAGGTTTGCACGATGAGAATGAACTAAAATGGAAAGATTACGATGTACGTAGATATGCTTACTGGTCAGTTTTTGCTGGTGCCTTTGGACATACATACGGACACAATTCTATTATGCAATTCATTAAACCGGGTGTTGGTGGTGCTTATGGCGCTAAAAAGCCTTGGTATGATGCTTTGAATGATCCTGGTTATAACCAAATGAAGTATTTGAAAAATCTGATGCTGGCATTCCCATTCTTTGAACGCGTACCTGATCAATCTATTATTGCTGGTAAAAACGGTGAGCGTTACGACAGAGCTATTGCTACTCGCGGTAAAGATTATCTGTTGGTATATAACTATACTGGTCGCCCAATGGAAATTGACTTTAGCAAAATTAGCGGTGCTAAAAAGAATGCATGGTGGTATGCTGCAAAAGATGGTAAGCTGGAATATATTGGTGAATTTGACAATGGTACACACAAGTTCCAACATGATAGTGGCTATTGCAGCGGAAACGACCAGGTTCTTATCGTTGTGGACAGCAGCAAAAACTATGTAAGCAAAGATTGGACCTCTCTTCCGGATCGTCAAGGCGCTGAAAAGTAATCCTGATTTTTTATATAAAGTCAGTAATCGCTTTATTTAATTATCTAATTTAAATTCATGAATAAAAAAATACTGATATTATTATTCTTTACTGTGCTACTACCCTTGACGGGAATGGTTCATGCAAATGTAAATGTGACTCATTTGCGAACCGAACAGCTAAAGAATCCACTAGGAATCGATACGCACCAACCTCATCTAGGTTGGCGTATCGAATCGAACGAACAGAATGTGATACAAACAGCGTATCACATTCTTGTTGCATCTACCCCTGAGCTTTTAGAACAAGGAAAAGGTGATATGTGGGACTCTGGTAAGATTGAAACAGATGCTTCACAATGGGTTTCCTATCAGGGAAAAACACTAAAAAGTAATGCTCACTATTACTGGAAAGTGAAAGTGTATTCTAACAAGGGTGAAGCGAATTGGAGTAGTCCGGCTTCTTGGAGTATGGGCTTGTTCAATGAAGCTGATTGGCAAGGTCAATGGATTGGTCTAGATCGTGCTGCTCCCGGTGACAGTGAAACACAATGGAGCCGCTTAGCTGCAAGATATCTTCGCAAAGAATTCTCTTGCAAAAAAGAGATTAAGCGGGCTACTATACACATTGCCGGAATGGGTCTTTACGAACTGTTCATCAACGGAAAGCGAATTGGAGATCAGGTTTTAGCACCATCACCAACCGATTATCGGAAGACAGTGCTATATAACACTTATGATGTTACCTCACAGCTCAACAAAGAGAATGCAATCGGAGTGACTTTAGGCAACGGCCGTTTTTACACTATGCGCCAGAACTATAAGCCTTACAAGATTACCACATTTGGCTATCCGAAACTTCGCCTGAATTTAATTATTGAATACGCCGACGGAAGTAAAGAGACTATTGTTTCGAATACATCGTGGAAACTGACTACGGAGGGACCAATCCGCAGTAATAATGAATATGACGGCGAAGAATATGATGCTCGCAAAGAGTTAGGCAATTGGTCGCAGACTGGATACAACGACCAGAATTGGATGGCTGCCCAACGGGTAAGTATTCCATCGGGTACTTTACGTGCACAGATGATGCCAGGAATGAAGGTTACTCAAACATTGAAGCCTATCGCCATCACAAAGCTAAAAGGTAAATATATCTTAGATATTGGCCAAAACATGGCAGGATGGGTACGATTCCGCATTAAGGGTCAAGCTGGCGACAGTATTAAACTTCATTTTGCAGAACGCTTAGAATCGAACGGGGAAATCTTCACAAAGAACTTAAGGGATGCTCGCTGCACAGATGTTTATATTGTGAATGGACACGAACCTAAAGAAGCAACTTGGGCGCCTCGCTTTGTATATCACGGTTTCCGTTATGTAGAAATCACCGGATACAAGGAACCTAAGATTGAAGATTTTGTAGCTGAAGTGGTTGAAGATGAAATGGACCATACGGGTTCTTTCAACTGTTCGGACGAAACTTTGAACCAAATTGTTCGCAATGCATTCTGGGGAATCAAAAGCAACTACAAAGGTATGCCGGTTGACTGTCCTCAACGCAACGAACGCCAACCTTGGCTAGCTGACCACGCTATGGGTTCTTGGGGAGAAAGCTTACTTTTCGATAATTATGCGATGTACAATAAATGGACACGCGATATTCGTGAAGCGCAACGTGAAGATGGCTGTATCCCAGACGTAGCACCTGCTTATTGGAATTATTACTCTGATAATGTAACTTGGCCTTCAACGCTTCCATTAATCTGTGATATGTTGTTTACTAATTTTGGAGACAAACGCCCAATAGAAGACAATTATCAAGCTATAAAAAAATGGTTATCTCATATTCGTGAGTATTATATGACGAAAGATTATATAGTAACTAAAGATAAATATGGAGATTGGTGTGTTCCTCCTGAAGCTCTTGAGATGATCCATAGCCAAGACCCTGCTCGCAATACCGATGGCGCTTTAATTTCCACTGCGTATTATCTCAAAGTGTTGCAACTGATGCACCGCTTTGCAACGATTCAAGGATTGACTGCTGAAGCACAAGAATGGGGAGATCTGGAACATAAAATGAAGGATGCCTTCAATGAGCATTTTCTTCATGTGAAAGAAGGTACCTCTCTTGTTCCTGGTCATACTTTGTATCCGGATAGTATCTATTATGGAAATAATACCGTTACGGCTAACATCTTACCTTTAGCCTTCGGATTGGTTCCAAAAGCGTATATTAAGGAAGTAGCGAAGAATGCTGTAACTACAATCATTACTACCAATAAGGGACATATTAGCACAGGTGTGATTGGAACTCAATGGTTGATGCGTGAATTAACTCGCCGAGGACATGCTGACGTGGCGTATCTCTTGGCTACTAACAAGACGTATCCTTCTTGGGGGTATATGACAACACAGGGGGCAACGACTATCTGGGAACTTTGGAATGGTGATACGGCTAATCCGGGTATGAATAGTGGAAACCACGTTATGTTGCTCGGAGATTTGTTGCCTTGGTGCTTCAATAATCTGGCTGGTATACGTTCTGATCGTTGGAAATCAGGATATAAACATATCGTTTTCCAACCTGCATTTGATATTCAAGATCTTAGTAATGTTGATGCTTCGTATACAAGTATTTATGGACCAATCACAAGTAAATGGACAAAAACGCCCATGCACTTGGAATGGGACATTGAACTACCAGCTAACACAACTGGAGAAGTCTATCTTCCAGATGGTAGAAAAGAGTTAATCGGTTCGGGTAAGTATCACTTCAGTGTAGATATTCCAACTAAAAACAAGGCTATTGTAAGCGATGAATTTCTATATGAGAAATCTTCATTTCCTGAATGCCACGGTGCTACAATTGTTGAATTGAAGAACGGCGACTTGGTGGCTTCTTTCTTCGGTGGTACAAAAGAACGTAATCCGGATTGTTGTATTTGGGTCTGCCGAAAACCCAAAGGTGCTAAAGAATGGACAGCTCCTAAACTTGCAGCTGACGGTGTCTTTTCACTCAAAGATTCTCAGGCTCTTTTAGCTGGTATCGACTCGACTACTACTCCTGTAAAGGATGAAAAAGGCAAACTGGTAGCACGTCGTAAAGCTTGTTGGAATCCTGTTTTATTCCAGATTCCTGGAGGTGACCTCGTTTTATTCTATAAAATTGGTTTGAAAGTAAGCGACTGGACTGGTTGGCTGGTTCGCTCCAAGGATGGAGGTAAAACGTGGAGCAAAAGAGAACCATTGCCGAAAGGATTCCTTGGCCCTATCAAAAACAAGCCGGAATTCATTAATGGACGTATCATTTGTCCGTCAAGCACAGAAGGTAATGAGGGTTGGCGCATTCATTTCGAGATATCTGATGACAAAGGCAAAAATTGGAAGATGGTTGGTCCTCTAGATGCGGAACTTTCTATCCCTACTCAAAATCGCCTGAAAGGTGGAAAGATTGTGGATGATCAAGAAGCGGGAGAAGCAATCAAAGGCGAAGGAGCTAAACCAATTTACGCAATTCAACCTAGCATTCTGAAACACAAGAATGGGAAATTGCAGGTTCTGTGTCGGACAAGAAATGGACAAATTGCTACGGCATGGAGTAATGATAATGGTGATTCATGGAGCAAAGTAACGCTTTTAGATGTCCCCAACAACAACTCAGGTACTGATGCAGTAACAATGAGCGACGGTAGACATGCTCTTATCTACAATAACTTTGCAACACTACCTGGTACTCCTAAAGGGCCACGAACTCCTCTCTGCGTAGCTATATCAGAAGATGGTATTCACTGGAAAACGGTTTTGACCTTAGAGGATAGTCCTATAAGCCAATATTCATACCCTAGTATCATTCAAGGTAAAGACGGAATATTGCATGCTATATATACATGGCGTCGCCAACGGATTAAGTATGCTAAAATAGACCCCAAGCAATTCTAAAACAAGACTTGCGGATTGAATGTAAAAAGCCACCTCAGCATTTACGCTGGAGGTGGCTTTTTTATTATGTGAAATCTATGGATTATGAATTACAACCCCATTGGTATCCTCAACAAGTACCAAACGATAAATAACAAGATCCACGCTATTAAGATGAATAATGAATATCTCCACGTATATTTTAGCAAGGACACATACGTAATTTGCTTGTCATATTGACGCATGTATGTCAAAACAAGAGGCATATAAAATAAGAAAGGGGTTATCGCGTTCGTAGAGCTGTCGCCTATACGAAAAGCACACTGTGTGATATCCGGCGAAATGCCCATCTGCGCAAACATGGGGATGAAAATGAAAGACATGAATGCCCACTTTGATGTAGCAGAAACCATGATCAAATTAATAAATGCTGTGAACAATATAAATAAGCTAAGCGCAGATAATGGGGTCGATTCAAAAGAGGAAAGCAGATCGGCTCCCATGATGGCAAGGCATTTATCTAAGTGAGAGTACTCAAAACAGGCAAACATTTGGGCGGCAAAAAATGCTATGACAAAATACACACTCAAAAGCTTGATGGGCTGAGTTAGTCCTTCAATCACATCTTTATCCGTACGATAACGACCTGAACCAAATCCATAAGATAACCCTGTCAAGCCAGCACCTAAAGAAAGAAGAAACAAAATACCTGCTATAAATGGCGAGTGCATCAACCCACCATTAACTCCACGAAGAATACCATAAGAGGAAAATGTAAGCCACAGGATAAGGCCTATATATAATCCTGCTACTACAAGTGCTATGATCAGCGCACGTCTCTCTTTACGAGATAAAGGACGGTAAGCTTCTACCTGCATATCTCCTTCATATTTACCCAAGGTGGGAAGTAGCCATCGACAAGTAACCCAATATACAATTGCAGTAATCACTACTGTAGAAGCACTCATAAAGAAGTAATTGCACAGAGGCTCGGTATTCCCTTGATACCCCATTAAAGATAATGCTGCTTCTTGAGTGGTGTGCGCCAAAAGAGGGTCTACTGTACTTAAAACAATGTTAGCACTATATCCACACGCTACAGAAACATAGGCTGTGACTATTCCAGCTATGGGGTGAAGCCCCACCCATTGAAAGAGCATTGCTGCGATCGGAAGCAGAATAATATATCCACCATCACCAATTGCATTTGAAAGTAGTCCCAGAATAATGACCCACAAGATTATTTTTCTCTTCTCTTTCCGATCTCCAACCCCTAAACGTATACATGCATCTATAAAGCCGGAATGTTGGGCTACTCCGAGTCCAAACATAGCAATGATAACCATTCCTAACGGAGCAAATCCTGTAAAATTCTTGATGGCGTTCCTTAACCACCAACGAATACCTTCGGGGCTTAACAAACTTTGAACTCGTATATCTTCACCCGACTGCGGAAGACTGACTTTTAATCCGTAGATGTCACATATCCACGAAAGAAAAACCACCGCCATTGTGAGCAGAAGGAACATCGTTGCAGGATGTAGTATACGCCATTTCGTCTTCATCAGTGCCTATTTTTATTCTTCGTCAGCTTCTAGATTATCTAAATCAATAATACGTAATTCTAATGCACGAACAGCAAGACGAGTGGCATTTACCCCTACCCGCTCTCCATTGGAGAAAAGTCGTCCTATCAGATCATTTTGCCGTTTTTCTAATGACTTAACGCCGAAAGGCATTCCTTTCAGATTGGCTATCATATCTTTCGTGTATCCTAAAGCTAAATGGCGAAGGAAGCGCTCATCGTACTCATCAATATCGTAATTAATGACTGCCTCTTGACGCTTTGTATCATTAAACACAGATTTCTTGAAACGATCAACTATTTTTTCCAAAATAGGATAATTAAATACGAGCTTTTTCCCATCCATCACTGCCTGTACGTCAGTTTTAGTCAACAGCTCCCCCGTTTTAAGAATAATACCATCGGCACCTGCATTCAATACATCTACCCATAACTTCTCGTTTAGAATCTCACCTGTGAAAATTAAAACTCGAACTCCTTTATAACGTTTGAAGATGTTTCGACAAATATCGACACCAATTGTAGTTGAACCTCCTAAGCCTAGGTCCAGCAAAACTAAATCGGGCAATTGAGCTTCCATCAATGGCCAAAATTCACTTTCGGTCATAGCTGTGCCAATCACTTCTGCATTAGGTATTTCATGACGGAATATCTCTTCGGTACCTTTCAGTTCCAATTTCACATCTTCAACAATAATAACTTTAAATTTCTGTTCTTCCATTTTACTTATCTAATAACTTTTATGTGTTTCTTTATCTTTTCGGGAGGGTGAAGTAGACGGTAAATCCCCCACCTTCGGCCGGTTCAGCATTAATACGGCAACCTCTTCTACCTGCAAATTCATCATGATCACGAATGATTTGTTTGCATAGGAGGTATTCTGTGCCTTTCAACTCTCCCTTCTCACCAGAGGTCATCCGCTTTAAGTTTGGATAAAATAGCTGATTCAATTCTTGCAAGCTTTTTTCGCGCCTTGTGTCAGTGAATAGGAAGCGAATATATTCTTTATCTTTAAAGGCCTGCAATCGTATGATTCCTTCTTCATCGAAAGTCAATGCTTCATCAATCAGGTTCTCTAAAAGAAAACGTAGCTGATTACTATCTCCAATCACTTTAGCATCTATGGATTCAATGATCAATTCCAATCTTGACATTCGATTTTTTGATGCTTTCCTAAAGTATTTTTCAGCAGCATCCATCAGTTCTTGTACATGAATGGTAGCCCTACGAAAAGTGACTTCTTCCAATTGTCTGGAAGCGCATGAACTTAGAATGGTAAAAATACCTTTGTAATACTCTATCAATTCGGTGATGGCATCTACTGCTTCACTCTCCTCCTTTTCTGTGAGAGTTTGTGCATTTAATCGACCTACAATTTGCTTGATCTTATTCGGATAATAAATAGTTTCATGCTTTATCGTTGAAAGGCAATTATCAAGAACCATGTTTTGTACGTGAAGCATACTGTCTTCCCAAGAAGCCCGACGTGCCTCTTCATGAGCTGATTCAATATCCCGGTATTTCGTTGCTAACTTAACTACGGCATTGAACACTACAATGGATACGTAACGAGCTACTAGCTCAAACAGGAGGCGATCGGTTTCTTGTACAGCATCTTCTCTACGCTCTAGATAAAGGACACCAACGCATTGATGTTCGGCTCCAGCTTCAACTAATAACGGTATAGCCTGAATATTAATTTCTTCCAAATATTCTCCAAGATCGAAACATCGCTGTACGATTTCTGGCATCTCTTGGCTAGGACAAGAAGCATATTCCAACCGGTGTGTTGTTTCGTTATATACAGCAATTCCCATTAACTGTATCGTTAGCAACTCATTTAATGATCCAAAAGCTTCATTTACAATCCGCTGAGGAATTTCTTTAAGAGTATTTTCTTCTCTCTGCAAGGCTTCTTCATTTTCTTGAGGATGAGACCGAACTAATGAAGCCGCAAAAACTTTCTTATTGATTTCAAGTACTTGCTCCAGATTCAGACGGTTATGTAGCATTTTCCTGTAATATAGAAAATAATAGCCCACTAATGAAACGATCAACAATATAAAGCAAAGTATGATTCCAACTGTTTTGTTTGTATTTGAACGCTCCAATTGCCGGCAAAATCCCTCTAATGTCTGATCTTCTCCTTGAACTTTATATAAATCGGTGAATGCAGCATTATTATAATTATATGCATCGATCTGCTTTAATGCCAAAAAAGCAACAGCTGCTTCATTTCTGATGTCCAGAATAACGTGGTAGTCTGAATCAAATAGTTCATTCCACCATACCAATTCAGCAGGAACTCCCTCGCCTACTAATTTCATATATTGGTGGGGCGTCTCAGAACGAGTATACTTCTTATAGTGTTGATTAAGCAAGACCATTGCCGAATCAATATACTGCAAAGCTTTTTCATAATTTTCGTCTACATTTGAGTAGTAAGCAGCATTAGCATAATCAGATGCTGAATCTAATAAGTCTTCATAAGTGGAGTCTGTTATGGATAGATTAGAATCATCATTTTCCGTCGACGAAGGAAGCGATTCATGAAAACAAGATGACAAACCAAAAGGCAACATCAAACAAAGTAAGATGCCGAACATCTTACGTACTCCTAAAGGTAAACGGAAATAAAAGCGACTGCCCTTTCCTGGTTTACTATCAATATTGAAAACACAGACTTTAAACAAATCGTTTGTCTTCTTGTATTTTTCAATAATCCCTTTACAATTCATTAATCCGAACCCACTCCCCTTATTCACTTTTAAATTATCTGGATCGGGCGCATCTTTCATTCCTATAATACGAGAATCGTAGACTTTTTCACCAATAATACGAGCAATATCTTCATCTGAAATCCCTCTGCCGTTATCTTCTACTGAGATCTCAACATAGCTATCTGTAGCATGTGCACTGATTTTGATTGTTCCGCCTTCTCCAGTATATTTACGAGCATTCTCTGCTAAAGTATTAATCATAAATAGGGTTAACGCTCTATCAGCCTTCACCATAGCATTAGTAGGTTCAATCTCTAGCTGCTGTTTCTTCATTTCAAAAGCACGGCGCCCTTTGCCCAGAAGTTCAAACAGATCGTTCAGGCTGAACGTTTCAATATTTAAGCTAAGCGTACCTTGCTTCATTTTTATCCATAGCGCAAGAATATCATTATATTCATTAATTGTAGATACCAATTCATCAATATATTGATATTTCTCCTTCTTTATTGTTTCATCAGTAATGTATCCTTTATCTGTTAGTTTATGAACTTCATTTAATATACGATCTATAAAAGGGTTGATTCCATTCACAATAGCTAAACAAGCCTTCTTTACTAAATTCTGACGTTTATTAGTAGCAATGTGTTGCTCGTAAATATATCGCTGTTTTTCTAATTGAATGCGTTCATCGCTTAAAGCGGCTACCATTTGCTCATTATCAATAGCCCACTCTATATATGGATTTAGTACATTTACTAATGCTTTTTCTTCTCTACTTAAACGATGTAATGGAGTGAGTACCGCTTTATTCTCCGCATTCATTTCTAAAATCACTCGTCCATCTCCAAACAATTGATCAAGCCCTTGTTGAATTAGAGGAATATCCATAGGAATACGAGAGGTTATATCCCTACAAAGCGCTAAAATTCTCTGTAACCGTTCCATATCCAAACGATTTCGAATCTTAGAGCGCTTATTTAAAAACCACCAAAGAATGATGACTAATATCAGACCGACAATGACCAATGAAAGGACTACTGAAACTTGTTTTGAACCAGCTTCTAAAGACAAATAACGACTCTCTAGTTCTTTATCCTGACGAGTGCTATTTAAAATATCTAGATAAATATTTCGATTATAATCTGAAGCATGTTTCAGTCCAAGTCCAGCATATGAAACACTTAGCTGGTCACGGATTCGCGAAATCCATTCAGGAACTGTTTTTATGTTCTCCTTTCCTATCCAAGGAACTCCGGTATAAATGGTGTCCCCCTCAACAAAAGGGTATAGCTGGTCAAGCGTGTCAGTGTCATGATGATAATATAATATATGGTGTTGATTGACACATTCCAACGCTTTTGACAAAGTATCTAAAGCCTCTGAATAACGCCCATGGGCATTTAAATACTTGCCAATCGAAACGTATGCACCAGCTATCTGATATAAGTCATTGTACGCTTGAAATTTCTTCAATGAAAGTTGTGCTAAGCGCAAAGGGAACAAGGAATCAACTGGAAGATTGAATTGAGTCAAGGCATGCATCCGCCTAGTTTTATAAAACTCAAAGTTCGTAGGAGAAACCATTAAATTAGAAAGTCCCTGCAACCCATTCCCTTCAAAATAAAGGTGATTACTCTGCAGAGCAACTTCCCACGTAAAATAGAGTTCGTCAAACTCACGAAGTTTTATTTCATCAGGAGATTTAGCATCCACTAAAGCAGTAGAACCTTTTATATAATGGTAGTAAAGCAGCTGGTTGGTATCGGCAAGCGCTTTGTCCTCCTGAATATTTTCAATAGATACAATAGCTTCTTGCCTTTGCTGAAGATAAAAATAATAAATCGAAGATACAATATAAAACTCAGTGAACGCATAGTTTAATCGAAGTGTTTCGTGACGATCAGCAAACAAATCACTTTCCTCACGAATGCGTTTCATACGCCTAAGTGCGCTATTTCTATAGTCATAGAATTCTTTATTAAATGCAGTACGCTGACAGATCTTCATCAATCCAATGTCTGCAATTAAAAGCTCGAGTTCATTCTTTGTTAACTTATAAACCTCTTTATGATATTTTTCAGCTTGATCAAAATCCATTTTCATGAAAGCATAAAAACCTAAGTTATTTGCTGCTTCTGCTTTCCCTGATTTATAAAAGTTAACTTGATTATAAGCTTTCTGTGCAAACTGAAAAGAAGAATCTAAATTACGATAACGGTATGAATAAGCCTTTCCATTCAGCGAGTCAATAAGCCGAACCTCCCTTGTAGGTACCATATCGGTACACGAAATAAAAGAGGAAATAAGCAATAAACATACTACATAAATTGAAAAGCGTGAATTCATTTATTTATATTCTTTTCTATGTCCGTAATTTTTCATTCATATTTGCAAATCTACAAATATTTCCGATAAGTTGGAGAGAAAATTATTTTTTCTACAATAAGTCTTTCTATATAATAAGAGAAATTCCTACCTTTGCAGGCAAATTAATAAATAGGTAACATCTATTACAAAATGAGCGAAAAAGCACCCTTTATGGTATTCTCGGGAACTAATTCGAGATATCTAGCAGAAAAAATCTGCGCAAGTCTTAATTGTCCTCTAGGAAATATGAATATCACCCACTTCGCGGATGGTGAATTTGCAGTTTCTTATGAAGAATCAATTCGCGGAGCACATGTATTTCTTGTGCAGTCAACTTTCCCAAACTCAGACAACCTAATGGAACTTCTCCTGATGATTGATGCTGCGAAAAGAGCATCGGCAAAAAGTGTTGTAGCCGTAATTCCTTATTTCGGTTGGGCACGTCAGGACAGAAAAGACAAGCCCCGTGTTTCAATCGGAGCAAAATTAGTAGCTGATTTACTTTCAGTAGCAGGTATTGATCGACTTATAACAATGGATCTACACGCTGATCAAATTCAAGGATTCTTTAATATCCCTGTTGATCATTTATATGCGTCAGCTGTATTCCTCCCTTATATTCAGTCATTGGAACTTGAAGATCTAGTGATCGCTACTCCAGACGTGGGTGGTTCAAAACGTGCAAGCACTTTTTCTAAGTATTTAGGTGTGCCACTCGTGCTTTGCAACAAATCTCGTGAGAAAGCGAATGAAGTAGCATCTATGCAAATTATTGGTGATGTAAGTAATAAGAACGTGGTATTAATTGATGATATTGTTGACACAGCAGGTACAATAACCAAAGCTGCAAACATTATGATTGATGCAGGAGCTAAATCTGTGAGAGCTATTGCTAGCCACTGCGTGATGTCTGACCCAGCTTCTTTCCGAGTTCAAGAGTCAGGTCTTACTGAAATGGTATTTACCGACAGTATTCCTTATGCAAAGAAATGTTCGAAAGTTAAACAGCTGAGCATTGCAGAAATGTTTGCTGAAACGATCCGCAGAGTAATGAGTAATGAATCTATCAGTTCACAATACATTATTTAAGCTATTTAATCTATAACAGATAGATAAAAAGAGAAGGTGTGTCAAAACACTCCAAAACTGAAAAATGCCCCCGCTACAGATGTCTGTGACGGGGGCACTTTTGTCAAGAAGAGAGTTATGACACACCCTCATCTTTATTTTTACAATAAAAATAAGTGATATAGCTTATTCTAATCTACCATATTTATAAGATCCTTTTCGAATCACTTTTCCTTCTTTATCAGTTTCCACAAAAGGGCCATGCTTTTTACCTTGCTTAAAAAAGCCTTCGAAACGATTACCATCTTTATCTATTTGAACACCTTGTCCTTCTTCCAATCCATCAACAAATTCTCCTTTATATTGTATTCCAGCCACAGTGTTCAATATTCCTTGTCCATTGGGACGGTTGGCTTTCCAATCTCCATCATAGACATCCCCGTTACTCCATTTATAGGTTCCTTTACCTTCACGCTTGTTATTCTTCCAGTCGCCCTCATATATAGCACCGTTCGCCCAGATAAATTTACCTTTACCTTCTTGGGTACCATCTTTGAAGCTTCCAACATACTGATCTCCATTAGCATGATAATAAACTCCAGAACCAGTTCTTTCACCTAAAAGGTAAGAACCTTCATAACGATCTCCTGTATGGAAATAATAGATTCCTTTTCCATGTTGAATGTCATCAGCCCAGTCCCCATCATATTTATCCCCATTTGTATATTCAAATACACCTTTACCATGGCGCACATCATCTTTCCAATCTCCTTGGTACTTACAACCATCATCCCAAGTCATAGAGCCCTTGCCATTTTTCTTATCATTTTTCCAATGACCAGCATATTGAGCCCCATTTGCCCAAGTATATGTTCCTTCACCTTCACGTTTATCATTCACCCAATTACCCACATATACGTCACCATTATGATAATACATTGTGCCTTCTCCATGTTGATAATCTTGAAACCACATTCCATCATAACGGTTGTTATTTATAAAGTAGTATATTCCTTTCCCATGTTGTTGATCTTGATACCACTGTCCTTCATATTTTTCACCATCTGGAAATGTATAAACACCATAGCCTTCGCGTTTACCTTTAACATAATCACCCTCATAAACATCTCCGTTTTTAAAAACAGTTTTCCCTTTTCCATTGGGCTTCCGTCCTTTTAATTCACCAGTATAAACGCTACCGTCTTTGAAAGTGTAATTTCCGATACTGATTTCAGTTGAAAAAATATTCTTTAGCTTTCCAAAAAAGCCATCATTATTAGTGTTATTATCTTGTGCCATCACTCCTCCGCACGAAAGAAGAGTCAAAAAAAGTGTAGTATATATATATTTTTTCATTCGTTAAAATCGTTATTCATTTAAATCTCATTTGGACAAAGATACAATTTCTATCCCAAATAGCTGTTCACATAAAAGCAAATTATGACAACTTTTTACCTGCAATGACCTCTTTTAATGTCTCTTTGCATAAATAACGCTGAGCTAAATCTTGAATTTCAAGAGGTGTAATCTCATTCACTGCCTGAAAAGAACGATAGAAATATGAATCATCCAACTCTGAAGTTGCTATAAATATCCAAGCATCAGATAAAGAGAATGGAGACTCGTAGCTTCGACACATCTCCCCCAACATATAATTTCGAACCATTTCTAGTTCTTCAATGAATACCGGTTCTTGATGTAACCGATCTATTTCGTTATAGACTTCATGTATCAACGGCTCAACGTATTGGTTATCTGTTTCAGTAGAAATACCAATCAAACCACTATCTGGATAGAACATGATTCCAGCAGATATACTATAAGTGTATCCTTTATCTTCTCTTATGTTAGTCATTAAACGACTTCCAAAATACCCTCCGAATAAAGTTAAAAGAACCCTTAGTTTATGATAATCGGGATGATTACGAGTTATCGTGGTTGAACCCATCTTAACTGCACTCTGCAGTGCTTCACTACGCTCAACGAAAAATCGTTTCTCATTAGCAGCAAGAAATGGGAAAGTATTTTTGGGAGATTTTAAATCGTATTCACCAAAGGATGTCCCCAAAATAGTAGTTACATGCTGAATAGTCTCCTCTGTTACTTTTCCAGAGAGAAATATAGAGCAATTACCAGAATGATAATGCTTTTTATAAAAGTCATTTAGCAATTCCGGAGTTATGGCACGATAGTCATTTTCTACAATCAATTGTCCACACGGATGCTTTTCACCATAAAGATGCTCCAACAAACAACGATGAGCCAAAAAATCAACCTTTGAACTATTAACTAAATATTGCTGAATATTAGCTTCTAAAATAGTAGAAAGTTCTTTCTGAGGGAAAAGAGGTTCTTTGATCATTGACTCTATCACCTCAAGGGTCTCTTTGAGATATTTATTCAATGAGTAAATCGTAATATAAGCATGTTCAGAAGAGCTCGATAATTCAAGCCACGAACCATAATAATCAAGTCTTTCAGCTATTGTTGATGCAGAATATTTTTGCGTTCCCTCACGAAGCATGCGATTCGTAAACAAAGCTTGCAATTTCTGAGATTGCTGCCAACGTCCACCAGCGAATATTATATCCATGCGGACAACTTCTTGCTCACCTGCATTTATAATGGTCAAAGGCACTCCATTAGGTAAAATGACCCGCTCAGGTTTAGGAACAGAAAAGTCTTTTAGTTTCTTTATTTCAGGTTGTATTGTACGATTCATAAATAATTAAGATCTATTCTTCAAAGACTCTTCAGCACGCCACAAATCTTGAGGGGTATCAATGCCTATTGTTTCAATTGTACTAATACCTACTTTTATCTTGTATCCGTTTTCTAACCAACGCAATTGTTCTAAAGACTCAGCCAACTCCAACGGAGACTGTGGAAGTGCAGTGATTTCTCTTAAAACGTCTTTACGGTAAGCATAAAGACCGATATGTTTATAGTAGACATGTCCTTTAAGCCAATCTTCTTGAACTGCATTGCGCTGAAACGGAATAATGGAACGACTAAAATAAAGTGCATCCATATTTTTACTTATAACCACCTTGGGAGAATTGATATTCTCTAATGTTGCTAAAGAATCATCTGCTGCAAAAGCTTTCACTAATGTAGCTATTTGAGTTGTAGAATCTTCAAAACACAACTTTAATGCGTTTAATTGACTAGCCTGAATAAATGGCTCATCTCCTTGTACATTAACCACAACATCAAAGTCACCTCCTATCTTACTACTTGCCTCATAGCAACGATCAGTTCCACTTTTATGATTAACCGAAGTCATTACCACTTTTCCTCCAAAAGCTTTCACAGCTTCCTCGATGCGTTCATCATCTGTAGCTACATAAGCATCATCTAAAACACCCACAACTTGTTCATACACACGCTGTATTACCGTCTTTCCCGCCAACATAGCCAAAGGCTTTGCTGGGAAACGCGTAGATGCATAACGAGCAGGTATAATTCCTAGAAATTTCATATCTAAATTTATTTTAAATCTTTTATTCCTCTTATTATATAATCTCTTGCCAGATCGTTAGGCTTTAGCACTCTATCATCATAAGAGAGTAAATCAATGTCTAGACTAATCCGCTCTTTCATTTTATCTCCTTTACAACGGCCTAGCATTGTTTCAATAGCTTTAAGCTTATATTTTACCACGTTTTCTTCTTCATCAGAAAAGAAAATGGCTACCTGATTAGTGAACAACGCAGGATTATTTAAAAGTAAAGGCGATGTTTCTTGCTCAGGCGCAAAACGAATATTAGGAAATAAATCAGTCAACTCCTTACGAGCCAAAAATAAATTTTGCTCTCGATTGTAATTACTTCCTATGCAAACTAAACATCTATGCACTTTGAAGATTAATTAAATAAATCATCTAAACCAGTCTCTTCAACAGCACCTCCATCAGATGATTCTGATCCGGCACATGGATCAAATCCTTCGGGAAGTTTAAAAGACTCCTTTTGACTATAACCCAAAGAAGAATCATCATATACTTTCTTCATATATTTAGCCCAAATAGGCAAAGCAGCAGCTGCTCCTTGACCATACGTCATTGAGCCAAAGTGAATATCTCGTTCATCTCCGCCTACCCAACAGCCAGAAACTAAGGACGGGGTAAAGCCCATAAACCAAGCATCTGAGTTATCATTCGTCGTTCCAGTTTTACCTCCCATATCAGCAGTAATTCCATAACGTCTAACACGACCACCTGTTCCTTCATTTATGACTGCTCGAAGCATCACAAGCATCTTATAAGCACTCGTTACACTTATAACCTCATCCATTTGTGGAGAGAAAGTAGAAATAACATTTCCTTCGCTATCTTCAATACGAGTGACAAACAAAGGAGCTACACGAATACCTTTATTAGCAAAAGCTGTATACGCGCTAACCATTTCACCAACAGAAATTTCACATGGACCTAGGCAAAGTGATACCACAGGATCAATTGCCCTATTCCGTATACCAAAACTATGGATCAACCTTACTAAATTATATGGATTTAGTTTACCCATCAGATAAGCTGAAATCCAGTTGTCAGAATTAGCCAGTCCCCATTTTAAGGTTACCATTTCACCATATCGTTTATCATTAGCATTGCGCGGAGTCCATGCTTCACCAGTTTGAGTAATCAACGTTTGTTCCACATGACGAGCTTGATCACAAGGAGAAAACCCATTCTCCATCGCTAAGGTATATAAATAAGGTTTAATTGTAGAACCGACTTGTCGACGTCCCGTCATAGCCATATCATACTGAAAATAGGTGTAATCAGGACCACCAACATAAGCTTTAACATGACCATTTCTAGGATCCATTGACATAAAACCAGTTCTCAAGAAAGATTTATAATAACGAATAGAATCCATTGGAGTCATGATGGTATCCTTAGGTCCACTCCAAGAGAAAACGGTCATTTCTTCAGGTGTATTAAATGCCTTTTGAATCTCGTGTTCCGAAGCTCCTGCTGCATGCATTAAACGATAGCGATCAGTTTGTTTCATCGCTTTATCCAGCAACTCCTGCACAAGAGATGCTGATATAGATCTAGCATAAGGCGCGTTCTTACTACCTTTCTTTTCCTTAAAGAAAACGGCTTGCAAATCAGTTAAATGTTCTTTCACAGCCTCCTCAGCATATTGTTGCATACGAGAATTGATTGTGGTGTATATTTTTAATCCGTCTGTATAAATATTATAGTTAGAACCATCTTTCTTTTTATTCTTAACACACCATCCATACAATGGATTAGTCTCCCAAGAAATTGAATCTTCATAATATTTTTGCATTTGCCAACCACGATAATCACTCTTAGAGGGTTTCTTAGCAGTCATAACTCCACGAAGATATTCGCGGAAATACGTTGCCAAACCTTCTTTATGATCAACCCGCGTATAAGCTAATTTCAATGGAAGTGCTTGTAAAGAATCACATTCCTCATCGGAAATATAATCAGCTTTTTCCATTTGACGCAACACGACATTACGACGCTTCAATGAGTTCTCGCGAATATTAGAATTACGAGACACTGGATTATAACGTGATGGATTTTGACACATTCCGACCAATAATGCAGCCTGTTCAATTTTCAAATCTTTAGGTTCACATCCAAAATAAGTCAAAGCAGCAGTCTTAATACCAACTGCATTATTTAAGAAATCGAACTTATTAAGATACATCGTTAGGATTTCCTCTTTCGTATAATAACGTTCTAACTTCACAGCTATCACCCATTCTATTGGCTTTTGCAGTAGTCGCTGTATGGTATTGCTAGCCACTTTTTCGGTGAACAATTGCTTCGCTAACTGCTGAGAGATCGTACTACCACCACCAGCACTTTTTTGCAAAAAAATGCCTCGTTTCACAATAGCTCTAAAAAGTGCCTTTGCATCTATTCCAGAATGTTCTGAGAAACGAACATCTTCAGTAGCTATTAAAGCATGGATGATGTTGGGTGAAAGATCATCATAACTACTATAAACGCGATTGTTTTTCTCCATAGAAAAAGTTCCCAGCACTTTGCTGTCTTCCGATAACACTTCGGTTGCAAATTTATAATTAGGATTTTCTAATTCTTCTACAGGGGGCATATAACCAATCCAACCCTTAGAAATAGACACAAAAACAATCACAATACCTACCAAAGCGACTGCAAAGAATATCCAAAGAGTTTTTAGTATTTTCTGAATCATATTTTTTAGCTTTAAAAAGATGCTTATATTTAAACCGCAAATGTAGGCAAATTCTAGCATACAGCAAACGAGTTTTAGATTTATTTGAATTTTAGGGACACCCTATATATAGAGATGAAAGAGAAGAATAATGAGCGAATTTCACTCATCAAAAACAGGCCATATATATTCGCTTACATAGATATCCAAAAAGGTTTTTAGAACTTTAATATCATTAAAGTTTGATTGCAGATAAAACATTTTATCATTCCGTACATAATGTTATTAATCACAAAGCCACCTATACCGTTTTCCTCTTATTCTATTAAATAATACTCCATTCAACAAGCTGAATACTAGCAAAGTATAGTTAAAAAACAGTTTTTCTCAGCAAGAAATATTATTATTTAAATAGTTTGTATTCCACATTTTCTTTGTACCTTTACACTCCGGTAAAACAAGTTCTATCCACATAAAAGATAACAAAATGGAAAACAGAAGTTTAGTAACCATTGCCGAACATTCTAAAGAAAAAATCCTCTACATGCTCGAAATGGCGAAGCAGTTTGAAATG
>JAFABG010000015.1 GCA_023426145.1 Bacteroidota bacterium | reverse complement strand
GGAAAGCGGGTGCAAAAGTACCCGATTTTTAAATACAAACCAAAACTATTACAGACTTTTTTTAATACTTCTTTTTAAAGTAAAGGTAAAGATCTGAAAGTGAACTCTATGCGGAGATACTTTTTTTAAAACAAGTGAAAAGGGAAATACTGGGGACACATTATTATATTCGCACGCGTGGGCGCGAGGGGGAAAGAGGCTTTAGGCAGATTGTTTTAGGCACAACTACTCAAAATAAAAAGGATAAAAGCAAGGATAAATTATAGTGTTACTATCAAGCGTACATAGGGACACTATCACGAACGGATGGAGACACTATCAGCAAACAATAGGGACACTATAATTATAAAGCAAAAAATTAATAGCCTTGGAAAAACAATATTGTGAATCCACTCCTAACACAATCGACAAGTCAATCTAATACATTAGCCCGAATAGGTCATTATGAATATGCTGTATTTCTAATGGTGGACACATTCATTTTCGTGTTATAGTTTACGCTGTTGACTAATAACACGGATTCAATAATTATCACTCTCTCTTCTATTATAAACCAAATACACAGTTTTTAATCCCCACACATCGTTAACATAAAATCAAATTATAAAAATAACCTATTTATATTTAAGATATTCATTTATAGAAAGCATTCAAAAATTAGATTCAATTCAAAAAAATAAAAATCATACAAAATAGACAATAAAAAGATACATTCAGAATACTGATACAAAATTTATAAATAAATAAAAGTCATTTTTAGTAATGTTAATAACATGAAAAAGAAAAAAGATATGCATGAATAATAGCAATAGATAAATTTTAATTTATTTACATATTGTCAACTCAGTAAGAATAAAAGTAAGAATTAGAAGTTTTTTTTTCAGAAACCACAAAACAAATAGCGTCGAATAATTGTTATTTCCATAGGAAACTATTTACAAAATAAAATTATGAAGATAATAATTATTGGAGGTGTTGCTGGCGGAGCTACTACGGCTGCCCGAATCAGACGTGCAAATGAAACTGCAGAAATTATCCTTTTAGAGAAAGGAAAGTATATCTCATACGCTAATTGTGGGCTTCCATATTATATAGGAGGGGTAATTCAAGAACGTGAGAAACTTTTTGTGCAAACACCTGAAGCCTTTTCAACACGATTTCGAGTAGATGTGCGAACGGAAAATGAAGTAATATTCATTGATCGGAAAAAAAAGACAGTAACCGTGAGGCAAAACAGTGAAGATACCTACGAAGAAAGTTACGACAAATTGCTCATATCAACAGGAGCTACTCCCGTTCGTCCGGCTTTGCCTGGAATTGATTTAAGTGGCATCTTTACGCTTAGAAATGTAACTGACACAGACTCTATCAAAGAATATATAGATCAACATACACCACGAAAAGCCATTGTAATTGGAGCCGGATTCATAGGCCTGGAAATGGCAGAAAACCTTCATGCTAAAGGAGCTAAAGTCTCGATTGTGGAGATGAGCAATCAAGTGATGACTCCTATCGATTTTTCCATGGCTACTCTTGTGCACCAACATCTAATAGATAAAGGCATAAATCTGTATCTTGAAAAAGCTGTGGCCTCATTCGAGAGAGATGGAAAAGGTTTAAAAGTAATTTTCAAAAATGGGCAATCCATCAGTGCTGACATTGTTATTCTGTCTATCGGTGTACGCCCTGAGACAACACTAGCCCGATCAGCTGAACTGAATATAGGAGAAGCTGGTGGTATAGCAGTTAACGATTTCCTACAGACTTCTGACGACTCAATTTACGCTATTGGGGATGCTATCGAATTTCGACACCCTATCACTGGAAAGCCTTGGCTTAATTACTTGGCTGGACCAGCCAACCGACAAGGACGAATTGTTGCAGATAATATATTGGGAGCTCAAATAGCGTATGAAGGTTCGATAGGAACATCAATAGCGAAAGTCTTCGATATGACTGTTGCCTCAACAGGAGTCCCAGGCAAACGCTTGCGACAAGAATCGATTAATTATAGGTCATCAACTATACACCCCGCTTCGCATGCAGGATATTATCCTGACGCTTTGCCTATGAGCATTAAAATCACGTTCGACCCCCAAACAGGCAAACTGTATGGTGGACAAATTGTTGGTTATAACGGAGTGGACAAGCGTATTGACGAAATAGCACTAGTACTTAAACGCGAAGGCACTATCTACGATCTAATCAAAGTGGAGCAAGCCTATGCGCCTCCATTCTCATCTGCAAAAGATCCTGTAGCCGTTGCAGGGTATGTAGCTGAGAATATCATTACTGGAAAAATGAAACCTGTATACTGGAGACAATTGAGAGACATCGAAATGGAAAACATTTTTTTATTGGATGTACGTACCCCCGATGAGTTCTCACTCCATACACTACCAAATGCAGTAAATATTCCACTAGATGAACTACGTGATCGAATAGACGAATTACCGAAAGACAAGATGATATATGTATTCTGCGCTGTCGGATTAAGAGGCTATCTAGCCTACAGAATTCTTGTTCAACATGGCTTCGAGAATGTACGAAATCTTTCTGGAGGATTAAAAACTTATCGTGCTGCTACCGCTCCAATCATACTGAGAGAAGAAAATAGTAGCGAAGAGACTATGAAACCTCAGGAGAAAGGTGAATGCAAAAATCGCCCTGACTGCCAAAAGCAGCCAATAACAATCAAGTATGAAAGGCCAGTTGATTCAGATAGACCTGCAGAAACACTAAAAATTGATGCCTGCGGACTTCAATGCCCTGGCCCCATTCTAAAGATGAAGAAAACAATGGATTCGATGTTCCCAGGACAACGTGTAGAAATTACTTCAACCGATCCAGGCTTTCCTCGTGATGCTGGTGCTTGGTGTAATTCTACAGGGAATAGACTGATTTCGAAAGAAGCAGGACAAGGCAAGTTCGTGGTCACCATAGAAAGGGGTGAGCCGAAATCGTGCAATCTCGTTACTACTTGTGATGGAAAAGCAAAAACATTTATTATGTTTAGCGATGATCTAGACAAAGCACTAGCTACCTTTGTACTAGCGAATGGTGCCGCAGCAACAGGACAGAAAGTGACCATTTTTTTCACGTTCTGGGGGCTGAATGTAATCAAAAAGATCAATAAGCCAAACGTTGAAAAAGATATCTTCGGAAAAATGTTCAGCATGATGTTACCTTCAAGCTCGAAAAAACTGAAGCTCTCTAAAATGAGTATGGGAGGAATAGGTGGAAAGATGATGCGATATATCATGAACCAGAAAGGCATTGAATCTCTAGAATCATTACGACAAGAAGCTTTAGAAAACGGCGTAGAATTTATTGCTTGCCAAATGTCGATGAATGTTATGGGAGTGAAAGAGGAAGAGCTCTTAGACGAAGTAACTATAGGAGGAGTAGCAACCTATATGGAGCGGGCGGATAATGCCAACATAAACTTGTTCATATAAAGATTTCCCTAGATTAAGCAATAAGCAAACCCTTGTGAAAGTTGGCATAAAAAACAATAGATTGGTCATATTCTGCCAATCTATTGTCTTTTATGAAAATGATGTCACTTCATTGATTCATAAATTACATTTTGTATTTGTTCCCTAATATTTAACTTCCCAAGTAAGAAATTACTAGAATCAGGATAAACCCTATTACTCAAAAAGACATATACAAGGCGGTTCTCTGGGTCTACCCAGGCACATGTCCCTGTAAATCCGGTATGCCCATATACATTCTTGGGTGCAAGATCACCACATGGACTTTTCTCTTTATTTCGAGTATCTGGTCTATCAAACCCTAATCCACGACGACTTATATCAGATTGTTCTGTAGTGAACAGTTGGCAAGTTTCTTTGCTCAAATAGCGTTGTCCATTCCACTCTCCTCCATTAAGCAACATCTGATAGATTTGTGCAACTTCACCAGCATTTGAAAACAAACCAGCATTGCCCGAAATCCCTCCTTGAAAAGCAGCCGCCTCATCATGTACAAATCCTTGAAGAGTTGTTTTTCGTAAAAAGCGATCAACACTAGAAGGAATGATTTCCGATTTAGGAAAACGTTTTAATGGCAAATATCCAGTTCTATCAAGACCCATAGGCCCATAAAACTCTTGCTGCAAATAAGCATCGATAGGCATGCCAGCAAGTTCTTCAGCTAAAAGCCGCAGCAATACAAACCCAACATCACTATAACGATAAACTTTCGACTTCATGGGAGCTTCGACTATCTTCTTCTCAACCTCTTTAAGAAAAGAAACATTCAACCATAAGCTATCACAGATTTGTTGAGTATATGTTCCTGTTTTCACCGGAGAGACAAATTCTTTCTTATAAGAGAAATTAGGGTTTGCCCATGTCGAAGGACCAAGCTTTAAAGGATGCTTTGCATCTTTCCGAGAAACAAAAAGTCTGCCCTGATAACTATCTTTATCTATAGCCTCTAGATAAAAAGCAATTCCAGAAGGCAATCCCGATTGGTGATAAAGGAGCTCACTAACTGTTATATTTTTCTTATTTGTATGCCGCAGAAAAGGAAGATAGTCAGCCATCTTATCCGTTAAATTAAAACGCCCTTTATCATAAAGTCTCATCAAGGCAAGTACTGTACCTGTCGTTTTAGATAGAGATGCTAAGTCGTATATATCAGTGGAGCGTACCTGAGCACTCCCCTCACCTGAATGAGTACCAAAAGCTTTATCCACTATAATATGTCCATCTTTTAAAACGACTACCTGACAACCAGGATATGCCCCTTCCCTAATCCCAGCCAAAGCTATTGAATCAATTTTACTCAATATGATAGAGGAAAGTCCATGTTCTTCGGGAATAAAGTGTAAAGGAGTTTTCGGTGTGATCGTCACACCGTTTCCTAGTTTAAAGAGAGGCTGAAGACTAGCCGATAATCGCCCATCTGCTGTAGCTTTAGCAAATAAGACATCAGCTACTCGTCGCTGCACCTCGCTATTGGAACTATGCGCCAGTACTACAGCCGAAGCTCGCGCCACAGCTCGCTGTATCTGCAACATCATCTTACCAGGGGTAAAGAATGTATAAACTACAGGAACCTTAGGAATGAACTTAGCAAAGAAAGGCTGATATGCAGCTAGTCGTTGCTCACTTACAGCAACAATGATACGGTTATAATCAGCTAGTGAGTCTTTTAATAGACTAGCCTCAACGTCCGTCAGATTTGGGAGCAAACGAAAGCGCTTCAATATAGTATATTGAGACAACTTCTCAGCAAGGATGTCCATATCGCCGGAATCGCCAACCTCCAACAAAGCCATTTCTTTTGTCTTATCTTCATGCAAAGGCAATACATGATTTTGGTTATCCAACACAGTTATGGCTGCTAAATTCAGACGTCGAATTAAATCTCTAGCTTGTGGAGTGTTGATTCGCTTTCCTAACCCAGAAAGCTGTACATAGGGCTTATTTTTCAAGCCCAAGACATACTTATAAGTAAGTACTTTACGACATTTTTCTTCAATGTCTTCACGAGAAAGTTCTCCTTTATCAAGAGCATCCATCACAGCAGAAATTTCTTCTTTCAGATGTCGAGGAGCCAACACCATATCATTACCTGCCTTCAAAGCTTGTAAGCAGACATTCCCATTTCCTGAAACCCCTTTCATTGCTAGTGCATCAGTAAAAATCAATCCTTTAAAAGCAAATTCCTCTGTCAGCAAATGATATACAATATTACGCGACAAAGAAGAAGGAAGTCCACCGATCGGCTCAATCGCCGGAACCTGCAAGTGACCTACCATCATACCACTAAGCCCAGCTCTAATAGCCTCTCTAAATGGGTAGAGTTCAACGCTATCAAGTCTTTCGCGTGTAAAAGGAAGAATGGGAAGCGCTTTATGAGAATCCACATCTGTATCGCCATGTCCTGGAAAGTGTTTACAGACAGAAAGTACTCCTAAACTCTCCAAGCCAGACGCATAGGCCACCACTTTATCTGCCACAAGTATCGGGTTTTCTCCGAAAGAACGCGTGTTTATCACCGGATTCTTCGGATTGATATTAACGTCGGCTACTGGAGCAAAATTAACCTGAACGCCGAGTTGCTTGCACTGGCGAGCCATCTCACGCCCATATTCGTAAATCAATTGATTATCTTGAATACAACCAAGCACCATATTTCGTGGAAAAACTGGAGTACCTCTCAAACGCATAGCCAAGCCCCATTCTCCATCAAACGTAATCATTAATGGTACTTTGGACATTTTTTGGCCCCGATTGGTTAACACAGCTTGCGTTTGCATCTTACCACCAGAAAATAGAAGTCCCCCTACCTTATAGGTATCAACAGCTTCTTTGAGTAAAACTTGATTGCGCTTGGTATCAACTGGAGCAATCGTATATATGAATAACTGGCCAACTTTTTCTTTCAGTGTCAATTTATGCATAATAGAATCAACCCACTGTTGACAGTGTATATCCGTTTTTGCTTTATATAACAACAGAGGTTCTACAGGTATGTCGGCCTCTCTCCCATTAGCTTTTAGGGGGGATAACAACAGAGCAGCCAAAATAAGGGTTAGGAATCTCATTTTTTATTAAAAGTCAAATCGATTTGTCCAACATAAACTCCATTTTTACCTGTATGCATAACAGGTATATTCTTTCCATCCAAATTCCTGAAATCTTGAGGTCTTTTCATAAAAGTATGTGAATGCCCACCAAGCACGAGGTCAATATTACGAGTTTTAGCCACTAACTCTTTATCATATTCAAAGCCTAAATGAGACAAGCACACTATTACATCACACCCTTTCTTTTTCAATAGGGAAGCAACTTCATTAGACACTACAATAGGATCTTTATAAATGACTCCCTCACATTTATTTGCTTGTATTAATCCTTCAGGCTTTGCCCCCAAAGCAAAAATACCGATTTTAAGTCCATTGCGATTCAATATAACGTACGGTTTCACCAGCTTTTTGAGCACCGTAGCGTTCAAATCATAGTTAGTGCATAATATGGGGAATTGAGCCATCTTAAATATACGCGCCATATTATCCATTCCAAAATCAAATTCGTGGTTCCCAATTGCCATAGCATCATACCCCATTTCATTCATCATTTTCACTTCTAGCTCTCCTTTAAACATATTGTAATAAGGGGTACCCTGAGAGATATCGCCACAGTCGAAAAGTAAGACATTCGGATCTTGACTACGAAAATGCTCTATAAAAGTTGCCCGACGAACAAATCCACCTTGATCATAATTCCGATCTCCTTTTTGAGATACAGGTTCAATCCGACTATGCACATCACTCGTCTGCAATATCGTAAGCTTATTTGTCTGTTGAGCACAAACGAAGACGGGAATTAACACGAATAAGAGAAGTAATTTTATTCCGATTCCTCTTTTTAAAAAGGCTGGAATAGTATAGGAACAATTATGATTGGTCATAAAAAACTAGTTTTATTATTTTAAGCTTTGATATTCATTTTCACTATAATAAATCACTCGTTAGACGGAGTAACTACCGTTATACGCCCATCAAGTTTGGATGTGATTTTCTTCCCATCAGCTGTTTGTTTTCTAACATAATCAAGAAACAACCCTCGCAAAGTTTTTCCTTCAGGACAGACACGCGAAGTTGAATTTTGAAGTGGAGTCAATCCGTCATTCCCATCAGCAAGGTAATCAATTGTAGCTACAGTGTAACTCCTATCATCATCAATTTTTTGCCCCTGAACAGTAGCCGCTAATAGTTTACCATCGGAAGTTATTTCTAAACGAGCGCCACTCAATCCTTCACCATGTAAAGAGGCAATTACCTCCATCAGTTTCTTTATTTCTGTCCCCTTCATAGTCAGCACACAGAGAGAATTTTCAAAAGGAAGAATTTCATATACAGCATCAACAGTAATGTTACCTTGTGGAAGAATACTGCGTAACCCTCCAATATTCATAATGCCAATATCAGCAGGGTGCTTCAACACCTCATTGGCTGAAACTCTCAAGACTTCAGCAACCAAATTGGAAAGTAAGCTTTCAGGCTGACCTTTCTCCATTTTCATTTCACTAAAGCCAATAACCTCATACATCATCTGATCTATTTTCTTTTTATATGGTTCAAGTATTGCAACAGCCTTTTTATCGGGATTAACATCCCAAGTAGAATCAATACTTATTCGGGTTCCTTCTATCTGAGAGAGTTTAAAATTGGACTGAGCCTCATGGGAAGAGCGGCAGGATGTAAAGAGTAGAACTCCTACCAAAGCTATTCCTGAAGCAAAATTAGCATAACTGGGTTTCATCTTCTTCGTTTTAGTTTATGCCACAAATGTACATTTTATATTTTAAAAGTCAGACCGAAGGAGAAACAAAAAAAGGTCGTTCCAAAGGAAATATGGCGAAAGAAAACCTATAAAAAAGCAAACTATTAACCCCGTCATCCAACTCCTTAGGAATAAACTTATAAGTTAAGCTCATTCTCGTTGTATAAAGAGACAATAAACAGTTAGTGACCAGCTTACACATCATCATTTTTTATAAAACATTTGGCTATCTGACAAATTATTCGTTAATTTGCACCGCTTTCGCGCAATCGCTGTCAAGAGACGAGATACTTGGTATGTTGCGTTGTAACGATAAAACAATTTAATAATAGCAACAATGGATTTAATTAAAATTGCAGAAGAAGCATTTGCTACCGGTAAACAGCACCCGAGCTTCAAAGCAGGAGACACTGTCACTGTAGCATATCGTATTATCGAAGGTAACAAAGAGCGTGTACAGTTGTACCGTGGTGTTGTTATCAAAATCGTTGGTCACGGAGAAAAGAAACGTTTTACTGTACGTAAAATGTCTGGAACTGTAGGTGTAGAGAGAATTTTCCCAATCGAATCACCTGCTATTGACAGCATCGAAGTGAACAAGGTAGGTAAGGTTCGTCGCGCTAAATTGTATTATTTACGTGCTCTTACTGGCAAAAAAGCTAGAATCAAAGAAAAAAGAGTTGTCAAATAAGATCAGCTCTTCGATTCGAAATAAAAAAGAGGGAGTCCCGTTGGGATTCCCTCTTTTTTATTATCTCTCACCTTTAATAGTATAGCTTTCAACAAATCTATCAAATTTAGGATAGAGTTAACATGAGAAAATAAATCTTCCGAGCACCAAATGCTCGGAAGATTTATTTTTAACAGGATATATAAATTACTATTCTTTCAAATCTTTCAGTTCCCAAGCTAATGCACTTGCACCTAGTACAGCTGCATCAGAATCTTTCAATTCAGAAACAAGCAATTTTGTTTTTCCTTTATAGATGTTCAGGATGTTTTCATCAATAGCTTTCTGAATAGGTTTCATTATATAATCGCCTGACTTAGCTAATCCGCCAAATAAAACAATCGCTTCAGGGCTAGAAAAAGCGATAGCGTCAGCCAAAGCCTCTCCTAGAATCGTACCCGTGGACTCAAATATTTCCTGTGCTAATTTGTCACCTTGAACGGCTGCATCATATACATCTTTAGAGGTGATATTTTCAGCGAGGATATTACGAAGTAAACTTTCATCTGTACGTGCTGCTAATAGTTCACGAGCTGTGCGAGCTACACCAGTCGCCGAACAATAAGTTTCCAAACAACCTTTACGACCACATCCACAAAGGCGACCTCCCCGACGAGCTATGACGTGCCCAAGTTCTCCAGCGAAACCATCATGGCCATATACCATCTGACCATTAATAACGATTCCACTCCCGACACCGGTTCCCAAAGTTATCATTATAAAATCCTTCATTCCTCTAGCAGCACCATAAGTCATTTCACCTATAGCTGCAGCATTTGCATCATTAGTTAACGCAGTAGGAATGCCAAGTCTTTCTTCAAACATAGCCGCAAGTGGAAGTATTCCCTTCCAAGGTAAGTTTGGAGCAAATTCAATAGTTCCTGTATAATAATTTCCGTTAGGAGCACCGACACCTATACCTCTAATTTTATCTACACCACCATTTGCAATGATTAATGGAAGCAAATTTTTACATACCTCATCAGCATATTCCTCAGCGGTTGGATAACCGGCTGTTTTTATTGAGCTACTTGCAATAATAGTTCCGCGTGCGTCTACAATGCCAAAGACGGTGTTTGTTCCGCCTATGTCAATACCTACTACGTAGGGCTTTTCCATGTTAGAATTCATGATAATTTTATTTAAAAGGGTTAGTTAATTATTAAGTTTAATGCACACAAATTACGTAAAGAAGATTGGTTCCACAAAATGTTTTTCAAAAAAAGTTCACTGCGTTTGCAACTTTTCGTATATTTCCTGCGTCTAATAGTCAAAAATTATAATAAAAAAGAAACTTAATCAATAAAATTGTGATAAAACTGACAAACATTAACAAGACCTACAACAATGGAGCCCCTCTCCATGTACTCAAAGGCATTGATCTTGACATTCAAAAAGGTGAATTTGTTTCCATTATGGGAGCATCGGGATCGGGTAAATCGACTTTACTAAATATACTAGGCATACTCGACAACTATGACACCGGAGAGTACTATTTAAATGACGTGCTTATCAAAAATTTGAGCGAAACAAAAGCAGCAGAATATCGCAACAGAATGATTGGGTTTATCTTCCAATCCTTTAACTTAATCACTTTTAAAGACGCTGTTGAAAATGTGGCGCTTCCCCTATTTTATCAAGGCGTGAATCGAAAAAAACGTAATGCTCTTGCCCTTGAATATCTTGATAGATTAGGACTGAAAGATTGGGCACATCACATGCCTAATGAAATGAGTGGTGGACAGAAACAGCGTGTTGCCATTGCTAGAGCACTTATCACCCAGCCGCAGATTATTCTCGCAGATGAACCAACAGGAGCTTTAGATAGTAAAACCTCTGTGGAGGTGATGCAGATTCTAAAAGATTTGCATAAAACCGGAATGACAATCGTTGTCGTGACTCATGAAAGCGGTGTTGCAAACCAAACGGATAAAATTATCCACATCAAAGATGGGATTATTGAAAGAATTGAAGAAAACTTCAATCATGATGCATCACCGTTTGGAAAGAATGGCTATATGAAATAAACTAGAATTTACTATTTAAAGAAATACAATGATTGACATTTGGCAAGAAATATATAGTACCATCAAGCGTAATAAGTTGAGAACCTTCCTCACTGGTTTCGCAGTTGCATGGGGAATATTTATGCTCATTGTGCTACTAGGAGCAGGTAACGGTCTTATCCACGCCTTCGAGCAATCAGCCTCCGAAAGAGCAATGAACTCCATCAAAATATTTCCAGGAAGGACAACCAAAGCATATGACGGGTTAAAAGAAGGAAGGCGAATAGAACTTGATAATAAGGATGTGAACACTACCAACAAGTACTTCCCGGAGAATGTTATCAAGACGGGAGCTACCGTCTATCAAGGAGGAGTAAACCTTAGTTTTGGTTCGGAATATGTGAATTTAAATCTTTCTGGCGTATATCCCAATCATACCGAAGTAGAAGTCGTAAAACTCTATAAAGGTCGATTTATAAATGAGATTGATATTAAAGAGCGCAGAAAAGTAATTGTACTACACAAGAAAACCGCTGAGATTCTATTCGAGAAAACACACTCAGAACCTATCGGACAGTTTGTTAATGCTGGCAATGTAGTATACCAAGTAGTCGGATTGTATAATGACAAAGGGGACAGTGGTGATAGTGATGCATACCTTCCCTTTACGACATTGCAAACAATTTATAATAAAGGTGATAAGCTAAATAACCTAATCATGACTACAAAAAATTTAGCAACTATTGAAGCTAATGAGGACTTCGAAGCGCGCTATCGTAAAGTCATCGGAGCGAATCACCGCTTCGACCCCTCCGATCATAGTGCTATCTGGATCTGGAATCGATTTACCAATTACCTGCAGCAACAAAAAGGTTCGTCAATGCTACGTATCGCTATCTGGGTAATTGGAATCTTCACCCTTCTAAGTGGAATTGTAGGAGTTTCGAACATCATGCTGATCACCGTTAAAGAACGTACGCGAGAATTTGGAATCCGTAAAGCACTTGGAGCTAAGCCTTTTTCTATCTTGTGGCTTATTATAGTTGAAAGTGTGACAATCACTACTGTATTCGGATATATAGGTATGGTAGCAGGAATCGGCGTAACAGAATGGATGAATAAAGCTTTCGGCAATCAAGTTATGGACACTGGAATGTGGACAGAAACGGTATTCCTAAATCCAACAGTTGACATAAGTATTGCTATACAAGCTACACTCACATTAATAATAGCTGGTACATTGGCTGGTTTGTTCCCTGCAAGAAAAGCTGTGAGCATCCGACCGATCGAAGCACTAAGAGCAGATTAAAAGTATGAGAATAGATTTGGATACATGTGAGGAAATCCTCATCACAATAACAAGAAATAAAACGAGAAGCCTTCTAACTGCCTTTGGGGTATTCTGGGGTATTTTTATGCTAGTAGCTTTAATTGGTGGCGGACAAGGGCTAGAAGCCACAATGAAAAAAAACTTTGAAGGGTTCGCAACTAATTCAGGTTTCCTTGCAGCTGAGAAGACAGGAGAAGCCTATAAAGGTTTCCGCAAGGGACGTTGGTGGAATCTAGAAGCTATTGATATTCAACGCCTGCAGTCACAAGTTGAAGAACTTGAAGTAATCACTCCATCAGTTGCTCGTTGGGGAGGAAATGCCATTTATGGTGATAAAAAATATGACTGCCACGTCAAGGGACTTTATCCTGATTATCTGCACATTGAATCTCAGGAAATGGGATACGGACGCTTTATCAATGAAGTAGACATACAGGAAGCGCGGAAGGTGTGCGTCATCGGTAAACGTGTTTATGAAAGTCTCTTTAAACCAGGAGAGGATCCTTGTGGAAAATATATCCGTGTCGATGGTATTTATTATCAAGTGATAGGCATGTCGGCTTCAGAGGGCGACATGAATATACAAGGAAGAGCTTCAGAAGCAGTTGTTCTGCCATTCACCACTATGCAGCAAACTTATAATTTGGGAGGGCAAATAGATGTAGCCTGCTTCACTGTGAAACATGGTATCAAGGTATCGGACATACAATCGAAAATGGAAAAAATCGTAAAAGAAGCGCACTACATTGCTCCTAATGATAAACAAGCAATTATGTACCTTAATGCTGAAGCTATGTTTTCAATGGTGGATAATCTATTCACCGGTATTGGTATATTGGTCTGGATGGTTGGTTTGGGAACATTATTAGCTGGAGCTATCGGAGTCTCTAATATTATGATGGTTACTGTTAAAGAACGTACCACTGAAATCGGCATACGCCGAGCAATCGGAGCACGTCCAAAAGACATCTTACAACAGATTTTATCAGAGAGCATGGTGCTCACAACACTAGCTGGTATGTGTGGAATTTCCTTTGCAGTCATGGTTTTACAGGGGGTAGATATATTATCCGCTGGCCCTGAAGGAGGAAATGGACATTTCCAAGTGAGCTTCGCTTTGGCGTTAGGCACCTGCGCACTTCTGGTTGCTTTAGGGATGTTAGCTGGATTAGCCCCTGCTTACCGAGCCATGGCAATCAAACCGATTGAAGCCATTAGAGATGAATAAACAGTAAGCTTTAACGATAAAATAAAAAAATAATCAAAAATTAAATCATATATTCAAGATGAAAAAGTATCTGAAAATCACATTATTGGTCATAGTAGGCCTTGTACTTATTGGAACGTTTGTATTCCTTTATCAAAAATCGAAACCGAAAGTTCTTGTGTACGAAACATTAACTCCATCTTTAGCAGACCTAGAGAAGACCACCGTAGCGACCGGAAAGGTTGAACCAAGAGATGAAATTCTAATTAAGCCCCAGATTTCAGGCATCATTGACGAGGTGTATAAAGAAGCTGGTCAAGCCGTAAAAAAAGGAGAGGTTATAGCAAAAGTTAAAGTTATTCCTGAATTGGGACAGCTCAACTCAGCCGAGAGCCGTGTACGACTTGCTGAAATTAATGCGAACCAAGCAGATACTGACTTTGCACGTACAAAAAAATTATATAGCGACAAGTTGATTAGCCGTGAAGAATATGAAAAAGGAGAAATAGCACTTAAACAGGCTAAAGAAGAAAGACAAACTGCAAAAGATAATCTGGAAATCATAAAAGAAGGAATCACTAAAAATAGCGCTTCATTCAGTAGTACGATGATTCGCTCTACCATTGATGGATTAATTTTAGATGTACCAGTGAAAGCCGGGAACTCTGTGATCATGAGTAACACGTTCAATGACGGAACTACGATTGCTACGGTGGCCAATATGAACGATATGATCTTCCGTGGTAATATAGATGAAACAGAAGTAGGCCGAATTCATGAAGGAATGCCTTTAAAGCTTACGATTGGTGCCTTACAAAACTTGACTTTTGATGCCATTTTGGAGTATATTTCACCAAAAGGCGTAGAAACAAATGGAGCCAATCAGTTTGAAATTAAAGCTGCCATTTCCGTTCCAGACACTGTACAAATTCGCTCTGGATATTCAGCTAATGCGGAAATTGTACTTCAACGTGCAAAAAAGGTACTTGCAGTTCCTGAGAGCACAATTGAGTTCAGTGGTGATTCTACCTTCCTTTACATCATGACAGACTCTATACCCGAACAAAAATTCAAACGTACGCAAGTTAAAACAGGAATGAGTGACGGTATTAAAATAGAAATAAAGAAAGGGGTAACCGCAAAAGATAAGATTCGCGGTGCAGAGAAAAAAGATAAAAAATAAGAAATCCGATGAGAACAATCTATAAAACGATAGCAGTACTGTTACTGTCAGGAACAGGTAGCTGTTTCGCTCAGACTCAGCAAGCTTCTTCGCAAGCATGGAGTTTAAAACAATGCATTGATTATGCCATTAAGCATAACATTAATGTCCTCCAATCAGCGAACGAAACAGAGCAGCAAAAAGTAAGTGTAAATTCAGCAAAATGGGCTCGACTACCTAATTTAAGCGGTAGTGCAAGCCAAAACTGGAGTTGGGGACGCGCCGCCTCTCCCGTAGATAACTCATACAGAGATATAAATAGTGCCAACACTAGTTTAAGTCTAGGAACAAATATTCCAATCTTTACCGGTTTGCAACTGCCCAATCAATATTCTCTTGCAAAATTAAATCTAAAGGCAGCCTTTGAGGATTTGAAAAAAGCTAAAGAAGATGTCGCTATAAATGTTACATCAGCATATTTGCAAGTTCTCTTTAATTTAGAATTAAGCAAAGTCGCGCAAAATCAAGTAGATCTAAGCAATAATCAATTAGAACGAATTAAGGGGCTTTTTGAGGTGGGAAAAGCTTCTTCATCAGAAGTAGCAGAAGCAGAAGCGCGTGTTGCTCAAGATAAAATGAGTGCCATTCAATCAGACAACACCTACAAACTGTCTCTCCTTGACCTTAGTCAATTATTGGAATTACCTACACCTGAAGGTTTTGCATTAGAAGCCCCTCAAGAGAGATTGGTATTTGAAACATTAACACCACCAGACGATATTTATTCACAAGCGCTAACCTATAAACCAAGTATCAAATCAAGCGAATACAGATTAATGGCAAGTGAGAAAAATATCCGTATTGCACAAAGTGCTTTCTATCCTCAGATATCCTTTAGCGCAGGATTAGGGACTAACTATTATAGAGTAAACGGTACAGCTGAAAGTAGTTTCAGCAATCAATTAAAAAACAATCTAAATAAATATGTTGGATTCAACCTAAGTATTCCAATATTTAATCGTTTTTCTACAAGAAACCAAGTGAGAACCGCGAAATTAACGAGAACAAACTTAACGTTACAATTAGACAATACCAAAAAGTCCCTTTACAAAGAGATACAACAAGCTTGGTATAATGCGGTAGCTGCTGAAAGCAAATACAACTCAAGCGTAGTAGCTGTTAAAGCTAATGAAGAGTCATTTCGCCTCATGAATGAAAAATTTAATAATGGGAAAGCAACTTTTGTGGAATTCAATGAAGCTAAGCTTAATCTGACTAGAGCACTTTCAGATAAATTACAAGCAAAATACGATTACTTATTCCGTACTAAAATATTAAATTTCTACAAAGGGCAAGCAATTGAATAAATTCAAAATTTCGGCTTTATAAGAAGCGATACCTATCAAACATATCCGTTGGTTCATTCGTTATTTATAGAAAGGACCAACGGATATGAACTATTTTATAATCACAGTTATAGTAATAATGAGTAATACATTTATAGGACTTGCCAAACCAATGAAAAATCAAGCAGAAATTTATTTTGCAGGAGGATGTTTCTGGGGAACAGAACACTTCTTGAAACAAATAAGGGGAGTTGAGAGTACTCAAGTGGGATATGCCAATAGTATTGTACCCAATCCTAGTTACGAACAAGTCTGTTCTGGAAAGACAAATGCTGCTGAAACAGTAAAAGTAGTCTATGATTCGGAAGAGGCAGATTTGAGTTTACTACTCAATTTATATTTCCAGACTATCGACCCAACCAGCCTTAATCAGCAGGGACATGATCGTGGTACTCAATATCGGACAGGAATATATTACACTAATAAAGCTGATCTCCCAATCGTAAAAGAAGCTATTCAAGCATTAGCAAAGCAATATAAAGAACAAATTGCCATAGAAGTAATGCCATTGGACAATTTTTACCCAGCAGAACTTTACCACCAAGACTATCTTGACAAAAATCCAAATGGATATTGTCATATAAATCCGGCTTTGTTTGAGATAGCTCGTAAGGCTAATGCAGCGAAAAAGAAAGTTTATATTAAACCTGATGATGAGATATTACGCAAAAAGCTAACAAAAGAGCAGTATGCTGTAACTCAAAAAAGTGCAACAGAGCCTGCCTTTCAAAATGAATACTGGGATGAACATCGACCTGGTATCTATGTTGATATCACCACTGGAGAACCGTTATTTATTTCCACAGACAAGTTTGATTCAGGCTGCGGATGGCCTAGTTTTTCTAAACCTATTCAAAAGGACCTGATTGTAGAAAAGGAAGATAAATCACACGGAATGTTCAGAGTAGAAGTACGTAGTAACACAGGTAATGCTCATTTAGGGCATGTATTTACAGATGGTCCTAAAGAAATGGGAGGGCTTCGATACTGTATAAACAGCGCTTCACTTCGATTTATACCCAAAGATAAAATGGCACAAGAAGGTTATGGAGACTACACTTCTTTAGTTAAATAGAGCTTTTATTTATAATTATAAAGGGGGGATTTCAATTAGTAGAAATCCCCCCTTTATTGTTGCTAATTCTAAAAGAGAATGAAAACTCTTCAGTTCTCATATCATGTTAACCTGAATCACTCTTTCAACCCATTTATAATCCGCCCACTTATAATTCATATAAGCTATAGGCATATTAGTATCATTCAATTCATACACTGATTTTTCGACAGCATCATCGTACGCTTTATGGTTGTTATTCCACCGCGCATAAACCAAAGTAATTTCGTTAGAGGAATAAGTGTAATTGATCTTGAAATATGGAGTCCACTTTTCTTTTACTGAGTCCCATTTAAAAGCCTCCTTACTAGACATTCTTTCTTGGTCATCATAAGTAAAATCATATTTCATATAGCGAAAGAGGTGTCCATCCATTTTGTAAATAACTTTAGATACAACTAAATTCCCATCCTCAACTTCGTTAGTCACAAAATTCGCATCTTGTGCTTTCAAGTTAGTACTTATAACAGTCATAAAAAGCATTACCACCCAAAAAGCAACTCTAAAATACATTGAAGTTCTCATAATTATATTTTTTTAATTTGTTAAACATTATATCTTTTCGATTCCTGTATATTAGACGGGAATACTTTATCAATAGTTGCAACATACCTAACTTTTTTTCTATTTTTATTTTCAAGACCTCTTTTTCATAAATGATCTATTTCTTGCAATACTGAATAGCGCATAAAAATATATAGTCTGCATACTCATAAGGAGAATTATGTATACCTTTGCTCACGAAAAATGTAAAAGGCTAAAGATGAAAAGAAATAGCAAAAAGAGTATTCTTCTACTAATTATTATTGGATGCTTGCTTATTGGTCTTGCCAGTATCTATCTAGGACGTAATGCACTCTTAAAAAGTATTGTCAATGAACAAATCAACCGAATTGAGAACACACAAAGCATACGAATCCGATATAATCAACTCGAGATGAAAGGCTTGAATAGAGTGGTCCTAACTAAGCTCTCTGTTGTACCGATGCAAAGAGACACTCTTCTAACCTTAGATACCGCTGATATTAAACTAAGCATTTGGAAATTACTAGCTCAGAAGATTGAAATACGTCATGTTACGGTGAATGGGCTTAACATCACTTTCAGCAAGCAAGATTCGATAGCTAATTATGACTTTTTATTCAGGAAGGAAGTGAATAATCAGGCCAAAGAAAGAACTATGAAAGCTAACTATGCAGAAAGAGTAAATAAAATACTAAGTATCTGTTACGGTTTCTTGCCACAAAACGGTCAATTAACACACATCCACATTACTGAGCGAAAGGATCATAATTTTGTGTCTATAACTATACCTGCTCTCACCATCAAAGATAACCACTTTGAATCGGCTATCGAAATCAAAGAGGACACGCTATCACAGGATTGGATGGCGAGTGGAGAGTTAAACCAAGTAACAAACACCCTTAAAACTAAACTTTACGCAACTCATTCTGATAAGCTCTCTCTACCCTATATTCACCGCCGATTTGAGGCAAGTGTCACCCTAGATACCATATTCTATAGTATGACTAAAGAAGTTGTATCTAATAATCTGATACGCCTCAGCGGAAAAGCAACAGTTACAGGCCTTGACATCTTTCACAAAGCGCTCTCTCCCGAAATTATTCATCTCAATCGGGGACAGTTGAACTACCTAGTAAACATTGAAGAGCACTCAATGGAACTAGACAGTGCTACTACTGTTTTATTTAATAAAATACAATTCCACCCATACTTAAAAGCGAGTAAAAAAGAGGGGAAGTGGCATTTTAGAGCATCAGTCAACAAATCATGGTTTCCAGCCGATGAATTATTCGGTTCATTACCTAAAGGACTTTTTAGTAACTTAGAAGGAATTAAAACTAGTGGAAAACTAGATTATCATTTTCTATTTGATGTAGACTTATCGCAACCAGACAGTTTGAAACTAGAATCTTCTTTAAAAGAAAAAAACTTTCGCATTATCTCCTATGGGGCTACTTCACTAGCCAAAATGGCTGGAGAGTTCTCCTATACGGCTTATGAGAATGGCATACCAGTGAGAACATTTCCTGTTGGCCCTTCTTGGGAACACTTCACACCTTTAGACAGTATTTCTCCTCTATTGCAAATGTCAGTTATGCAAAGTGAAGATGGAGCCTTCTTTCATCATAACGGCTTTCTGCTCGATGCGATGCGAGAAGCACTCATTTACGATTTAAAAGTGAAACGTTTCGCTCGGGGAGGTAGTACAATAACCATGCAACTAGTAAAGAATGTCTTTCTTAACCGAAATAAGAATTTTGCTCGCAAGCTAGAGGAAGCATTAATCGTATGGTTGATTGAAACAAAGAGACTAACCTCTAAAGAGCGTATGTACGAGGTATATCTGAATATCGCTGAATGGGGACCGCTGATTTATGGCATTCAGGAAGCTTCTGATTTTTACTTCAATAAACGACCTTCACAACTCACCACAGAAGAATGTATATTCCTAGCTTCTATCATACCTAAGCCAAAACATTTCAAAAATTCTTTTACAACGAGTGGGAAGTTAAAAGAAACATTGGAGGGTTATTATAAATTAATCTCTGGAAGACTCGCAAAAAAAGGCCTAATAAATGAAATTGAGGCGGATTCAATCCGCCCCAATATTCAAGTTACGGGCAAAGCCCTGAATAGTTTAATCGGTGAAACACCAGAATCTAGTTCTCCTACAAACGAGGAGCAATAATATATAAGGAGTAGGTTTTATCTTTCAGTTCGAGTAGTTCGTTCTGAAGAACGAGAAGACACCTTTTTCTTATCCTCTGAACGATTATTCCTCTCTTCCTTGTTTCGATTTGAGCCACTTCTTACTGAAGTTGATGGCCCATTACCATTATTTGAGCGAAAATGAGATGAATGCTCTTGTCTTGAAGCATTGGATCGGGTAGAGGAACTTCTTTCTGATACTCTATAGCGAGCCGGTTCGTTGCGTTGACGAGTCGACGTGTTCGGGCGAAAACGGACTGTACCAAAATCTGAACGGCGATAAGTATGATAAACCTTTTTATCTCTCACTCGGTATGGCATAGAATAATGCCCTACATGGTTATATCTATCTCTGTAGAAACTTACATGATGCATATGAGGACGATAATGTGCTCCACTATATGTTCTGTAGTGATAGGGCATACCGAAATAGAATAAACTACGATTTGGATAGTTCACATAAATTCGGAAACTCCATCTTCCTCCTGTCACGTAAATAGGGCGATAAAAGTACTCTGCACCAAGGAAACGACGATATTGCGGATCACTCAAAACCCAACGCAGATCATCATTACGAATGTCTAATGCCTCATAGTAATCATCTAAAGCCCATTCGTTGCCTCGAACAACATCATCCATAATATTACGAACAGCATAAATGAAATCATAGTTTATTTCATAGATATCATTATATTGAGGAGTACTCAGGTTCAATTCATAAGCCATCTTATCGGTAAGGAAACGAGTCTCTTTGCGGACCTTTCCAGTACTCATTCCTGCCATTGCAAGTGTGCAAGAAGAGATAACCCAAATTAAAATTAATATTCTTTTCATGGTTTATTTATTTTTAGTTAATAATACATCAACGCTCATCATATTCCTTGATAAAATCGTTCATTTTAGTCCTGCTACTTGAGAAAGTCAGGGTTGAAGTGACCATAAAGAATGCCTCCTTGTCAACAATATTAGGATACATCATTTCCATGATTTTCAACCGTTCATTATCAAATGTATAAAACTTGACTAATTGAAGACACTGCTCAGAGGTAAAATCAGAATTTATCAATACGTTCGTAATCAGTTCTATCCGATCCTTTTCGAAAGGTTCACTCTTCACTTGGTCAAAGAACTTTCTAAAAAGTTGATCATTCATCACTCTATTATACCGATTATGGTCCGATCTCCTTCTTCCTTGCCCTTTACTTGGATTATCTAGTCTACTAGGTCGAACATCATCGTTATATTCCTGTAGCATAATATCCATAACTCCATTTCCATTAAAGAAAACACGATTATTATACAACCGTTCTCCTTTCCATAGATGTTCACCGGTACGAGTAGGACGAGAAGCAAAAACCTCAATGGTATAATTTCCTTGAGCCAAATTAGCAATAAAACAAGTAGTAGTAGGATAACACAATTGCCTTCCACCCAAATAAACAAGAATCGGAGTGTTGCCTCCATCAATTCTGATACCACTTAAAGATTGCGCTTTTAATGAGAACGCTGTGATCAGAATACAGAAACTAATGATTATCTTACGCATAGCCTATCTAATTTTGTTATTGTTATCTTTAACTTATATCACAAAAATAGGGTGAGAAAACTCCCCACCCTAATGATTCTCTCTATTCTTGCGTAGGGATTTCCCTACTCTATTTAGGAGTCTTTCAAAGTAATACCCTTTTCGTGCAACACGATTAGACGTTTCTTATATAAATCACCTACGGCTTTTTTAAACGTTTTTTTGCTTACGCCAAAAACATCATAAATTTCTTCAGCAGGACTCTTATCATTCAGACCAATCATCCCACCATGCTCTTTAATATAATCCAACAGAGTTCTAGAAAAATCATCAATTTTTTCAAACCCAGGTTTCTGAAGAATTAAATCGACCTTAGCATCCTCACGTACTTGTTTCACAAATGCTTTCATCTGCATCCCCGTTTCTAAAGCCCGGAATATTTCATTTTCATATAGCAGACCGCTATACTTATTATCTATAATAGCCTTAAAACCTAGATCTGTTTTCTGCCAAATAAGAATATCCACTTCATCATCCGGTGCATAGTCAGGTTTACCTTTGGACAAATAGCGCTCCACTTTTGCAGAAGCAACAATTCGATAACTCTCTTCGTCAACATGAGCATGGATAACGTACGACCTGCCCACTTGCATTTTCATCTTCTGCTCACTGAATGGAACAAACAAATCCTTCATTAGTCCCCAATTAAGAAAGGCACCAAACTGATTCACCCAAGCCACTTCAAGATAGGCAAATTGATCAACTTGTACTAAAGGCGTTAACGTAGTAGCGATTAAACGTTCGTCAATATCCAAATAAAGAAAGACATTCAACATGTCCCCAACATTACAATCCTCAGGCACATAACGAGAAGGTAGCAATATTTCCCCTTCCTCTCCTCCATCAAGATACATACCGAAATCGACTTCCTTCACAACCTCAAGCTGATTGAACTTTCCTAATTCAATGTTCATACTTTATAAAATTAGTGTATTATAAAACACAAAGATAATCAAAAGCAACAAAAATATCTCTAATCAGAACAAATTGGTTGATTAAATTTCGAGATATATTGATTATAACCATATGAGTAAAATAAAAAGCAATCACACAAAAAATTGTATATAAATTGCAAAATTGAAATTAAACCTTATTTTTGTAGTATTAAATGATTAACCGAGATGAAAAAACACCTTATACGAGATATACTACTCTTGTTATCTCTATTCTTTTGCACCAAAACGTTTGCCAACTGGAATAGCTTCATTATCAACTTTGATAAAGGCCTCTACGGTAAAGGAGCTCAAACGTGGAAGATAGCGCCCTACGATGATAAGTGGGTGTTTTTTGCCAATAAAAATGGAATGTTGCAATTTGATGGCAATATTTGGAATGTCTTTCCTCTAAATAATACTTCTGATGTACGTTCCGTACTTATTTCAAATTCTCGAAAACGGATTTATGTGGGAGGTATCAATGAATTCGGTTATTACGAACCAGCTAAAGACGGTAGCTTAAAATATTACTGCATGTCAGACACATTAGACGACGAATGCCACTACCTAGGTAACGTATGGAATATACACGAAACCGACAATATCATGTATTTTCAAGGAGATAACCGTATCATAAAGTATCTCAGCGGGAAATATACCGCCATTGAGCTTGATGCCAAAATTGATTGTTCCAGTATGGTTAAAGGTATTCTCTATATAGGTACCGACCGGGGTGTATGGGTACTGATTGGGAATACACCTTTTCCACTACAAGGGGCAGATGCACTACGTTCCAAACGTATCCGCGATATTATACCCTATAAAAAGGGAGTACTTGTAGTCACAGCCTACAATGGACTTTTCTATTGCGACGGACACACCATGCAAGCTCTCGTTACAGGTGCAGAAGATTATATGCGTAAGAATGAAGTCTTTTGTGTGGCAGAAAAAGACAATCAAATTGCATTAGGTACCATCCACAAAGGAATATTACTGATAGACAGTAAGACCATGAAGCTTAATTATTTCAATGAAAATAACGGGCTACATAACAACACTGTACTTTCGGTTTCCTTCGACTCTTTAGGCAATCTTTGGGCAGGTCTAGACAGCGGTATCGATTATGTCTGTTTAAACTCCCCTTTCACAAATTTATATTCTTACCCACATTCATACGGTGCAGGATATACAGCTGCTGTTCAAGATGGGATTCTTTATTTAGGTACAAACAGAGGATTATACCACACTACATACCCCGTACAACCTGACGGAAATTCACCACAGATCGAACCGGTCCCCCATTCTAGCGGACAAGTCTGGAATCTAACCAAAATCAAGAAGGATCTATTTTGCCTTCATGACCGGGGAATCTTTTTACTTAAAGGCCACGAAATGAAACGCGTAACCGATATTACTGGAGCCTGGTGCTGTCAGGAAGTTATGGGCCGAGATAACCAGATGTTCATAGGTACATACAATGGTATTTATTTAGCTACCCTTGAAAACGGCGAATGGCAGGTTACCTGTAAAATAGATGGTTTAAACGATTCCAGCCGACTATTCGAACAAGAAGACGCCAGAACACTTTGGATGTACAATACAGATCATATCACTCGCATTAAGTTAGCTGAAAATCTAGCAACAGTAATCAGTATAAAAGATTATGATACCAAAAGCGGCTTTCCAACCAGCAACCATGTATATCCAGCCAAAATAAAAGATCACATCTATTTTGCCACCCCGTCAGGCGTGTATAAACACAATCAGCATAAAGACCTAATGGAACCCTGTCCAGAAATAAACAATCTACTGAATGGATCAACAATCTATTCGCGACTGCTAGAATACCATGATCGCCTCATCAGTTTAAGTCCATATGAAATATGCATCTCCAATCTAGGCATATATAAGCAAGGAGCAAATACAAGTATTAATCCCATCCGACAGCCCCAAATAGAGTCCGTCCTAAATTTCGAGTCTATTATTCCCTTATCCGATTCTTTATTAGTTATTCCTAATGAAGATGGGTTTGCCCTTTTCAGAGTGCCAATGATACGAGACCAGCAAGATCGCAGTCACTCTTTGTTCATCAAAAATATGTACCTTTCCTATCCTAGGGATTCCTTAGTATATACTGCGAATTTTCTGCAACGTAAACCTATTCTGTCAATTGCTTATTCGCAAAACTCGGTCCGATTTGAATATGCACTCTCTTCACTAATTTTAAGTGATGACACTCATTTCCGTTATCGACTTAATAAAGGAGAATGGTCTGAGTTTACTATGGCTAGGACAAAAGAATACAGCAATTTACCAGAAGGAGAATATTTGTTTGAAATCAAGGCACTTTTTCCGGATGGAACTTCATCCTCAGACGAAATTTCATTTCACATACTTCCCCCATGGTATCGTAGCCTAGTAGCATATATCTGTTATTTGATCTTGATAATGATCGCCATATGGGCAGTGTACCGATGGGATGATACTCGTGTCAAACGTAAGAAGCAACAAGCCATTGTGGAAAAAGACAAAGAGTTATACGCCATGGAGAAAGAATATGAGGAAGAAAAGGCCCGCAACGAGAAACAAATCATACAACTAGAAAAAGAGAAGTTGGAACATGACCTACAGCATAAAAGTCAGGAAATGGCTAATCTAATGATAAACTTTGTTCGCAAAAATGAAATGCTGACTGAAATAAAAGCAGAAATCGCTAAAGTTGCTACAATTTTAAGAGGAGAAGGATCGCGCGAAGGAAAACAACAACTCATACGTATTAATAGCAAAATAGACTCAAACATACAAAGTGATGAAGTATTAAAACGTATCGAAGATCAATTTGATTTAATACATAATAATTTCATGAAACGCTTGCATGCCAAACATCCTGATCTATCTAACAACGAACGCATGATGTGTGCTTATCTAAAGATGAATCTTTCTACCAAAGAGATAGCACCATTACTAAATATTTCCGTAAGAGGAGTAGAAACAATTCGTTACCGTTTACGTAAAAAATTTAAGCTAGAGCGAGAAGACAGTTTGACAGATTATCTCAGCAACTATCTTTAGATTCGTTTTTAATTATGACGTACCTAGCAAACGTAATATTATACATTTAATAATCAGCTAATTGCATATAATTGGCGTATTAATAACGTATTTTTTTTCTTCTATTGACGTATTTATGAATAACATAAATATGCTATTCTAATTCTATTTTCTTTATGTTTGCAGCATTCCTTAGTGAATGAAAAACCAATAAAGTTAATCTTAATTTAGTAAAACTCATGAAAAAATTATTATCAGTTTTATTTCTATTAAGCTTCACCTTAGCTTCTGTATACGCACAAAATATACAGCTAAAAGGTACGGTGGTAAGCGGTACGGACAACGAACCATTACCTGGAGTAAATGTGGTAGTAAAGGGTAGTACTTCAAAAGGTACGATCACCGATTTAAATGGTGATTTCACCTTATCTGTGTCACCCAATGTTATTCTCTCCATTTCTTACGTAGGGTTCAAATCGCAAGATATCGCGATTAAAGGACAAAGTAATCTCAGAATTGTTCTTTTGGAAGATTCCGAAACACTTGATGAAATTGTTGTAGTAGGTTATGGCGTTCAGAAAAAGAGCGTTGTCACTGCCTCAATAGCTAAAGTATCCTCTGACGAACTAGCCTCAACAGCACCTGTGCGCATGGATAATGCACTGAAGGGATTAGCTTCAGGCGTCACCGTAACGTCCTCATCGGGGCAACCGGGAGCAGCCGCACAAATCCGCGTGCGTGGAGTCGGTACTATTCGTACGGAAAACGGTGCTGCCGATCCTCTTTATATTGTAGATGGAATGCCAATTGAAGGAGGTTTAGATTATTTAAATCCTAATGACATTGCTTCCATCGAAGTACTAAAAGACGCCGCATCAGGAGCTGTTTATGGAGCACGTGCAGCAAACGGCGTTATATTGGTTACCACTAAAACAGGAAAAATTGGTAAAACGAGAGTTACTTATGACTTCTCGTATGGTTGGCAAAGTGCTTGGAAAAAACGTGACGTACTGAATGCTTCCGAGTATGCACTAATGATTAATGAAGGTGCTATAAATGCCGGAATTGCCCCTAAATTCAGTGATCCATATTCTTATGGAGAAGGCACTAACTGGCAGAATGAAGTCTTTAATGAAAATGCTCCTGTCATGAACCATCAATTAAGTGTAAGCGGTGCAAGCGATAAAGTAAGCTATCTTTTCTCGCTTGGGTTCTACACACAAGATGGTATTGTCGGTGGAAATTTTAATCGTTCTAACTACGAACGTCTGACATTGCGTAGCAACACACAGTATACTCTTTTCGACGCTTCGAAAGAACGTAACTGGCTGAATAATTTGAAAGTAACTTCTAATCTCTCGTATGCTCGTATCAAAAGCAAAAACTTTGATGCCAATTCTACTTGGGGCACTCCTTTAGGTTCTGCATTAGCCTTATCTCCTATCTTGAAAGTATACGATGAAACTCCAGAAGAGATACAATCACAGTTCGACAAATATGGAACAACCGTAGAGTATACTCCTCTATACGATCCGCGCAATGGCAAATTGTTCAGCATTCCAGGAGAGTTTGGTGAAATGTCGAATCCAATAGCCAAGCTTTCTCTCCCAGGCAACCACAATTGGAGTCATAAATTTGTAGCCAACTTCTCTGCTGAATTACAACTTTGGGACAATCTAAAATTCAAAACATCTTATGGAGCCGATCTCTCATTTTGGGGATATGATGGTTATCGTCCACTTTATTACCTAAGAAGTGGCGAGTCCTCCACACAATCTTCGGCTTACTCAAGAAAAGAAGATGGAACTGTATGGCAGTTAGAGAATGTATTGATGTACGATAAAACTATCGACAAGCACTCATTCTCTGTTCTTTTAGGTCAATCGGCTAAGAAAAGCTCAGGTTCTTATCTTTACGGTTCTCGTAATAACATCACTAATTACAGTCGTCCATATATTGACGCTAGTACGGGACAAGCAGCCGATGCAGACCGTGATGCTGCAGGGGCTCCTTTCGTAGAATCAACCTTGGCTTCCATTTTTGCCCGTGCCAGCTACAATTATGATGAACGATATATGCTTCAGGTCACTGTTCGTCGCGATGGTTCCTCTCGTTTTGGTCCCAATAATCACTACGCTGTCTTTCCTTCCTTCTCTGTAGGATGGAATCTTACGAATGAAAAATTCATGAACAAGCGTCCAGATTGGCTGACTAGTACTAAAGTCCGCTTCTCCTGGGGTAAAAACGGAAATGAAAATATCGGTAACTTCAGATATACCGCATTAACCTCCCCTGGCAACAACGCCATTTTTGGTTCAGCCGAGAACGTGATTAACGGTGTAAAAGCTAGCGGACTTGCCAACCCAGATTTAAAATGGGAGGAATCCGAGCAAATTGACTTCGGTGTAGACTTGGGCCTTTTTAACAATGCACTGACTTTCACTGCAGACTATTATAAGAAAAAGACCAATGGGATGTTGATGGAAATGAATATTCCTTTTTATGTAGGAGAAGCCAAACCAATAGGGAATGTAGGTAAGATGGAGAATAGTGGTATTGAACTTGAAGCCGCTTACAAATTCAGAATTAGCGATTGGAATTTCCGTATTAGTGGCAACGCAAGCTACCTAAAAAACAAATTAATTGAATACGGAAACGAATCTGGATGGGAAAATCTCGATTCCTTTCAAGGAACAGGAAGCATCAGCCGGGCTCAAAATGGTAAACCTTTCCCATTCTTCTACGGATATAAAACTGCAGGTATCTTCCAAAACTCTGAAGAAGTAATGGCCTACAAAAATGATAAAGGAGAATTACTTCAACCTACAGCTCTGCCTGGTGATGTTCGTTTTGTTGATATGGACGGAAACGGCACTATCGATGCAGAGGATCGGACTGACATTGGTAAAGGTATGCCCGACTGGACATTCGGTTGCAATCTAAGTGTGAACTGGCGAAACTTTGACTTAAACATGATGTGGCAAGGTACTGCAGGAAATGATATCTATGATGCAACAAGACGCACAGACATCGCAACAAGTAACCTACCTTCATGGATGCTAAATCGTTGGACAGGCGAAGGTACTTCCAACCGCATTCCTCGCTTTGTACAAGGAGACAATGTGAATTGGCAATCTTCAGATTTATATGTCTATGATGGAAGTTATTTACGTTTGAAAAACATACAGTTAGGTTACACGCTTCCAGCGTCACTCACACAAAAAGTCTTCATTTCTTCATTGAGATTTTATGTGGCTGCCGAAAACCTGTTGACTTTCACTAAATACCATGGATTCGATCCAGAAATCTCATCTGGTGGCACATCACTAGGCATCGACTACGGTGTATACCCACAAGCTAGAGTCTGGACTATTGGTGCTAGTCTTTCTTTCTAAACCTTTCATTCTAATACATCAAACGTTATGAAAAAATATAAATACATAGCAATAAGCCTAATGGCATCTGCCTTTCTAACTACAGGATGCGCAGACTCCTTCTTGGAAGTTTCTTCGCCTACCGACGAAACCATAGAGACATACTTCACTACAGACGAACATATTCGTGAAGCAGTAGTAGCAGCCTACGATCCTTTACATTGGCCAGACTGGGCCTTCGGAGAATATAACCCTGTAAATCTAATGAGCGATATCATGGCAGATGACCTATGGGTAGGTGGCGACAGCAAAACTGACAACCAACCCTGGCATCTAATGATGAACTATGAGTCTATCCCCACCAACATGATTTACGGTATATGGAAATGTGCATACAGTGGTGTGAAAAGGTGTAACGACGTTATTACCTATTTAGATTGGGCAACCGATGTTACGCCCGAGAAACGGGCTTATTATGAAGCACAAGTTATTGCATTACGTGTCTTCTACTACAACTGGGTATGGAAATTCTGGGGAAATGTGCCCTATTTTGATAAGAACCTAACTGCCCCGTACACGGCCGAACAATTATCAGCAGACGAACTCTACCAAAAGATGATTACCAGTCTCGAAGAAGTTATCAATCTAGATGCGCTACCCATGAGAGAGGATGCTGTAAATTATGGGCGAGTAACTTTAGCAATGGTATACATGCTTTATGCAGAGATCGTAATGTATCAAAACGATCAATCAAGGTATCCTACCGCTTTAAAATATATGGAAGAAATTATTAGTAGCCATCAATATGACCTCTTACCTAATTATGCTGATATATTTAAAGAAAGCGGTGAATGGAGTATCGAATCCATCTTCGAAATCAACTACAAGGATAACAATGCAACTCGTGACTGGGGCAATCCACTTGGCGCAGGAGGAACTGTTTTGCCAAATTTAATCAGTCCCTATATTTGGCCCAATGGAACCGATAATCACGACCGCGGCTGGGGATTCTGTCCAGTACGCCAAGAAACTTATGATCGCTATGCGAACAATGACGATCGACGTAATGCTACTTGCTGGAACGCACAAGCTGTTATTGATGACTATAACACCGAACATCCAAATGATCCGTTAACTTATACGAAACGCTATCAGGACACTGGATTCTTTCTTGAGAAATATGCAGCTATTACAGGCAATAACAAAGACCAGAAAGCAAGTCTAGAACTCAATTGGAATAATAACCTGCGCATCTATCGTTATTCAGAAACCTTACTCAATGCTGCCGAACTCATAGTTCGTGGTGCAGGGCAAGGAGAGGCTAAAAAATATCTGAACTTTGTTCACAATCGTGCAGGACTGACCATGGAAATAGAACCCACCATCGATAATATTGTTGAAGAACGTCACTTAGAATTCGTTGGAGAAGGCAAACGCTATTGGGATCTAATCCGCACAGGAAAAGCCGCAAGCGTACTTGTACCCGACAGTTATGGTTACCGAACAAACAGTTGGTCGGCTAGCAAGAAATACTTGCCCATCCCCCAAAAAGAAATTGATGCAGCTAAGGGTACTTTAGTTCAGAACAATTATTAATGAACATAAATGATCGTATTATGAAAAAGATATATAAACAATTTAGTGAAGTATGGCTAGCAATCAGCGTTGTTCTAACCATCGCGTCATGCTCACCCGAGAGTTTCAACTCTCCCAGTGAAGCGGGAATTCCGGTAGCGTCAGATTACGAAGGTTCTATTCATGTAGATGTAAATCAAGAAACTAATTATGTGACCTTCTCTTTCGAAGGGGAGACAGGAGTAATGCCAGTTTGGATTATCGATGGAAAAAGTTATTCAACGGCCTTCCACATGACTAAATATTATCGAAAAGCAGGCGATTACAGTATAGAGGTTAAAATAGCCAATTCCAACGGAGTTAGTGACAGAGCAATCTCAAAAAGCTTCCACATAGACAAAACCATTATGACAGGGTTTGGTGGATTCGATCCGGAAAGTGCCTTTAATATCTGGAAAACAGCCACGGTTGATGCACCCACATTTTGGTATGCACCGGGATGGAATCAAATTACTGATCCAGCTTACTCACTGGTGGATGGTGTATATTCCATAACCCTTCCAGAAGCAACTACCGACACTTGGCAAGCACAGATGCTAACCCCTACCAATATTGCTACTGACGCTGAGAAACATTACGATTTTTCTGTTATCCTCACTTCAACTACCGATCATCCACATGTAACAGTAAAGCTGGTAGATGGATCTGACGACGGCGTATTTTATCTCGAAAGCAAAACAGCTCTGACAGCTAATGAGCCATTATGTATCTGGAAAAGTAATATGCCCGGAATTGATATTGCCAATCTGAAATTAGTTTGCGATTTTGGTGGGAACGCTGCAAATACTGTCATCACTATCGAAAACATCGTATTAAAAGATCATGCTAACGATGATGGAACCGTTGTTCCTGAAGAAGAAGACACCCCTGAGCCTACTTGGAGCGCAGTGGACAGTCCTGATAACTTATGGCATGGGGTAGCCTTTACGAACGAATTCTATTATGCCCCAGGATGGAGTCAGATTGAAAACCCAGCACTTAGTATTGATGGAGCAACGTATTCACTCAGTTTCCCAAGTGCAACAAGTGATCAATGGCAAAATCAAGTGATCTTCGTTAGTGATAATCTTACTACTTCTGCTGCCGAGAACTATGATTTTCGTGTAGTAATGCAGGCGTCTAACGACATTAATTCGGTCACTGTAAAATTAGTTCAGGTAGGTGGAGGCGATAACGACAATATATTTGTCTTCCTCCTCGAAAAGATCAAGTTAACAGCTGGAGAAGATGTTATTGTAAAAGCAATTAATGCTACAGGAGTCGACATTACACAAGCTAAGCTAGTTTTTGATTTCGGGGGGAATCCAGCCAATACAGACTTGACGATCAAAGACATTATTTTACAAAAACATAAAGAGTAATGAAACAAGAAAAAATGAAAACAATGACCATACTTTATACCTTTGCCTGCATCTTCGGACTTTTGTCGTGCAGCGATGATAATGAAGAGGCAAAAGTTCCATCGATAGATGCGTCGCCTACTGAAATATCGGTTTCGTATGCAGGATCCGTGACTGCGATCACAGTGAATTCAGACCTCGAATGGACAGCTTTCAGTGATGATGCATGTAAGGAATGGGTAAGCTGTAAACCCATATACAATAGTTCACAAGGTACCGTTGAAGTCACAGTAAAAGCAAACACCAGCTACCAATCCCGCGAGGGAAAGGTAGTGGTGAAAGCCGGAGCTTCCCGCTCCTACGTCCGCATCGTACAAGAAGCTAGTCCTGAACCACCTGTTGATCCGGGAATTAATGTCCCAGAAGGTTACCGATTAATTTGGAACGATGAGTTTAATACAGGAACTAGTCCTAACCTAGATCACTGGTATTATGAGACTGGAGGCAATGGTTGGGGAAACAATGAACTCCAAAATTATGTTGCCGGTAGCCAAGAGAACACACAGCTAGCTTCAATTAAAGACGGTATCCTCAGCATTATTGCGCAAAAAATTGGAGGAACGGTTTATTCCATCCGCATGAATACTAAGGAAAGCTGGAAGTACGGTTATTTTGAGGCCCGACTAAAATTACCAAAAGGAAAAGGAACATGGCCTGCTTTCTGGATGATGCCGAAGAATTATACAGCTTGGCCGGATGATGGTGAAATTGACATCATGGAAGAAGTGGGCTACCATGCCAACTACGTATCCTCATCTATCCATTGCAAAGCGTATAACCACTCTATAGGGACACAAAAAACGAATGAAACCTATGTGGCTACAGCACAATCGGAATATCACGTTTATGCATTGGAGTGGACAGAAGATTTTATACGTACGTTTGTAGATGGACAACAACTTTTCCGGTTTGACAACGATAAGACGAATGACAAAAATACTTGGCCATTTAATGCCCCTTTCTATGTGAAACTAAACCTAGCTTGGGGCGGTAACTGGGGCGGAGCTGAGGGAGTAGACGAATCAGCACTCCCAGCAACTTATGAAATTGACTATGTACGTGTATTTCAGCAAAAATAAGAATTAATAGGTATGAAAATAATAAAGATTTTCTCTGCGTGCCTGCTCCTTCTTCCTTTCATCTCCTGCACAAAGATGGTGGATAAGGAGGGGGACACAATGATAGAGAAGAAAATTGAGTCCCTCTTGTCAAGGATGACTTTAGAGGAAAAATTGGGGCAGATGAACCAAATCACTTCCTATGCTAACATTGAAGAAATGAGCATAGTTATTAAGCAAGGTGGTGTAGGTTCTATACTCAACGAAACAGATCCAATACGCATTAATGCGCTCCAGCATGTCGCCATGAATGAATCTCGTCTTGGCATTCCCTTGCTAATGGCACGTGATGTCATTCATGGATTTAAGACTATTTTCCCAATTCCTTTGGGGCAAGCAGCATCCTTTGATCCTAAAATAGCTGAAGAAGGTGCACGCATAGCTGCTATTGAAGCCTCATCAGTAGGTATTCGATGGACCTTTGCTCCAATGATCGACATTGCTCGCGATCCCCGCTGGGGAAGAATGGCAGAAGGATGTGGCGAAGATACTTACTTGACCTCCACAATGGGAGCAGCTATGATTAAAGGTTTTCAGGGCGATTCATTAAATAACCCTACCTCGATCGCTGCTTGCCCTAAACATTTCGTGGGCTACGGTGCTGCTGAAGGAGGAAGAGATTATAATTCCACCTTCATTCCGGAAAGACGATTACGTAATGTCTATCTTCCCCCTTTCGAAGCAGCTGCTAAAGCAGGAGCCGCAACGTTTATGACCTCATTCAATGACAACGACGGGGTACCTTCTACAGGCAATTCTTTTATTCTGAAAAAAATACTTCGTGACGAATGGGGATTCGATGGTTTAGTGGTTACGGACTGGGCCTCATCTGTAGAAATGATCACTCATGGATTCGCTGCAGATTCTAAAGAAGCCGCAATGAAAGCAGTGAATGCTGGGGTAGATATGGAAATGGTAGGCAACACCTTCGTCAAAGAAATCCCTGAACTCATCAAGACCGGAAAAGTGAGACTAGCTGATATAGACGAAGCTGTTCGCAATATTTTGCGGGTTAAATATCGTCTCGGATTATTTGAAAGCCCTTACGTGGATGAGAAAGCCAACATTCTATATGCCACAGCTCACCTTGAAGCAGCCAAACAGGCCGCTATCGAATCGGCTATATTATTGAAGAATGAAAAGGAAGTGCTTCCATTACAAGGTTCCGTAAAATCAGTCGCTATCATAGGGCCTATGGCCAATGCGCCTCATGATCAGTTAGGTACATGGGTCTTTGACGGTGAGAAAAGCCACACAGTGACTCCGCTTACTGCCATAAAAGAGCTAGTAGGAGACCAAGTACAGGTGATTTATGAGCCTGGGCTGGCTTATAGCCGTGACAAAAACAAAGAAGGTATAACCAAAGCGGTTGCTGCAACAACTCGTGCCGATGTAATATTGGCATTTGTTGGTGAAGAATCTATTCTATCTGGCGAAGCTCACTCCTTAGCCGATCTTAATCTACAAGGAGCACAAAGTGATTTGATTGCTGCACTAGCTAAAACAGGGAAACCATTAGTCACGATTGTAATGGCAGGACGCCCACTTACCATTGAAAAAGAAACGGCTCTCTCAGCAGCAATGCTGTATTGTTTCCACCCCGGAACGATGGGAGGTCCCGCTTTGGCCAATTTAATTTGGGGCAAAGCTGTACCCAGTGGAAAAACGCCTGTCACTTTCCCAAAGATGGTTGGACAAATTCCTATTTACTATGCACATAACAACACCGGGCGCCCAGCTACAAAAGAGGAAATTTTGATTAACGATATTCCTCTCGAAGCAGGACAAACATCACTAGGTTGTACATCTTTCTATATGGATGCAGGGTTTGATCCTTTATTTCCGTTTGGCTATGGACTTTCCTACACAACTTTCAGCTATAGCCACATGAAACTATCTTCAAAAGAACTCAAGATAAATGATGTACTGACGGTGAGTTTCGATCTGGAGAATACAGGAAAATATGAAGGCACAGAGATTGCCCAGCTTTACGTGCAAGACCTTGTTGGGTCTGTAACGCGCCCTGTTAAAGAATTGAAGCGCTTTACCCGTGTTACGTTAAAACCCGGTGAAAAGAAAAATGTATCATTTGAGCTTCCTGTTAGTGAGCTTGCTTTCTGGAATATAGATAACATAAAAACGGTAGAAGCAGGAGACTTTGCTCTTTGGGTAGCACCAAATAGTCAGTCGGGTGAAAAAATGCTTTTTAAAGTAATCGATTAGTAACTAATTTATTGGGCACGAATTTTATCAGAGCGATGGTTCTACGCCATTAGAATCTATTTCTCCGATAAAATCCGTGCTTCTTTATTGATGCACTTATCATCAATCTTCTTGTTGAGAACATTCCTCACAAATCCCCTTTACCACATAATTAACGCTATGTAAAGTAAATCCTTTAGGTAAATCGATCACAGGAATATGAATATTTTCCAGACAGAATGTCCGGTGGCATTTTTCGCAATAGAAATGCGAATGCAAATCTTTTAACACACAATTGCACGCATCACTACAAACAGCATATTTCCACGAACCGCTTCCGTCGTCGATGCTATGTATCAGATGATGGGATAAGAAAAGCGTAATGGTTCGGGAAATCGTCGATTTATCAACAGAATCAAGTAAGGTTTCAAGATCGAGTTGAGACACAGCACGCCCGGCTTCCATCATCGTTCTCAAGATGAGAAGTCGTATAGCCGTCGGCTTGATGTTTCTTTTAGCCAACTTGTTCAGATAAACTTTTTCTTCCATTATTATTTTATTTTATCAACTTCTGTATCCTTACAGCGTTCATGATGGCCAACAATGCTACACCGACATCAGCAAAAACGGCTTCCCACAAAGTGGCCACCCCAGCTGCTCCTAATAGTAGAACGAGCAGTTTCACACCAAAAGCGAGAGAAATGTTTTGCCACACAATACGTCGCGTCAACTTTCCTATTTTTATAGCTTCAGCTACTTTTGAAGGTTGGTCAGTTTGTATCACTACATCAGCTGTTTCAATTGCAGCATCACTTCCTAATCCCCCCATCGCTATACCAACATGGCTTAGCGCTAGTACTGGAGAATCATTCAGACCGTCCCCCACAAAGGCTATCTGATTATCAGCATCAGCACGCAGTTCTTCCAAGTGCTTCACCTTCCCTTCAGGGAGAAGATCACCATAAGCTTTTGAAAGACCAAGCTGCTGTGCAAATGTACTAACAATACTTTGTTTATCACCGGATAACATCTGAATGTTTTGAATTCCCTGCGCTTTCAAGTGATCTATAGCTAATACTGCATCTTCTTTGAGACTATCAGATAATAACAGATAACCAGCATATTTGTTTTCTACCGCACAAACAACGATAGTGTCGGAAATGGTAAGCAGTTCCGAAGGATAGACTATATGCAAATCAGAAAGTAGTTTGCAATTACCAACTAACACTCGAACGTCTTCTACAGTTGCTTCAACACCAAGACCAGCAAATTCCTTTACGTCGGTTGCCGATGAGAGTGTAACTTTTCGTTGCTCAGCATAGGCAACTACAGCCTTTGCAATGGGATGAGTACTCCCCTTCTCAACCGAAGCCACCCAACGGACTAATTCTTCATCTGAAAAATCAGAAGCAGATGAACTAAACTGCACATCAAAGGTTCCTTGAGTTAATGTCCCTGTTTTATCAAATACTACTGTGTTGACCTTAGTGATAGCATCCAAATAATTCCCTCCTTTGAATAAGATTCCTAACCGAGAAGCTGCTCCAATTCCTCCGAAGTATCCCAACGGGATGCTTACTACAAGAGCACAAGGACAGGAAATGACGAGAAAGACTAAAGCTCGATATAGCCAGTCATTAAAAACAAAAATAAAGCCAGTAGCAACTAAAGAATAAAGAAATGGAAGTAGAACGATAAGAACCGCCAAACCAGTAACAGCAGGCGTATATATTCGTGCAAATTTACGAATAAATAGCTCTGCGGGAGCTTTACGTTCCGAAGCATCCTGGACCAACTCTAAAATACGGGAAAGAGCACTTTTATCAAAAGGTCTGCTCACTCTTATTCGAATCATCCGATCAGTGACTATCATTCCAGCCAATACTTCCTCGTCTTTACTGATCTGACGAGGTAAACTTTCACCGGTTAATGCTGCGGTATTGAACGATGCCACATCAGTCAACAACAATCCATCCAAAGGTACTCGCCCGCCAGGCTTCACTTCTATGATTTCTCCTACTTTCACCTCTCGGGGATTTACCTTAAAAATTAAATTGTCTTTGACTAGAGCCGCCTCTTCCGGACGAATGTCCAACAAAGCTCCGATATGCCGTTTTGCATTATCTACAGCTTTCTCTTGAAACAACTCACCTATAGAATAAAACAACATAACAGCTACTCCCTCAGGATACTCACCAATATAGAAGGCCCCAAGCGTAGCGATAAACATCAGTGTAAACTCACTGAAGAATTCTTTCTCTCTTATACCTTCCCAAGCCTCTTTCATCACTGGAAGCCCCACTGGAAGATAAGCAACAATATACCAAAGTAAAGAGAAATAGCCTTGGTTAAAAAAGCCAAGTTCTAAAACATGCATAAGGATTCCGCCTATCAGCAAAAGAAATGAAAGCCCTACTCTCCAATATTCAGCAAATAGGTTAGTTGGCTTTTTGATATATTTTTCGGGTGCACACTCGCGTGTATTTGCACAACAACTACAATGTCCCATAATCACTCATTTTTTATAAACTGCTACAAAGATAGCGAATGAATTGTGCAACAAGGTTGCAAAGTTAACGTAAGGAGTTATAAACTTATTTAGTATATTTTGTTTGTGTATTAACGAACAAAGGCTGTAAATGAAGCGTTTGATCACAATAGGTTAGATTACCCAGATGCTTTAATTTGGGAAAAATAAAAAAAGGATGATTATGAATAAACAAATTCTATTTAAATCAAGGCCGGTCGGAATGGTTACTAGAGAACATTTTGAAACTACTGAGGCCTCATTGCCTACATCATTAAATGAAGGAGAACTATTACTAAAAGCCCTCTACGTGTCAGTAGATCCTTATATGCGAGGCCGAATGAGTGCTTCTAAATCTTATGTTGAGCCTTATGAAGTGGGGAAACCTATTTCTGGTGGAGTTGTTGCGAAAGTGTTGGAAAGCAAACATGCCGATTTCAAATCGGGAGATGTCGTACTTGGAAATCTGGCATGGGCAGAACAACAGGTAGTAAATGGTAGTACGGTTACAAAATTACAGCAAGGTTTGGCTCCATTGAGTTATTATTTAGGTATCTTAGGAATGCCCGGACTTACGGCCTATTGCGGTTTGACATATATCGGTGAACCTAAAGCAGGAGAGACTGTAGTGATTTCAGGTGCCGCTGGAGCTGTAGGTGTAGTAGTAGGACAGATTGCTAAAATTAAAGGTTGTCGCGTTGTGGGTATTGCCGGCACTGATAGTAAGGCTGCATATCTGAAAGATGCACTTCATTTTGATGAGGTTATCAACTACCATACCGAAGATATATCAGCAGAAATAGCCAAAGCTTGTCCCAATGGAGTAGATATATACTATGACAATGTGGGAGGAGAAATATCGGATGCTGTGCTACAACATATCAACAAATTTGCCCGAATTATTATTTGTGGACAGATTTCCATGTATAATAGTACTGAAGCCCCAATAGGTCCACGTCCACAAGTAGCATTAGTCAAAAATAGTGCGCTCATGAAAGGATTTATCGTAAGTGACTTCTCTAAACATTTCCCTGAAGCTGTAAAGCAACTTACCGAATGGATTAGCGGAGGAAAATTACAGTATCAAGAAACAATCATGAAAGGTTTCGATGCTTTACCGGATGCTTTTATAGGTCTCTTTAGTGGTGAAAATACTGGTAAACTTTTAGTTGAAATTTAAAGAACTAGAGTATTACAGACAAAAAAATAAAGAATATAAAGATATGAATAACAAGTATAGTAAAATATTATCTCCATTTACATTTCCTGTTTCAGGAGTTACAATTGATAGTAGAGTAGTGCTGGCTCCGATGACGACTTTCTCCGGCAATGCAGACGGAACGGTGTCTGATAGCGAAATTGCCTATTATAAAGAACGCAATAAAGGAGCAGACTTGCTGCTTACAGCATGTGCCTATGTACTTCCTCAAGGAAAAGGGTTTCATGGACAGATAGGTGTTCATTCTGACGAGATGATCCCGAGCTTAAAGCGAATATCAACAACTTTAAAAGAGAATGGAGGAAAGGCTCTTTTGCAGATTCATCACGGTGGTCGTATGTGTCCTCCAGAAGAATTACCAGATGGACAAAGTGTTAGCGCTAGTGCAGTAGCTGCTTTAAGAGATGGTGCTCAGATTCCTCGCGAAATGTCAGTGGCTGAGATTGAAGAAGCCATTGCTGCTTATGGTGAAGCTGCTCGCAGAGCTGTAGAAGCTGGATTCGACGGAGTAGAAATACATGGTGCGAATACCTATCTTATTCAACAATTCTTTTCACCACATTCTAATCGCCGTACCGATAAGTGGGGTGGCAGTTTGGAGAAGCGCATGGCATTTCCTCTAGCTGTGGTTGATGCTGTGAAAACAGCAGTGGCAAAAAGTACTACTCGCCCATTTATTATTGGTTATCGTATTTCTCCTGAAGAAATGGAGAATCCAGGTATAACCTTTCAAGATACATTGGCACTGGTTGAAGCCTTAGCCGCAAAAGGGCTTGATTATCTGCATGTATCTACGATGAGCTTTTGGGCTGGATCTATGAGAGATGAAAAAGATAAAGAATCGCGTACTAAGCTTATTTATGAGAAAGTAGGCCATAAGCTTCCAATTATTGGAGTGGGATCAATCAGTTCTCCAGAACAAGCAGAAGAGGTACTTGCAACAGGCGTTTCCTTAGTAGCTTTAGGAAGAGAATTGCTCATTGAACCTCATTGGCTAGAGAAGGTTAAAGCAGACAAGGCTGAACAAATTGAGAAAGCATTGGATGTACACAACCAAGAAGGATTGAAAATCCCAACACCGATGTGGACTAGCTTGCTAAGCCGCACAGGTTGGTTGCCCATCAAAGAGTAATCACACAGTCAACACTTTTTCGTGGTAAATAAAGTATGGGAGAAGCTGATATGTTTCTCCCATATTTTTGTTTGCACTAGTGCTGACCACTCATTTCATTCCGCCAACAAGTATTATTTTATAAAGAACCATCTTCCAACAATAACTCGTAATCTATCACATCCAACCAACGGTCGAATTTTAAGCCTACTTTTTTGAAGCAGGACACTTGTTTGAAGCCAAGCCGAGTGTGAAGAACATTACTAGCTTCATTCCCTTCAGTGATGCATGCAATTAACGCATGATAGCCTTCGCGACTACATTCCTCAATAAGCTTCTCCATCAACTTCGTGCCTATTCCTCTTCCTGTGTAGGTCGAAGATAAATAGATAGTCGTTTCAAGAGTAAATCTATAGGCTGCCTTTTCTTTCCAAGCATGTGCATAACAGTAGCCCGCGAGTTCTCCATCAACTTCGCAAACAAAATACGGAAACTTTGTGGAAAGGTCAATGATTCGCATCCGCATTCGCTCCTCCGACCAAGGTTCAGTATCGAAAGTCACCACGGTGTGTGCTACATATTCATTATAAATAGCTGTAATAGCCTCAGCATCTTCTAGCTTTACAGGTCTGATCAACATTGTCATCTTTATATAATTTATTTATTCTCGACAATCTATTCGTAGTTTCTTCTCTTCAAACGACTCACACCAACCAATATAGAGGCTTTAGCCTAGTGATAATCTGAAGAAAAACAACCTACCCAATTTCCTTGCAAATGTAATGATTTACACGAAACTATAAGTTTTAGGAAAGCAAATATGTAGAACAAAAAAAGTTTCATAGGATGAAACACATTGTTTCGTCCTATGAAACTAATAATTTCAAAGCATGAAACAATCAGTTTCACCGCATGAAACGAAGAGTTTCAATACGATGTTCTTTCTTGAAACAAGCCTAAATGAATTAAAGGATACTAACTACCACTCATATTCATCAGTGTAATATTCAAAAACGGGCTCTTTAGTAATACCTTTCTGACGAAACAACTGACGTATAAATTCTTGTTGTTCCGGATTGATGGAGTGTTCTTTGCGATAAAATCGATAATAAAGAGATCGACCGAAATAATTGAGCATACGCTCTTTGATAAATGAAGTATCTTTATAGGGTACCTCGTCCAACAAATGTATTACTCCCCACGCTATTTTTATCTTCCGAATAGGACGGAAGAAAGGACAGTCGTTTGTGTCTTTGGGAATACTATTTGGATTGACCACCGACAAGGTGGAATATTTATTAGTACTGTGGAGCGCTACCAAATGACGCAGACATTTCTCTCCTTTCACACAATGAGTATTAAAGCAGTGAGCATATCCAAAAGGCACTGCCTGGTAATCAAATGAATCTTCCATGATTATATGAATCTATTACTTGCAAAAATAAACGTTTTTAACGGTATAGACAATAAATCACAAGAAAGATCATCATTAGAGCCATTCAACTAAAGCAGATTCAAATAGGAGTTAAACTCACTGGCTATCGTTACGAATGAATTCCAGCAACCGATCTACCGCCTCTTCTTCAGGTATATTCTTTTCTATACAAATTTTACCTTTATAAAGGCTGATCTTTCCGCGTCCAGCGCCAACATAACCATAATCAGCATCCGCCATCTCGCCAGGACCATTGACAATGCACCCCATAATGCCTATCTTCAAACCTTTCAAGTGTGAAGTAGCTGCCTTTATACGTGCAATGGCCTTTTCTAGATCGTAAAGCGTACGTCCACAGCCCGGACAAGAAATATATTCCGTTTTAGAGGTACGAGTACGTCCTGCCTGCAAAATTCCAAAAGCAGTAGCATCTACCACTGCATGGCTCAAGTTACCTTGATTGTACAAGAAAATGCCATCACAAAGTCCATCAAAAATTAAGGCACCCATATCGGCAGCAGACTTAATCTGTAAATCTTCGGCTTTGTCTTCAGCATAATGTTGGAAAATAACAACCGGATTTTCTAGTCCTTCCGTAGTTAGCTGATGCACCAAGGCACGATGCTCTCCTAAACGATTCGGGTGATTACTCTGAGAGACGACAACGACCTCCGGATGCACCTTCAAACAAGCAATCACTTCATCCGTTTGCGCCATATAAGTCATAAAGAGAAACTTCAATTCAGCATTACACTCCCCCATCAACGGCAATTGCGCACTATTGAAGGCTGGCCAAGTTCCGGGTTCTCCTTCCCAAACATCTGCATCAAGAATATAGTCCACTCCAGTTTCTCGTTGTTCGGGCAATTCTCTTCCCGCATAGATGTAATCGGGTGTAAATTCCTTATTTACCTCTGCACGCCCATCCATGCGATCGGCCATTACAATAGGCAGGTTTTCTCCACCAATATTACGAACTGCACACGTTTTACGACGTGAAGGAGCTAAATAATTAAAACCTGGGGCTTCCATGCCCGGAATGTACGGATGATTTTGACGTAACAAAACGTAATCCACCAATTTACGTGCAACAGGGATTTCTGCTTCAGGAGCTTCACTTAGAGATACTCGGATCGTATCACCAAATCCGTCACTCAACAAAGCACCGATGCCCAACGCTGATTTTATACGTCCGTCTTCCCCATCTCCTGCCTCAGTTACTCCTAGATGCAATGGGAACGACATGCCCTCCTGCTCCATCACGGCAACCAACAAACGAATGGTTCTCACCATTACCACGGTATTGGAAGCTTTAATCGAAATAACCACATCCGTGAAATGCTCTGCCACACAAATACGCAAAAATTCCATACACGATTGCACCATTCCCTCAGGGGTATCCCCATATCGAGTCATGATACGATCGGACAATGAACCATGATTAACGCCAATACGAATGGCTGTGTGATTCGCTTTGCAGATATTCAAGAACGGAACAAAGCGATCATGAATCTTCTGTATCTCGAGTGCATACTCCTCATCGGTGTATTCCAATTTCTTAAAAGTACGCGCGGCATCCACATAATTACCCGGATTGATTCGTACCTTTTCTGCATATTGAGCTGCCACATCGGCCACTTTAGGGTTGAAATGCACATCGGCAACCAACGGAACCATATAGCCTTGGCTGCGTAACCCGATATTGATATTCATCAGATTCTCTGCTTCTTTAACCCCTTGTGTGGTCAAACGAACGTATTCACCGCCGGCATCAACGATACGTTTGACTTGTTCTACACAAGCATCTGTATCCTGCGTAGATTTATTGGTCATCGACTGGATACGAACAGGATTGGGGCCGCCCAAAGGTACAGCCCCAATATTTACTTCAGTCGTTTCCCTTCGAAAGTAATTGAATAAATCCATTTAATTGGTTTTATATTCGAACTTCACTTCTTTAAGCTCTTCATTAGCTTTTACTATCTTCTTCTTCAGTCCTTCCTTATATGCAGCAAAAGCCTCAGCCAAAGACGCATCACTCAAAGCGAGCATCTGAATAGCGAGAATGGCAGCATTCATTGCCCCATTAATAGCAACAGTAGCAACAGGAATTCCCGGAGGCATCTGGATGATAGAGTAGAGAGCATCTACACCATCCAGTACAGAGCCTTTAACAGGCACCCCGATCACCGGAAGTGTTGTGTTAGCAGCAATAACACCTGGTAGAGCAGCAGCCATTCCGGCAGCAGCAATAATCACTTTAATACCCCGATTACGGGCATTCTTTGCAAACTCTTCCACAGCTTCAGGCGTGCGGTGAGCGGAAAGGGCGTTCATTTCGAACGGTACATGCATATCATTTAACAACTGTGCAGCCTTTTCCATTACAGGGAGGTCCGACGTGCTACCCATGATAATACTTACAATTGGAGTCATTTCAATTTACGTTTTAATAATTTAAAATTTACGTTTTTACAGTTTGCAGCTATAGCTATCGCCTGGATATGAAACGAACTCTCTCCAAGACGTTTCAACAAATCATCCGTTTACAACGGCTTGATAAGCTTCTGCACTCAGCAAATCTTCCACAGTTCTAACATCTGCAGGTTTCATCTTAATCAGCCAACCTTCACCATAAGGATCTTTATTCACTAACTCTGGATTTTCTTCCAAGGCCTCATTAAGCTCAAGCACTTCACCAGCAATAGGTAAGAAAAGATCGGAAATCGTCTTTACTACTTCAATCGTTCCGAAAGTATCTCCAGCCTCTAAAGTTTCACCCACTGTAGGGATATCAACAAACACAATATCACCCAACTGTTCTTGAGCATAATCAGTGATACCTACGTAAGCAAATTCGCCTTCAACACGAATCCATTCGTGTTCATTCGTGTACTTCAAGTTCTGTGGAAAGTTCATAATGATTAGTTTTTTTAGGATTTATATTGTTTTAAAATAGAAATATTCTGAATAGAGAATTATAGACCGGATGAAGTACTAGTAAAGCACACACCAAACCGACTACAAAACCTGAAATAACCTCACCTAACGTGTGATGCCCCAACACAATTCGTGCAGAACCCAGTATGCCTGCAATCAAGATAAACAAGCATAACCATACTACCGGATTATAGCTAAACAAAGCGCTAAAAGAGATTAATCCTCCGATAACACCACCCATTCCTGTCATGTGTTCACTTAATTTCCAACGCAAATTCACGAGTATACAAATAATCGACACAACAAGAGAAGTAAGAATAATACCAGTCATATACCAAGGTATATTGAGCTTACGCATCATGAGCAGACAAAAGACATACGATATGATGGTGAGTAAAATCGGTACATAGCGCTTCTTGCGTTCGCTTAGATCTTGTCGAGCAAATCCATTGATTTTACGAAATAAGAAAATGGTAATGGTGGGTGTAAGTATAGTGAAACAGTAAACAATGCCAAGTACAATTCCTTTATACAATATTGGCATAATACGAAGGTAGGAGAATAGAAATAACACCAAAAACGCTAGAAATGGTATAGAAAACGGAGTAAACACTGTGGAAGTAATCCGCGCTACTCGCAACATGGTTCTATCCGCTATAATATGTTCTCTTTCTTTATCCATCAATCCCTATTTTTTAATGAATTAATACTAAAAAATCACTTTCTCAGCCTTGCCACAGGTATATTCAATTGCTGGCGGTATTTGGCCACTGTTCTACGAGCAATCGGATATCCTTTTTCCTTCAGTATATCCGACAGTTCATCATCTGTCAGCGGTTTCTTTTTATCTTCTCCGTCGATACATTCTTTTAATATTTTACGGATTTCCCTAACAGACATTTCCTCTCCGTCTTCGGTTGTATATCCATCACTGAAAAAGAATTTAAGCGGATAGATTCCAAAATTTGTTTGCACATATTTGCTATTGCTAACACGAGAGATTGTCGAGATGTCCAGCCCTGTACGTTCAGCCACATCTTTAAGAATCATCGGCCTTAGCAAAGAATCGTCTCCTTCTAGGAAAAACGAGCGTTGCAAATCGATAATAGCCTGCATGGTAGTCATCAAAGTGTTCTGACGCTGCTTAACTGCATCAATAAATCCTTGCGCTGCATCCATCTTCTGCTTGAGAAACATCATGGCTTCCTTCGATTCTCTAGATTGATTCGCTCTATTTTTGGTATGTTCCTGCACCATGTCAGTAAAGCCTCGGCTCATCCTAAGTTCTGGAACATTACGATTGTTCAGATTAATATTAATCGTTCCGTCGTCATACGTATCCACAATAAAATCAGGAACAATCTGTTGCAAGTTTCTGCCAATAACTTCACCAAGAGAAGCGCCTGGACGAGGATTAAGCCTTGTTATTTCTGCGATAGCTTCATTAAAATCGTCTTCTTCTACGTCTAGCTTCTTGATAATCTTATCCCAATGTTTTCTGGTAAACTCTTCATAGCAATCACTTATAATACGCTCCTCTAAGTCCAAAATCGCATCGGGCTTCACTTCTTCACTTTTCTTGCGAAGAATCTGGATCATCAAACATTCCTGAAGATTACGCGCACCTATGCCAGCCGGATCGAAGTCTTGCAGAACTTGCAAAGCTTCCTCTAGCTGTTCTTCTGTTGCTTCAATTCCACCATAAATAGCTAATTCATCACTAATGCTATCTAAAGATTTACGAAGCAAACCATCATCATCTAAAGAGCCTATCAAATATTCGACCAATTCTTGTTGATGTTCAGTCAGATTACGTTCACGAAGTTGTTCCTTAAGAACTTCATAAAAAGAGGTTGCATCAGAAAAAGGGATGTCTTCCGCCTGTTCATCTCGTGAGCGGTTATTTTCTTGCAATTTATAGTCGGGAATATCGTCTTCAGTAAGGTAATCACTTAAAGAATCATAGTCGTTTGTTTCACTACCTGTGCCGTCTTCTGTACTGCTATCTACCTCTGAATATTCATCTGAAGTAGCTTCTTCTTTTCCTTCCTCAAGTGCCGGATTTTCCAATAGTTCGGCATGTATACGGTCTTCCAGCTCTATTGCGGGAAGTTCCAATAGCTTCACGACCAGAATCTGCTGTGGTGACAACGTTTGTATCTGTTGTTGTGCCTGCGATTGTACTTGACGGGAACCTTGTGCCATATTATTTGTTCTTGCTTTCTATTGTTTCTCGCTACAAAAGTAACTTTTTAACGAGAGATTACACAGATTAGTGAGATTATTTTTAATCCTATAACACAAAATTATTTATCTTTGTTGCACGAACTTTAAAATAGAGTACACTATGTTTGCCAAAGAGACGTATATGCAGCGCAGAGCCCTGCTGAAAAAAAAAATAGGCTCCGGAGTGTTGTTATTTCTTGGAAATGACGAGTGCGGACTGAATTATGAAGATAACACATTTCGTTATCGCCAAGACTCAACTTTCCTATACTATTTCGGACTTTCTTGCTCGGGGCTTTCGGGCATCATCGATATCGATGAAGATAAAGAAATTATTTTTGGTGATGAATTATCTATCGATGCAATTGTGTGGATGGGTTCTCAGCCTACTTTACGTGAAAAATGCGAACGAGTAGGAATATCGGAAACAATGCCTTCAAATAAAATCATGGATTACTTACATACATGCGTTCAGAAAGGCAAAGCTGTACATTATCTTCCTCCTTACCGCCCTGAACATAAATTGAAGCTAATGGACTGGCTGGGAGTACCTCCTGCTCGCCAAGAGGGATCAGTATCTTTCATTAGAGGGGTAGTAGCTCAACGTAATTACAAATCGGCCGAAGAAATAGCTGAGATAGAAAAAGCTTGTGATGTCACAGCCGATATGCATATTACTGCTATGAAGGTCCTTCGCCCCGGAATGTATGAATATGAAGTAGTAGCTGAGATGAATAGAGTAGCGGAAGCAAATAATTGCGAATTATCATTCGCTACCATCGCTACTATCAATGGACAAACATTGCATAACCATTACCACGGAAATAAGGTAAAACCAGGCGATTTATTCCTCATTGACGCTGGTGCTGAGGTTGAATCTGGCTATGCTGGTGATATGTCGTCAACAATTCCGGCAGATAAGGAATTCACCACTCGCCAACGAGAAATTTACGAGATTCAAAATGCAATGCATTTGGAATCTGTAAAGGCGCTTCGTCCAGGCATCCCTTATATGGATGTTTATGAATTATCTGCTCGTGTCATGGTAGAGGGTATGAAGGCTCTCGGACTGATGAAAGGAAACGCTGAAGATGCGGTTCGTGAAGGAGCTCATGCACTTTTCTATCCACACGGATTGGGTCATATGATGGGACTTGATGTTCACGATATGGAAAATTTAGGTGAAGTGTGGGTAGGATACAATGGGCAACCTAAAAGCACACAGTTCGGCCGTAAATCCCAACGCCTTGCTATTCCACTTGAACCCGGTTTTGTTCATACTGTAGAACCAGGAATTTACTTCATTCCGGAATTGATTGACATGTGGAAAGCGGAAAACAAGTTTGCCGACTTTATCAATTACGACAACGTAGTCGGATACAAAAACTTCGGTGGCATCCGCAATGAAGAAGATTATCTCATCACGGAAAGTGGAGCTCGCAGACTAGGTAAAAAAATTCCGCTAACTCCTGAAGAAGTGGAAGCACTACGCTAAACAATAGAAGTGAAGGTGTGTCAAAAATTTTAGCTCCCTCATTTTATCCCTTAACACAAGGGCCGTGAAAGGGGGATAAGCCAGAAAATGGGCTTATGACACGCCATCACTTTTTCATAACACAAACAATACGTGGAGAGTTTAATTCACATATTGGGCCAAACATTGCCTTAAATTTCCCCCTATTAAAACATTTTATCTCCCTCAAGCTCTTGATTTTAGCCTAATATTGCAGTATTATCAATATACCAACAACATAAAGCATACAATGAAAAAACAAAAGACAATTATTTTGGGTAACAAAAAGAGTATTAGTTCTTTTTGTTTATTAGCAACATTCCTCCTAACTACAATGCATGTAATAGCCGAAAACAATCCTTACCGAAGTGACGTGTTTTGGGTTACTGTTCCGAATCATACCGACTGGCTATACAAAATTGGAGAACAAGCTACTGTAGAAGTACAATTTTACAAATATGGCATTCCAGCAGATAACATCGTGATTGATTTTGAAATAGCTGGAGATATGATGCCAGCTGATAGCAAAGGCTCTGTAATTATGAAAAAAGGGAAAGTTACCATCCCTATAGGCACGATGAAGCAACCAGGCTTTCGCGACTGCCGCTTAACAGCGACTATAGACGGAAAGAAATACAACCACCACGTAAAAGTTGGTTTTTCACCAGAAAAGCTCCGTCCATATACCATAATGCCTACTGATTTTCAGCAATTCTGGGATAAAGAGAAGACAATACTAGCCAAACAGCCGCTAACTTATACCAAAGAATATGTAAAAAAATACTCGACTGATAAAATAAACTGTTTTCTCATCAAATTACAAATAAATCAACGCGGACAAAGCATCTATGGATATCTGTTTTACCCGAAAAAAGAAGGGAAATACCCTGTCGTACTATGCCCTCCTGGAGCTGGAATCAAAACAATCAAAGAGCCTCTCCGTCATAAATATTATGCCGAACAAGGCTTCATCCGCTTTGAAATAGAAATTCATGGGTTGAACCCAGAAATGAGCGAAGAAGAATTCAAAGAAATAAGTACTGCTTTCAACGGCAGAGAAAATGGTTATCTCTATAACGGGCTAGACAGCCGAGAGAACTATTATATGAAACGTGTGTATTTAGGATGCGTTCGGAGTATCGACCTACTGACTTCATTGCCCGAATGGGATGGAAAAAATGTAATTGTTCAGGGTGGTAGTCAAGGAGGAGCTTTAGCCCTCGTCACCGCTGGACTAGATCAACGAGTAACTGCTTGTGTAGCTAATCATCCAGCTCTAAGTGATATGGCTGGTTATAAAGCCGGACGTGCCGGAGGTTATCCTCATTTCTTTAGAAATTCAGTAGACATGGACACGCCAGAGAAAATCAAGACTATGGCTTATTTCGATGTAGTAAACTTTGCCAAACTAATCCAAGCAGATACTTACATGACCTGGGGATTCAATGACGACGTTTGCCCACCAACAACTAGCTATATCGTATATAATACGCTGAAATGTCATAAAGAATCACTCATTACACCGATCAACGAGCATTGGACATCAAACGATACAGAGTATGGACATCTATTGTGGATAAAAAAACATATAAAATAAATGATAAACAAAATTATATTATTTCTAATAGGGGGAATTATATCAACCAATATATATTCACAAACCTCTCCAGGCTTTGAATTCGAACGCGATTTACCTTTATTTATTAACAAGATACAATCAGAGTTAACCTATCCAATGGCTTGGGGGAATAGTTCGATCAAGGATTTCTCTACATGGAGAAACACCGCTCGTGCAAAAGTTCTAGATGCAATGCTCACTCCTCCACCAGCAGCGGAACAATACGACATGGAAGTAATAGCAATCGAAAAGCGGAAAGGTTATGATGCAAACAAAATCGAATTTAATCTTTCTAGCTATTCACGTGTCCCTGCTTATTTACTAATTCCTGAAGGGAAAGGCCCCTTTCCAGCTGTAGTCCTTCTCCACGATCATGGAGCTCATTTTTCTATAGGAAAAGAAAAAATGGTACGCCCGTTCGATGTGGATTCACTCACTCTGGCAGATGCAGATCAATGGGCACATCAATGTTATGATGATCAGTATGTTGGGGATTATCTAGCTTCTAACGGTTACGTTGTTCTTGTTATAGACGCTTTATTTTGGGGTGAACGTGGACGAAAAGAAGGAGTTCGCTATGACAAGCAACAAGCTATTGCCTGTGCTTTTGAAATGCTTGGACGTAGCTGGAGTGGCTATATTTCATTTGAAGACCTTTATACAACAGATTTCTTATCAACTCTAAAAGAGGTTGATAAGAATAGAATTGGTTGCATGGGATTCTCCATGGGTGCCTATCGTTCATGGATGCTTGCCGCATTATCTGATAAAATTAAAGCAGGCGCTTCCGTTTGTTGGATGATCACGACAGACTATCAACTTTCCCCTCAATATGGCGCGGGGAAAGGAGATTCAAATTATGTAAACGTACTCCCTGGAATAAGGCGTTATTTAGATTACCCGCACATTGCTTCAATCGCGTGTCCTAAACCTATGTTGTTTTTCAACGGACGTCGCGACAAATTGTTCCCAATACCTTCTGTAGAAAAAGCTTATAAGGAAATGAAAGATGTGTGGCTCAGCCAGTCTGCAGATGACAAACTAGTTACAAAATTCTGGGACTTACCACATTTCTGCAGTAAACCAATGCAAAAGGAAATTCTTGATTTTTTTAACCGAGAACTGTAAACCTAATCTGTAAATAAAAAAAGAAGTCTTAAAGATCGTACAATAAATCAGAGTGAGATATTAATCATCCCATTCTGATTTTGGAAAAGTTTTCTTCCCATACCACTTCATCCAAGCGAATGATTTCCTCTTTCGCATATAAACGGCATCTCCACAATAAGTCAAAGCTTCCCAGTTAAACACAGAATGAGAACGAAATGCTTTCTCCAACCAAAACAGTAGGTGGTAAGTAATGAATGGAAGAACCATCCACCACCAAGACAACCATAGTGATAAGGCTAATGCAGGAATGATTGTTAAAGAACAACATTCCCAATATTGCCGGGCATGTATCCTTAGTTCCATATCCTCCCATACTTCCAAATATTTATTTCGGGTAAAGAAAAATCCGCCTACCATAAAATAATGCTTCTTCTTTCGAAGAAAACATTTCGCCAATAAACTATTATAAAATATCATATTTTTTTATTACGTTGCGTAATCAATAAACCACAAAGAATAGTCATACATTCCAATATAATGAGCTAGTCTTAATGGTTATCTCTCTTTCTCTAGCATACAACAACTGATAGTGATGGTTGTTTTTTTCAAATTTCCCCGGCAAAGTTACAAACTTATTATGACATAACAACCATAAACTATCAAATAAAACTTTTTTAAAAAAAATTTATTGACTAGTATTTAAAGCTACTTCCCCCCAAAAACTCCCTTAATAAAGATGTCGGCGGTATTTCTTTATCCTGAACCGGGATGAAGTATTTAATAAATTTTAGCAATCTATAAGCTTCACAATACTCTTCAGAGTTACGTGGAACACCCATAAGTATAGGTTCAGCATGTAGCCTCAACACGGCAAATTCAAACAATAATGCAGAGTTGAACATAACGTCTGCATTCTCTTGATATGGAAAAATCCACTTATCTTCTCCAGCTCGCACACTCGGCCAGCGAGAGATCGTTTCACGTGCAGAGTATCCACGATAATTAAAATCACGAATAATACGTCGAAGCAAACGATTGTCGGTGGTAGGAATCCAGTTATGGTCATCTAACGAAATAGTTGTCAAAGCCGAAACATAAATTTTAAACTTCTTCTGATCCGAAATGTGTGGAGTTAGTTCTGGATTCAAGGCATGAATACCTTCCAATATGAGAATCGTATTATCTTCAATTTTCAACTTATCACCCTTATATTCTTTTTTTCCTAAAGAGAAATTAAAACGGGGAAGTTCAACCTCTTCTCCATCTAAAAGAGACTGCAACTGCTGATTAAATAACTCCAAATCGAGCGCATACAAAGATTCATAATCATAATTTCCATTCTCATCCAAGGGAGTTTCTTCACGATCTACAAAATAATTATCAAGAGAAATAGGATAGGGTTTCAAACCATTTGTCATCAATTGAATGGAGAGTCGCTTACTAAAAGTCGTTTTGCCAGAAGAAGAAGGGCCAGCAATAAGCACAAGTTTAACCCGATCACCATTTTCTCCTCTATGGAAAATGGTATCAGCAATTTGCGCTATTTTCTTCTCCTGAAGAGCTTCAGCTACATTAATTAAATCAGTAGCATGACCGTCTTCACAGGCCAAATTAAAATCACCGGCATTATTAAGTCCCATGATATAGCTCCAATTAACGTATTCCTTAAACACATCGAGCATCTTTTCCTGCTTCACCACTTCCTCTAGTACTGATGGATTCTCTTTATTGGGAATACGCAACAATAAACCATCATAATACTTCACTACATCGAACAAATTCAGATATCCAGTACTCGGCAATAGATTTCCATAATAATAATCCACCGTATCACCAAGCGTATAATAATAAGTATAAAGTGTTCCAGAAGTTTCAAGTAGTCTCACTTTATCATTCATTCCCCTTTCACTGAAAACCCGCACAGCTTCTGAGGTGTGACATTCAATCCGATGAAAAGGTATATTTTCGGCTATGATTTCCTGCATCCGTACCTTAATTCTCGTTACATCTTCAAGAGTTATAGGACGACCAATACGTAAATTACAAAAATACCCTTTAGAAACAGGATGCTCTACAAACAGTTTCCCATCAGGAAACAATTCACTCACAGCTTTAAATAACACAAAACACAGTGACCGAACATAGGTCCGCATACCAGAGGAATCACGTATATCTAAGAATTCTACATCCTTATTATTATATACTTTAAAATTAAGCCCTTCCGAACGATTATTGACCTTCGCACTAACCACTTGATAAGGAAAATTAAGATTAAAACCGCAATAAATATCCAAAAGTGAGCTCCCAATGGGGAATTCTTTATAAATATTATTATTTTTGCAACATATTTGTAACATCTGCTTCATTATAGTGTATTTATGAGGTGAATAAATGCAAGGACTAAATATACTCAGTAATCGGATAGAGAGCAAACAACCACTAAAATTATTATAGATGGAATATTCTTTTTATGATTTTTTAAAGCTCATAGGTTCCTTAGGGCTTTTCCTGTATGGAATGAAAATAATGAGCGAAGGCTTACAAAAGATAGCAGGCGACAGGCTACGAAGCATCCTAACAGCAATGACAACGAATCGGGTAACAGGGGTTTTAACAGGAGTGTTAATCACAGCCCTCATCCAGTCTTCTTCAGCAACAACTGTAATGGTAGTCAGCTTCGTCAATGCTGGATTGTTGACACTTGGAGAATCCATCAGCGTAATTATGGGTGCCAATATCGGTACAACTGTCACAGCATGGATTATATCCGTATTTGGATTCAAAGTAGACATGTCCGTTTTCGCACTTCCACTACTAGCCATCGCACTTCCACTCATTTTCTCGGGTAAAAGTAACCGTAAATCTATCGGTGAATTCATCTTCGGTTTTTCTTTCCTTTTTATGGGACTTGCTTATCTAAAGGCAAATGCTCCCGACCTTAACGCCAATCCGGAGATGCTTGCTTTTGTACAAAATTACACCGATATGGGCTTCTTATCCATCCTACTTTTCTTATTTATCGGTACCATACTCACCATGATTGTTCAAGCTTCCGCAGCCACCATGGCAATAACCTTGATTATGTGTGCAAATGGATGGATAAGTTTAGAACTAGGTGCAGCGCTTGTATTAGGAGAAAATATCGGGACTACTATTACAGCCAATCTCGCAGCATTGACTGCCAACACACAAGCTAAACGAGCTGCTCTAGGACACTTTGTTTTTAATGTTTTCGGTGTTATCTGGGTGTTAATTCTTTTCCATCCTTTTATGGAATTGGTAAACTGGGTAGTGGATACTTTCTTCCAAACCAGCAATCCAGAAGTCGCTATTTCCTATAAATTATCAGCATTCCACTCTATTTTCAATATATGCAACGTATGCCTGCTTATTTGGGGAGTAAAATTTATAGAACGTACAGTTTGTGCACTTATTCACCCCAAAGAGGAAGACGAAGAACCGCGTTTACGATTCATCACAGGAGGAATGCTTTCAACTGCAGAACTTTCTATCTTACAAGCACGAAAGGAAATACATTTGTTTGCAGAACGTACTCATCGGATGTTTGGAATGGTACAAGACTTATTACATACAGAAAAAGACGATGATTTCAACAAATTATTCAGCCGCGTTGAAAAGTATGAGAATATAAGCGACAATATGGAATTAGAAATCGCAAATTACTTGAATCAAGTCTCTGAAGGTCGCTTAAGTTCAGAAAGCAAACTACAAATACGTGCTATGCTACGTGAAGTAACTGAGATAGAAAGTATCGGGGACAGTTGTTATAACTTAGCACGTACTATAAACAGGAAGCGTCAGACGAATCAAGACTTTACTGAAAAACAATATGAACACATTCACTTCATGATGAAATTAACGAATGATGCGCTTGTACAAATGATTGTAGTAGTAGAAAAGTCTGAGCATCAAAGTATTGATATCAACAAGTCTTTCAATATAGAAAATGAGATCAATAACTACCGCAATCAATTAAAGAATCAGAATATTCTTGATGTTAACAATAAAGAATATGATTACCAAATGGGTGTATACTACATGGACATCATCGCTGAGTGTGAAAAACTAGGCGACTATGTAGTGAATGTGGTAGAAGCTAGTAGCGATATTAAAGAGAAAAAAGTTTCTTAAACCATCAACATAAAAACAGGTATAAAAAAAGAGAGTTAGTTTTATAAATACTAACTCTCTTTTTGGTTAAAATTCTCTCTCCCTCTTTTATAGTTTACTCAATCGTAAGGTTCAAAATCTTCTTTTCCGACCCCACAAAGTGGGCAGACCCAATCATCAGGGATATCTTCAAATGGAGTTCCTGGATCAATTCCGCTATCTGGATCACCTTGTTCAGGATCATAAATATATTCACAAGCTGTGCAAATGTACTTTTTCATTATGTTTGTTTTTATGGGTTTATTTAATAATATAACGTTAACAAGTGTAATTTGTTCGAAGTTCTTTCTAATAAGAATTAAAAAAGTTATATTTGCGACATATTCATAAAACAATATCAACATTTTAGATTATGCTAATAGCCTTGTTATCAATACTAATTATTGTATGCGCAATTCTCTTAAGTAATTTTCAGACGGAGAAGAAAAAAGTCATTCAACTACGGCAACACTTAGTCAATGAGACTCAAAAACATGAGCACACCAAGCACATTGCCAGTGCTGTTTTAAAAAACATACGCGCATTTGTCTTATTGATAGACGAAGACCTAAAAGTCTTGAGAACAAACTATTACCATTTAACCCGCACCCCAAAAGGCACAGAAGAAAAAAAAGTCGGAGATTTATTAAAGTGCTCCAACGCTTTATCAGCTCAGGGGGGATGCGGCACCCACTCCTATTGTGATTCTTGCCCCATCCGAAAAACGATTAGACAGGCATTCAAGGAGAAAAAAAGTTTCGCCAATTTAGAAGCTACATTAAACATAAAAGATTCCGACAGTAAACAGACAAGATGCGATACATTAATATCGGGATCTTATTTTATCGTCAACGAAGTACCCAATATAGTGCTCACCATACATGATATTACAACGCTCAAACAAAACGAGAAAGAATTAATTGAAGCTAAAGAAAGAGCAGAGAAAGCCGATCTTTCCAAATCTACCTTCCTCGCCAACATGAGCCATGAAATTCGCACCCCTATTAATGCTATAACAGGATTTGCAGAAATATTGGATAGCGCCAATACAGAGGAGGAAAAAGCACAATATAGAGAAATTATCAAAATGAATGCTGATTTATTGCTACAGTTGGTGAATGATATTCTAGATATGTCCAAAATCGAGGCAGGAACACTTGATTTCATCTATAGTGAAGTGGATATCAATCTTTTGATATCTGATCTACATCAATTTTTCCAAATGAAAATAAATGATACGGGAAAAGTTTTAGATTTGATAGCAGAGACTCCCCTTACTTCCTGCATAATAGAGATAGATCGAAATCGAGTAGCGCAAGTGCTCTCGAATTTCATGACCAATGCTTTGAAATTTACTGCAGAAGGAACTATACAGATTGGGTATATACCCAAAGAAACCGAACTCTACTTTTACGTAAAAGACACAGGAAGTGGAATCCCAGAAAATAAACTCCCAGAAGTATTTGAAAGATTTGTAAGGCTGAACAAGGAAAAAAAGGGTACAGGCCTTGGACTTCCTATATCACAAACCATCATAAAAAAATTAAATGGTCAAATCGGTGTTGAATCTGTCGAAGGAAAGGGATCCAAATTTTGGTTTACTATCCCCTATAGTACCTCCGGCAAACCGAGATAAAGTATCTTCATAAAAAGTTTTAATTAAACCACTTATCACAATTTTATATTGTATTTTTGCAGTCTTAATTAAACGCATGTATCTGCATGAGTACACAAAAAGACGATTATTTTCACTTAGGTCTAACAGACAAAGAAGTTCTCCAGAGCAGAGAAAACAATGGTATTAATCTATTAACACCCCCCAAACGCCCCTCTCTGTGGAAGCTATATCTCGAGAAATTTGAAGACCCAGTTGTCCGTGTTTTATTAATTGCCGCTGTATTTTCCTTAATTATTTCAATTGTCGAAAATGAATATGCCGAAACAATTGGAATCATTACAGCAATTCTGCTAGCTACAGGTATAGGCTTCTTTTTCGAGTATGATGCCAATAAAAAGTTCGACTTACTAAATGCCGTTAATGAAGAGACTTTAGTAAAAGTCATTCGTAACGGACACATTCAAGAAATTCCCCGTAAAGATGTTGTAGTTGGCGATATCGTTATGCTAGAAACAGGAGAAGAGATCCCCGCAGACGGTTTATTACTAGAGGCAATCTCACTCCAAGTAAATGAATCAAACTTAACTGGAGAACCTATTATAAACAAAACGGTTATTGAAGCTGATTTTGATGAAGAAGCAACTTACGCTTCAAATTTAATGATGCGTGGCACAACAGTCGTAGATGGACATGGCTCTATGCAAGTGTTGAAAGTGGGAGACGCCACAGAAATTGGTAAGGTAGCTAAGCAAAGTACTGAGGAGAATCTAGAGCCTACCCCGTTGAATATTCAATTAACTAAATTAGCTAATCTGATTGGTAAAATAGGATTCACAGTTGCTGGACTTGCATTTGCGATCTTCTTTATAAAAGATATAGTGTTATTTTACGAATTTTCTTCTTTAAAGAATTGGCACGATTGGCTCCCTGTTTTAGAACAGACCCTAAAATATTTCATGATGGCTGTAACATTGATAGTTGTTGCCGTACCGGAAGGCTTACCAATGAGTGTTACACTTAGCTTAGCACTAAATATGCGCCGAATGCTTTCGACGAATAATTTGGTACGGAAGATGCATGCCTGTGAAACAATGGGAGCTATCACGGTAATATGTACAGATAAGACTGGAACTCTTACCCAAAATAGGATGCAAGTTCATGAGGCTAATTTCTATGGAATAAAGAATAGCAAAGATTTGGGCGATGATGAAATTAGCAAATTGATAGCTGAGGGAATTAGTGTAAACTCAACAGCATTTCTAGAGGAAGCAACTTACAATGAAGCCCCCAAAGGAGTTGGTAACCCCACCGAGGTAGCTCTTTTATTATGGTTGAACAGCCAAGATAAGAATTATCTTTCACTTAGAAATGACGCTCAAGTTATTGACCAACTTACTTTTTCCACTGAACGAAAATTCATGGCGACTTTGATTCAGTCTTCATTAATTGGCAAAAAGGTGCTATATGTTAAAGGTGCACCCGAAATTGTACTTGGAAAGTGCAATGAAGTTATGCTGGAAAACAAACCAATAAGATCTGAGGAATACCGTTCGTGTATAGAGACGCAGTTACAAAACTATCAGAATATGGCTATGCGAACTATTGGCTTTGCTTTCAAAATCATAGATGCAAACGATCCGGAAGACTGCTCCGATTTGGTTTCTACAAACGATCTTACATTTTTAGGAATAGCAGCAATCTCTGATCCAATTCGACAGGATGTGCCAGCTGCTGTAGCAAAATGTCAGTCTGCTGGAATTGATATAAAAATAGTCACTGGAGATACTCCCGGGACAGCAACAGAAATAGCTCGCCAAATCGGGCTTTGGGATGTGGATACCGATACAGATCGCAATAGAATTACCGGTGCTGTTTTCTCAGACTTAAGTGATGAAGAAGCTTTAGAGAGGATTACAGATCTAAAAATCATGTCCCGCGCTCGCCCAACAGATAAACAACGCTTAGTTCAATTACTTCAGCAAAAAGGAGCAGTAGTTGCGGTCACTGGAGACGGTACAAACGATGCCCCAGCTTTAAATCATGCCCAAGTTGGCTTGTCTATGGGAACTGGAACATCTGTAGCAAAAGAGGCAAGCGACATTACATTGCTCGACGACTCTTTCAACAGTATTGGAACTGCCGTAATGTGGGGGCGATCCCTTTATAAAAACATCCAACGATTTATCGTATTCCAATTGACTATAAACTTCGTTGCTCTGTTGATTGTCTTATTAGGATCAGTTATTGGAACTGAGCTTCCTTTAACAGTGACACAAATGTTATGGGTAAACTTGATAATGGATACCTTTGCTGCATTAGCACTATCCTCTATCCCCCCTAGCGCAAGCGTTATGCAAGAGAAACCTCGACGTAGTTCTGACTTTATCATCAGCAAAGCTATGCGGATCAATATTCTAAGTGTAGGTACCATCTTTCTCATTCTTCTATTAGGAATGATTTACTATTTTGAACATAGTATTGAAGGAATGAATGTACACAACCTCACAGTATTTTTCACATTCTTTGTGATGTTGCAATTTTGGAACCTATTCAATGCAAGAGTATTAGGTACAACCGATTCAGCCTTCAAAGGACTTACAAAATCTTATGGAATGGAATTTATTGTCCTAGCCATCTTGATTGGACAGTTTTTGATTGTACAATTTGGTGGAGCTGTATTCCGCACATCACCCCTTAAATGGGAAACATGGCTTCTGATTACTGGTATTTCGTCCATAGTATTATGGATAGGAGAACTTATCCGTCTTATTCAACGTATCATTTACAAAAGAAAAACAAATGAAAAGTAAAGGCATAAAAAACTTACTCATTGATTTAGGTGGTGTACTTATAAATCTGGATCGCGAACGTTGTTTGGATAACTTCAAACACATTGGTTTTGAAAATATTGAAGAGAAGTTTTGCACTTACCAGCTCAATGGGATATTCTTAGCGCAAGAAAAAGGACTGATTACTCCTGCAGAATTCCGGAATGGCATTCGCGAAATGATGGGAAAATTAGTTTCCGACAAGCAAATTGATGCAGCTTGGAATAGCTTTTTGGTAGACATTCCGACCTACAAGCTTGATTTGCTACTTAAGCTTCGCGAAAAATATGTTGTCTATTTGCTGAGTAACACCAACGAAATCCACTGGAAATGGACTTGCAAAAATGCTTTTCCCTACCGCACATTTACAGTGGAAGATTACTTCGAAAAAGCATATCTTTCTTTTGAAATGCAAATGGCTAAACCAGAGCCAGAGATATTTAAGGCTGTTATTGAAGATGCCGGTATTGACCCCAAAGAGACCTTTTTCATCGATGATTCTGAGATAAACTGTAAGACAGCAGAAGAATTAGGTATACAAACCTACACACCAAAAGCCGGTGAAGACTGGAGTCATCTTTTTACTAAATAACATTTTCAGATATGCAGATTATTCGTGACACAGAAACGATTATTCCAAAACCATGTGTAGCTACAATTGGATTCTTTGATGGAGTACATACAGGACATCGTTATCTTATTCAACAAGTGAAAGAGATTGCCATGGCCAACAAGCTACACTCTGCATTAGTAACTTTCCCTGTACATCCGCGAAAAGTGATGAACAAAAGTTTTCGCCCGGAGTTGCTAACAACCCCAGAAGAAAAGAACATCCTATTAGATAGCACCGGAGTTGACTATTGCCTGATGCTTGATTTCACTCAAGAAATATCTCGTCTTACTGCCAAAGAATTTATGACCTATATCCTTAAAGAGCGTTATCAAGTAAAATTTCTAGTTATTGGCTACGATCATAGATTTGGGCACAACCGCAGCGAAGGCTTTGAAGATTACGTTCGCTACGGCAAATCAATCGGCATTGAAGTCATCCGTGCAAATGCATCCACTAATCACAATATCATAGGGAACTCCTCTATTGGGCCTGTCAGTTCCTCCTTAATTCGTAAACTTCTTCATCAAGGAGAAGTTGATACTGCCTCGCGCTGCCTTGGCTATGACTATTTCTTAAATGGCATTGTTGTAAGTGGACACCAGATTGGAAGACAAATCGGCTTTCCAACAGCCAACTTGAGTGTTGACAATCCTGATAAACTCATTCCTTCAGATGGTGTTTATGCTGTATGGGTCCATTTGAATGAAAAAACCTATATGGGAATGTTAAGCATTGGTGTACGCCCCACCATCAATAATGGGACTAACCGTACTATAGAAGTCAACATTCTCCATTTTCACTCCGATATTTACGACCAATCCATAAAACTCACGTTTGTTAAACGCATGCGTCCCGAGCTAAAATATGATACCATAGACAAACTAATAGACCAACTCTATGAGGATGCAAAGCAAACTGAAGCTATACTTTTAGATAAAAAACAGCCATAACATATCGAATATCACTTATTTTTTATTGTTTTTCGATAAATAATTGTCGATTTTCTTTGCATAGTTAAAACTAAACCCTACATTTGCATATCGAAAAACGATAAATAATAATTGTTTATCAACAACGATTCATTTATCCATCAACTAAAAAATAAGACTTTATGAAAAAATCGTTCATGAGTGTTTCAATGCTGGTAGTTTCTGTTTCAATGGTTGCAATGCTCTTATGTAGTTGTATAATAAGTAAATAAAAAGCAGCAGCATCATTTTATTATCCATAAAAGAACTACGATGAAAACCGCAATTAAACTAATATTATTAGACCTTCTTATCGTTCAAATCATTGCCCCAATTCTAGCCCTTATTCCATGCGTTCTTTATATATTAGCTATTGGGGGAAAACTTGAAAACGATACACTTATCAACATGATTATGATTCCGGCCCAACTTACAGGACAGTTGTTAATGGGAGCATATCTATGGAAAGCGGGATATATTAGTACGCAAAAAAAAACATGGTCACCTGTTTCTTCATCCTATCTAATATACAGCGCAATAGCTATTGTCACTTCAGGGACAGTAATATCTGTTCTCATGGAGCAAATGAAATGGATTCCCAACATTATGGAACAATCATTTGACATTCTGCAATCTGGATGGGGAGGGATTCTGGCTATATCAATCATCGGACCTGTCCTCGAAGAGCTTTTATTTAGAGGAGCAATAACGAAAGCATTATTACAGCAATATCGACCAACTAAAGCGATTTTGCTTTCTGCATTATTCTTTGGAGTATTCCATATAAACCCGTCACAAATACTACCAGCATTTCTTATTGGAATCCTGTTCGCATGGACCTATTATAAAACGGGTAGTCTGCTTCCTTGTATATTGATGCACATATTAAATAATTCTTTATCCGTATTTCTAAGTATAAAATACCCAGAGACAGAAAATATGAGTGAGCTAATAGGGCACAACTCTTATCTTATTATTATTTTTGCAGCTGCTTTAATGATGACAATAACAATTTATAGAATGAACTTTAAAACTATAAATCACACATGGAAGAGTTAAGCACATCTAATTATTAAAATGATAGCCATGAAAAAACGATTGAACATTCTTTGCGTATTAGTATTTATAGTGCTAGGTCTGTCCTTATACACTACAGGCTACCAATTTGGTGCGGGTATGGTTGCCGGAGTAAACTTGGCGAAAGAGCAACATAAAGAGTCGGAGAAATGCAATGGAGCTATGCTAGCTGGTAACTTCAGATTTGTGGATGTAGTACCTACCACTGCCATGCTACATCCTGATTCTATTATAAACACGCAAACTAAAGAAAATGTACCTGTGATGTACACTCAAATAGCTGTGTGTATTGGAAAGAAATTAGACCTGAGCTATCTGCTAATCAATGGGGTCTGTTCGTTAATGAATATGCTACTGACTGTATCAGCTCTCATTATTTTCATAATGATCATACTAAGCATTAACAAATCACGGATTTTTGAATGGAAAAATGTTAGACGCCTGCGATGGCTAGGGTGGCTTCTAATTGCCTCTTTTTTGTTTTACCTAATCCCACAAGTAATTAATTATTGGGGCTTAAAAGAAGTTTTCTCTCTCGAAAAATATATTATCGCCCCCCTAGGAGTTCAAACAACAGACTTATTATTGGGATTGGCATGCTTGATTGTAGCAGAAACCTTTGCTATCGGATTAAAAATGAAAGAAGAGCAAGATCTGACAATCTAACCTAAAATCTTAATATATTGAACAATAGAATAATGGCAATTATAGTAAACCTTGACATCATGATGGCGCGCAGAAAGATATCTCTGGGCGAGTTAGCAGAGAAGATTGACATCACCCCTGCTAATCTTTCAATATTAAAAACCGGAAAAGCAAAAGCTATTCGCTTCTCCACTCTCGAAGCCATCTGCAAAGTGCTTGATTGCCAACCTGGAGATTTATTAGAATATCAAGAAGATAAAGAATAAAAAACGGTAGAAATCCCTAAAGACTATCTACCGTTGAGGTCAATTATAGTATTAAATTTACTTTCCTTCTTTTGCCTTAAATGCTAACGCATACATACGTATCTGCTTCACCATAGATAAAAGTCCGTTGCTACGAGTTGGAGAAAGATGTTCTTTCAACCCAATTTTATCAATAAAATAAAGATCGGCATTCAGTATTTCATCAGGCGTATGTCCCGATAGGACTTTAATCAATAACGCAATAATACCTTTCACAATCAAAGCATCACTTTCTGCAACAAAAACAATTTTCCCATCAACTTCGTCTGCTTGTAGCCACACACGACTTTGACAACCCTCAATGAGGTTTTGTTCTGTTTTATACTTTTCATCAAGAGACTCTTGTTCATTTCCTAAGTCGATGAGCAACTGGTATCGATCCATCCAGTCATCGAAATCGCTAAACTCAGCAATTACATCATCTTGTAATTCATTTATTGACATGAGAATATTACCTTTAACTATTAAACTATTAACTACCTATATCAAATCAAGCAAAATTGTCCTAATTCAAAGAACAAAATTATCTCTCATTGTAAATCACCTTTAAAACAGTCTGCCCGACAGCTTTTAGCGTATTTTTGTCTATATGATCCATATTATCACTAATGGTGTGCCAAGTCGGCGTAAAATCACCATCAGGAGTCGATGGAACAATGTCTATTGTTTTGATACGTGCCAAGCGGTTAATAAACAAATGGTCATCAGTAACATAACCGCCATTTACATCCATGAATGTTTTTCCGTACCCCAGCTTCTTAGCTGCATTCCATATTTTTTTATTAATATCAGAAGCAAATTCTTCAGAATATCTTTCTTTTAGAAATACACTATTTTCTCCACCAACCATATCAAGCAGAATACCAAAACGTGCATTATATCCATTTACATGAGGGTTACTTGCCCAATATTGGGCTCCTAAACACCAAGACTCTTCTTTATGTTTTCCCTCATAAAATTGAGGAGTTCCATAATCTTCTGCATCCAGCAGAATAATGTCAATACCAAGTTCTGGCTGTTGCTGATTAATTAATCGAGCAATTTCCAACAGTACACCAACCCCACTTGCTCCATCGTTTGCTCCAAGAATAGGAGTATGATGATTTTTTTCGTCTGGATCATTATCCGCCCATGGACGGGTGTCCCAATGAGCAAAAAGTGCTATGCGCTTTTTATTATCAGGAAGATAAGAACCTATTATATTACGGGCCTTCAGTAGTGTACCATCATAAGCTATCAAATCGGCATATTGGCTAGTAACCTTCGCACCAAACAGTTCTAGTTGCTTAGCCAAATAATTACCACACGCCACATGCTCTTTCGAATTAGGAACCCTAGGTCCAAAATCTACCTGTTTTTTGACATATAAGTAGGCACTATCCGCATCAAAAGGAGGAACATTTACCTCTATTTTTTCACTCAATTCACTCGTAGCTTTTGCCTTACTATTTCCTCCACAAGAAAAAGCCGACAATAACATAAAGACACTCATTAAAGCGATCATAGATTTCTTTTTCATTGTTCTTTATTTATATGAAGTCTCAAAATTAGTCATTTTCACTGAAGCATCCTTCAGATAAAATAGATTATTAACAAATAAACTTTAACTCTACATTTTTTTCTCCAACAATCAGTTCCACATTCGCACCATTTATCAATGGCAAGTTATTTGTAACATGACCGACAGGGAAATTAAAACAAACGGGAAACTCATACTCTTTCAACAAATCAGCCAATGCAGGATATAACTCCTTCCCTAAGGAACCATCTTCTTCATATTCTGTGAATTGCCCGATAATGAGACCCGATAATTTTTCGAGTATGCCCCCAAGTTTCAAATTATACATCATACGTTCAATTGCATGTGGTCGTTCACTTACATCCTCAATAAATAAAATAGTACCTTCAGCAGGAAGATCATAAGACGTACCGCGCAATCCATAAGCAACCGCCATATTTCCACCACGCAAAATGCCTTTTGCAATTCCTTTCCGATTTAACTTGTGTTTCTCACATGTGTAATCAGGAAGTTCGCCAAATAAAATATTCTTAAGGTAAGAAATACAACAATCATCTTCTGATTCCACTGTCAAATGACGAGCCATCAAAGAATGCAAAGAAGCAAAGCCATTCTTTTGAAATAAATAATGCAAAGCCGTAATATCGCTGAAGCCGAGCAACCATTTCGGATGTTCATTGAAAGCCGTGAAGTCTATACTATCAATCAGGTGTATTGCTCCATATCCTCCTCTACTACAAAGAATAGCTTTCACTTTTGGATCATCCATAGCATCTTGCAAGTCCGTCAGTCGTTGCTTAATGGTACCAGCATATCGTCCGGAAGAACCACCAGCATGCTTACCTATATACACTTTTAAGCCCCACGACTCAAGTCGTTTTTTTGCACCCTCCAAGAATTGTTTATCAATTTTGCTTGAAGGTGAAACTATAACAACTCTATCATCTTTCTGCAGAAAAGAAGGAAATTGAATGTTCATATTTTATGCTTTAATATTATTAAGGAGATTCATTTGCAAAAATACAGGAAAAAACAATTCGATGTATCACCATACAGCAAAAGCATAAATATATAGCAAAATGTTATATTTCAGAGCTAAAATTTTGAGTTACAAACAACTTTTTTCAATGTTTTTTCTGATATTTGCTAAAAATCTAGCTTTATGGAATCAATTCAAAACTTTGCCCAGCTTACAGCTCATTTAAAAGAACAAAATCGCCGGAAGCGAATTGCCGTAGTCTGCGCCAACGATCCTAATACGGAATATGCTATCAACCGTGCTTTGAAAGAAGGTATTGCAGAGTTTCTCATGATTGGAGATTCAGCAATACTTAAGAAATATCCTGTATTGGCACAATATCCAGAACTCGTGAAAACCATTCACATAGAAGATCCGGATGAAGCTGCACGCGAGGCAGTCCGCATTGTCCGAGAAGGAAAAGCAGATATACTGATGAAAGGAATCATCAATACAGACAATTTGTTGCATGCCATCCTCGACAAAGAAAAAGGACTACTCCCAAAGGGGAAAATCCTCACCCATTTAGCTGTCATGGAAATTCCTACGTATCATAAACTCCTATTCTTCTCAGATGCAGCCGTAATCCCCCGTCCCACACTACAACAACGTATCGAAATGATTTGGTATGCCATATGCATGTGTCACCACTTTGGAATTGAGCAGCCTCGCGTAGCATTAATACACTGCACAGAAAAAGTTAGCGCCAAATTTCCACACTCTCTTGATTACGTGAATATTGTCGAACTAGCTGAAGCTGGAGAATTCGGTAATGTTATCATAGACGGTCCGCTGGATGTGCGTACTGCTTGTGAAAAAGCAAGTGGAAATATAAAAGGAATTGTTTCTCCTATCAATGGTGAGGCAGATGTTCTTATATTCCCCAATATCGAATCAGGAAATGCATTCTACAAATCCGTATCGTTGTTTGCCAATGCAGAGATGGCAGGACTATTACAAGGGCCCATCTGCCCGGTCGTGCTCCCATCGCGAAGTGATTCTGGATTATCAAAATACTATAGTATCGCAATGGCATGCCTTCAGGTAAATGAATGTGAATGCAGAGAAAAAGCCAATCAAGCTAACCGTTTATAAAAAACTTGAAAAACTCATGAAAAAAATATTGGTCATCAATCCAGGCTCCACTTCAACAAAAATAGCAGTTTATGAGAATGAGACACCATTAATCGTGCGGAATATTAAGCATTCTGTTGAAGAACTATCTACCTATCCACAAATCATTGATCAGTTTGAATTTAGAAAAGGATTGGTTCTGGAAGAGTTAAAGAAAAACGGCGTTCCTTTTTCGTTCGATGCAATCATTGGACGAGGAGGCTTAGTCAAGCCCATTCCAGGAGGCGTTTACGAAGTTAACGAAGCTATGAAACAAGACACCCTACACGCAATGCGAACCCATGCTTGCAATCTAGGTGGACTAATTGCTGCTGATCTTGCAACTTCACTTACCAATTGCCCTGCATTTATAGCAGACCCGGGTGTGGTTGATGAACTAGATGACGTTGCACGAATCTCAGGTTCTCCACTAATGCCTAGGACAACTATTTGGCACGCATTAAATCAAAAAGCAATCGCCCGCCGCTACGCAAAGGAACAAGAAACAACTTATGAATCATTAGACTTATTAATTTGCCACTTAGGAGGTGGTATCTCTATAGGAGTACACCATCAGGGAAGAGCTATAGATGTTAACAACGCATTAGATGGAGAAGGCCCATTTTCGCCTGAAAGAGCAGGGACTTTGCCTGCTGGTCAATTAATTGACCTTTGTTTCAGCAAACAATTAACTCAGGATGAATTAAAAAAACGTATCTCAGGACGTGCCGGATTGACTGCCCACCTTGGAACGACCGATGTTCCCGCAATTGTAGAATCCATAGAAAAAGGAGATAAGAAAGCTGAGCTCATTCTTGATGCTATGGTTTACAATATAGCCAAAGCTATTGGTGGAGCGGCAACAGTACTTTATGGAAAAGTAGATGCTATTTTACTAACAGGAGGAATTGCCTATTCAGATTATATCATTTCAAGATTAAAACAAAGAATTTCTTTTTTGGCCCCTATTTATGTGTATCCTGGAGAAGGGGAAATGGAATCCTTAGCCTACAATGCCCTAGGTGCGCTGAAAGGAGATCTCCCAATACAAATCTACAAGTAGTCATTCACTTACAATTAAGATAATCAAAGAATCTCAATCCCTCGGTATTGAGAACCAACTTGCTCAGAATAAGCGTATAATACTGCAAATTGAAGAATATTATTGCATCCTTAAAGGTGAGTATTATTTGGTGGGATTCTAAACTTTTTAACTCAAAAAGCTCTTTCAAAGAAATTTTTCTCATATCTTTGCATCGTGTTAAGTTAATAAATTGATTAAGGTCGATTTTTGACTGTTTCGAATCGGGAAGTATGGGGGTACTTTCCGATTCTTTTTTCTAGCCATTTCCTAAAAACAAAAAAGCAGCTCAAACATAAAGTATGAGCTGCTAGTAATTTGAAAAAAGCAATCTGCTTTTTATTTCTTTTCAGGTTTAGGCATCAAAACTTTTCTTGAAAGTTTGAACTTACCTGTTTTCTGATCAATATCAATTAATTTAACTTCAATTTCCTCACCTTCCTTAATTCCTGCTTCTTCTACAGTTTCTAGACGCTTCCAATCGATTTCAGAAATGTGTAACAAACCATCTTTGCCCGGTAAGAATTCAATGAATGCACCGTAAGGCATAATAGAACGAACTTTACCCTTGTACACTTCACCTACTTCAGGAACGGCAACAATCGCTTTAATCATGCGCATAGCATCATCAATGCACTTCTTATTTGTACCAGAAACCTCTATACGACCCATACCATCAACTTCCTCGATAGTGATAACCGCACCAGTCTCCTCTTGCATACCCTGAATAATCTTTCCACCAGGGCCGATTACAGCACCAATGAATTCTTTAGGAATAGTCATCGTTTCAATGCGTGGAGCATGATCTTTCAAGTCTTCACGTGGTTCAGCAATAGTTTCTTCAATCTTACCAAGAATGTGCATACGTCCTTCTCTCGCTTGATTTAATGCACGTTCAAGAATATCATATGACAAACCGTCAACTTTAATATCCATCTGAGTGGCAGTGATACCATCCTTAGTACCAGTAACCTTAAAGTCCATATCTCCAAGGTGGTCTTCATCACCTAAAATATCAGACAATACAGCGTATTTATCCTCTCCCGGATTCTTAATCAATCCCATCGCGATACCTGATACGGGTTTTTTAATTTTCACACCTGCATCCATCAATGCCAAAGTTCCAGCACAAACTGTAGCCATAGATGATGAACCATTAGATTCAAGAATATCCGAAACTACACGAACAACATAAGGATAATTAGCAGGAATCTGACCTTTTAAAGCACGCCAAGCCAAATGACCATGACCAATTTCACGACGACCAACCCCGCGTTGAGCTTTTGCTTCACCTGTTGAGTATGGTGGGAAATTATAGTGCAACAAGAAACGTTCTCTTCCATGGCTCAAGACATCATCAATGATCTTCTCATCTAACTTCGTACCCAAAGTTACAGAAGTAAGAGATTGAGTCTCACCACGAGTAAAAATAGCAGATCCATGAGGACCGGGCAAATAACCCACTTCACACCAAATCGGTCTAATTTCTGTAGTCTTACGTCCATCCAAACGTTTTCCTTCATCAAGAATTGAACGGCGCATAGCTTCTTTCTCTACATCGTGATAATAACGATCAATTAAAGCAGCTTTTTCATCCAATTCATCTTCAGAAAATTGTGCTTTGAATTCTTCACGTATTGCTTCAAAAGCATCAAAACGTTCATGTTTATTATTATTTCCTGAAGCAGCAACTGCATAAGCTTTATCATAACAAGCCTCACGAACAGCCTTACGAAGATCCTCATCATTAACTTCGTGGTTATATTCACGTTTAACCGCTTTACCAACCTCTTCAGTCAACTCCATTTGAGCTTTACAATGAACCTTAATTGCTTCGTGAGCAGCTTTCATCGCTTCAAGAAGATCAGCCTCAGAAACCTCGTGCATTTCACCTTCTACCATCATGATGTTTTCATAAGTAGCGGCAACCATAAGGTCCATATCAGCCTTTTCTAATTGATCGAAAGTCGGGTTAATAACGAACTGTCCATCAATACGTGCAACACGTACTTCCGAGATCGGTCCGTTAAATGGAATATCTGAAACAGCAAGTGCTGCTGAAGCAGCTAGCCCTGCCAAAGCATCAGGCATATCTACTCCATCTGCTGAAAAAAGAACGATGTTAACATATACCTCTGCATGATAATTGTCGGGGAATAAAGGGCGAAGAGCGCGGTCTACAAGACGACAAGTGAGGATCTCATAATCAGAAGCTCTGCCTTCTCTTTTGGTGAAACCACCAGGGAAACGGCCGAAGGCCGCAAATTTTTCTTTGTACTCTACCTGTAAAGGCATAAAATCTGTTCCGGGAACTGCATCTTTAGCGGCACAAACAGTAGCCAACAACATGGTGTTTCCCATGCGTAGCATTACAGAACCGTCTGCCTGTTTTGCCAACTTTCCCGTCTCGAGTGTGATGGTTCTCCCATCAGGTAACTCGATTGTCTTAACAATTGGGTTAATCATAAAAATTGTTTTATCAATACTTTTCTTTCTAAATTCCTGCAAAGATATACATTTATCATTGTAATTATGTGGGAATGAGGTAAAAAGTTAAACTCCTGATGTTTTTTTTTGCAAATCAACCATGAAGATCCGATCAAAATGCTTTGACTAATCTTGAAAAGACGTATATTTGCACCTCTAATAAACACACGAGATATGAAAAAGATTACTTTTGCAGTGCTTTCAGCACTTATTATTACCGCTTGTAGTTCAGGTCCAAAATTTGAAGTGACCGGAGATATATCAGGAGCCGATGGAAAAACTCTTTATCTTGAAGCTTCAGGTCTTGAAGGGATTATCACCCTCGACTCGATGAAGCTAAAAGGAGAAGGATCATTTAAATTTAAACAACCTCGTCCTGAATCACCTGAATTCTACCGCCTTCGTTTAGAAGACAAAGTAATCAATTTTTCTATTGATTCTATTGAAACTATTCATATCAACGCTCCATATGTAGATTTTTCTACAGCTTATAACGTTGAAGGCTCTCAAAACTGTAGCAAGATTAAAGAATTGACGATCAAACAAATTGAGCTACAGAATAATGTAACCAATTTATTAAAAGAATTGCAGGCTAACAAATTGGGACATGACACTTTCGAGAATAATTTGTCAGAACTATTAAATAATTACAAGCAAGATGTAAAAGTGAACTATATCTTTGCTGCTCCTAATACTACAGCTGCTTATTACGCTCTCTTTCAAAAATTAAATGATTACCTGATTTTTGATCCACTGAACAGCAAGGACGATGTAAAATGCTTTGCCGCTGTAGCTACTAGTCTTAATAATACTTACCCTCATGCAGTTCGGTCACAAAACCTATACAATATTGTTATCAAGGGTATGAAGAACACGCGTAAACCACATACTAAAGCATTAGATATCCCTAAAGAAAAGATTGTTGAAACAGGTATTATTGACATTGTATTACGAGATGTTAAAGGTAACACTCGTAAACTAAGCGATTTAAAAGGGAAAGTAGTTTTATTAGACTTCTCCGTATTTCAATCACCAGCTGGAGCACCCCACAATATGATGCTTCGAGAACTTTATAATAAATATGCCTCACAAGGTTTAGAAATTTATCAAGTTTCTCTAGATGCCGACGAACATTACTGGAAAACAACTGCCAGCAATTTACCATGGGTTTGTGTGCGAGACGGAAACGGAGTCTATTCAACAAACATAGCCGTATATAATGTTCGTCAAGTACCAGCACTCTTCTTAATCAATAGAAACAACGAATTAAAGGTTCGTGGAGAAGATATAAAAGACTTGGAAGCTGCAGTTAAGTCTCTTATCTAATTTGTTATAATTTAGCATATTTCGTTTAAATATGTTACATAGCATCGTTTTTTACTTGACACATATCTCTTAAAAGTCTATATTTGCAGAAATAACCGAAAAGAGGGTTCCAGCATGGTTCATGTTGGAATTCTTTTTTGTTTATATGACCATTTTAAAATTAAAAGGAGGAAAAACATCATGGCTTATATGTCAGAAGAAGGTTACAAAAAGTTAATGGCGGAACTTAAAGAGTTGGAAACCGTGGAACGCCCAAAAATCTCCGCGGCTATAGCTGAAGCAAGAGACAAAGGAGATTTGTCGGAAAATGCCGAATATGATGCCGCAAAAGAAGCACAAGGTATGCTAGAGATGCGTATCAACAAATTAAAAACGGTTATCGCAGACGCAAAAATCATCGACGAATCGAAACTAAAAACAGACTCCGTACAGATTCTCAACAAGGTTGAACTGAAGAACATTAAGAATGGCATGAAAATGACATATACTATTGTATCTGAAAGCGAAGCCAATCTAAAAGAAGGCAAAATTTCAGTCAACACACCTATTGCACAAGGACTACTAGGCAAAAAGGTTGGTGATGTGGCTGAAATCACTGTACCACAAGGTAAAATTGCTTTAGAAGTAGTAAACATATCAATTTAACGTAAAGGCAGGTCTCAATATGAGGCTTGCCTTATTTATCTATAATAAAGTTATGGCAACAATTTTCAGTAAAATCATCGCTGGCGAGATTCCTAGCTACAAAGTAGCTGAGAACGACAAGTTTTTTGCCTTTCTTGATATCAATCCATTAGTGAAAGGGCATACTTTAGTGGTACCTAAACAGGAAGTAGATTACATCTTTGATTTAAGTGATGAAGATCTCGCTGCTATGCATGTTTTCGCTAAGCAAATAGCGATAGCTATTAAGAAAGCATACCCTTGTATCAAAGTTGGCGAAGCTGTTATAGGTTTGGAAGTACCTCACGCACATATCCATTTAATTCCGATACAGAAAGAATCGGATATGTTATTCTCGAATCCAAAACTAAAATTTTCTCATGAAGAATTTAAAGCTATAGCACAGACAATACACTCCTTTCTATAAAACCCATGATGATGATATATGCAAGCGGGCGCTCTGAGAAGAGCGTCCGCTTTTTTAATCCATTAGCTTAGAATGCAAACCAGCTACATTAAGACTACACAGCCTATATCAGATGTATAAATGAACAAGATAAAACTGAACAGGAAAAATTAATCAGAAGAATTTGCACTATAAAAAAATATGCTTATCTTTGCACCCGCAAACGAGAAAGGTGCCATAGCTCAGTTGGTAGAGCAAAGGACTGAAAATCCTTGTGTCCCCGGTTCGATTCCTGGTGGCACCACGTTTTTTAAAGAGCGGAATGTAGCGCAGTTGGTAGCGCACTACGTTCGGGACGTAGGGGTCGGGCGTTCGAATCGCCTCATTCCGACAGGTTAGAGCTTAATTATCTAATAAGCAGATAATTGAGCCCTTTTTTTATTCTATCCGCTCAGTCTCATTCCCGCAATAAATCTAAAGAAGCCCCTTTAGCCATCAAGCCTCCAATTAAATTATTCCTTAGTCTCTCCTGAAAGTAATATAAAGGAGTATATGCAATGATCTATGAGATTTAGAAATGAGAAGACTAGGTTATCCTTGGTAAAAGCCTTAAAACGTCCTATTAGCTTCAAACAGATTCTACACTTGCTTCACTTCATTAAAGTCAAAGCTTTAGATAACTCTCTCATATTCTTTCATAATATACAATTTATTGGTCAATACATCAATATAGTACAAAGATCTAGTATTATGGGTGGTTCCCTTACAAGCGTGTCTTAAAACGCCTTAAATAGCCTATAATGCTAAAGACTTAAGGCTTCCTCTTAGATCTCTTCCTACTTTCACATCCCGATTCACTCAGATCGGTGTGTATCGGATCATACTTGCTGCTTAGCATTTCTTGCAGACCCTACAGTTGCATGCAAGAGGGGGTAAAAACAAAGAAGCCCCGCCAGTCA
>JAFABG010000032.1 GCA_023426145.1 Bacteroidota bacterium | reverse complement strand
GGGATTTTTACTAGGATAATCAGTAAGATTAGCGCTCTTACGATTTTGCAATACATCAACAAAATCAACAATAGACCTATTGGAAGGATTAAATATGCGCTAATTTAATTCCGCCAACGGGTTATATGTATATGTTTAGTATATTACTGAATATCATTGTGCTATGTTGTAATTCGTATGCGGTGCTTTATGTACATCTTCTCAAAAATTACGAATATAATCATCAATGATCATATCTTCAATACCCATTTTTTCTTTCAGCCTGACTTTTTTGCGTGAAATGCTAGTTCTAGCTATATGGTATATTTCAGAAAGTAGCGAAATGGATATCTCCATCTTGATAACGCAACATCCATTTATAAACGATAACTTCACATGATTCCCATTAAAAGTTATTGCTTTTTGCTCAATTAAACAAATGTTTTTGTAAATTTGCACCCTTAAAAACGAGGATGCTCCTCAATTTGTAACTACTATATAGTAAAATCGTAAATATAGCTATGGGTAAGAGATTTACTGAATATTCGCAGTTTGACCTTTCGCAGGTGAACAAAGATGTACTTAAGAAGTGGGACGAAAATCAGGTTTTCGCCAAAAGTATGACAGAACGTGACGGTTGCCCTTCGTTTGTGTTTTTCGAAGGACCTCCTTCCGCCAATGGCATGCCGGGGATTCACCATGTAATGGCTCGTACTATTAAAGATATTTTTTGCCGTTACAAAACTATGAAGGGTTATCAGGTGAATCGTAAAGCTGGATGGGACACACACGGGCTTCCTGTGGAATTGAGTGTTGAAAAAGCTTTGGGTATCACCAAAGAAGATATTGGAAAGAAAATCTCTGTAGCCGAATATAATGCCGCTTGTCGCAAAGATGTGATGAAATATACTAAGGAATGGGAAGATTTAACTCATCGAATGGGATATTGGGTGGATATGAAGCACCCTTATATCACTTATGACAATCGGTATATAGAAACATTATGGTGGCTGTTGAAGCAACTCTATAAGAAAGGGTTGTTGTATAAAGGTTATACTATTCAACCTTATTCACCTGCTGCCGGAACGGGATTGAGCTCACACGAACTTAATCAACCGGGTTGCTATCGTGATGTAAAAGATACTACCGCAGTGGCCCAATTTAAGATGAAGAACCCTAAAGCAGAATTGGCGAAATGGGGAACTCCTTATTTTATAGCTTGGACCACAACTCCTTGGACTTTGCCTTCTAATACGGCTCTTTGTGTAGGCCCAAAAATAGATTATGTGGCAGTTCAATCTTACAATGCATATACAGGGGAACCCATCACGGTTGTCTTGGCTAAAGCGTTATTGAATGCTCATTTTAATCCTAAAGCTGCTGATTTGGCACTGGAAGATTATAAAGTGGGTGATAAGCTGATTCCATTTAAAGTAATAGCTGAATACAAAGGTACTGATTTGGTTGGCATGGAATATGAACAGCTTATTCCTTGGGTTAAGCCGGTTGCGGTATCTGAAGATGGTCAATGGGAAGTCAGTGATAAAGGTTTCCGTGTTATTCCAGGTGATTATGTTACTACTGAGGATGGTACGGGTATCGTACACATTGCACCTACATTTGGTGCTGATGACGCCAATGTAGCTCGTGCTGCTGGCATTCCTTCACTTTTCTTGATTAATAAGAAAGGCGAAACACGTCCGATGGTTGATTTAACAGGTAAGTTCTATTTGTTAGATGAATTGGATGAGGACTTTGTAAAGGCATGTGTAGATGTAGAAAAATATAAGGAATACGAAGGTGCATGGGTGAAAAATGCCTATAATCCTTTGTTTACAATTGATGGTAAATATGATGAGAAAGCGGCTCAGGCTGCTGAATCTTTGGATATTGTGCTTTGTATGATGATGAAGGCCAACAATCAGACCTTTAAAATAGAAAAGCATATTCATAATTATCCTCATTGTTGGCGTACAGATAAACCTGTGCTTTATTATCCTCTAGATAGTTGGTTTATCCGTTCAACGGCTTGTAAAGAGCGTATGATGGAATTGAATAAATCAATCAACTGGAAACCTGAATCAACAGGAACGGGACGTTTTGGCAAATGGTTGGAAAATTTGAATGACTGGAATTTAAGTCGTTCTCGTTACTGGGGTACACCGCTTCCAATTTGGCGTACTGAGGATAATACAGATGAGAAATGTATTGAGTCTGTAGAAGAACTATATGCCGAAATAGAAAAGTCTGTTGCTGCTGGTTTTATGAAAACTAACCCTTATAAAGGAAAAGGATTCGTGCCAGGAGAATATTCTGAAGAAAATTATGAAAAGATAGATTTACATCGTCCTTATGTAGATGATATTATTTTAGTCTCTAAGGATGGTCAGCCAATGAAACGTGAAGCTGACTTGATTGATGTATGGTTTGATTCTGGAGCTATGCCTTATGCACAGATCCATTATCCGTTTGAGAATAAAGAACTTCTAGATAATCGCGAGGTTTATCCTGCTGACTTTATAGCTGAAGGAGTAGATCAGACACGTGGATGGTTCTTTACTCTTCATGCAATAGCTACAATGGTTTTTGACAGTGTTTCTTATAAAGCGGTTATTTCTAATGGTTTGGTATTAGATAAGAACGGCAACAAAATGTCTAAACGATTGAACAATGCTGTTGATCCATTTAGTACTATCGAGAAATATGGTTCTGATCCTTTACGATGGTATATGATCACCAATTCATCTCCTTGGGATAATTTGAAGTTCGATGTTGATGGAATTGAAGAAGTACGTCGTAAATTCTTCGGAACTCTATATAATACCTATTCATTTTTTGCGCTTTATGCCAATGTAGATGGATTTGAATATAAAGAAGAAGATGTTCCAATGGCAGAACGTCCGGAAATTGATCGTTGGATATTATCAGTTCTAAACACGCTTATCAAGGAAGTTGATGTTTGCTATAACGAATATGAGCCGACTAAAGCGGGTCGTTTGATTTCTGATTTTGTCAATGACAATTTGTCTAACTGGTTTGTTCGCTTGAATCGTAAACGCTTCTGGGGTGGTGAGTTCACGCAAGATAAGCTATCTGCTTATCAGACGTTGTACACTTGTCTTGAAACTGTTGCTAAGTTGATGGCGCCAATTTCTCCGTTCTATGCAGATCGTTTGTATTCAGATTTAATTGCAGCAACTGGACGTGATACTGTTGTATCTGTGCATTTAGCTCAATTCCCTAAGTGTGAGGAAACTTGTATCGATAGTGAATTGGAAGCACGAATGAAAATGGCTCAGGATGTTACATCTATGGTTCTAGCTTTACGCCGCAAGGTAAATATTAAAGTTCGCCAACCTTTGCAGTGTATCATGATACCAGTAGTAGACGAAGTACAGAAAGCACATGTTGAAGCTGTTAAGAGCTTGATCATGAACGAAGTGAATGTTAAAGAAATTAGATTCGTTGATGGTGCTGCTGGAGTATTAGTTAAGAAGGTGAAGTGCGATTTCAAGAAACTAGGCCCTAAATTTGGTAAACAAATGAAAGCTGTAGCTGCTGCTGTCTCTGAGATGAGTCAGGAAGCTATTGTTGATTTGGAGAAGAATGGACAATATCTGTTGAATTTGGGCGATACGGAAGCTTTGATTGAAGTTTCTGATGTTGAAATATTCAGCGAAGATATCCCGGGCTGGTTAGTAGCCAACGAAGGCAAGCTGACTGTAGCATTAGAAGTTAACATTACAGAAGATTTACGCCGTGAAGGTGTTGCACGTGAACTAGTAAATAGAATTCAAAATATACGTAAGTCTAGTGGTTTCGAGATAACTGACAAAATTAAGATCACTATCTCGAAAAATTCGCAAACAGATGATGCGGTAAATGAATATAATACTTATATTTGTAACCAGGTTTTAGGAACGTCTCTCGAGCTGGCAGACGAAGTGAATGATGCAACAGAACTTAACTTCGATGAATTCTCTTTGTTTGTCAATGTGATAAAAATTAATGCTAATATTGATTAACCCTTTTATACGACTAAAGTTATGGCAGAAAAAACTAGATATTCCGATACGGAATTAGAGGAATTCCGTGGCATTATTATGGAGAAATTGGAACTTGCTCAACGTGACTATGAACAGTTGAAGATGAGTTTGATGGGACTTGATGGTAATGATACAGATGATACATCGCCTACCTATAAGGTACTTGAAGAAGGAGCGAATACATTATCTAAGGAGGAAACAACGCGTTTAGCACAACGTCAGTTGAAGTTTATCCAGGGTTTACAAGCTGCTTTGATACGTATTGAGAATAAGACATATGGCATTTGCCGTGAGACAGGAAAACTGATACCGGCAGAGCGCTTGCGTGCTGTACCTCATGCTACACTTAGTATCGAGGCTAAAAACAGCGGTAAGAAATAATAGATAGCTACTAAAGCTACGAGTGACGAGCTACAAGTAGCTGCGCAAAATTTACGCACGGCAACTTGTAGCTCGTTATGTTTAATATAGAAAGAACAAATGAAGAAATTATTTACAAAAGGCAGGATTGCTTTACTCGTTATTTTTTCCGTACTGATCATTGATCAGGTAATTAAGATTTGGATTAAAACGCACATGTATTGGCATGAAAGTATTCGTGTGTCCGATTGGTTTTATATATATTTTACCGAAAATAACGGAATGGCTTTTGGTATGGAGATATTTGGCAAATTGTTTTTGACCACTTTCCGTATTGTCGCTGTGGGGTTAATTGGATGGTATCTCTATAAAATTATTAAGAGAGGTTTCAAAACCGGTTATATCATTTGTGTCTCTTTAATTCTCACAGGTGCATTAGGTAACATCATAGATAGTGTTTTCTACGGAGTTGTTTTCAATGAAAGTACTCATTCGCAAATCGCTAGTTTCATGCCTGAAGTTGGTGGATATTCTACTTGGTTCTATGGTAAGGTGGTTGATATGTTCTATTTTCCTATTATTGATACCAATTGGCCCTCATGGATACCATTTGTAGGTGGAGAGCATTTTATATTTTTCAGTCCGATTTTTAATTTTGCTGATGCATCTATAAGCTGTGGTATCATTGCTTTACTGCTTTTCTATAGTAAATACTTGAACCAATCTTATCATCATTCATCCGATAATATCAATTAAGTGAAGTATATAGCATGAAAAGCAAGTTAAAATTTCATCTGTGTCTCATCTGTATGTTTCTGCTTACAGTTACGGGATGTAAGGTCAGAAGGCCTGACAGTGTAATCCCTGAATCAAAGATGGAAAATTTACTGTATGACTATCATTTGGCGAAGGCTATGGGCGATAATCTGCCGTATAATGAAAACTATAAAAAAGCCTTGTACCTAGATGCTGTTTTTAATAAATACGGAACCACTGAAGCTGTTTTCGATTCTTCATTAGTTTGGTATACTCGCAACACAGAGATATTGTCAAAAATCTACGAAAGAGTGAGTAAACGCTTAAAAAGTCAGCAAGATGAGATCAATCATTTAATCGCCTTGCGTGATAATAAGCCGAAAATGTCAGAACCTGGCGACAGTATTGATGTTTGGCCGTGGAAGCGTTTGATTCGTTTAACTGGCAAAGAGATGAATAATCGATATGCTTTTGAATTGTCTGCTGATTCGAACTTTAAAGATCGCGACACATTAATTTGGGAAGTACGCTATAAATTCTTGAATCCAATGCGTCCTGATTCTATGAGATCCGTGATGATGGCCATGCAGGTGATTTATGAGAAAGATACATTGAATCGTGTTGAAACCATTTCTAAGTCAGGACGCTATAAAATTCGATTGGTAGCGGACACATTGGGAACAATGAAAGAGATTAAAGGTTTCATCTATTATCCAATGTTAGGAGAGAATGGAGGAACATTGTTGGCTGATCATTTTACTTTAACTCGTTTCCATTGTTTAGATTCTCTTTCTGTAAATGAACGTGACTCTATCAATAAATCTGCCTTACATAAATCTGATTCTTTGAAGCGTGTTTCTTCCGATACGAATTCTAAACTTTCTGATGATACCTTACAGAATGTTGACCGCTTGAATAATCAGCGTTTGAATCCTGAGAATATGAATCGTAGACGCACAGGAAGACCTGAGAAACGCCAAGAGCAGATTGAAGTTGAACAACATATTCAGCAGGAAAAGCTAGAGCAAAGAAGGGAGCGGATTAATAGACAACGCCGAACACAACAGCCTCGTCAAAATCCCCGTTAATTAGCTTATGAAACGTTTTGCATCCCATTATTTATATCTATCCGGTGTTGGACTATTGAAACAACAGGTGATAGAAATAACGAACGCTGGATGGGTTAGTGATATTTTCCCATTGACTGAAGAAATTGAATCAGTAGAATGGATGCCTGGGCTCATTATTTTACTTCCTGAGAATGACAAAAAAAACATTGAGATGATTTTAAAAAACATCTCAATGTTTAATGATAATTCTCCTATAGTTTTAAGCGAATCTTCTCAATATTTGAAAAAGTATCTCAGCGATCTAGAGAAAAGTGAAACCGCCATGTTTCCTTACTTACTTTATCCTTTTGATTTTACTTTGATGAAGCCTGTCGACGGAACTCGGCACAAATTACTGCAGTAGCAATGGCTACATTAAGTGATTCCGAAGTCTCTTGCCCTTGTGGGTAGTTTGGAATATACAGCTTCTTATTAATTAAGCTCCTCACTTCATCGCCAATACCATTCCCCTCGTTCCCCATTACAATAAGGCCTTTATTGGACAAAGGTTGTTCATATATATTTTTTCCATCCAAGAATGTACCGAATATTTCACACTCATTTCCAAGTGATTTAATGAAGTCGGGTAGAGAAGTGTAGTGTATCTTAACACGAGCAATAGCTCCCATTGTGGCTTGTACCGTTTTGGGATTGTAAACATCTACCGTGTTTTGCGAACAAATAATATGCTCAATACCAAACCAATCGGCAATGCGGATTATTGTTCCTAGATTTCCTGGATCTTGAATATCATCAAGTGACAAGCAAAGAGATTCTCGAACTATTTCTGGTCTTAGCTTGTACTGTGGTTGTTCAAAAATTGCAAGAACGTGTTGTGGCGTTTTTAATAAACTAGCCCTTGAAAGCTCTTCTTGAGTTACCTCAACAATTTCTTTTGCCTTAATTCCAGCATGTTCTTTTAGCCATGAAGAGGTTGCTGCTAAAAAACGACAAGGAAAATAGTCTAGTAAATCACCTATTAATTTAGGTCCTTCGGCCAGAAATACTCCTTCTTCTTTACGAGTCTTTTTCGATTCAAGTGAATGAATATACTTTATTTTACTTTTACTTAAGGATGCCATATACAGATATTTGTGGCAAAGCTATAAAGATATTTCCGATCTACCTTTACTTTTCATCTCTTTTTCTTAATTTATTTTTCGGTGCAAGAAATAACATTTATCTTTGTAAGCGCATATTTAATGCTATCGATAGAAACCGTATGAGGAAAAAATTTCTTTATTTTCTTGCTATTTTGTCACTAACTTCGTGCACAGCTACTAAGTATGTGCCTGATGGGTATTATTTATTAGATGAAGTTAAAATTCATACGGATCAGAAGAATATTCGTCCTTCTTCCTTGCGTATGTATGTGCGTCAAAATCCTAATGCCAAATGGTTTAGTTTGATCAAAACTCAACTTTATGTTTACAACCTTTCTGGTAGAGACTCTACGAAATGGGGAAATAAATTTTTGAGAAGAATTGGTGATGCACCTATTATCTATAGCGAAGAAGAAGCAAAACGTTCAGAGGATGAAATAACGAAGGCAGTTCGCAATATGGGCTATATGGCGGCTACTGTGAAGCGTTCTGTAAAAACCAAGAAGAAGAAAGTTAAATTATTCTATGATGTCACAGTAGGGGATCCTTATATTGTGGAAACCTTGAAGTATGATATCTATGATCCTAAAATCGCTACCATCCTTAAAAGTGATTCTGCAAAAAGCTTATTGAAAGAGGGAATGATCTTTGATGTTAATGTGCTTGATGTTGAACGTCAGAGAATCACAGATGAGTTGCTTCGCAATGGATACTACAAATTTAATAAAGACTATTTAGGTTATACAGCTGATACTGTTCAGAATACGTATAAGGTCGATTTAACACTTCATCTTCGGGCATTTAGAAATGAAGCAAATGATTCTGCGAAAACTCATAAACAATATTGGCTTGATAAAGTGAATTTTATAACAGACTACGACGTGCTTCAGTCTTCGGTGCTAAATAGTTCAAGTATCAATGATTCTCTTCATTATAACGATTATCCTATTTACTATAAAGATAAACTTTATTTGCGCCCTAAAGTGCTTACGGATAATCTTCGATTTTCTCCGGGAGACTTGTTTAATGAACAGAATGTTCAGCAAACTTATTCTAATTTTGGACGTCTTTCTGCTTTAAAATATACTAATATTCGATTTCTTGAAAAAGCAGTAGGAGATACAGCTAAATTGGACTGTTATGTGATGCTTACCAAAAGCAAACATAAATCTGTCGCATTTGAATTAGAGGGCACTAATTCTGCAGGAGATTTAGGTGCTGCTGCATCAGTCTCTTTCCAGAATCGGAATTTATTTCGCGGTTCAGAAACGTTTATGGTGAAGTTCCGTGGTGCGTATGAAGTGATTTCTGGACTTCAGGCTGGTTATTCAAACAATAACTATACTGAATTTGGTGTTGAAACAAGTATTAATTTCCCAAACTTCATGTTTCCATTTCTTTCTTATGACTTTAAGCGGAAGATTAGAGCCACTACAGAGTTTGGATTGCAGTACAATTATCAAATGAGACCGGAATTTCTACGCACAATGGCTAATGCTTCGTGGAGTTACAAATGGACTCAACGTCAGAAGATTCAACATCGTATTGATTTGATTAATATTGGTTTTCTCTATTTGCCGAGAATCTCTGATAGATTCAAAGAAGACTTCATTAATAAGGGGCAAAATGATATTTTTCAATATAATTATCAAGATCGTTTGATAATCAATATGGGCTATAGTTATCATTATAATAGTGTAGGAGGAGCGATAATAAATAATACTATTGCTTCCAATTCTTATTCTATACGCTTTAATGTGGAGTCAGCCGGTAACATTATGTACCTTCTGTCAAAAGCTACTAGTATCAGAAAGAATGCGAACGGAGAATATTCTATATTGGGCATTCCTTATGCGCAATATGTGAAGGGGGAATTTGATTTCTCTAAAAATATCAGGATAGACCACCGTAACTCTTTTGCATTTCATGTAGGATTTGGAGTAGCTGTTCCTTATGGAAATGCTAAAACAATTCCATTTGAAAAGCAATATTTTGCAGGTGGTGCTAATAGTGTGCGTGGATGGACCGTACGTGATCTAGGCCCAGGTTCATTCAAAAAGAGTGCAAATTCGAATTTACTAGATCAATCTGGGGATATTAAATTTGATGCTAGTATTGAATATCGTAGTAAGCTGTTTTGGAAGTTTCAAGGTGCCGTTTTTGTTGATGCTGGTAATATCTGGACTATTCGAGACTATGAAAATCAACCGGGAGGAGTTTTTAAATTCGATAAATTCTATCAGCAAATTGCAGTGGCATACGGTTTAGGACTTCGTCTTGATTTAGATTTCTTTATTCTCCGTTTTGACGGAGGTATGAAAGCAGTAAATCCAGCTTATGACAATAAGAAAGAACATTTTCCTTTGTTATATCCTCGTTTTGGTCGTGACTTTGCATTCCATTTTGCTGTAGGCTATCCTTTTTGATAGACTTAAAGACATAATAAAAGGTGGCTCCTCTGACGAAGGGCCACCTTTATTTTTTTGCTTTAGTTCTAACTTTTAACGAGCAGCAAACATTAGATTACCTAAAGTAGCTTTGCGAGCTGCCAACATACCTTGAGCATCAAGTGTGACATTCATTCTTTCGCCATTAGGTAAGAAAAGATCTGCTGTGCCGTCATTGTTCATTTTTACGAGTTCAGCGCTTTCGCCATTAGCAACTACATTCCAAGTATTAGCTTCCTTGTCATAGATCAAATCCATAGAAGCAGTTTCACCTTCTTTAGAAATGGAATATCCGTTCTCAAGCGTTTTAACTAAATAGTTGCCGTTTTCACCTTTAACTTTCTTCACATCGCCTACATTGGCCATCGGATTACTACCACTCCAGAATTCAATCGAGTTGATAACCAAAGCATCGGCTAAATAAGCCACACCATAAACCGGTACAATATTAAATGCTAAGAAAACGAGTTCATTCACAAATTTGGTTCCAACAGTTTGGTTCCAAGAGCTTAATCGATTGAATAAACCGAATGAGCCTACACAAGAGCTAAATAATAGACTACCGCTTAATATTGCTGCTATTAAAGTAAGTTTGTTCTTTCTCATGTTTACCTATTTTGATAATTAAAAAGTTAATAATGTTGCTTTTATTATTGCAAATATACTATATTTTAATTAATCAAGCTCCAATCTCAAGTTTTTATGCTATGGCTTTCTATTTTTAGCCAACATGTTTCCTAGGAAATTATCAATTGAATATTTTCCAGGACCGGCTATATACATTAAAATAAAAACAACTAAATAAATGAATGCTAGTTCTTTTACTGCAAATGCATCGTTCGCATGAATTACAAAGAAAGCCACTAACATAGTAAAAATCATTGGAATCATCGCTAAACGATATAATACTCCAAATATAAATCCCAATGAGCAGACTAATTCTCCAAATATGGCTAAACCAAGAGAAACAGAGCTGCCTAAACCGATTGGATCAGGAAATGCTGTAGAGAGCTCTTCAAAGTTGCTCCATTTCTGGAAACCATGACTCATTAATAGTATTCCGAAAAGAATACGTACAACCAACAATAGCAAAGATGTTTTTGCTGTGTTAGGTTTTGTTGGAAATAGGAAACTGTAAATCATAACTCCGTTCTATTAAATTTGTATTTACTTATATAAACATATAAATAAAATAAAAGTTTATACAAATTGATAAAACTTTTGAACTATACTCTATTTTATTTAATGATTTGTTCCGAAGGGATAAGGCTCATAAATCTTTATAGGTCTCGTTATAGGCAAATAGGCTTACTTTGTGCAAATAGAGAAGCATTTTAAACCTGTCTCCAGATTTGTCTGATGGATGGTATAGGCATTCATAATCAGCCATCATTTAAAGATTTTAATGAGGCAATATAAATTTTAGAACGCGAAGAGAGGGTAGGCTAATTATTGATTATCCGAGATGCATGTTGTAAATGTATCTCGGATAAAATATAATTAGTAATAACAAAGAAGTCATGAGTTAAAAAGGAAGCCATTTTCTTCTCTTTTTTTGATTGTGAGGTTCTTCTTTATGTTGGCTGTATATATCAGCAAAGGTCTTTTTTTCTTTAATCATTTCATAGATTATTCCCCAATCTGGTAACCCCCCAATATTCCGATCATCAATAAACATATCAACTTTCAATTTTCTAGAGAATCCTTGATGGTCTATTCCTTCTTCAGGATAATCCTTATTCACAGCATAAAATACTAATCCTTGTGCTTTGCACCACTCAACAGCTTCGTCTAGAAGATGGCCTTCTCTTACGCTCCATAAAATCAAACGGTGGTGTTCTTCTTGTAATAATTTTAGCGTTTCTACCGCAAATGGAATTTCTTCACCTATACGTGGATAACGATGCTCTACAATCGTTCCGTCAAAATCTACAGCTATTGTCATATTTAATAATTAGAATACGTAATTTTGTACAAAGATACAGACTGTAAACTAAAAAAGCATATCTTTGTTCCAAATTAACATTTTAATAAAAATACAAATTTCATGAACAATTCCCCTCAGCGTACTATCGGAGGCTTTACTAGAGCTTTCTGGGTTAGTAACACAGTCGAACTGTTTGAGCGTATGGCTTACTACGCCGTATTCATCGTTCTAACTATTTATTTATCTAGTATTCTTGGATTTAATGATTTTGAAGCGAGTATGATTTCTGGTTTGTTTTCTGGAGGTTTATATTTGCTACCTATTTTCTCGGGTGCATATGCAGATAAAATAGGGTTTAGAAAATCAATGATTATTGCTTTCTCATTATTATCAATTGGATATTTGGGATTGGGAGTGTTTCCCACATTATTGGAAACAGCAGGGTTAGTAACTTATGGCGAAACCACTCAATTTCTCGGATTAGTGGATAGTAATAGTCGGTGGATTATTGTACCGATCTTGTTTGTTTTGATGGTTGGAGGTTCATTCATTAAATCAATCATTTCAGCATCTGTAGCAAAAGAGACCACAGAAGCGACGCGAGCACGTGGCTATTCTATTTTTTATATGATGGTTAATGTGGGTGCATTTACTGGCAAAACAATAATTGACCCTTTGAGAAATGTTATTGGAGAGCAGGCTTATATCTTCATAAACTATTTCTCTGGCTTCATGACTGTGATAGCTTTATTGGCTGTAATTTTGCTTTATAAATCTAGCCATACAGCTGGGGAGGGCAAAAGCCTTCATGAGATCGGGCAGGGGTTCCTACGTATTATCACGAACTGGCGTTTATTGATTCTTATTTTAATTGTAACAGGCTTTTGGATGGTACAACAACAGCTGTATGCTACCATGCCTAAATACGTCATCCGTTTGGCTGGTGAAACAGCTAAGCCCGGGTGGATTGCTAATGTTAATCCTTTTGTCGTTGTCTGTTGCGTTAGTTTTATAACACGTTTAATGGCAAAACGGAGCGCCATAACTTCTATGAATGTAGGGATGTTTTTGATTCCTGTTTCTGCGTTGCTTATGGCCTGTGGGAATATATTAGACAATGAGGTAATATCAGGAGTGAGCAACATTACATTAATGATGGTTGCCGGTATTATTGTTCAGGCCTTGGCTGAATGTTTTATTTCTCCGAGATATTTGGAATATTTTTCGCTTCAGGCACCTAAAGGAGAAGAAGGAATGTATTTAGGGTTTAGTCATCTACATTCATTTTTGTCTTCTATATTGGGTTTTGGTTTAGCAGGTATTCTGTTGACCAAATACTGTCCAGATCCGAGCTTGTTCGAAACGCATGCAGCTTGGGAAGCTGCTAGTCAAAACGCACATTATATTTGGTATTATTTTGCTTCTATTGGCCTTTTGGCTGCTGTAGCTTTGCTATTATTTGCAAAAGTCACCGAATTCATCGACAAAAAGAAGAAGGCATCTCGTTAATTATCTTCTTTTTTATGTATATTTGCCGTCACTTTGCTGTAAAAGTTGGCGGCATTTTGCATTTTTATAAAGATAGATAAAACATGAAAGTAAGATTTTTAAGCCTAGCAAGTGGTAGCAGTGGAAACTGTTATTTTCTAGGTACTGAAACATACGGAATATTGATAGATGCTGGTATAGGCATTCGTACCATAAAGAAAACACTGAAAGAATTCAATATTTTAATGGAAAATGTTCGTGCAGTATTTGTTACTCACGATCATGCAGATCATATAAAAGCCGTAGGACATTTGGGCGAAAAATTAAATATACCCGTTTATACGACTAAACGTATTCATGAAGGCATTAATCGTAGCTACTGTATGACTGAAAAGCTTAGTACTTCGGTACGCTTTTTGGAGAAACAAGAGCCGATGATATTAGAGGATTTTAAGATTGAATCTTTTGAGGTGCCTCATGACGGAACAGATAACGTGGGGTATTGTGTCGAAATTGATGGAAAAGTATTCTCTTTTTTAACTGACCTTGGTGAAATAACACCTACTGCTGCTCAGTATATTAGAAAAGCCAACTATTTGATCCTAGAGGCTAATTATGATGAAGAAATGCTTAAAATGGGATCATATCCGCAATATTTAAAGGAACGGATCATGAGTAGGACTGGGCACATGAGTAATGTTGATACAGCTGACTTTCTTGCGGATAATTTGAGCGAGGATCTACGTTATATTTGGTTGTGTCACTTAAGCAAAGACAATAATCATCCTGAGCTGGCATATAAAACAGTGGAATGGAAATTAAAGAACAAAGGAGTCATTGTTGGGAAAGATCTGCAACTGCTTGCTTTAAAGCGTAATACGCCTTCTGAGCTTTTTGTGTTTGAGTAATTGGGAAAAAAAGCAAGTAAAAAAGCCTCATATTGTTTGGACAAATGAAATAAAAGCTATACTTTTGCAACCGCAAATAAGGAAATAAGCACTCTTAGCTCAGTTGGTAGAGCAACTGACTCTTAATCAGTGGGTCCAGGGTTCGAATCCCTGAGGGTGTACAAATCCGAAATTGCACTTCCTGCACTCTTAGCTCAGTTGGTAGAGCAACTGACTCTTAATCAGTGGGTCCAGGGTTCGAATCCCTGAGGGTGTACAAATATTTATAATGAAAAGCGTTGGAATCAATCATTTCAACGCTTTTTCTATTTTAGCAAGTTGGTCTTAAGGGGCTATAGTATAAATAAAAAACGCCACTATCCAAAATATCAAAATTGGATAGCAGCATTTTTTTTGTTTATCTAATCTGAGTTATTTTATAGCTTAAAAATTAAAGAAATTCTTTGCATTGTTATAGCTAATATCTTCTATCATTTGATTTACGCGTTCTATCTCAGATACAGGGATTTCTCCGTTTTCTACATCACGTCCAACCAAGTTACATAATGTACGACGGAAATATTCGTGGCGAGGATAAGAAAGGAATGAGCGAGAGTCTGTTAACATACCAACGAAGCGACTTAAAAGTCCTAGTACAGATAGAGCGTTCATTTGCTTTTCCATACCATCTTTTTGGTCTAAAAACCACCATCCAGATCCGAATTGGATTTTTCCGGCTACAGATCCGTCTTGGAAGTTACCCAACATTGTTGCTATAACTTCATTGGCACAAGGATTCAAGTTATAAAGAATAGTTTTTGTTAACTTACCATTCGCATTCAAGCGATCGAGGAATTTAGACATAGCTTTAGCAGTGGTAAATTCTCCAATTGAGTCGAATCCGGTATCTGCGCCAAGTAATTTAAACATCTTGCTGTTATTGTTACGAATGGCACCATAGTGGAATTGTTGAGTCCATCCTTTTTCCCAGTCCATTTCTCCAAAAATAACAAGCATTGCCGATTTAAATTTCAACACTTCTTCTTTTGTTAAGTTAGCGCCTCCATAAACCTTATTAAATATCGCTTTGATTTCTGCGTCTGTATAATCTTCAGCATAAAATTCTTCTATACCGTGATCTGATAAACGGCAACCTTGTTCAGCGAAGAAGTCGTGACGTTTGCGAAGAGCCGCAATCATATCATCAAAAGCTGAAATAGTTACACCACTAACTTCTGATAGTTTTTCAACATAAGCACGGAAATCGGCAGGAACTTCTACTGCCATTGCTTTGTCTGGACGCCAAGTTGGTAGCATTTTAATTTCAAAACCACTTTCACGTGTCTTGATATGGTATTCAAGAGAGTCAATAGGATCGTCGGTAGTACAAACAACTTCAACATGATAGCGACGCATCATTCCACGAGCTGAATATTCAGGCTGAGATAATTTCTCGTTACATTCATCGTAGATTTCGCGAGCAGTTTTAGGGCTCAAAATCTTATCAATACCAAAAGCTGTCTTTAATTCTAGGTGAGTCCAGTGATATAATGGGTTACGGAATGTGTAAGGTACAGTTTCTGCCCATTTCTCAAATTTCTCCCAATCGGTAGTATCTTTTCCGGTACAGTAGCGTTCGTCGATCCCATTAGTACGCATGGCACGCCATTTGTAATGATCGCCACCTAACCAGATTTCTGTTAGTGATTTAAACTTGTAATCGTCAGCTACCATTTGAGGGATTAAGTGACAGTGATAGTCGATAATAGGCATTTTAGCCGCATGTTCGTGATACAACTTTTGTGCAGTTTCTGTTTGCAACAAAAAGTTTTCATCCATAAAGTTCTTCATTATTACTGTGTTTTTAGTATATAAAATTATTACTTTTTGTTTTTATACCCATATATCGCTGATATATAGCGAAATAAGTGTAAAACTTAGTTTTAGTTTTATTAACCGTTATCGAACACAAAAGTAGAATATTTACTTGGAGAAACAAAATTATTCGTATATTTGCAGCGATTATTTATAATATTTAAGTTTTAACTCCATGGAGGACCAGAATTATACCATAAAAGATATTGCTCGTATGGCTGGAGTTTCTGCCGGAACGGTTGATAGGGTTCTGCATAATCGTGGTGATGTGTCTTCTCAGAGTAAAGAAAAGGTGCAAAAAATACTTGATGAAATTAATTATCAACCTAATGTTTTTGCTATAGGTTTAGCTGCAAAAAAGAAATATTCTTTTTTATGTCTCATTCCTTATTATATTGGCCATGACTATTGGTATTCTGTCGTAGCAGGTATTGAACAAGCTCAGAGAGAGCTTCGCTCATTTAATGTAAGCGTGACTTACGTATATTATGATCATGGAGATAAAGCAAGTTATCAAGATGCATGTCTGTCTATTGAAAAGAATAAAATTGACGCTGTTCTAATAGCTCCAAATTTTAGAGAGGAAACACTTGCACTGACTACTTATCTACAAAATAATAATATAGTCTATGCATTTATTGATTTTAATATGGAGGAAGTAGATGCACTGACTTATATCGGACAAGATTCTTATAAGAGTGGTTACATTGCAGCTAAAATATTAATGCGCAACTACTTACCAGGTGATGGTCAAGAATTGGCTTTATTTCTGAGTAATAATAAAAATAATCCTGCTGAAATACAGATGCAGCGTCGCTTAGATGGTTTTATGCAATATCTATCTGAAGAATATGATGGAATAGCCATTCATGAAGTAGTGTTGAATAAATCAAATCAGGATAGTAATAGGGAGATTTTAGACGATTTTTTTCAAAAGTATCCTCAAGCAACTTTGGGTGTAGTATTCAATTCAAGAGTATATCAGCTAGGTGAATATTTACACCGTGTGGGTAGAAGAATGAAAGGATTGATTGGATATGACTTATTAAAAGCGAATGTTGAATTGTTGAAATCTGATGATGTACATTATTTAATAGGTCAGCGTCCTGAGTTACAAGGGTATTGTGGGGTAAAAGCATTATGTGATCGCATTGTTTTTAAGAAACATGTAGAGTCTATAACTTATATGCCTATCGATATCTTAATTAAAGAAAATATAGACTTTTATTTTGAGTTTGTATAATATCAAATTTTATAAATTAATAATTAACATGAAAGTATTAAACAAAGAAACAGCTCCTAAAATTCAACGTCCGGAGCGTATCATCCAATTTGGTGAAGGTAATTTTTTACGTGCATTTGTTGACTGGATTATCTGTAACATGAATCAAAAAACTGATTTCAACAGTAGTGTTGTTGTAGTTCAGCCGATTGATAAAGGAATGGTTGATATGCTGAATGCCCAAGATGATTTGTATCATGTCAATCTTCAGGGGCTTGATAAGGGAGAAGTTGTTAATAGCTTAACAATGATTGATGTAATTAGTAGAGCATTAAATCCTTATACTCAGAATGCAGAGTTTATGAAACTAGCAGAGCAACCGGAAATGCGCTTTGTTATTTCAAATACTACAGAGGCTGGGATTACTTTTGATCCTGCTTGTAAGCTTGAAGATGCACCTGCTTCATCTTATCCTGGCAAATTGACTCAACTTTTGTATCATCGTTTCAAAACATTTAATGGTGACAAAACTAAAGGTTTAATTATTTTCCCATGCGAACTTATCTTCTTGAATGGTCATAAGTTAAAAGAAACGATCTATCAATATATTGAGTTATGGAACCTAGGCGGTGAGTTTAAAACTTGGTTTGAAGAAGCATGTGGAGTATATGCAACATTAGTAGACCGAATTGTTCCAGGATTCCCTCGTAAAGAGATTGATGCAATTAAAGAAAAAATTCAATATGATGATAATTTAGTTGTTCAGGCTGAGATTTTTCATTTGTGGGTAATTGAAGCTCCGCAAGAAGTTTCTGAAGAATTTCCTGCTGACAAAGCTGGGTTGAACGTATTGTTTGTTCCATCTGAAGCTCCATATCATGAACGTAAGGTTACTCTATTAAACGGTCCTCACACAGTTCTTTCTCCTGTGGCATATTTGTCTGGTGTTAACATCGTACGTGATGCTTGTCAACATGAGGTAATAGGTAAATATATTCACAAAGTAATGTTTGATGAATTGATGGAGACCTTGAATTTGCCAAAAGATGAATTGAAGAAATTTGCTGAAGACGTATTAGAACGTTTTAATAACCCGTTTGTTGATCATGCGGTAACAAGTATTATGCTTAATTCATTCCCAAAATATGAAACTCGTGATCTTCCAGGGCTTAAAACTTATTTGGAGAGAAAAGGTGAGCTTCCTAAAGGACTGGTACTTGGATTAGCTGCAATTATAACTTATTATAAGGGCGGTGTACGTGCTGATGGTGCTGAGATTGTTCCTAATGATGCTCCTGAAATCATGAATCTGCTTAAAGAGCTTTGGGCAACAGGTTCTACCACTAAAGTTGCAGAAGGTGTCTTAGCTGCTGAATTTATATGGGGCGAAGACTTGAATAAAATTTCAGGTTTAACAGACGCTGTAATTGCTAATCTCGATTCAATTCAAGAAAGAGGAATGCTTGAAACTGTGAAGAGTATATTATAATACACTATTAAGTTCTCAATAAAAATGGCGTCACTAAATTCTCAATGGCGCCATTTCTTTAGCTTTCTACTAACTATGTAATATAGTTAGAAAAATATTACTCATTTTCTGCAGAGTGGAGAATAAATGTAGTTGCTCCAATGGTTATGATTGCGCCATCCTTAATACGAATGCGATCCTTATCTTTTAGGATTTCATTCATCAAAAAAGTGCCGGTCAAGCTTGGCCCATCTTTTAGTGTGTAAATGAGTTTATTTTGTTTGTTTCTACTTACATTAATAACACAATGGCGTCTGTCCATACTCATATCTCCACTTTCAATAGGAGTGTTGATTAAAGTCCCTACGCAACGTCTCCCTATCACATTATCTCCTTCTTGTAAAGGAAAAATTTGCTTAAATCCGAAGACATTTTCAAGCACAGTAATATATCCAAATCCTTCATTTTGCTTTTCAACTTCTTCTTCAAGATTTTCTTCTTTTCTTAATGATTTTACTTTGCTTTTGCCAAGACGAATGCTAAATTGTTTGCCACAATGCTCACATACAAATACAAGCGATTGGCCTTCGCTATATTTGGTTTCATCAAAATAGAGGTAATTCTCGCATTTTGGACAAAGAACTCGTTTCATATATTTTAAAAAGATTTATTTTGCCAATAACCAGGCATTCTGAAATTTTTCATTTTTTCTAAGCTCTAAAAGTTGTGAAGTAGCTTCTTTTCGGCTGTTAAAAGAGAGAATGCTAACACGAATTTTTCCATCACAATTTAATGCTACCGCTGTTGAATATCCCTTATTTTTCAATTCATTAGCTATGATTTCTGCATCTTTTTGGCTTATTCCTCCAGCTACTATAATATGGAAAGGCATTTCTTGAGTTTTAACTGGAGTAGGAATGACTTGTGGTAATATAGATTTAGCCTTTTGCTCAGCGACTTTAATGTCTCTAGTTACAATAGGTTTTGATATATTATTCTTTAGTGATGGTTTACTTCTGAAGGTAGTCTTTACTGTCTTTTTTGTCGTAATTTCCTTCGTCTCTTTTCTCGTAGGGATAGGAGTCAAAGCTACAGACTGGCTTTCAAAATTTGAGAATAATTCTTCGGGTAATAATTGTGCATAATTGTTTTTTGCTATATATGTATTCTCTACTGGAGTTGAAAACGCAAAGAATATAACGATAGCTGCAATCATAGCCGCTACATTTCGAATGAATGAATGATTGTCAATCTTATATGGTCTATGTTTTTTTGAGGTAATTGCGACTGCTTTCTTTTCTTTTCGTTGAATTGTAGAAAGTTCTTGCATTTCAAAAGCACCTAACCCATATAATTCAGGCGTCATTATTTTATTGTTATACGGAGTGAATTCATAATTCCCGTAAATGTTATAATGAATCTCACCAATGTTTTCTAATTGAACCTTCCCCTTTTCATGGAGAACATCAATAAGCATATGTACCTCTTTCTCTACCATACGCGATGCATCAGCAAAGCTTGTATTATGAACGGACATATAAGATTGTACTAACACGCCATCATTAAGCTTTAATTGAGGATTAAAACCTATACTTCTTTGTGGAGGTGAAAAAAGGTTGTCTTCTTTTTGATAAATAGCAGAGGTGTAATGAGTTACGAATCCTCCGAAATGAGGCACGATTACGCAATCATTATCTAGTAATAAATCTTCAATATGTTGTGCTAATTCTATCATGAGTGCAAAATTAAAAGATTAATTGGACATATACCAGAAAACTTCAAAAAAAAGATTACTTTTGTATTGTTTTACTTATTACTGTTAAAGAATGAATTATATACAGACTGAGATTGACGGAGTTTGGCTAATTGAACCAAAAGTGTTTTCTGATGAAAGAGGTTACTTTATGGAATCTTTCAAAAAAGAAGAGTTTGAATCGAATATAGGTCCTGTAAATTTTGTGCAAGAAAATGAGTCTAAATCATCTTTTGGTGTATTGAGGGGATTACACTATCAAACAGGAGAATATAGTCAAGCAAAGTTGGTGCGTGTTATAAAGGGGGAAGTGCTTGATGTAGCTGTTGATTTGCGCCAATCGTCTCCGACCTTTGGTAAGTATGTAAGTGTATTGCTTAGTGAGCAAAACAAACGACAATTTTTCATTCCTCGTGGGTTTGCCCATGGTTTTGCAGTATTGAGTGAGGAAGCTGTCTTTGTTTATAAGGTAGATAATATATATGCTCCACAATGTGAAGTTTCTATTTTATATAATGATGAAACTATAGCAATAGATTGGCCGTTAGCTGAATCTCAAATGATTTTATCACCGAAAGATTTGTGTGGTTTGAATTTTAAAAATGCTGCATATTTTAGATAAACGTTAATAAATCGATTAGTATGAAAATAGCGATTGTTGGAACTGGTTACGTGGGGTTAGTAACTGGTACATGTTTTGCCGAAATAGGTGTGAATGTTACCTGTGTTGACACTAATAGTGAAAAAATTGAATCATTACGTAAAGGAATAATTCCAATTTATGAGAATGGATTGGAAGAAATGGTTCTTCGAAATACCAAAGCTAAAAGACTCAAATTTACGACTTCTTTGGAAAGTTGTTTGAATGATGTTGAGGTTATATTTAGTGCTGTTGGTACGCCACCGGATGAAGACGGGAGCGCAGATTTAAGCTATGTCTTGGAGGTCGCTCGAACTATCGGCCGAAACATGAATCAATATAAGCTTGTTGTGACTAAAAGTACTGTGCCTGTTGGAACTGCAACCAAGATTCGAGCTACGATTCAAGAAGAACTAGATAAAAGGGGAGCCAAAATAGAATTTGATGTAGCTTCTAATCCAGAATTTCTTAAAGAAGGGACTGCAATTAATGACTTCATGAGTCCTGATCGCGTGGTTGTAGGAGTAGAGTCTATTCGCGCAGAGAAGCTGATGTCTAAACTATATAAACCGTTCTTGCTCAATAATTTCCGCGTCATATTTATGGATATTCCTTCAGCTGAAATGACTAAGTATGCTGCAAATTCGATGCTTGCAACTCGTATTAGCTTCATGAATGATATTGCTAATCTGTGTGAGTTAGTAGGTGCAGATGTGAATATGGTGCGTAGCGGTATTGGTTCTGATACTCGTATTGGTCGTAAATTTTTGTATCCTGGCATTGGCTATGGTGGTTCATGTTTCCCAAAAGACGTTAAAGCATTAATTAAGACTGCAGAACAAAGTGGATACTCTATGCGAGTACTTCGTGCTGTAGAAGAAGTAAACGAATATCAAAAGAGTATATTATTCGAGAAAATGGTAACGTTATTTAATGGCGATTTGAAGGGCAAAACTATAGCTTTGTGGGGTTTGGCCTTTAAACCTGAAACAGACGACATGCGTGAGGCTCCTGCATTAGTTTTGATTGATAAACTATTAAAAGCTGGTTGTATTGTTCGCGGATATGATCCAGCTGCTATGACTGAGTGTAAGCGTCGCATTGGAGATGTTATTTACTATGCTCGTGACATGTACGATGCAGTTCTCGATGCAGATGTTTTGTTATTAGTTACTGAGTGGAAAGAATTTCGTCTTCCTTCTTGGGCGGTTATCAAGAAAACGATGAATCAGCCGATTCTTTTAGATGGTCGCAACATCTATGAGAAAAAGGAATTAGAAGAGGTCGGTTTTACTTATTCTTGCATTGGCAAATAATCTCATTCTTATAAAAATAAAAAATAGACAAATGGCAAAGTATATAGCGATATCGGTAATAGCGATCTTGCTTTTGTCTTGTAATAGTAAGAACTTACATTCTTCTTCAGAATTTGAAGAAGACTTAAGCGCAAAAGAACTTTTGCAAGGAATTTGGCTGGATGATGATACTGAGACGCCATTGATGCGTGTAGTAGGGGATACAATCTATTATGCAGATGTACAAAGTGCTCCTATTAGTTTTAAAATAATACGAGATACACTTTATACATATGGTAATGATACTACATATTATAAAATAGATAAGCAAGGTAAAACTATTTTCTGGTTTCATTCAATGACTGATGATGTTATTAGATTGCATAGGTCCGAAGAAGCTATGGATTCTTTGAATTTTGTTAACCAAGAAGTAACCATTCCTACTTATACAGAGGTAACCAAACGTGATAGTGTTGTCATCTATAATGGTAATCGTTATCGCGCTTATGTATATATCAATCCTTCAAAAATGAAGGTTATTAAGACTACTTATTCAGAAGATGGAATTAGTATGGATAATGTCTATTATGATAATATAATGCATATCTGCGTTTATGAAGGTAAGCAAAGCTTATTTGCAAGTGACCTAACTAAGCAGATGTTTGAAGATGTTGTTCCTCAGGATTTCCTTACTCAAGCGATTTTATCTGATACCAAGTTTGTTAAAGTTGACCGGAATGGCTTTCATTATCAAGCAATTTTGTCCATTCCGGAGAGCTCAGTATATAGTATTGCTAATTTGATTGTAAATTTTAAAGGTCAGCTACGCATTTTGCCAGTAAGGTAAATGTGTTTTCTTATTTAATCGAGTGGAGGAGAAGGTCGGTTGTTTTTTGCACGGTTAAAGTTATTCTTTTTTCCTTTGAAATTAGCTTTCTTTGAATAATCTCTTTTTTTGTTATTATATGAATGAGGATTATATTCAGGTGCATCTCCTAATTCTTCAGGAACAGGTATTTTATAGATGTCTTTCTCTAGAAATTTTTCTATAGCTTTGAAATTGTTTTGTTCTTTTTCACTAACAAATGTTAGGGCTACTCCATCATTATTAGCACGTGCTGTTCGCCCTATTCTGTGCACATAATCCTCACTATCATGGGGTACGTCGAAATTAATAACTAGACGTATATCATCGATATCTATTCCTCGTGCGACAATGTCAGTTGCAACTAAAATATTAACTTTTCCAGCTTTAAATTCATACATAACCATTTCCCGTTGCGCTTGTTCTAGATCAGAATGCATTTCTCCTACATTCAGTTTCATCATTTTCAAAGCTTTAGTAACCTCTTTCACTTTTATTTTGGAAGAAGCAAAGATGATTACACGTTCAGGAACCTGATCTAAAAATAGACTGCGAATAATACCTAGCTTTTGATTCTCGTAACAGATATATGCTGCTTGAATGATTTTTTCGGCAGGCTTGGATACAGCTAGTTTTATCTCTGATGGATTATTAAGGATAGTATTAGCAAGTTGCTGTATTTTTGCCGGCATAGTAGCAGAGAACATTATTGTCTGTCGCTCTTTGGGCAAATATTTTACAATTTGCATTATATCTTCATAAAACCCCATGTCTAACATTCGATCGGCTTCATCCAATATAAAGAAAGAAACTTTAGACAAGTCGACATATCCAAGGCTCAAATGTGCAATAAGTCTACCTGGTGTTGATATTACAACATCTGCACCTAAAGTGAGACCTTTTTTTTGCTGTTCGAAAAGAATCCCATCGTTTCCCCCATATACAGCTACACTTGAAATAGGCATAAAGTAGGAGAAACCTTCCATTTGCTGGTCTATCTGTTGGGCTAGTTCGCGTGTTGGAGACATAATAACGCAGTTAATAGCATCCTCAGGATGTTCTCCTTCTGATAGTTTATTTAATATAGGTAGCAAAAATGCTGCGGTTTTGCCAGTTCCTGTTTGCGCAACTGCTATTAAATCTTTACCTTCTAATATTAGTGGAATTGCTTGTTCTTGTATAGGTGTACATTCTTCAAAGCGCATAGCGTCAAGCGCTTCTAGCACATTTGCGTTCAATTTTAGTTCGGAAAACTTCATTCTATTTTTATTTGTCGACAAAGATAAACTATTTTTTGATCTATATTATATATTCAAATAAGAATCTTTGAAACCTAAAAAATAGAGAACCCCATCTAAGCCAATAGTGTTGATGGATTGTTTTGCATTGGCTACTACTTTAGGCTTAGCATGAAAAGCAATACCGAGCCCTGCTATTCCTAACATAGGAAGGTCATTGGCCCCGTCTCCAACAGCAATAGTTTGTGCGATATCTACCTTCTCTACTTGTGCTATTAAACGTAGGAGCTCTGCTTTTCGTTTACCATCAACAACATCTCCTAAATAACGCCCTGTTAATTTACCATTTAAAATTTCTAATTCATTTGCATAAACATAGTCGATGCCATATTTCTTTTGAAGATATTGGCCGAAATAGGTGAAGCCACCTGACAGAATGGCGATTTTGTAGCCATATTTTTTCAAAACATACATTAATCTATCTACTCCTTCTGTGATAGGTAGGTTTTCTGCTATTTCTTGCATAACAGACTCATCTAATCCTTTTAAAAGAGCAACGCGTTGTGTAAAGCTTTCTGTGAAGTCTATTTCTCCACGCATGGCACTTTCTGTGATTGCTTTGACTTCATCTCCAACACCTGCTCGCATAGCAAGTTCGTCTATTACTTCTGTCTCAATTAAGGTTGAATCCATATCAAAACAAATTAAGCGTCTCATTCGGCGATACATATTATCTTGCTGGAAGGAAAAGTCCATTTCTTGCTCATTTGCTAATTTCATCATACGCTCCTGCATTGCAATACGGTCTTTGGGGGTACCACGTACAGATAGTTCTATACAAGCTCTAGTACGAGTTTCAGTTTTTCCTTCTTCTAAAGGAATTCTTCCAGTTAAGCGCTTAATAGCATCTATATTTAAATCTTGCTCAGCTAATATTCTTGTGGCAGCAGAGATTTGTCGCGCAGAAAGTTTTCGCCCTAATACAGTTAATATGTAGCGATTCTTGCCTTGCATTCCTACCCACTCTTCATATTGGTCTGTCCCAATTGGTTCAAAGCGAATTGTAACGCCTAATGATGAAGCTTTAAATAATAGCTCCTTCATAATTAATCCAGAGTGTCGTTCTTCGCTTTTAAATAAAATACCTAAGGAGAGAGTGTTATGAATATCTGCTTGCCCAATATCAAGGATAGTTGCATCGTATTTAGCTAAAATTTCAGTAATAGAAGCGGTAAGTCCTGGACGATCTTCGCCAGTCACTCGAATTAGAATCAACTCAGTATTTGATAGTTGCATATAGAAATAAACTTTTATTTTGCAAAAGTAAAGAAAAAAGTTTGTTTTTATGCTAAATAACATAAAAAACACTACGTAAAACAAGAAATGTACTTATTCCCTTGGAAGTTATTTTTATATTTCCTTACCTTTGCATCCAGTTTTCAAAACATAGGCTCTGATAATCAGTGATTTTGTTTCATCAAGAGCTTATAAAAAACGTTTCGGGAGAAAACTACTGCTTTTAAAACAGGCCCGGATAGTATTAACTAAAACCGCATTACATGAATTCTTATGTAAAATGGATTTTTGTTGTATTACTGATTTTTTCCTTGACCGCTTTCATAGAGAAAGACAAACCGACTAGAGGTTTGAATGAGGGAGACGTAGCCCCAGATTTTAAAATTGAATCTACGTCAAATAATAAGCAAGATTTCACACTTGCTACTTTGAAGGGCACCTATGTGTTGCTTAGTTTTTGGGCAAGTTACGATGCAAATTCCCGGATGCTAAATGTTAGTTTTAGTAATGTGCTTCGTTCTTCCCGCAATGTTAGGATGGTTTCTATTTCTTTTGATGAATTTCAATCAATTTTTAAAGAAACTATTCGTATGGACCAAATAGTTACACCTACTTGTTTTGTAGAAACTGAAGGTGAAAATTCCGAACTATTTAAAAAATACAGTTTAAATAAGGGGTTTGTTAACTATTTATTGGATGGAAATGGTGTTATTATAGCTAAAAACATCTCTCCTGCAGAGCTTTCTAATTATGTAATTAAGGTTGGATAACTAACATCTTAAATTACTGATAGGAATTGAAAAAGAGGAAATGAATACAACAAAAAAAATCCGCCTAAACTCAATTAAAAGATTAGGCGGATTTTTATTTTATGCTTTTTTCATTTCATTCTCTCACTTTTTATTTGGGAGCTTTTCTGTACAAATAAAAAGCAATACCAGCATATAGTACATTAGGAATCCAAACAGCAATAGCAGGAGGTACATTTCCATTAACTGCAAAGGTAGAGGTTATTGTTTGAAATAGGATATAGGAGAAGCTAAGTCCAAGCCCGATTCCTAAATGTAATCCCATACCACCTTTGGTTTTTCGTGATGAAAGAGAAACTCCAATAATAGTTAAAATAAAAGAGGCAAATGACATCGCAATTCTTTTGTGATATTCTATCTCAAACTCTTTGATATTAGCAAATCCTCTTCGTTTCTGTTTCTCAATATATTCACTTAGCTGAGGACTAGTTAGCATCTCTTGTTGGTTCTTCATAATCAAGAAGTCTGTTGGATCCATATTGATTATTGAATCGATTTGATCACCTTTAGTGATCTTCTCTTTCAAACCATCTAATTCACGTATCATGTAGTCATGGATAGTCCACTTATTTACAGTTGTTGTATCATATGTAATACGACGTGCTGTTAAGTGCGACACTAGTTTTTTATCAACAAATTTATCTAGTGAAAATCGATTTCCTGTTTTCATTGCATCATTGTAATTATCAATGTAGGCAATTACTCCACTGTCTACTTCCAACTGTACATTTCTTACAGAATTAACTTTCTTTGGTTTAATATATTTATCTTCAAAATTTAATCTAGTGACGCTCCCCCTTGGAATAATAAATGAGCTCATTGTAAATGTCATAACAGCAATAACTGCTGCTGAGATCATGTAAGGCCGCATCATTCTTTTAAAACTCATTCCAGTGGAAAACATAGCTATGATTTCCGAGTTTTCGGCTAGTTTAGAAGTGAAAAATATAACAGCAATAAAAACGAATAAAGGACTAAATAGATTAGAAAAGTATGGGATAAAATTCATGTAGTATTCAAAGATGATTTTACTCCATGGAGCCTCGTGTTCCATCAATTTATCCATCTTTTCATTGAAATCAAACACCACAGCTATTGAAATAATTAACGCAATGGCAAATACGTACGTTCCCAAGAATTTCTTGATAATATACCAATCCAGTCTTTTTATGAATCGATTGCTTTTCATTCTTTATAGTCTTGTTGAAACTTTTTTTATCATCATGGGTTTCCAAGTAGAAAAATCACCAGCAATAATATGTTTCCTGGCCTCTCCAACCAACCATAAATAGAATGCTAGATTATGAATAGAAGCTATTTGCATAGCTAATAATTCTTGAGCATGAAAAAGGTGACGTAGATATGCTTTACTATATAAAGTATCAACACTAGAAGCTCCATCTATCTCAATAGGAGAAAAATCTGTTTCCCATTTTTTGTTACGCATGTTGATGATACCTTCTTTTGTAAATAGCATACCATTTCTACCATTTCTTGTTGGCATTACGCAATCGAACATATCAACTCCACGTTCAATACCTTCAAGTATATTGACCGGGGTTCCAACTCCCATTAAGTAGCGTGGTTTACTTTTAGGTAGAATTTCATTAACGATTTCTATCATTTCGTACATTTTTTCAACAGGTTCACCTACAGCTAACCCACCGATCGCATTCCCGTCAGCTTCTTTAGATGCTATATATTCGGCTGAATATTTACGAAGATCTGGATATACACAGCCTTGAACAATTGGAAATAAAGACTGATTATATCCATATTTTGGTTCAGTCTCATTAAAGCGTTTAATGCACCGATCTAACCATCGGTGTGTCAGCCCTAATGACTTTTTGGCATATTCATAATTCGAATCTCCAGGAGGACATTCGTCAAAGGCCATCATGATATCGGCACCAATCGTTCGTTCTATATCCATTACCTTTTCAGGGGTGAAAATATGCTTGCTACCATCAATATGAGAACGAAATTCAGCACCTTCTTCTCGAAGCTTTCGGATGCCAGCTAGTGAAAAGACCTGAAAACCTCCACTATCGGTTAGCATAGGGCGATCAAAACTATTAAAGCAATGTAATCCACCTGCTTTTTCAATGACATCTAATCCTGGGCGTAAGTACAAATGGTAAGTATTACCTAAGATAATTTGCGCTTGGATATCATCTTTTAGCTCAGTCACATGTACTCCTTTAACCGTTCCCAAAGTTCCAACAGGCATAAATATAGGAGTTTGTATTTGCCCGTGGTCGGTATTAATTAGACCTGCACGAGCATTACTTTTAGTGTCAGTATATTGTAGATCAAATGTCATTCTTAGTTTGTTTTCTTAACAGATAAATCAATAGCATCTTCAACTTTCTCATTGGTAAGAGCAATAGAGAATACTTCTTTTATATCATCTACATAATGAAAATTAAGTCCCTTCAAATATAGATCTTGTATTTCATCTATATTTTTTTTATTTTCTGAACTTAATATTATTTCTTTAATTCCAGCACGTTTGGCTGCCAAAATTTTTTCTTTTATTCCACCAACTGGAAGAACTTTGCCTCGAAGTGTTATTTCTCCAGTCATAGCTAGATTCGCTTTTACTTTCTGCTGAGTTAATGCAGAAGCTAATGAAGTAGCCATAGTGATACCAGCAGACGGTCCATCTTTAGGTATGGCGCCTTCTGGCACATGGATATGAATATTCCAATTCTCAAAAATTTCTTCATCCAAGCCTAAAATAGAGGCATGAGCTTTAATATATTCAAGAGCTAGCATAGCAGATTCTTTCATAACTTCTCCTAAGTTTCCAGTTAGCGTTAAGCGCCCTCCTTTTCCTTTACTTAGACTTGTTTCTACAAATAGAATTTCACCACCTACTGCAGTCCATGCTAATCCAGTAACTACACCTGCATAATTGTTACCCTGATATTTATCCCGCGTATATTCTGGAGCGCCTAGGAAATCATATAAATCCGTCGGTTTAATTTCTGCTTTTGCGAAATATCCATCTGTTGCAAATTGGCGTGCTGACTTACGGAGAATTTTGCCTATTTTTTTTTCAAGTTCGCGTACTCCGCTTTCACGGGTATAGGACTCAATTATAGCCTCTAAAGTATCCTTTGGTATCTTTATATCTGCCTTTTTTAGTCCATTTGCTTCAAGTTCTTTAGGCAGTAAATGCTTACGAGCAATTTCTATTTTTTCTTCTGTTATATATCCACTAACTTCTATCAGCTCCATACGATCCAACAAAGGTCCTGGTATTGTATTTAAATTGTTTGCAGTTGCAATAAATAATACTTTAGAAAGATCATAGTCCACATCCAAAAAATTATCATGAAAGGTTGTGTTTTGTTCTGGATCAAGGACTTCTAGCAAAGCGGATGATGGATCACCTTGACGATCAGCACTGACTTTATCTATCTCATCAAGTATAAACACAGGGTTTGAAGCGCCTGCTTTTATTAGGCTTTTAATAATTCTCCCTGGCATGGCCCCAATGTATGTTTTACGATGCCCTCGGATTTCTGCTTCATCATGTACACCGCCCAACGACATACGAACATATTTTCGTTTGAGAGAGGATGCTATAGATTTTCCAAGAGATGTTTTACCAACCCCCGGAGGCCCATATAGACAGATGATTGGTGATTTCATATCTCCTTTGAGCTTGAGTACAGCTAAATGTTCAAGTATACGTTCTTTTACCTTTTCAAGTCCATAATGGTCCTTATTTAAAGTTTTCTCAGCATTCTTTAAGTTGAGATTATCTGTCGTATATATTCCCCATGGAAGATTTAGCATGGTTTGTAAATAGTTCAATTGAATGCTGAAGTCGGGCGACTGAGGATGCGTACGCTCAAGTTTTGCTAGTTCCTTTAGAAATATCTCTTTTGTTTCCGTATTCCAATGCATTTTCTCGGCTTTCTGTCGCATTTCTTCGACTTCTTGCTCTTGGCTACCTCCTCCTAATTCATCTTGGATCGTTTTTATTTGTTGCTGAAGGAAATACTCACGTTGTTGCTGATCTATATCTTCTCGAGCACGCATCTGAATTGAGGCTTTTATTTCAGCTAATTGCACTTCGCGGTTTAATATTTCTAATAAGTGATAGGTACGTTCTCTAAGAGAATTAATTCCTATCAGTTCAATCTTCTCGTCTTTTTTCAAAGGCAGGTTTGTGCATATGAAATTGACAAGAAACATTGGATTGCTGATGTTTTTGATCGCAAATGAAGAGTCTTGATGCAGTATATCTGAAGATTTGATATAACGCATTGTTAGATCTTTACATGCTTCAACCAAAGCTTGAAATTCTTTGTCATCTTTATTCGGAAGTTCTTCTTCTAAAAGTTCAACTTCCCCTTTAAGATAGGGGAGGGATTCTACAATATCCTTAAGACGCAAACGTTTCATTCCTTGTAAAATGACTGTTGTTGTTTGGTCAGGCATTTCTAGCACGCGTACAATTCGTCCTACGGTACCAATAAGATGTAAGTCTTCAAATTTTGGATCTTCAGTATGTGGAGATGTTTGGCATAAAACTGCAATATCTTTGTGTTTTTTTTCAGCTTCTCGGACTAGTTTTAGTGAAGTTTTCCTACCCACAGTAATTGGCAGAAATACTCCTGGAAAAAGTACCATATTTCGGAGGGGAAGTACTGGAAGAATATCGCCTGATTTTATATTAACATCGAATGCATGGTCATCATTACCATCGTAATCAGTAATTAGCGAAAAGCCATTTTCAGCTATATCTTCCAAAAAGTATCTTTCTTTCATCTTTTCGTTTTTATTTATTTTATGCTATGTTATCATATGCATAAATTGTTTGCAAAGTTAATTGATTCTCTCTAATTATAAAGCACAGTGTAGCATAAAAACACAAAAACAATGCCAAAATATCTGTTAGTTCTCAAATAATTCCATAATAATTATTTATTTTTGAACGTTTTTGAGTAATTATCAGTAAAAAGTGGTTTAGATGGCTAATAAAAGATCAAATCCTTTCTTTCAGTTTAAGCAGTTTACAGTTTGGCATGACAAATGTGGCATGAAAGTCGGTACAGATGGAGTTCTTTTGGGAGCTTGGGCTTCTGTTGGAGATGCAAAGCGGATTTTAGATATTGGTACCGGCACAGGGTTAGTTGCGCTTATGCTAGCGCAGCGTGCTTCGCAGCGTGCGAGTATTACAGCTTTAGAAATTGACGAGTCAGCTTATGAACAAGCCAAGGAAAATATTACCCGTTCTCCATGGCAAGATTTAATAGAGGTTTTTCATCAAGATTTTCAGTCTTTTCGCTCTTTGACTAAATTTGATGTTATAGTATCGAATCCTCCATATTTTATGAATTCTCTAGCTTCTCCAGATAGACAGAGAAATATAGCTAGGCATAATGGTTCACTGACCTATCATGGCTTAATGAAAGGTGTATCTCAATTATTAAATAAAGGAGGTTTGTTTACAGTAGTGATACCGACAGATGCAGTGGCTGTTTTAAAAGGAGCAGCTGCCGAATATAATTTGTACCCAATTCGTTTATTAAATGTAATAACAAGGTCGGGAGGAGATCCCAAGAGAACTTTAGTTTCTTTTTCTTTTGTTGATAAGGAGTGTGTTGTAGAGGAGTTACTAATTGAATCAGCTCGTCATCAATATAGCGAAGAATATATAAGGTTAACAAAAGATTATTATTTATATATGGAATAAGATCGTAATAAAAAAGAGTTGATACAATTAGTACCAACTCTTTTTTATTGTCGGGGTAGCGGGATTCGAACCCACGACCCCCTGCTCCCAAAGCAGGTGCGCTAACCGGACTGCGCTACACCCCGAAAACTTTTATTCAAACTCCTTTTTTATTGTCGGGGTAGCGGGATTCGAACCCACGACCCCCTGCTCCCAAAGCAGGTGCGCTAACCGGACTGCGCTACACCCCGTTCTTTAAAAGTTTGTTCTTCCTAAAAGCGGTGCAAAGATATGGCTATTTTTTTAATATGCAATACATTTATGGCTATTTTTTTATTACTATTTTATAAATCTCTGTGATTCATTGGTTTGCAATTTGATTTTTTTTTAATGATTATTGGAATACTTAATGTTTATATGTTTCTTTAGCTATTATTAGTGACATTTGTGGCGTAGTTGTTTTATCCAGTCACGATGACTATTTTGTGATATGTTAATGTTGATAGGAAATAAGATGCTTACCATATAGACATTAAAGAATATGTAATGGAGGATAATAATAAAGTTCTAATTTACTTGAAGTGACTTAATTGTATAGTGTTTTTCCTTTTTTAAGTTTCCTTTGGTTGCTATAAAAATAAGTAGGCATAGAAAAATTGAAAAATGCTACAGATTAGATTTTTTTTACATAAATAAGAGCTACTTCCCTTTGAAAAAAAGGAAATAGCTCTTATTATATATTTGGTAAGAAAAACTTCTTATAAAAGGCCTAAAGCTTTGAAGGCTTTAGTTAGTTTCTCTACTGCACTATCAATTTGTGCTTTTGTATGCGTGGCCATTAGTGCTACACGTACTAATGTGTCCTGTGGTGCACAAGCGGGTGGAATAACAGGGTTAATAAACACACCTTCGTCAAATGCCAATTTAGTAACCATAAATGTTTTTTCTGTATCACGTACATAAAGAGGAATAATAGGAGATTCTGTTGCACCTATTTCAAACCCTGCATCGCGAAAACGTTTTAGTGCATAATTTGTAACATCCCATAATGCTTGTAATCTTTCTGGCTCCTGCTGAATGATGTGGAGAGCTTCTAAAGCAGAAGCTGTTGCAGCAGGTGTATTAGATGCGCTGAAAATATAAGTCCGCGCATTATGACGTAGCCAGTTGATAATAGACGAGTCAGCAGCAATAAATCCTCCGATAGATGCAAGAGACTTGCTGAATGTGCCCATTATGAGGTCTACTTCATGTGTTAAACCAAAATGGTCACATACACCACGACCTTGTTTACCAAAAACGCCTAAACCATGAGCCTCATCGACCATGATAGTGGCATTATATTTATGTTTCAGACGTACAATCTCTGGCAAATTTGCTAAATCACCTTCCATTGAAAATACGCCATCAACAATGATTAGTTTGACAGAATCCGGATTGCACTTTTGAAGTTGCTTTTCCAAATCAGCCATATCATTATGTTTGTACTTTAATTGCTGAGAAAACGAAAGACGACGGCCATCTACGATTGATGCATGATCACGATCATCACATATAATATAATCGTTGCGATCTGTCAAGCAAGAGATGACACCCGAATTTACTGTAAAGCCTGTTGAGAAGCAGAGCGCTTCATCTTTGCCAACAAAGGCGGCTAGTTCTTTTTCTAATTGAACATGAAGGTCAAGTGTTCCATTAAGGAAACGTGAACCTGCACAACCCGAACCGTATTTACGCATGGCTTGAATACCTGCTTCAATCACCCTTTCATCTCCTGTAAGGCCAGTGTAAGCATTGGAACCAAACATTAATACATGCTGTCCGCCCATTTCTACTTCTGTACCCTGCTTTCCTTCAATCTCACGGAAATATGGGTAAACGCCCTGTGCCATAAATTTCTGTGGCAGGTCGTACTTAGCTAACTTCTCTTGTAATAATCCCATGAATTATAATTTATTATACTCATATCTAGGTCATTGACTTCTAGACCTATATTTTTTTATCTTAACAAGTGTTTAAAACAGGGGGCAAAGATAACAAAATTTGGTTTTATCTGTTCTTTTTGAAAGAAAAAAGTGACGGCCTTGTGATTAGAAAGCGCTTATCGATTAAATTTTAATATATTTGTATTACTTTTGTCGTCTACAATTGACAAAGATTAGCATGAACGAAAGAATGAAAAGAATAATATTCGTCGTCAATCCCATTTCTGGAACGCAAAGTAAAGATTTGATCCTTAGTATGCTGAACGAGAGAATAGATAAGACGAAATATACTTGGGACATTGTATATACGGAAAAGGCTGGTCATGCAGTAGAAATAGCTGCTAGAGCTGCTGAAGAAAAAATAGATATTGTTGTTGCTATTGGAGGGGACGGAACGATCAATGAAATAGCTCGATCATTAGTACATACCAATACTGCGCTGGGTATTATTCCATGTGGATCGGGGAATGGGCTAGCCCGTCATTTACATATACCTATGGAAACAAAAAAAGCATTAGATGTATTGAATGAAGGATGCCAAAATAGTATCGATTATGGAAAAATTAATAATACAGATTTCTTTTGTACTTGTGGGGTGGGATTTGATGCTTTTGTGAGTTTGAAATTTGCGCATGCCGGTAAAAGGGGATTATTAACTTATCTTGAAAAAACCCTTCAGGAAAGCCTTAAATATCAACCTGAAACATATGAATTGGAAACAGAAAACGGAGTTAGTAAATATAAAGCATTTCTCATTGCATGTGGGAATGCGTCACAATATGGTAATAATGCATACATTGCCCCGCAAGCAACCCTTACAGATGGGCTACTTGATGTTACAATATTGGAACCGTTCACTGTTTTAGATGTTCCTTCGCTTGCTTTTCAATTGTTTAATAAAACAATAGATCAAAATAGTCGTATTAAAACATTTCGGTGTTCTAGACTTTGTATACGTAGGGCTGCTCCAGGGGTCGTGCATTTTGATGGTGATCCAATGGAGACTGTTGCAGATGTTAATATTGAGCTTATTAAGGGTGGATTGCGGGTAATTGTACCTCAAACAAAAGAAAAAGATACCAACAATGTTTTGCAGAAAGCGCAAGAATACGTAAATGGAATAAAATTGATGAACGAGGCTATAATGGATAATATCACCGATAAAAATAAGAAAATATTAAGAAAACTGACAAAGAAAGCTTGAAAGAAATGTCAATTTCTGATTTATTGTGTAACTTTGCAAGTTACATTACAAGAGAATATCGAATATCCTAAATTTTATATAATATGTTTAGAACAAACACATGTGGAGAACTTAGAATCTCCGATGTAAATAAACTTGTTACGCTATCCGGTTGGGTACAGCGTAGTCGTAAGATGGGAGGTATGACCTTCATAGATCTTCGTGACCGTTATGGCATTACGCAATTGGTTTTTAATGAAGAAATTAATTCTGAACTTTGTGACCGAGCAAATAAGCTGGGACGTGAATTTGTTATTCAGATAGCAGGGGTTGTGAATGAGCGCTTTAGCAAGAACGCAAATATGCCTACTGGAGAAATTGAAATTATTGTTTCCGAATTGAATATTCTCAATACTGCTATGACTCCTCCATTTACAATTGAGGATAATACTGATGGAGGTGATGATATTCGTATGAAGTATCGTTATTTAGATTTACGTCGTAATACAGTACGCTCTAATTTGGAACTACGTCATAAGATGACAATTGAAGTTCGAAAATATCTTGATAGTCTTGGGTTTATTGAGGTTGAAACTCCTGTTCTTATCGGTTCAACTCCTGAAGGTGCGCGTGACTTTGTTGTACCTTCACGTATGAATCCGGGACAATTTTATGCACTTCCTCAATCTCCGCAAACGTTGAAACAGTTATTGATGGTTTCTGGCTTTGATCGGTATTTTCAAATTGCCAAGTGTTTTCGAGATGAAGATTTGCGTGCAGATCGTCAACCTGAATTCACTCAAATAGACTGCGAAATGAGCTTTGTCGAACAGGAAGATATTATATCTACTTTTGAAGGTATGGCTAAGCATTTGTTTAAAACTCTTCGCGGTGTTGAATTGACTGAATCTTTTCAACGTATGCCTTGGGCAGATGCTATGAAATATTATGGTAGTGATAAACCTGATTTGCGTTTCGGAATGAGATTTGTTGAACTGATGGACATAATGAAAGGGCATGGTTTTTCAGTTTTCGACAATGCCGTTTATGTAGGGGGGATTTGCGTTGAAGGTGCAGCTAATTATACTCGTAAGCAGCTTGATGCTTTGACGGAATTTGTTAAGAAACCTCAGATTGGTGCTAAGGGAATGGTTTATGCTCGTATTGAAGCAGATGGAATGGTGAAATCAAGTGTTGATAAATTCTATACGCAAGATATACTGCAACAGATGAAAGAAGCTTTTGACGCTAAGCCTGGTGATTTAATATTGATTCTTTCAGGTGACGATGTAATGAAGGCACGTAAACAGCTTTGCGAACTCCGTTTGGAAATAGGCTCTCAGTTGGGTTTACGTGATAAAAATAAGTTTGTTTGCCTTTGGGTAATTGATTTTCCTATGTTTGAATGGAGTGAGGAAGAAGGACGTTTGATGGCTATGCACCATCCGTTTACTCACCCTAAAGAAGAAGATATTCCGTTGTTGGATACAGATCCAGCAGCTGTGCGTGCTGATGCTTACGATATGGTGGTTAATGGCGTTGAAGTTGGTGGAGGATCTATTCGTATTCATGATGCACAATTGCAAGCTAGAATGTTTGAAATTTTAGGCTTCACCCCAGAAAAAGCAGAGGCTCAATTCGGCTTTTTGATGAATGCTTTCAAGTACGGTGCACCTCCTCATGGCGGTTTAGCGTATGGTCTTGATCGTTGGGTTTCTCTTTTCGCAGGTTTAGATTCTATTCGTGATTGTATTGCATTCCCGAAAAACAACTCTGGACGCGATGTTATGTTGGATGCTCCATCAGAAATAGACCCAACCCAACTTGATGAACTCAATTTAATAATTGATATCAAGGAAAATAAGTAAACGATGAATAAATATCGTTCTCTTTATAATACTACCCTGTCACTTATAATTAATTTATTATTAGTGATGGGGTGTTTTATTTTCTGTCGAATTATTTTCTTGATAGAAAATCATAATGCATTTACCAATTTTTCAGCTGCTCAAATTTTAAAAATGTTTGAAGGAGGATTGCTGTTTGATATTTCAGCAATCCTTTATATAAATGTTTTATATATTTTTTTAATGCTGATTCCGCTTCATTATAAAGAAAAGGTTCTTTATCAGAAGGTACTGAAAGGGATCTATCTAATAACAAACTTGATAGCTATTATATCTAACTTAATGGATACAGTATATTTCCAATATACTCATCGAAGGACTACTGCATCTGTATTCAGCGAATTTAAGAATGAAGGTAATTTGGGAGGTATTATAGGAACAGAATTATTAAATCACTGGTATTTGACGCTCTTTGCGATTATATTTGCTTATGGATTATTTAAACTGTATCGTAAACCAAGGGTCTTAATAGTGAATAGTTTTCCATTATATTATACAGTTCATTTATTCACCTTGTTTGTTGGAGTGTACTTATGTATTGGAGGAATGCGTGGTGGATTTACTGGCATGGTGCGTCCAATTACAATCAGCAATGCGAATAGATATGTAGATCGACCTATTGAGACTGGTATTGTGCTAAATACTCCTTTTTCAATATTCCGTACCTTTGGGAAAACTTCATTTCCTATACCTAAATATTTTGATAATGAGAAATTAGAAACGTTATATACTCCAGTGCATACTCCTCGTGATAGTGTGAAGTTTAGACCATTAAATGTTGTTGTCTTTATATTAGAAAGTTTTAGCAAGGAAAATAGTGGCTTTCTAAATCAGGATTTTGATGAAGGAACTTACAAAGGATATATGCCTTTTCTTGATTCGTTAATGGAAAAAGGACTAACATTTAAATATTCATTTTCTAATGGAATGAAAAGTATCGATGGAATGCCATCAATATTATCAGGAATCCCCATGTTTATCGAACCCTTCTTTCTTACTCCATCATCATTGAATGCTGTGTCGGGTATTGGTGGAGAGCTAAGTAAAAAAGGATATTATACCGCTTTCTTTCATGGAGCAGACAATGGTTCAATGGGGTTTGAAGCTTTTGCACGAACTTCGGGATATAAACATTACTACGGTCGTACAGAGTACAATGAAGCTAATCCTGGTAATAAAGACTTTGATGGGCATTGGGGGATTTGGGACGAAAAGTTCTTTCAATATTTTGGTAAGACATTATCTAGTTTTAAAGAGCCATTTGCTACCGCCTTATTCAGCCTTTCATCTCACCATCCTTTTGCCGTACCATCAGAATACAAGGATGTTTTTCCAAAAGGGAATAAGCCAATTCGTCAGTGTATAGGATATACGGATAATGCTTTGAAACTTTTTTTTGAAAAAGTTTCAAAGGAACCATGGTATAAAAATACTTTATTTATATTTACTGCTGATCATACAAATTCGCCAGAACGGCCAGAGTATGAAAGTGAAAGCGGATTATTTTCTGTTCCTATAGTGTTTTACCAGCCAGGAAGCGATCTAAAGGGTTTTAGTAAAGATGTGATTGCACAGCAGATAGATATAATGCCTACTGTATTGGGGTATTTAGGATATGATAAACCTTTTATCTCATTCGGATGCGATTTGTTAAATACTCCAGCTGAAGATACTTATGCAGTAAATTATATAAATGGAATATATCAGTTCTTTAAAGGTGATTACTTATTGCAGTTTGATGGACAGAAAACTGTAGGTATGTATGCGTTTAAAACCGACAAATTATTGGAAAATAACATTCAAGGGACGGTTAGTATACAAAGGTCGATGGAAGATGAGCTAAAAGCTATTATTCAGCAATATATGACAAGAATGAATAAGGATGAACTTGTAGTAAGATGAGAGTTTATTTATATAAAAAATAAAATTATTTTAATACAAGAAGAATCTATAATTAAGAGGTTCAAAAGATAAAAGCTTGAGAAGCAAATCTTTTGTACCTCTTAATTTTAAAATATACATTAATCAATGAAGCGCTTTGTGAGTCCACTATATTCGTCAATTCTACGATCACGTAAAAATGGCCACCAACGACGAACGTTTTCAGAGCGTTCCAAATCAATTTCAACAACCATATTTTCTGAATATTTGTTGTCTGCTTGTGCTAAAAACTCACCTTGTGGCCCAGCTACAAAGCTATTCCCCCAAAAAACGATACCGTTGGTTTGTCTTGAAGGATCAGGTTCATGTCCAACGCGATTAACTGAGATAACAGGAAGTCCATTAGCCACGGCATGTGCACGTTGCGAAATTATCCAAGCATTTAATTGACGTGCCTTTTCATCTTCTGTATCACTGCTTTCCCACCCAATAGCTGTAGGATAAATTAAAAGTTCTGCTCCTTTAAGAGCCATCAAGCGGGCAGCTTCAGGATACCATTGATCCCAACATACCAAAACTCCAAGTTTGCCTAGTGAGGTTTGAATTGGTTCAAATCCGATATCTCCAGGGGTAAAATAAAATTTCTCATAATACGCAGGGTCATCAGGTATGTGCATTTTTCGGTATTTTCCAGCTATACTCCCGTCACGATCGAAAACGACAGCCGTATTATGATATAATCCGGGGGCACGTTTTTCAAAGAGTGAAGTCACAAGGACTACGTTGTATTTTGCAGCTATTTTTCCATAAAATTCTGTCGATGGCCCTGGAATCGTCTCTGCAAGGTCAAATAGGTTGGTATTTTCTGATTGACAGAAATAAAGTGAATTATGCAATTCTTGTAAAACAATCAGTTGTGCTCCATGAGTTGCACATTCTTCAATGTTCTTAGTTAAGTTCATCAAATTCACACTTATATCTAGGGTATTGGACTGCTGAATTAATCCTACTTTAATTTTTCTCATGATAAATAAAAAACTGGTTAAATAAATAATAATGAGATGTACGTTATTGGATTACACCTAATGGGTACTGCATTGTAACACAGTGCAGAGAACCGTGTTGCTTAATTAATGCAAGACAATCAATCCCGATTATTTGATATTTGGGAAATGCTTGCTGCAATACTTCTCCTGCTTTCTTGTCATTCTCAGGTTGTTGATATATTGGGTAAAGAATAACATCATTAAGAATTAAGAAGTTAGCATAGGTCGCAGGTAGTCGCTCTCCATTTTCTTCAATTTTATCTACCATTGGTAATGCTAGCAAATGATAAGGTTCACCAGCTAATGTACGAAAAGTTTTAAGTTGATCTTCCATCGCTTGTAACGCAGCATAGTGCTCGTCTCGGATGTTCTCACATTTTACGTAGGCAATGGTATTTGTGGAACAGAATCGAGCTAGCGTATCAATATGACTATCGGTATCATCACCAGCTAAATAACCATGGTCTAGCCATAAAACCTTTTGTAAATGGAAAGTTGATTTGAGATATTCTTCTATCTCTACCTGATTTAATTTTCCGTTTCGTTTCGGAGTAAGCAGGCATTCAGAGGTAGTAAGCAAAGTACCCATTCCATCACTTTCAATTGAACCTCCTTCTAGAACGAAGTCGAGATGATCTACATACTGGCCTTCTAATGCTCCAGCTTTCAATGCTTTTTGAGTGATTTGATTATCTAATTCAGATGCAAATTTCATGCCCCATCCGTTGAATGTAAAGTCGAGCAGGGAAGGGGTTCCCATATCAATCATTGTGATGGCTCCGTGATCCCGTGCCCATGTATCATTAGTGGCACATTCAAGAAATCGGACATTCTCCATGTTAACAATATTTGCTATCTTTTTTTTCACTTCTTCTGGTTCAGGAGTGACTATTAAAAGTAATTCCCGTTTTGCTATTTCTCTTGCAATGTTTATAAAACAGTCTTGTACCTCTTCTAACATGTATGCCCAATCTGTACCTTTATGCGGCCACGTTAACTGTACACCACTTTGTGTATGCCATTCTGGTGGTAAATGAGGAGCTCTCATTTCTACCTGAACAGTCATGTTTTTACCAAAATTTAACTGCAAATCTTTTTCCGAGCCACTTGGGCTGGGAAGTCCAACCATTATCCCCATTTAATTAATCGATTTAGTCATTAGTATAAATTGGTTCGTTCGATAAAATGCTATGCTTTAGCATCCTGTTTAGATTTTCGATCAAAAAACGGATTCTTAGTGGATGCACTTACTGGAATAGCCATTACCATTTTGCAATTTTTTAACCAGTTTAAGCGTTGTGCAGCCAAGCCAGCAGAGAACATCACGCGCGTATCTACACGCATATCTGCAGCTGTAGCACAAGCAGATCCTATAGCGATACCTACATCAATGCTATTTAATGCACAAGGAACGTCTTTAGTTCTTCCTGCACAAGTGTCAAACCCACAATGTCCGCAATTCAAGCCTTGGCTTTGTTCACGCGTACCAATTAACACAACACATTCAGCATTTAAGATGTTCTCTGCATCACGAAGGAAAAATTTCATGCCATGTTCATCTACCATAGCTATCATTGTCTCAGACAATTGTCTAATCTCTTTTTCTGTGATTAAAGCCACTTCAATAATATCAATTCCTTTACCTTTAGGAGCCGTACGTGCAGCTGTCATCATTTGACGAGCAACTTGCAACACGTGCTCATGCCGAATATCTCTTTCGTTTTGTATCATTATGTTTCTTGAATTAATTAGTGAGACAAAGATAAATGAAAAATAGTAATTTTGAACTAAATGATGAAAGAAATGGATATAATGACGGTAAAGACTGTAGTGTTAGTCATACAGTTTCTCAATTAAGTTTGGCTCATTCTGTGTGGTATTAATGCTGAAAGTGAAATACACTTAAATTTGAATGGGCAATTCATTAAAACTATTTGATTGATGGTAACCTGTTTTAAAGATAAATATTAACTTTGTATCCAATTATATTAATAATTGAAAAATACTTTTGATTACTGGATTTTTTGAATATCAATATCTTAATATATCAAAATCTCAGTTGCAAAAAAATAGGTTTATGACTAATCGTTTGAATTAATAGATGTTACAGATTAATAATGCTAGTATTGCATTTAACTCGGAAGTGCTTTTTTCAGGCCTTAATCTAAAGCTGAATTGTGGTGAAACGGCTTGTATTGTTGGGCAATCAGGTTGTGGAAAAACTTCTCTGTTGAATGCCGTTATGGGATTTGTTCCTCTAAATGAAGGAACTATACAGATTGAAAATACTTTATTAAATAAAACAACGGTTGATATTATCCGCCGAAAGATAGCATGGATTCCGCAAGAGTTATCTCTTCCTTTTGAATGGGTGAAAGAAATGGTAACTCTTCCGTTTGATTTAAAAATTAATAGATCAATTCCTTTCTCCAAAGAAACACTCTACGAATATTTTGATGAACTGGGATTGGACCATGAATTATATTTTAAAAGAGTGAATGAGATTTCTGGAGGACAGCGCCAACGAATTATGCTATCAGTAGCTGCTATGCTCAATAAACCTTTAATAATAATTGATGAACCTACGTCGGCCCTAGATGCTGGATCAAGAGATAAAGTTTTAGATTTTTTTCATAAACAGGCTGGAAAAGGGGCTGTTGTGTTAGCTGTATCTCATGATAAAGACTTTGCTAACGGATGTCAGTACATAATTGAATTGTAGTTTATTTGCTATTATAATAAAGAAAACATTGTGGGTACAATTGATATATCATATTTTAATCTATTTATAGGCTTACTACTCCTTGCTATTCCATTTTTTTATCTTTGGAAATTTAAGACAGGTCTATTAAAACCAGCTATAATAGGAACGATTCGAATGATAATTCAGTTGTTTTTTATTGGCATATATCTGAAATATTTGTTTCAGTGGAATAATCCTTGGATTAATTTTCTTTGGGTCATTATTATGGTGTTTGTGGCTGGGCAAACAGCGTTAGTCCGTACTCAGCTAAAACGCAGAATTTTATTAATTCCTATATCTATAGGTTTTCTTTGCAGCGTTGCCGTAGTTGGTTTATATTTTGTTGGCATTGTACTTCAACTAGATAATGTTTTTAGCGCTCAATATTTTATTCCGGTTTTTGGTATTTTAATGGGAAATATGCTTTCAAGTAATGTAATAGCATTAAATACGTATTATAGTGGATTAAAACGCGAGCAGCAGCTATATCTTTATTTATTAGGTAATGGAGCTACAAGACAAGAAGCCCAAGCTCCTTTTATAAAACAGTCTTTAATTAAATCATTTAGTCCTTTAATTGCAAATATTGCTGTGATGGGGCTTGTGGCTTTTCCAGGCACAATGATTGGACAGATCTTAGGAGGAACTAGTCCCAATGTGGCAATAAAATACCAAATGATGATTATGGTAATCACTTTTACAGCTTCGATGCTATCATTGATGATTACTATCTCACTTGCTTCAAGGAAGTCTTTTGACGGTTACGGGAAGCTATTGGATGTAACAAAGGAAACAAAAAAATGAATACTATTGATCTAATATTTCAACAAATTTCAGAACAGAAAATACCACACTTCTTCATCACCGTAGAATTTTCTGTTATAGGGGTTGAAATGCCAAAACATATAGAATCTTTTTTGTGGGGAAAATATCAAGCAATCCTCCATGGAGCGAACGGAAGAAAATTTATTTATAGGGAAGGAGAGTGGCGTCTTATCTTTACTTTCTTTCCTACAAATAAGGTTGTTGATGAGAAATACGCCTTGAAGAATAAGGTGCAGTTGAAGAATTACAAATAAAAAGCTCTTTTTTATTGCAAGGGGATTCTTTTTTTTACAGACAAATGGAGATATATAGCAGTTTTCTAATATCCTTTGTTATGAGTTCTAAATTTATTAATAAGAAGATTAGAATAGTTGATATACAGCATGATATAGCTGTTTCAACATTGCCTAAGTGATTGCTATACGATAAAATAACTAAAAAAAAAGAACAAATGGGCTCTTTTCCTATTAAAATCATTATATTTGCATCCAAATTTTCTCTAAATAATGAAAATTAAGGAAATAGTAAGCGCCCTTGAAAGATTCGCGCCTCTGCCATTGCAAGACGGTTTTGATAATGCCGGTTTGCAAATAGGATTGACAGATGCGGAAGCAACAGGGGCTTTGTTGTGTCTTGACGTAACTGAAGCAGTGCTTGACGAAGCTATCGCTTTGGGTTATAATCTTGTAATTGCGCATCATCCTTTGATATTTAAAGGTTTTAAATCCATAACAGGCAATACTTATGTGGAACGTTGTATATTAAAGGCTATAAAAAATGATATAGTAATTTATGCAGCTCACACTAACCTCGATAACGCTTTTGGAGGAGTAAACTATAAGATAGCAGAAAAAATAGGATTGGGTAACTTGAAAATACTTGAACCTAAGGAAAACAGTCTCGTTAAACTTGTCACATTTGTCCCTTTTGCTCAAGCTGATAGTGTAAGAAATGCACTTTTTGCAGTAGGATGCGGCAGCATTGGTAACTACGACTCATGCAGTTATAGTATTGAAGGTGAAGGTACTTTTTGTGCCAAAGATGGGGCCAATCCATTTTGTGGAAAAATTGGAGAACTTCATCGTGAAGGAGAAGTTCGAATAGAAACAATTGTGCCGCTATTCAAGAAGACTGAAGCTATTAAATCACTGTTGTCAGCACATCCTTATGAAGAGCCTGCATTTGATATATACCCACTGCAAAATGAGTGGGAAACCATAGGAGCGGGGCTTGTTGGTGAATTAGTGGAGTCCGAAACGGAGTTAGATTTTCTTAGACGAATTAAGAAAACGTTTGAGGTAGGGTGTCTTCGTTACAACAAACTATCTGGCAGAGAAATCCAAAAAGTTGCGTTGTGTGGAGGGGCAGGAGCATTTTTGCTTCCCCAAGCGATTAAGTCAGGTGCTGATGTTTTTATTACCGGTGAAATTAAATATCACGACTATTTTGGACACGACGAAGAAATTCTAGTGACTGAAATAGGTCATTATGAAAGTGAACAGTATACTAAAGAAATTTTTTATTCCATAATCAGGGATCTATTTCCTAATTTTGCACTTCAATTGAGTAAAATAAATACGAATCCCATAAAATATTTGTAAGTAAAATGGCTAGAGAAGCAAAAAAAGATCCGAATGAGTTGACGGTAGAACAGAAGGTAAAAACACTGTTTCAACTTCAAACTATGTTGTCTAAGATTGATGAAATCAAGACATTAAGAGGTGAACTCCCATTGGAAGTGCAAGACCTTGAAGATGAAATTGCTGGTTTAAGCACCCGTATAGACAAGATTAAATCTGAAGTTGATGAGCTTAGAACAGCAATAGCGGGCAAAAAAGTTGAAATTGAAGCGGCAAAAGCTTCAGTAGAAAAATATAAATCACAACAGGATAATGTTCGTAATAATCGTGAATATGATTTTTTGACGAAAGAAATTGAATTTCAAAGTCTTGAAATTGAGCTGTGTGAAAAAAGAATTAAAGAATTTACTGCTGACCGCGAAGAAAAAGAAGCAGAAGTGATAAAAAATGAGCAAGTTCTTAGTGAAAGACAAAAAGATCTTGAGCAGAAGAAGAGTGAATTGGATGAAATCATTTCTGAAACTAAGCAAGAAGAAGAAAAATTGAGAGATAAAGCTAAAGACCTTGAAACTAAAATAGAGCCTCGTCTGCTGCAATCTTTCAAACGCATTCGGAAGAATTCACGCAATGGATTAGGAATTGTTTATGTGCAGCGTGATGCTTGTGGAGGTTGTTTTAATAAAATTCCTCCTCAGAGACAACTAGATATTCGTTCTCGTAAGAAAGTTATTGTTTGCGAATATTGTGGGAGAATAATGATTGACCCAGAGTTGGCAGGTGTGGAGATCGAAGCCAAAGTTGAAGAAGCGCCAACTACAACAAAAAGAGCGATTAGAAGAAAATCTGCTGAATAAAATTTTGTAACTGTCGTAATATATAAAAACCCCGCCAAAAGCGGGGTTTTTATATATTACGACAGTTGACTAATAGAAATTTCATGTTAGCCTTGTTTTATAAAGTATCATAATCGGGAATTTCTTGAAGGAAAGTGTAGCTTAGATGTTGGTAATCTATACGACAGCAATAATGCTGAATCCCATTCGTTACTATCAAATAATCCACTTTTAATGTCATATTATAGCGAGTAATTTGATCGAAAACTGTTTGTGTGATCTCAATATGAGGAGCTTTATACTCTACAATCATTCTTGCCGAAAGGTCTCTTCTGTAAAGTACTGTATCGCATCTTTTAGTGGTACCATTTAGTTTGATCATTACCTCGTTAGCAAGTAGGGTAACAGGGTATCCTTTGTATTTGGTAAGAAAATGAACAAAGTGCTGACGAACCCATTCTTCTGGAGTGAGTGTGACATATCGTTTACGAATTATGTCAAAAATTACATTTTTTCCGTTTCGTACATCTATTTTAGTTTCGAATGGTGGTAGGTTTAACGATAACATTTATTATTTTTGTAAGTTAAATAACGGTTTCTATGATTGGAACCACAAATTTAATAGATAATTATGAAAACGAAAGAAGAAATCGTAGCAAATTGGTTACCCCGTTATACAAAACGTGACCTGGAAGATTTTGGAGAGTATATTCTGCTGACTAACTTCAATAAGTATGTCGAAATTTTTGCTAATCAATTTGGTGTCCCTATTTTAGGAAAAGATGCCAATATGATTTCCGCAACTGCTGAGGGGATTACAATGATAAACTTTGGTATGGGGAGTCCTAATGCTGCAATTATTATGGATTTGTTAGGTGCTATTCATCCAAAAGCTTGTCTCTTTTTAGGTAAGTGCGGTGGTATTGATAAAAAAAATCAGCTTGGTGACCTAATTCTGCCAATAGCTGCCATTCGAGGTGAGGGTACATCGAATGATTATTTTCCGCCAGAAGTACCTGCGTTGCCCGCATTTATGTTGCAGCGTGCTGTTTCTTCATCTATACGTGACTATGGGCGTGATTATTGGACGGGCACTGTCTATACAACTAACCGTCGTATATGGGAACATGATGAAGATTTCAAAGAATATTTAAAAAAAACACGAGCAATGGCTGTCGATATGGAAACCGCTACATTGTTTAGTTGTGGTTTTGCCAATCATATTCCCACTGGGGCATTATTATTGGTTTCTGATCAACCAATGACCCCAGATGGAGTTAAAACTGATAAAAGTGACAATCTTGTTACGAAGAACTACGTCGAAGAGCATGTTGAGATTGGAATAGCTTCATTGCGAATGATTATTGAGGCAAAGAAAACTGTAAAACATTTGAAATTCGACTGGTAATTACTAGTCTTTCTATCGAAATATATGGCAAAACAAGAGCTGACATGTGATGATATTCTCAGAGAATTAAGAGCAAAACACTATCGTCCCATCTACTATTTGATGGGGGAAGAATCGTATTATATAGATCTGATAACTGACTACATAATAAATGATGTATTGAACGAAACAGAAAAAGAATTTAACTTGTCTGTGATGTACGGTGCTGATGTGGATGTCTCAACAATAATAAATGCTGCAAAGCGTTATCCCATGATGTCAGAGTATCAAGTAGTGGTAGTTAAAGAAGCGCAAGTAGTTCGTAATATTGAAGAGTTAGCGTACTACCTTCAGAAGCCGCTTAATTCCACGATTTTGGTGATATGTCATAAGCATGGGACTTTAGATAGAAGGAAGAAACTTGCTGCTGAAATTGAAAAATACGGTGTCTTATTTGAATCAAAAAAAATAAAAGATGCTCAACTTCCTGGTTTTATAGCTTCTTACTTGAAGCGCAAAGGGGTAGATATTGAACCTAAAGCATCACTTATGTTAGCTGATTTTATAGGTTCGGATTTAAGTCGATTGACTGGTGAATTGGAAAAACTAATTATCACTTTACCTACAGGAATTAAGCGTGTTACTCCTGAGCAAATCGAAAAAAATATCGGTATAAGCAAAGATTATAATAACTTTGAATTAAGAAGTGCTCTTGTTGAAATGGATATTCTTAAAGCTAATAAAATAATAAAATACTTTGAAGAAAATCCTAAAACTAATCCAATTCAAATGACATTATCATTGCTATTTAGTTTTTATTCTAATCTGATGCTAGCGTATTATGCACCGGATAAATCAGAACAAGGAATAGCCAATATGTTAGGCTTAAGAACTTCATGGCAGGCTCGTGATTATGCAGTTGCAATGCGTAAATATAGTGGAGTTAAGACTATGCAAATTGTTGGTGAAATACGATATGCTGATGCAAAATCAAAAGGAGTGAAGAATAGTACAATGTCTGACGGCGATATCCTTCGGGAATTAGTGTTTAAAATTTTGCATTAAAGAGACAAGTTGTTATATTTTTATAAGGGTATATACTTTTACTGTGTAGTAGTTAAGTATATACCCTTATTTTATTCCTTAAGACCCATTCTTAAAATCCACTACTATACTTCCATATTTAAAGCGAAAATTTAACAATCAATGATTGTTATTTTTCTAGAATCGTATCTCTTAAATAGGCATGCCGATAGGTCTATTTCGTTTTGAAATAAATTATTCATTTTTCTAATTTCTCTTATTCTACGCTTTTTTTGCATAATTCGGAGCATTGCCACCCAGTATTTCTCCCCAAATAGCTTGCTTACAACTCGTAACTAGTTGTTTTTTGAAAGCCATTTTTAAGTCATATTTACCTTGTTTATGAGTAAACTGGGATAAAAATGATAAAAAACAGTAATCATACGCCTTTATTTTGGAGCAAATGTTTC
>JAFABG010000017.1 GCA_023426145.1 Bacteroidota bacterium | reverse complement strand
TATTAATAAAAAAAGCCGTTGGCACAAGGCTCTACTCTATGGCCAACAGCTTTAATCACAGTAAACTTAAAAAACGTATCACTATGATGTTAAAAGAAAAATCGAATCCGTGGGCACGGTTGAAGTATTTGTATGTACTCCCGTTGGCAGCTATCACTGTAACGGCTTTTGCCCGTCCTGAAATCTCTCAAAAAATGGAAGAAATTTCTGCTGTCAAAGTTAACGATTTGGCGGAAATTTTGCAAGAAAAGGTATTGGAAGATACCGTGAAAGTATCAAATGAAAGTAAAAAAAATGCTTTTGTGGTATCCGGTGTAAAATTTAAAGAGAAGGAAGAGCCTATTATTTTCCAAGCAGTGGAGCAGATGCCAACCTATCCTGGGGGAATGAATGCACTGCAGATATATTTGGCGGAAAAAATTGACCATTCTCCTATGAAAGGTAAAGCAAGTGGCAAAGTAATGGTAGGCTTTACGGTAAATGAAACAGGGAAAATAAAAGATGTACATGTTGTTGAATCGAATGCAACAGCATTGAATAAAGAAGCTGAAAGAATTGTCAGTGAGATGCAAGATTGGATTCCCGGAAAGCAACGAGGCAAGCCCGTACCAGTGAAATATACTATCCCCATAAGGTTTGGAAATATTAAATTTGCGGAAGATCAAAAACCCTTGATATTAGCAAATGGTAAGGAAATTAGCACGGAGACTATGGAAAAGTTGGATCCCTCAACAATACAAAGCATATCTGTATTAAAAGACTCAGCTTCAATACGAGAATATGGAAAACAAGGCAAGAACGGGGTCATAATTGTTAGAATAAATGAGGGAAATAAAAATGAAGAAAGCCTTTTTTTTAAGGGAACGACCAGTGAAGTTGCTGTTCCCAACTTCACAGTTAATGGAACCGTTGTTGATGAACAGGGACGGCCAAAAGCTGGAGTAAGTATTATTGTCCCCAATACACATTACGGAACGATAACGGACAGAAAAGGTAAGTTCACTCTAAAAGCCAATAAAAATGGCAATCTTTTATTTTCGTTTATCGGATATAAATCGGTAAAAGTTCCTGTAACTTCTACGATGAATATAAAGATGGAGCAACAAGTGGTTAACCTGTTTCCTGAGCCATCCAAAAGTACCGTAGGGAGAAATTCCGGTCTTAAGATAGGTAAGGGTGCAATTGTTCTTGGAACAAAAAGCGGACAGCCTTTAGTATTGATTGACGGGAAAGAAGCTATAGAGACTGACGACTTTAGAAAGCTTCCAGCAGATCGTGTAAAAAGTATTTCTGTATTAAAAGACAAATCAGCACAGGCTGCCTATGGAGAAAAAGGAAAGAATGGGGTGATTATTGTAGAAACGTTGACGGATGAAGAATACCAAGCCCGTCAAAACAAATAATAATTAATTAGACAGTCACAAGCTTCCCATCAGTAGTACTGGCAAAGCATCTGTTCCTGATCCAATCAAAGCCGGAATACAGCATATGCAAGCTGCTAGAACAACTGATGGGAAATTTAGTATAGAATTCATATAGAAAAAGAATGAGTTGCATTATAAATGTAAAATAATAAGGAGCAGTTTTCCTTTATAAGGATAATTGCATTATTTTTGTACAAAGCAAATTTATCGTAAGGCAAATTAAATGCCGGCGAAACGATAACTGGTACATTTACCCAAGGAGTATCACTCCCTTTAAATTTTAAAAAGGGCGAAGTAAGCAACGCTAAACGTCCGCAAGAGCCTCAGGCACCCTCCCTATCAGACCGAAGAAGTCAGTATAAAAAATACGCAGGATGGAATCACACTAGCAGGCACATTAACGCTCCCTGAAAAAGAAAATAAGTTTCCCGCTGTAGTCTTGGTGACAGGAAGTGGTCCACAGAATCGTAATGAGGAGATGATGGGGCATAAACCCTTTCTTGTGATTGCCGATTATCTGTAAGCATCTTTAAGTTTTGCACTTGAAAGGGAAACATCTGTCAATCTTTATAATTGTTAAAGGAAAACTAGTAAGCATTCAAGTCTAGAATGACTTTTCACCGATATAGTCTCTTAGCATACGTTAACGGGATTATTTCTATTTCTTTTGAATAATCAGACTAAAAGACGCTTACAAGAAAAGAATGTTTTTCATGGTATTATCTTTTTCAGTGTTTTAGTATTCTGTTCAGAAGGCATTAAGAGACAGGCACTTTCGTTTTTTTAACCTATCTTTCTTATTCATTGCAATATTACAAAAATTTAATAAGAATAGAAACCATATCCATCAATTCTCCCATAAACAAGTACATTTAAGCAATAAAGATATGATTGAGAAAACAAGTTTTTAATCCCTTTTAGATAGCTTATAAACCATAAAAACAAAAAAAATAAAGCATTTTAAAAAATAATTCATCTTTTTGTCACCCTTTTGAGTCATTATAGCATATTAACTATAAACAAGAAAAAAAAGCATGAATAAGATAAAGTCAATCGAACATGACGCTCAACTTCTAAAACAATATCTTTTAGGAGAAATTACTTCTGAAGAACTTCAAGAAGTGAAGCGATTAATTGAACGATATCCCAATTTGCCAGATGATCTAGAGGATTTACGCAAGAAAGCTCACTCCGGAGAACTTTTTAGTCATCTTCATCGCTATTCATCTGACAATGCTTATGAACGCTTTTTAAAACAACGCACGGTTATACGTACTCCGCCGCTACTTAAATCTTTCCAGCTAAACCGCTGGCAATATTCTACTGCAGCAGCCATACTCATCTTTATCGTAGCCTTATCAATTTGGTTTGTACAGCCTATTGTATTTCCTTCAACTGCCACGGCTGTATTGGAACCAGGAATAGATAAAGCCGAACTTCATCTTTCAAATGGACAAAAAATAAATATTCAACAGCAACAACTGAACCTCCAATTAGGAAATGTTCAAGTCACCTACAAAAAGGGTGTACTACAGTATCAAGTACTTTCAAACACAACTCCAGCTACCAAACAAAATAGTGGAAAACTTACAGCATATGCTACTCATTCTGATCAGGCATCAACAGTTCCATCCTCAATGGAAAACAAACTGATTGTACCTCAAGGAGCCGAGAACAAAGTGATTTTAGCCGATGGTACCATTGTTCATCTCAACTCCTCATCAGAACTGACCTACCCCATTGAATTTCAAGGGAAAGAACGACAAGTGAAATTAAAAGGTGAAGCTTACTTTGAAGTCAAACATGATCCTTCCCATCCTTTTATTGTTAGCACACCTTTTGGTAATGTTGAAGTGCTAGGCACAAGTTTCAATGTCAATGCTTATAGTGATCATGATGCTTGTAGAACAACCCTTGTTAAAGGAAAGGTGCAAATCATTACTCCTACTCATCAAAAGCTCGAACTTGTTCCGGGTGAGCAAGCTATATTTTCAGCTGCAACATTAAGCAAAAAACAAGTTGATGTAAACAATGAAGTTAGTTGGGCCAGTGGCATTTATATATTCCAGCAGGAAAGCTTGTCCAATATCATGGAACGGCTAAAGAGATGGTACAAAATAGATCAAGTCATCTATGATAATCCCAACATAGAACAGCTTCGTTATACCGGAAACATCCAACGCAACATCAGTATTAATCAATTCTTGGATGCCTTTCAACTTACAGGTGACTTTAATTATCGCATCAACGATAATGCCATTTATCTTCATCAGAATAAAAAGAACAAATAACTTCAGGAAACATATTCATTAACAATTAAGACAGAAAGAATTTATGTGGAAAAAACGATTCTTATTGGGGCTGCTCTTCTGGGCAGTTGGGCTATCACTATATGCCCTTCCCAAAAACAAAGTAACTATTAATCTTGACAATGTAACGATGGAGACCTTTTTAAACACGATTAAGGAAAAAACGTCCATCAACTTACTATACAATGCCAATATTTTCATCGGCATTAAAACAGTAACAGTACATGCAAAGAATGAGCCTATCAACGAACTTCTACCAAGAGTTCTTCAATCTTATGGACTAACTTATAAAGAAAAAGAGGGAATAGTAGTGATCACTCGAATCGAGAAAACTGCTTCTTCAGAAGCGCACAGAACCATTGACGGAATTGTGATTGATAATAACAAACAGCCTCTTATCGGAGCTACCATATCAATAACAGACCAATACGGGCGCCAACGCTTTACCACTACCGACACAAAAGGACAATTTCACATTCTCCAACTCGAAGGTGACCAAAAGCTATACGCTTCATACATTGGTTTTGAAAAAAAGATTCTTCCCATTAAAGAAGGATCACAGAACTACATTTTTCAACTTAAAGAAAGTGCTGCAGACTTAAACGAAGTCGTTGTTACAGGAATCTTCAATAAACCTAAAGTGAGTTTCACAGGTGCCGCAACAGTCATTACTAAAGATGATATCGCAAAAGTTGGTAACCGAAACCTGCTAAAAACAATTGGTTTTATTGATCCAGCCTTTAATATGATCGATGACAATATGAGTGGTTCCGACCCCAATAGAACCTTGAGTATCCAACTTCGTGGTAGTTCTTCAATTACTGATGTTAATAGTTTACAATCCAATATTCGTAACCAACTCAACCTTCCTCTATTTATTCTAAACGGATTTGAAGTTAGCTCAGAACGTGTTATGGATATGAACCAGTCCGACGTAGAGTCTGTTGTCATCTTAAAAGATGCAAGTGCCACAGCTATATATGGTTCTCGAGGTTCGAATGGAGTCATTGTTATCACCTCATCTTCTCCTAAAGCAGGAAGATTACGTATCGCCTATCAAGGTGGACTTAATCTCGAGATTCCCGATCTCTCAAGCTATAATCTGCTAAATTCTTTCGAGAAAATCGACTTGGAAAGAATAGCTGGGCTTTATACTGGTGATAACTTAACTGAGCAACTGAGTCTAGATGCGATTTATAATCAAAATCTCCAAGCAGCCAATGAAGGAGTCAATACCGACTGGATCCACAAACCAGTACAAACAGGTGTAGGGCAATATCATCGACTGAATATTGGTGGAGGAAATAATGAGTTTCGTTACGTCCTCAACTTCTCCTACAATCAGTTAAAAGGAGCTATGAAAGGTTCCAATCGTAATAATATGAACGGGAGCATGACTATCAATTATTTCCTGAAAAACATCCGCTTTAGCAATGATTTAAGCTTAGGTTTTAATAAAGGGGAAAACAGCCCTTATGGACGTTTTAACACCTATACTACCATGAATCCTTACTGGCGCCCTTTCAATTCCGATGGTGACCCAGTGCCCTCATTTTATAATTTCAACTCACAGTATCCTATAGCAAACCCATTGTATGATGCTGCTCAGACAAGTTTTTCTGAAACCAACTATACTAATATTCGAAATACCACGATGTTAGATATGAATCTACTTCCCGAGTTGCGATTAAACATGAGTGTTGGTTTCACTCAACAACGTGGAGGCACTGATAACTTTTCTTCACCCAAAGCATCAAGCTATACTAGTCTAAATAATATTCCTGTTGCTGACCGCGGTCAATATATAAAAGGCATTAACAAAAGCGAATCTTTCCAAGGATCGGGTACATTAAGTTATGGTAAAGCCTTTGGCGAACACACCGTCTATTTAGGAATCAACGGACAGGTTATGCAAACTCATAACGAAACCTTTAGTACAACAGTACGTGGATTTATGAACGATGAAATGAACGACATTTCCAATGGTAATAGCTACTTCTCATCTCGTCCAACAACAAGTGAATCTACTGTAAGAAGTGCAGGTATTACTGGTACCGCGAACTACAACTATGAGAATCGCTATTTCTTTGACCTGTCTTACCGCTTAGATGGCGCATCTTCATTCGGAAAGTTAAATCGATGGGCACCTTTCTGGTCTGTCGGCTTAGGATGGGAAATTGCTCAAGAAAAATGGATAAAAACATCACTTCCATTTATCAACTTAGCCAAGTTAAAATACTCTTATGGTGTAACTGGTTCATTAAATTTCTCACCCTACCAAGCATTGACCACCTACAGATATAATAACGATACCCAATATAACCACCTTATTGGAGCTTCTATCGAAGGATACGGTAATCCAAACTTGAAATGGCAGAATACCAAACAACACAATATCGGTCTTGACTTAGCCTTATTTAATAGACGATTCACTATCAATCTTAACTATTATCGTAAAACCACCGATAACCTGTTGAGTGATGTATACCTTCCATTATCCCACGGTTATACTAGCTATAAAGAAAACTTAGGGGTTATCCGTAATATTGGTTATGATATGATGATGAGTTATACGATTATAAACAATTCTCGTAGACAAATAAATTGGTCATTACGCGCAGGTGCTTCTCACAACGACAACACCATGATTAAACTATCTGAGGCAATCAAAAGAGCCAACGAAATATACTCAACACAATTAACCAATACAGGCTCAAACATTTATGAATATCGCGAAGGCCAATCTATTGACGAACTATATGTTCTTCAATCCGCAGGCGTGGATCCAGCAACAGGCTTACGCCTTTATAAAAGTGTGGACGGCACCATCACCAGTGAAACCTCCGGTTTGACTAAAGTTCCAGTTGGCAGTAGTTTGCCCGTAGTCAATGGCGTTTTTGGATCCACCTTCCGCTACAAAGGCCTTATGGTCGATATGAGCTTCGGTTTTCGATTAGGAGCGAAAAGATTGAATCAAACTTTATTAAGTAAAGTAGAGAATGCCTTTGCACGTAACAATGTTGACCGCAGAGCTTACACCGAACGTTGGAGAAAACCGGGTGACATCGCAGCTTACAAAGACATTGCAAGTGAACAAAGAACGTACGAAAATGACGCCTTTGTATTTACAGAAAGAGCATTAACTTTCAACTCGCTCAATGTCACATGGGAATTACCTCAGGAATGGATTAAAAAATTCAAGATGGAACGTTTTGCCATCACAGGTAGTATGTCCGATATCTTCTACCTTTCTAATATGGAACAAGAGCGAGGAACCGACTACCCTTATACCATTAAACCTACCTTTACATTTTCTTGTACATTCTAACCTTTAAAAGCAACAATAGAATGAAAAAATTAAATATACTAATTCTCGGCTTAATCCTATTTGTAACCAGTTCATGTAACGATTGGCTGACCATTGAGCCGAAATCTGAGTCATCAGCAGATAAAATGTTCTCCAGTGAAATGGGCTATTCCAATGCCCTTATCGGACTCTATCTAGATCTTCAGGATCTTTATTCTCCGGGTAAGTTCATGATGGGAGGTTACATTGAGTATATGGCACAAGCTTATACAGTTTCATCAAGTGTTAGTACTGAAAGTTATTTCTTTAATCACAATTATAATTCCACCGATTTGGTAAATAACGCCTTATCAAATGTGTTCCTCAATTACTACAAAGTCATTGCTAATGCCAATGTACTGTTGGAACATCTTGAGCAAGAGAATCATGTGCTTACAAAAGATAAAGCAGATATTATCAAAGGAGAAGCATTAGCCATTCGCGCATTTTGTCAACTCGAACTGATTCGGTTGTGGGGTCCTGTACCTTCACAAGCTGAGCATGACAGAGCATATTTACCTTACGTCACCATTTTCTCAATAGAGCCATACAATTATACTCCCTACGACGAGTATAACAAAGATATTGAGAATGATTTTAAAGAGGCACTCAATCTACTTAGACCATACGATCCTATTTTGAAATATTCAAACACCGAGCTCAATAGTTCATATACTAATATTCAGGAATACAATGAACAATTTTGGTACAATCGTCAAAAACGATTCAATTATTACGGTATCGAAGCACTCTTAGCCCGCTATTATTGGTGGATTGGTAACTCGCAAGAGGCCTATAGCTATGCCAAAGCTGTAGTTGATGCCAAAGCTCCGGATGGTACTCCTCAATTCCGATTAGGAAAGCGTAGTGATGCTGAAGCTAGTGATTTTCTATTCTACCACGAGCATCTAGTAGCCATCGACATCACCGACGATAATAGAGCCTATTCTCAGTACTTTTCTGCTGGTATTTATAGTCAAGACAATCGCTTCCGTACTTATCTTTTTGAAGGACAAACAGATTTACGTACCTCAAGCAACTTAATGAGAAGCTCTACCACACGTGACTATAGTACCTTTCCACCGACTTATAAGACAAGTTTGACTTCACTCAAATTTAGCCATATGACGAAGGATGATGCCGAAATGGATAATTATGGTGGATATCCTAAGAGTCTTCCTCTTATTCGTCTTTCTGAGCTCTATCTGATTCTCATGCAAGAAGCGCCAATAACAGAAGCCAACACCTACTGTAACGACTTCCGTTCCACTCGTGAGGCTTATTACAATCAGCTCACAGAAGCTAATCGCAATGGAGAAGTCTTAAAGGAATATGCCCGTGAGTATTGGTGTGAAGGACAAACATTCTTTGCCCATAAACAGATGAATGCCACGACGTGGGCAAATACAGGTAACCTTGCAAATGCCAACAATTATATCTTACCACTCCCTATTGATGAAACTGGTAATTATAGATAACTCTCTAAACAATGAAAAAAATGAAAACAAAAATATTTTCCTTATTCTTTTTAGGGCTTACTCTGCTTCTTACATCTTGTGAGAAAGAAAAAATTGAAACAGTCTTAAGCGAGCCTTACGTAAAATTCTTTCGAGATGCGAATTCGATCCCTCGGAGTGGAGACCAGGTATTCCACCACAATTTCTATTACTCGGACGAAAGTGTGACACGCGATACTGTATGGGTAAAATTGCAAATTTTGGCAGCCATTCCACAAGAGGACTGCCATATAAGCTGTTACGCTTATGTAGATACCACTTCTACTCAACTTGAACAAAACACAGTACAAGCTATAGAAGGAAAACAATTTCAAGCCTTTGATGATCCGGATGTCCAATCATTGATGACCTTTCATAAAGGGAATCTCTACGACTCCATCCCTGTAATATTGCTCCGCGATGCATCACTAAAAAATAACACCTATCGCATCACTATGCGTTTACAAAACAGCACCAATATCATTGCTGCAGACAAAACAAGCGATACCGATGACCTACACTCATTTGTAACGATCTATGTGTCGGATTGCCTCACCAGACCCGGCAATTGGCCCACATTCCTAGGTACTTACGGATTGGTAAAACATGATTTCATTATCCGACATACTGGAGATCGATGGGACGATGCTTTTATCTCCACTATTCAAAGTTCGCAACAAACCTTCTACCAATATAAGTTCCGTAATGAACTTGCAGACGAGAACGTCAAACGTGCTCAACAAGGGCTTTCTCCTCTTCAAGAAGCTGATGGTAGAGAAGTTGAATTCTATGTTGGTTATTCCTACTAATTTGAAACACTAAAAAGTACAATAATGAAAACAAAACATTATATCTTGCTCCTCTGTTCGTTACCCATAATGTTGATGGGATGTAAATATGGCAGAGATGACGTTTTTAACGAACTGCCTAGAATCACTATCCAACACATGGGTGAAGTAGGCGTCGTTCCAGTACAAATTTTCCTTGGTGACACCCTTCGTATCACTCCACATATTGAGTATGGAGACGAAGGTAATGAGGCATTCGATTTTGCTTGGTATCGTCAAGACTATTCAAGCCTCAAACTCCTTTCAAGAGATAGCATCTTCAATTATAAAATGGATAGTCTTGGCAACTGGACTATCCGTTTGGAAGTGACAAATAAGAAAACCCAAGTTAGTAATTCTTCAACAGCTTTCACCACCGTTATCAGCCGTTCTGAAAGGGGTTGGTATGTACTTAAAGAAAACCAAGAAGGCGATACTGAACTTGACCTAATTGGTATCAATACCACAGGAGAAAATTATTTCAATGAAAAAGATCTTCTTGCTCAATGGAACACTAAATTAAAAGGTTCCCCTGTTGCTTTACTCTATACCTATAATTACGGTTGGACTGCTCCTGGCGATAGTTATCCCACTACATATCTTTCCACGCTTTTCCCGGTTAGTGAAGAAGATGTATTGGCGTTCCGTATCAACGACGAGAAAATCCTAGCACAAGGGAACGACCTTTTCTTCGATCGAAATGACCACACCACTCATCATTTTGAAGGTGGTATTACAAGTCCACTTCAGATGATATTAGTAGATAATAAACAAAGCCATCTCTACCAATTAGGAACACCTGCTTTCCTTCCTCCTGCAGGAGAGAGCTTCCAGCTTTCACCTTACTTCACCACTACTGTAGGAAGCACCTGTTACCAACTCGGGTTTGAAGAAACAACCCATTCCTTTGTTTACTTCAATCAACTAGCCGCAGAGCCGAAATTCTTTCCCGATAACTATTACGAAGGAACAGCCCATATTTCATCCAATCACATGAATGGAAGCATCCGTTTTCTCGAAAACACTGATGGTAGTTTAAACCCAGATACCGCCTCTGTAAAACGTGCTTATGCCTTATTTCAAGAGAATGGTCGTGAAGATCGCACCATTTTACTTGGACTTGATCTAGCTCAGATTGATCCTGCTCAATATCAATTGGGTAATGCACATTACAGTCCTATCATGACTGCAGATACTCTATCCTATAATAATTATCCAGAGCTACGCACTGCTCAATACTTTGCACTTAATAAGAACTATCCCATTCTCTATTATGGCAGAGGAAATACACTCTATGAATATCTAATAGAGCAACAAAGTAATAGGTTGATGATACAGTATCCTTCGAACGAAACGATTAGCTACATGCACTTCGTACCTTGTACTTACGACGATTACACTTTTCGCAACCTTATTGTAGCCACTACTACTGGTGATGGTCATTACAAAATATATCGATACACCATCAATGGTAACCAGTACACTCAGCTAGGTGCTCCTTACGAAGGAGAAGGAAAAGTAAAAACCATGCTGTTTGCTTCTCCTAAAACCTATAGTTACAATGGAGGAGGTTGGAGTGATGAACTTTATCGCTATTACTAAGCTCTATTCCATATCCTATTGATTAATGAATTCATAAACAATTATTTTTATTATATTAAAAAAACAACGTATGAAAAAGATCACCTTACTTGCAATGGGCTGTACAATAGCCGCATTTGCACAAGCTCAAAACAACTTTACTTTATCTGTGCGCGCCCAACAGGTTAACCCTACCGATAAAGCCTACCTTTGCTACGTCAATGAAAACCGAATGGTTATTGACTCTGTTGCCGCTACGGAGGGAGTATTCAAATTTACAGGTAGCACTGCTTATACCCAGCATGCTTCTCTTTACATTGCTCCAGCAAATAGTGATTTCGGCAGACGCCCTATCAACTTAAAAGCAGCAACAGTGTATCTTGAAGGTGGTAATATACAAATGGATATTGAAGCCAACCACATAGATGCAAAACTAAGTGGCACTCCGACCAACGATGATTATCAGGCTATCACCAATGAGTTATTGCCCTTCCAAAAGCAAGTTGACTCTTTGGAAGTTGCTTTTTACAAGGCTCGTAACGATCGTGACGATGCTACAATGCAACGTTTGCAAGCCGATTATCAGACAATTGATGCTAAAGAAAAAGAGGTTCAGGAAGCCTTCTTTATGAGCCATCCAGACTCATACATCAGCCTTGACTGGCTTAACACAACCATTGATGTTGCTAATGATAAAAGCAAAGCTCAACGCTTATATAACCATCTAAGCGAACGCTTGCGCAATAGCCACTTGGGTGTACGCTTCAATGCAAAAATTCAAAGCGCTCCTTCAGTAAGTATTGGTGATGTTGCTCCAGAATTCACTGCTAACACACCTGATGGTAAAAGTTTAAGCTTAAGCAGCTTCCGTGGTAAGTATGTTCTAATTGATTTCTGGGCTAGCTGGTGTGGACCTTGCCGTCGCGAGAACCCAAATGTTGTGAAAGCTTACGAAAGATACAAATCTGATAAATTTGACATCATTGGTGTCTCATTAGACGACTCTGCAGAGCGTTGGAAAGGAGCTATTGAAAAAGACGCACTAACTTGGAGTCAAGTATCACAGCTTCAAGGCTGGCAAAGTCCTATTGCTGGACAATATGCTGTTAGAGCTATCCCAACTAACTTTTTAATTGATCCTGCTGGCAAAATTGTTGCCCGCAACTTGCGTGGTGCAGATTTAGAGAGTAAGTTGGCCGAACTTTTCCCTAACAAATAAATGAAACGAAAAAGATGAAACAACTTCTATGTATAGTAGTTACTCTAATTTGTTGTAGTACTTCCACTTTTGCCCAAAAGGCAAAAGTGGTGTATCACAACTACAATAACTACGAACGTGAAATATTGCAAACCTTTAAAGGTATAGGAGCTGGCAACACTTTCACCTCAATGCCTGAGCTCAAAAAGCAGGGACAACGTGTCATGATGAATAGCCTTGTCACCGCAGAACTGACCAAACCAGGCAAAAAAGAGATGAGTGGCGAAGAACTCGTAGCCGCAAGAACTCCTTCTGTCCTAAGTATTTGCAAATATTCACCTACACTTGTTGATCCAGAACACGTTCAAATAGGAGCAACCGCAATTGTTCTCACTGCCGACGGTCTTTGTATCTCCAATTTTCATGTCTTTAAAAGCTTAATCGACCCCTACAGTAGACTTACACCGCTTGATAGTGTGTTTTTTGTAGCCACATCCGACAATCATATCTTTCCCATCAAAGAGATTCTGAGCTATCAACCCAAAGCAGACTTAGTCTTTTTCCGTGTTGATACTCGTGGAGAAAAACTAACTCCATTTCCTGTCGGTGAAGATTTAGCAGCGGGAGCTACAGTTCATGCACTCACACATCCGCTTTGGCACCTTTACTACTATTCTAAAGGCGTTGTAGCACGTACCACTTGTGGCGATCCGAACGATCCCTTTACCAATCGTACCGATATCACGGCCGATTATGCGAAAGGATCTAGTGGTGGACCTCTTTTCGACGATTGCGGTAATCTTGTAGGCATGGTTTGCACTACTCAATCAATCTACTATGTAGATCAGCCACAAACTAGTTTACAAATGGTGATAAAATCCATTATCCCCATCTCAAGTATTCGACGATTAATTGAAGAAAAATAAGAATCTATAAAGTTAAGTGAAAACTAAATATTGTCCTTGTACTCTACATTAATCACACAAACAATCACTCAATCTTTACACTCTCTCTAGCAAGGACAATAGAACGACGGCCATATCTAAGTGAAAGCCGTCGTTTTTCATCCTTACAAATCTATCCAACATTAAGTTTTATCTATCCCAATGAGGATTAAAAAATCTCATACCTTAAACCATAAAATGTAGCCTCAATAGACTAACCTATCTATTTTTTCCCTAGTTTTGCAAAACATATCAGATTCATCTCATGGAGATTAACAACCCAAAAGATACTCTATTCATTAAAGGCATTAATCAGAAAAGAAATAAAGCTTTCTTTCAGCTCTATCAACATTATTATGCCTCATTGTGTGCTTACGTCAACAAAATCATAGACGACCAAGAGCAGGCAGAAGATATTGTGCAAGAAGTTATTTTAGCTATCTATGAGGGTGATAAGTCTTTTACTACTACAGCAGAATTAACCAATTATCTCTATAAGGCCTGTTACAACAACACCTTGCTTTTTTTACGCCATCAAAAAAATAAACCTACCCAGCTCGACATTCTTGAAGAGATCAACAATCTTGAAGACAGTGATGAGAGCTATCAATTGGCTCTCAAAGAAGAGCTTGTCCGTCAGCTTTACATTGCGATACAACAACTTCCCAAGGAGCAACAACGCATCATGCTTATGCACTTAGAAGGATACAGCTGGGTCGAAATTGCTGAAAAATTGGGCGTTAGCATCAACACCATCAAAACCCAACGTAACCGAAGTATGAAAATTCTTCGTAAAACCATCAATCCCTCTCTCTTATTCCTACTTTTCCTTCTCTTAAAATAATCCCTCACTGGCATTTCTCTTTCTACCTATTTTAGATTTCAATGTCAAATAATAAGGAGTTATTTTCATTACTTATTATAATTGCATTATTTTTGTACACAGCAAGTTTACATATTGATATTCAATCACAAAATACAAGATTTAATATCTAATATGCCACTATTTTTAGAAACTCTAATCTTCTTCTTTATGAAACACTCCAGAGATCTTTTCAAAGTTTTCATGACTATTTGTTTGCTTATCGCACTATCGGCTCCAACTTGCCTTTCCGCGCAAGAAATATCGGGCACATGGTTAGGCAAACTTTCTCTACCCACGGGCTCACTAACCATTGTCTTTCACATCAAGAAAATCCCACAAGGAACGTACGAAACCACTCTTGACAGTCCTGATCAAGGAGCCAAAGGTATAAAAACAGCAGCCACTTCTTTTCAGGATTCTATACTGACTGTTCAAATCCCTATTATTAACGCCTCTTACAAAGGGAAATTAAATGCTGACCAAACGATATCCGGTACATTTACACAAGGAATGGCACTCCCCCTAAATCTTAAAAAAGGGGAAGTGAGTAGCTCTAAACGCCCGCAAGAGCCTCAGGCACCCTTTCCTTATCAGGTTGAAGAAGTCAGTATAAAAAATACGCAGGATGGAATCAAACTAGCAGGCACATTAACGCTTCCCGAGAAAGGGAGCAAGTTTCCCGCTGTAGTCATGGTGACAGGAAGTGGTCCACAAAATCGTGATGAGGAGATGATGGGGCATAAACCCTTTCTTGTGATTGCCGATTATCTGACGCGCAACGGGATCGCTGTACTAAGATGTGACGACCGCGGAACAGCTGATTCTGAAGGCGACTATGCAAGTGCCACCAATGAAGATTTCGCAAAAGATACGGAGGCTGCTTTCGACTATCTTTGCAGCCGAAAGGAAATCAATAGCAAAGAAATAGGCCTCATCGGACATAGTTGTGGAGGAACAATAGCACTTAGTATTGCAGCTCATAACCCTCATGTCGCATTCGTCATTTCATTAGCAGGAGCAGGTGTGCGAGGTGACAGTTTGATGCTTAAACAAGCTGAATTAATAAGTAAGTCACAAGGAATGCCTGACGCTATTTGGCAAACCATGAAACCCTCCATTCGCGAAAGATATTCATTATTATTACAAGCCGACAAGACACCGGATGAAATAAGAAAAGAAGTATACGCTGATGTTACAAAAACGATCCCTCCCGAACAACTGAAAGATTTAGCTGCCATGCAACAAATCTCTGCTCAGATAAGCACCATGACTTCACCTTGGTATCTTCAGTTCATGAGATACGACCCAACTGCTGATCTTAAAGCAATAACCTGTCCGGTCTTAGCTTTAAACGGAGAAAAGGATATTCAGGTCGATGCTGAGTTGAATCTACCCGCAATTAAGCAACGTATCAGCGAAAACGGAAATAAAAAAGTAACTACCAAAACCTACCCTAAGCTAAATCATTTGTTCCAAACTTGCGTAAAAGGCACCTTAGCGGAATATAACCAATTAGAAGAAACCTTTAGTCCAGAGGTACTGAAAGACATGACAACATGGATTTTATTACAGAGCAAATAACCTAAAAATCAATAACTTTAATAAATTAACTATGCTGACACTATCCTGTTATGATAGTGTCAGCATAGTTACAGAATGGTGTAACCATCGCAATGTTATAGTGACACTCTTATCAGAAGTTATGATGATTAACTCCTCCGCACAGGAGAGTGCTACAATTGATTTTAATCAAAATCGTCCTTACAGAACAGACCTTGAGATATTTTGTTTTACCTTTGCATCTCAATAAAAGAATAGGTATTTAGGTAAAGTTTTGTATGAAGAAAAGTCTGATTGCACTGGCATTCGGTACCCTCGGATTGGGTATCGCCGAATTTGTAATGATGGGTATCCTACCTGATGTGGCTCGGGATTTAAACATTAGCATACCCACAGCCGGGCATTTTATTTCCGCTTATGCATTAGGAGTTTGTGTTGGTGCTCCTGTATTGACATTAGCGCGCAAATATAGATTAAAAAACATATTACTAATATTGGTCACCTTGATTATGGTGGGTAATATCTGTGCTGCATTATCTCCCAATTACTGGACGTTGCTTATCTCTCGCTTCATCTCCGGACTCCCTCACGGAGCCTATTTCGGTGTAGGCTCCATCGTTGCTGAGAAGCTCGCTGACAAAGGCAAGGGATCGGAAGCCGTTTCCATCATGATTGCCGGAATGACCATTGCCAACCTATTCGGTGTGCCGCTAGGCACCTCTTTAAGCACCATGCTTTCATGGCGAGCTACTTTCTTGTTAGTAGGCCTTTGGGGCATTGTCATTCTGTACTATATCTGGCGTTGGGTACCCCAAGTAGAAGGCTTGAAAGATACCGGCTTCAAAGGACAATTTCGATTTCTTAAGACCCCTGCACCATGGCTCATCCTAGGTGCCACAGCATTGGGAAATGGGGGTGTATTCTGCTGGTATAGCTATATCAATCCTATGCTGACCCATGTGTCAGGCTTCTCAGCAGAGAGCATCACTCCGCTCATGATCCTTGCCGGATTCGGGATGGTGGTGGGAAACCTGATAAGCGGGCGACTTTCCGACCGATACACACCTGGGAAAGTAGGTACTGCCTCACAAGCATTGATTTGCTTGATGCTGTTGCTCATCTTCTTCTTTTCTCCCTACAAATGGGGAGCTGCACTGTTGATGTGTCTATGCACAGCAGCACTGTTTGCCGTATCAAGTCCGGAGCAAATCTTGATCATCCGCGTGGCTAAAGGAGGAGAGATGCTCGGTGCTGCTTGTGTGCAAGTGGCATTCAATCTGGGAAATGCCATCGGGGCATACACTGGAGGATTAGCAGTGAGTGGCGGTTATCGCTACCCTGCACTGACTGGAGTCCCCTTCGCACTCATCGGATTCATACTATTCTTTATATTCTATAAGAAATATCAAGCTCGGTATTAAAAACCAACAACAACCAGCCAGCCCCCCTGATAGAAGCTATTCTAGAATGGGGGGCTAATTTTATTTTCCCCTTTTCAATTGTAAATCAACAAGATCTTTTTATATTTGCGAAGAGTGCATGCCTTTGATCACTAATCTCTTAAAAAACGACAAATATGAAACAGCAATATCTGTTCGATTGCTACTCTCAGCAAGCGTTGCAAACTCTGCATCGCTACCGTGCCGTTATGTTTAGTCCTACCCGTTTCTGATAAGTAAATTGCATTTGAGATTCTTTTTTTGATTTTCACAATCTACATTTATCAAACTAATATGGACAAACAATATCAACCGACCCTTGACGAAGTAAAGGATTGGGTTCTCAAACTGTATAATACCTGTGAGCAAACCATTACCGAAGCCGAACGCCGGGAACAGCATAAATATGCTGTGATGGTGCAACGCCCGCAGGATAAGAAATTCCTCGTGAAGATGCTCGATGAATCTTCACAAATTCGTGACCGTAAGATACTTGCTAAACGAATAAAAACCCTGCTCGACCACTATGGCGTTCCCGAATTTCTGAACAAACGGGATACCTTCCTGTTCAAGATGTATCAAGCCTTCGGTCATCATTTCGATTTCATAGCCATCCCCATCATCAAGAAACGCCTTCGGATGGATACCTCACAAGTCATTATCAATGAAGCGCGTCCACAGCTCACCAAACACCTAGCTATACGCGCCAAAGAGAAAATTGGGCAGAACGTCAACCTGCTGGGCGAAGTAGTACTTGGCAACGGGGAAGCCGATCATCGCTACCATCACTATCTGGAAGCGCTCGAATCTCCAGACATCAACTACATCTCAGTGAAAATATCGGGTATTTATGCACAGACACATGCCTTGAATTATGAAGAAAGTTTCCCTGAGCTTGTATCGCGCATGTCTGCGCTTTATCAGAAAGCTATGGATTTCCCCTACACTGATGAAACAGGGGCTAAACGCTTCAAGTTCATCAACCTGGACATGGAGGAATACAAAGATACGCACTTCACCTTGCGCCTCTTCAAAACCGTTCTCAGCCTGCCGCAGTTCAAGAACTATTCGGGCGGAATCGTAGTTCAGGCCTATCTGCCGGATGCCTACGACTTTCAAACAGAACTGATTGAATTTGCCAAAGCCCGTGTGGAAGAGGGCGGAGCTCCAATCAAGATGCGTCTGGTGAAAGGGTGCAACTTAGAAATGGAAACAGTCATCTCTTCACTGAGAGGTTGGCCCAATCCAATTCGCTCTTCCAAAGAAGAAGTCGACGCCAACTATATGCATATCCTGGAAAGAGGATTAATGCCCGAAAATGCAAAAGTGCTCCATCTAGGTGTAGCTTCTCATAATCTGTTCTCCATTGCCTATGCTTATCTGCTGGCACAGAAATATGGTTCGACTGAATACATGACGTTTGAAATGCTAGAGGGTATGGCCAACCACCTCTGGAGAGCTCAATCGATGCTAGGCAACCGTGTAATTCTCTATACTCCAGTGGTGAAAAATGAGCATTTCCTCAATGCAGTCTCTTATCTCGTTCGCCGAATGGATGAAAATACGGCTCCTGACAACTTCTTGACACACTCTTTCAATCTGAAACCGGGCACCAAAGCGTGGAATTTCTTGGCAAAACAGTTTGAAGAAGCTTATGCGATGAAAGACCAGCTGACTCATGTATCGCCACGGATTCAGAACCGTAATCGGTCCTACACCCCTGTACCTCCGGCTAACATTATGAAGAATGAACCGGACACAGACTTCGACCTTCCACAAAATCAAGAGTGGGTGCGAAGGATTTTCTCTAAATGGAAGAAGAACGGAACGGAGCAACCAGAGATCATTCCACTACAAATTGGTGCGGAAACGGTAGTTTGTGAAAATCGTTATCGCTATCTAGATCGCAGCCAAGAAACGGAAGTTTGTATTTGTGAAATGTCGCAAGCCGACAATGGGCAAGTGGAAAAGATTATCGAAATTGCTGAATCGGACCCCACAGGATGGAGAAAGACGACTCTCGAAGAACGACACCGGATGATGTATGAAGCTGCTAATAAGCTAGCTGATATGCGAGGCGATCTGATCGGCTGTATGTGCGCTGTGACGGGGAAGACCGTTATTGAAGGGGACGTGGAAGTCTCAGAAGCTGTAGACTATGCGCGCTTCTATACCACAGCAATGAAGAAGTTTGCTGCCCATGACGACATAGAGATGAAGCCCAAAGGTACCATATTGGTTATTTCTCCTTGGAACTTTCCTTGTGCCATACCCGTAGGTGGAATAGTAGCAGGATTGGCGGGAGGAAACACCGTCATACTGAAACCTGCCACTGTTGCTGCACCTGTTGCTTGGATGTTTGCCCAAGCATTTTGGGAGGCCGGTGTACCGAAAGAAGCGCTTCAGGTCATCATTACTAACCGCGAAGCACTGAAAGTGCTAACCACCGCACCTGCCATCAAACATATCATTCTCACCGGAGGAACAGACACTGCTCAGCAAATTGCTAAAGCCAACCCCGCCACTCCACTATCCGCAGAAACGGGAGGCAAAAACGTCATTATACTGACTGCTTCAGGCGACCGCGATCATGCGATTATGAATGTGGTGACTTCTGCCTTTGGCAATGCCGGCCAAAAATGTTCGGCATGTTCGCTGTTGCTGGTCGAACGTTCAGTATATGAAGATGAGAACTTCCGAGGCAAACTGATTGATGCAGCTACAAGCCTAAAAACCGGTAGCGTGTGGAATGCGGGTAATATCGTTGGTCCGATGATTACCAATAAGAATGAGAAACTGCTGCAAGCTTTCCACCTCGAAAAGGGAGAATCATGGCTGGTTCCTCCACGCTTCATTGACGCGAAAGAATACATACTGGCTCCAACAATTAAATGGGGCGTGAAACCGGAGAATTTCTCCTTCCGCACGGAACTGTTCGGGCCTCTGCTCAGCGTAGCTTGCATTGAAAATCTTGAAGAAGGAATCAGGCTAGTGAACGGATTAGACTACGGACTGACCTCCGGCCTGCAAAGTTTGGATGAGAAGGAACAGAAGCTATGGAAGAATTCCGTGATGGCAGGCAATTTATACATCAACCGAGGAATTACGGGAGCTATCGTGAATAGACAACCCTTCGGAGGCATGAAGCTCTCGGCCTTTGGTGGTGGCATCAAAGCAGGAGGGCCAAATTATTGTACATGTTTTATGAACATAAGCGATAAACCGGGTAGTACAACCGACTACAAACAGAGTTATGCTAAAGCCTATGAAGAAGAGTTTTCGAAACCGAGAGATGTGAACCAGCTCTTCGGCGAACAGAATGTGTTCCGCTATCTGCCTTTAGAAAGCATGGTTCTGCGTCTTTTCCCTCACCACACTGACGATGAAGCTGTAATGATCGTACTCGCTGCCCGCACATGCGGCACGCCATTGACCATCAGTTTCGATCCGGCTGATAACCGCAGCGAGAGACTAGCGGCTACAGGTTGCACCCTCCGCAAAGAATCGTTGGATGCCTTCCTGAAGGCAATGCCAGAGTATGAAAGAATCAGAACTTGTTCACCGGATATCCCCGAAATCATGTACGAACGAGCAGCTGCAACCAACAAATATATTGCAACAGCTCCTCCAGTGAGACAGGGACGGATTGAACTGATACACTATATCAAGGAACAAAGCATTGCCTTTGAGTACCACCGATACGGAAGTATTTCGGAAGTACCTCCTTGCGAATAGTTAATACACTTAGCATCCCCTTATTCTAGCTGCCTCATTTTTCATTGAGAGAGTCGCTCGAATAAGGGGATTTTCTTTGGATGAATTCAAGATGTGTTTATCTTAAGTTCAGCTTTTGATTCATAATAGGCAATTTTAGGTAGCATAAAGACATTTTTGCTCACATTCGTGATTTCAAAAAACTACTAACCAGCGATTTACCCTACGCAGCAACGGATAAATATGCAAATCAATCCGCGCCAATTTGCACTTGCATGGATGTTTATGCAAAAAAATCATTAGCTAACAGACTAGAGATTTATATCCAACTTATAGGAGATTAATCTCTTGTAAGTTGGGTAAACTTACCCAATCGATCAGACATTAATGTCCAACAAACTAGAGATTCATATCAGATGCCTCCAAGCCCCATCTTGGGCAATAAGAAGACGATTCCCGAATTATTAGACTTGTAAGGATAAACGCATCACTCTATCTATAAGCAAAATACAGATTTTCGTTCGCGTTTTTTCAATCACTCTTGCCATTGGGCAGGAAAATTCGATTCTGAACGGACTAAATATTCATTTTGTCAATTTGCTAAATGCCTGCACTTGGTTTTAAAAAAAAAGGTTGCACATCTCCCGCCAAAGAGACGTGCAACCCATCTTACTACTAAAAATTTGTGAGCCTTCTGAAATGAGTAGAAAGACTACACACTATGATTTTAGAAACTTAAAGGAATCAATAACTTGATAGAGAAATTACGTCCCATGTTATAAACCCCTCTCCTTCCGGTCAACGCATTTTCATCGGTATACTTCAATCGACTCAAATGATTTTGATAGGCTTTATTCGTTAAGTTATTCGCTGTGAAATAGAGCGAAGCTATCGTACGACCGCGATACATAAAATCGGTGCCGAGCGAAGCATTCAATAACGTATAAGATGGCGTAGCCGTTTCGGTGCCAAAAGCAGAGTAAATGTGATCTTGCTTTAAGTTCGTTTCAAGTCCAAAAGAAACGTAGGTATTATTGAGTGTTTTGCCGTGACGGATAAGATCGTAACGCACCTCGGAGATCCATTTAGGAGCCGGAGTAAAAGGCAGATATTTAGTAGAGTCGGGCTGGTTGAGCTGAACAGAATTCACATAAGAGAAGGTGTTCTGAAAATGCAACCGTTCCACCGGATGGAAATCGACGCTCGCTTCGCCTCCCAAAATGCGGGCATCACCCGAAACAAACTGGTACGTTTGATACCCGTCCGTCAACAAGTCTTCGCCCTGATCATTGAGTAACTTATGAGAAAATATATAATTATTAATCCTATTGGCAAACAAAGAAAGTTGTCCGGACAGCATGGAAGACGAATAGCCAATCTCCCAATCGGCCTGCCAACTGCTTTCCGCTTTCAAGTCTATATTTCCTCTTTCATAACGCACCGTACCTTCATGAGCACCATTAGAGGAGAGCTCGCTGATATTAGGTGCTCTGAAGCCTCTCGACAAATTTAGTTTCGTATACCATGCATCAGAAAGCTGATAAGTTATTCCTAAACTACCACTAATGCCCTGAAAATTACGAGAGAAATCAGTAAACTTCTCCTCCGATCCGGGAGTGTTGGGCCCAACCACTTCTTCGTTCTCATTCAGATACAACGCCTTGCCATGATTGTGACGATGATCAAAACGTATACCTCCACTAACATCCAGTTTGTCGAATGTGCGACTTGCCATCACAAAAGCACCAATATCAAACAAATTATACTGGGGAATGAGAAACTCCGAACCTTTATTCAACGAACGCTGATACATCCCATTCGCACCTACCACCATCTTATAGCCAAGCACATCGGGCAGGGTATATCGGGCATCATAGTTCACCGTGTGCAACTGGAAATATAAGGCATAATCTTTCGGCGATAGTATATCCTCAAACTCCTGTCGTCTGTTTTGCTGATAACCGATAGTGGTGTTCAAGTGTCCATTACCAAGCAATAAGCTATTATCCCACACTGCTTTATAATGATAGATCTGCTGATAAGGCATTTGATGATGATAGGACTTTCCATCCTCATCGGTTGCCACAGCTTCTCCCTCTTCACCATCAATCACGACAGGCTTCAAGAACCTTCCCGTAGCCTCATCCCGATCTCCTTCTACAATGCCCGGAGTGAGATGATAGTAATCAAGTATTAAATGAGAGTAGCCCCAGCTACGGCTGATACCCAGCAAACCGGAAAGTGCACGCTCTCTGAACCCGGAATTGTAGACATAACCATCGTATTTATTTTTATAAGCATGTGCCATTTTATCGCTATAGCGCCAATTCCAGACGAATCCTTTCTTATTGCCCGCTGTGTTAATGGAGTAACTGAACAATCCGTTATTCGTTTGATATTCAGAAGATAGATTAGCTTTCAGAGAGCCTTCTGGCAAGATAGGTGCCGACTTGAAATTGATAACCCCGGCCATTGCATCCGAACCGTAGATCAAACTGGCAGGGCCTTTCAAAATCTCCACAGAATTCACTCCCTGTGCATCAATTTCTATCCCATGTTCATCTCCCCATTGCTGACCTTCTTGCCTAATTCCATCATTAATCACCACTACCCGATTATAGCCCAATCCCCTGATGACAGGTTTAGAAATGCTACTTCCCGTAGTAATCTGCGAGATGCCCGGCTGCTTGGCAATGGCATCAATGATATTGGTCGACGATTGTTGTTCCAACTCCTTTTTCGATACATACGAAATAGGCGAAGGGGTATGTTTGATCAAGGTATTCCCTGTCAGCGCAGTGATAACTACCTCATTGATCTCAGCATTCGACTCTTTCAATGAGAAATTAAGCGCTCTCACTGTTCTTAAATCTACCGTTCTCACTATTGTTTGATGTCCTACATAGGTGACTTGCAACGTCGTTTTTATATCAGGCAAATTCGTGACAACATAGTTTCCCTGAACATCGGTAATAGCGCCTTGCTTCAAATCAGGAAAATAAACATTCACACCAATTAATGGACTTCCATCTCTTTCATCTGTTACTTTTCCTTTTAAAGAAACATTTCGCACAGGAGCCTCTGCTAGCACCACAGAAAGAGATACCAACAAGAATACAAAAGTTATATATAGCTTTTTCATTATGTATAAAGTGATAATATATCTACCTCAAATGTTCCAACATTCGCGGTTAGATCACATGAATAAATAGTAAACATCTTTATCCCGTCCATCATCCATTGAACTGGATATAGGGATAACAAAATGCTTATCAAGAGAGTTTTCTCCTAATAGTAAAAAAATAGAAAAGAATTAAGCGGTATAGGGAGGGGCACGTAACTGATAGAAATAAGGCGCATCAGATGGAACGTCCTTATTTACATACACAGCAGGCTCCCATGCCATTAGCTCTGCTATGAATGAAACAGATAGTGTTGCAGAAGGTACAAAGGGCGAAAGCACAAACTGACAAATAAGACAGTTGTCCTGAGCAGTATTGTTGTGCCCACACGTACCTTCACAAGAAGAGGAAATAGAACTATTGTGGTGGTGAGTGATTTTCACCACGCTAATAGGCATAAGGATGGATAGTAACAACCAAGCTATCCTTATTTTGACTCTATTTCGCTTTGCATTATGAAGCATAGTGACGCAAAAATAAAGATAAACTCCTAAACCCCTAAAAAATTTGGTATATTATTAACCCTTTTAGCCTTTATTGTGTTTTTCATCAAGAGAGTTTCCCTCATTAGCATAAAAAATGATTATCTTTGCAACTTAGTAATGAGCAAGCTGGCAACAAACACTCTTCTTTATCAGGAGATAAGCGCCAAAGGGACTGCTCTATTCGTAGTAAATCATTGATAATAAAAGAAATAATAGATTAATATGGCATTGCAATGTGGTATTGTCGGACTTCCGAATGTAGGTAAATCGACACTTTTCAACTGTTTGTCAAACGCTAAAGCTCAAGCGGCAAACTTCCCTTTCTGTACAATTGAACCGAATGTAGGTGTAATCACCGTTCCCGACGAACGTCTGAATGCACTCTCAGAATTGGTGCATCCCCAACGAATTGTTCCTACGACCGTAGAAATCGTAGACATCGCAGGGTTGGTGAAAGGGGCTAGTAAAGGTGAAGGATTAGGAAATAAGTTCCTTGCCAATATCCGTGAAACTGACGCTATTATCCATGTTCTTCGTTGCTTCGATGATGAAAACGTGACGCACGTAGACGGAAGTGTAAACCCCGTTCGTGATAAAGAAATCATCGACTATGAACTTCAGTTGAAGGACTTGGAAACCATTGAAAGCCGTCTTCAAAAAGTACAGAAACAAGCACAAACAGGCGGCGATAAAGCAGCCAAACAAGCTTATGACGTACTTGTTCAATATAAAGATGCATTGGAACAAGGCAAATCGGCACGTACCGTTTCTTTTGAAACGAAAGACGAACAAAAGATAGCTCACGAACTCTTCTTGCTGACTAGCAAACCTGTAATGTACGTTTGCAACGTTGATGAAGCAAGTGCGGTGAACGGCAACAAATATGTTGATATGGTGCGCGAAGCGGTGAAGGATGAGAATGCCGAAATTCTTATTGTTGCTGCTAAGACCGAAGCAGACATTGCTGAACTTGAAACTTACGAGGATCGTCAGATGTTCCTTGCCGAAGTTGGACTCGAAGAATCGGGTGTAGCACGTCTCATCAAATCAGCTTATACACTATTGAACCTAGAGACTTACTTCACAGCAGGAGTACAGGAAGTACGTGCATGGACTTACGAGAAAGGTTGGAAAGCTCCTCAATGTGCTGGGGTTATCCACACCGACTTTGAGAAAGGATTTATCCGTGCCGAAGTCATCAAATATAACGATTTCATCCAATTCGGTTCTGAAGCAGCCGTTAAGGAAGCCGGAAAACTAAGCGTAGAAGGAAAGGAATATGTGGTACAAGATGGCGACATCATGCACTTCCGCTTCAACGTTTAAACTATAAACACTATGAAATATCTTATTGCAGGAACCGGAGGCGTCGGTGGCAGTATCGCAGGATTCTTGTCGCTTGCCGGAAAAGATGTTACTTGTATAGCCCGTGGAGCTCATCTGCAGGCGATACAAAAAGACGGTCTGAAACTGAAATCAGATTTAAAGGGAGAGCATGCGCTAGCTATCCCTGCCATGAATGCTGAAGAATTCAACGGAAAAGCCGACGTGATCTTCGTCTGCGTCAAAGGATATTCTGTGGATTCAATCACTGAACTTATCAAAAGAGCTTCCCACGAAAAAACGGTGGTTATTCCCATCTTGAATGTCTACGGAACAGGTCCGCGTATCCAGCATCTCGTTCCGGGAGTGACCGTTCTCGATGGTTGTATCTACATTGTCGGCTTTGTTTCCGGCACGGGAGAAATCACGCAAATGGGGAAAATCTTCCGCCTGGTGTATGGTGCCCACAAAGGCACACAAACTGCTCCAGGCGTACTGGAAGCTATCCAGAAAGATCTGCAAGAGAGCGGCATCAAAGCTGAAATCTCTCCTGATATCAATCGTGACACCTTCATCAAATGGTCGTTCATCTCTGCTATGGCGGTCACGGGAGCTTATTTCGACGTGCCGATGGGCGAAGTACAGAAGCCGGGAAAAGTACGTGACACCTTCATTGGACTTTCTACCGAAAGCGCTGCTTTAGGCCGGAAGTTAGGCATTACATTCCCCGAAGACACGGTAAGCTATAATCTCAAAGTCATTGACAAGCTCGACCCAGAAAGTACTGCTTCGATGCAGAAAGACTTGTCGCGCGGGCATGAATCGGAAATACAAGGTTTGCTGTTTGATATGATTGCAGCAGCCGAGGAACAAGGTATCGACACACCAACGTACCGAATGGTTGCCGAGAAATTCACTAAACACTAATTATCAAACCGTAAACTGTTATCCAACATGAATAGCCTTTTATTATCTATCAACTGGAATCCGAATCCTGAATTGTTCAATCTCTTTGGCATTTCTATCCGCTACTACGGATTATTATGGGCAGTAGGAATTTTCTTTGCTTACATGATTGTTCATTATCAGTATCGCGACAAAAAAATAGATGAGAAGAAATTTGATCCCCTTTTCTTTTATTGCTTTTTCGGCATATTGATTGGAGCACGTCTGGGGCATTGCTTGTTCTATGATCCGGGCCAGTACCTGACTAGTGGTAAAGGCTTCCTAGAGATGCTTCTACCAATCAGATTCTTACCTCTAGGAGGATGGAAATTTACGGGCTACGAAGGACTTGCTAGCCATGGTGGAACACTCGGATTGATTATTTCGCTTTGGCTCTATTGCCGCAAAACAAAATTACACTACATGGACGTGGTAGATATGATTGCCGTTGCCACTCCCATCACTGCCTGCTTCATCCGCTTGGCTAATCTGATGAACTCTGAAATCATTGGTAAACCGGCCGATCTTCCTTGGGCTTTCGTCTTCGAACGCGTGGACATGCAACCTCGCCATCCGGGACAGCTTTACGAAGCTATTGCTTATCTGATTCTGTTCTTCATTATGATCTATCTTTATAAAAACTACAGCAAGAAATTGCATCGTGGCTTCTTCTTTGGCCTGTGCTTGACCTACATCTTCACTTTCCGCTTTTTCATTGAATTTGTGAAGGAAAACCAAGAAGCTTTCGAAGATAACATGACGTTGAACATGGGACAATGGCTAAGCGTTCCCTTCGTCCTCATCGGCCTCTATTTCATATTCTTCTATGGCCGGAAGAAGGTAGAAAAGAAATGAAACAAATTATAGATATAGAAAACTGGGAGCGGAAGGATAACTTTAACTTCTTCCGCCACTTCCAAAATCCCCAATTATCAATCACTTCCGAAGTGGAGTGCGGAGGAGCAAAACTACGAGCAAAAACAGCCGGACAATCTTTCTTTCTCCACTATCTTTATGCAGTGCTGCATGCCATAAATGAGATTCCTGAATTTCATTATCGCATTGATCAAGAAGATCGTGTAGTGCGCTATGACACCATAGACATCCTGTCGCCCATAAAAATAAAAGCAAACGGGAAGTTCTTCACTATCCGTTTCCCCTACCACAATGACTTTGATGCGTTCTATCAAGAAGCCCAAAAGATTATCAATGCCATTCCTGAGGATGGTGATCCATACGCAGGAGAAAGCGAGGAGGTGACTAAAGGAGACCTTGGGCTTGTGCTACTAAGTGCTACACCCGATTTGTATTTTACTTCCATCACTGGTACACAAGAACGAAAATGCGGTAACAATTACCCACTGCTGAATGCAGGAAAAGCCATCCTAAGAGAAGGCAAATTGGTGATGCCCATCGCGATGACTATTCATCACGGATTTGTTGACGGTCATCATATCTCGTTATTCTATAAAAAGGTAGAGGATTTTCTGAGATAGCTTACTACCTTTTGCTATTCTCTAGATAAAAAAGAAAGATGCAGCCCCCATTTGAGAACTGCATCCTTATTTTTATTTTCCCCTAACGATCTTCTTGATATCATTCAACTTATTCAGCGCCTCTATCGGGGTGAGATTATTCACATCCAGATTGAGAATCTCATCGCGGATCTGACAAAGTATCGGATCGTCCAGTTGGAAGAAGCTAAGTTGCATCCCGCTTCTGTTTTCACTCACCTCTGTTAGCGGCTTGCCGGAAATTCCTTGCTGACGATTATCGGACTCTAATTGCTTCAATATAGCATTCGAACGCTTCACGATGCTCTTTGGCATACCTGCCATTTTTGCCACATGAATACCAAAGGAGTGCTCACTTCCACCCCGTTCTAGCTTACGAAGGAAAATGACTTTATTATCGACTTCCTTCACAGACACATTATAGTTCTTAATGCGTTTGAAGGACTTTTCCATCTCGTTCAACTCATGATAGTGGGTAGCAAACAGCGTGCGCGCTTTGGCTTTGGGATGTTCGTGAATATACTCAACGATGGCCCATGCAATAGAAATACCATCATAGGTAGAGGTACCACGCCCTAATTCATCGAATAAGACTAAACTTCGAGGAGAAATATTATTCAGAATATCGGCAGCCTCATTCATTTCGACCATAAAGGTAGACTCGCCCACTGAGATATTATCACTAGCACCTACACGAGTGAAAATCTTATCTACCAAACCGATATGTGCACTCTCTGCCGGTACAAACGAACCGATCTGAGCCAACAACGTAATCAAAGCTGTCTGACGCAAGAGTGCAGATTTACCTGCCATGTTCGGACCTGTGATGATAATGATTTGCTGCGTAGCGCTATCCAGCATAACGTCATTGGCAATATACTTTTCGCCAATGGGTAGCTGTTTTTCTATGACCGGATGGCGTCCCTGACGAATGTCAAGCACATCATTATCTTCAATGACTGGACGGATGTAATTATTCTCACGAGCCACATTCGCGAAAGACAGCAAACAATCCAAACGAGCAATCTGATTGGCATTGATCTGTATCTGCGGAATAAATTCCGTTAAAGCCTGCACCAAATCGGTATACAGTTGTGTCTCCAACACAAGAATCTTATCTTCGGCACCCAGAATCTTTTCTTCATAGACTTTAAGCTCCTGTGTGATATAACGTTCAGCATTGACAAGCGTCTGCTTGCGTATCCACTCTTGCGGAACTTTATCCTTATGTATGTTACGAACTTCAATATAATAGCCAAACACATTATTATATGCAACCTTCAAGCTAGGGATGCCTGTCAGTTCACTTTCGCGTTGCTGTATTTGCAAAAGATAATCTTTTCCGGAGAAGGAGATACGACGCAAATCATCTAATTCCTCATTCACTCCGTCTTTAATCACTCCCCCTTTGTTAATTAACAGTGGAGGATCATTCTTAATCTCTTTAGCAATGCGGTCGCGAATAGAAATACAAAGATTAAGTTGTTCACCTATCCGATTTAAACTGGCATTGTCTGCCTCAAGACAAGCTTGCTTGATTGGTTCAATGGCTTGCAGGGCAACTTTCAGCTGAACAACTTCACGCGGTGACACTCGCCCTACTGCTACTTTAGAAATCACACGCTCCAAGTCGCCAATCAAATGCAACTGCTCTTCAATCAATTCTTTGAAGTCAGGGTGACGAAAGAAGTATTCAACCACATTGAGACGATCGTTGATGGGTTTCACATCTTTCAGTGGGAACACCATCCAGCGCTTCAGCAAACGCGCACCCATTGGACTGATGGTTCGGTCGATGACATTCAGCAAACTGCTCCCACCATCGTTCATACTGCCGATCAACTCCAAGCTGCGCACAGTAAACTTATCCAGACGCACATACTTATCCTCTTCAATGCGAGCCAGTGAAGTGATGTGACCAATCTGTGTATGCTGTGTCATCGTGAGGTATTGCAAGATAGCCCCCGAAGCAATGATACCATTCTTCAGATGTTCTACGCCAAAACCTTTCAGATTCTTAGTTTCAAAGTGCTTCAACAGTTTCTCACGGGCACTAGATTCGGTAAACACCCAATCGTCCAGCTCGAAGGTGAAGAATTTGCTACCAAAGTTACCCTCAAACATCAAGCGCTTGCCACGCTCAAAAAGCACCTCTTTCGGTGCAAAGTTATTCAGCAATTTGTCTACATAGTCAAAAGGACCTTCTGCGGTGAGAAACTCACCGGTAGATATATCAAGAAAAGCAACTCCACAAGAAGATTTACCAAAATAAACGGCAGCTAGGAAATTGTTCTCTTTATAATTCAGTACGTTATCGTTGATTGAAACACCAGGAGTCACCAATTCGGTTATCCCTCTTTTCACAAGTTTCTTGGTCAGTTTTGGATCTTCCAACTGGTCACAGATCGCTACGCGCTTTCCGGCACGGATCAGTTTGGGAAGATAAGTATCGAGCGCATGATGAGGAAATCCTGCCATTTCAATGGTCTTTCCTTTCCCATTAGCGCGTTTGGTGAGTGTAATTCCTAAAATTTCGGAAGCAATGATGGCATCCGTAGAATAGGTTTCGTAAAAGTCACCACAACGAAACAACATCACTGCATCAGGATGCTTGGCTTTCAAATCCAGAAACTGTTTCATCATGGGGGTAAGTACGATCTCTTCGTCTTTCACGTTTCGCTCCTTTTCTTTTTTATGTTGGGTGAGTAATGAGAATTTTCGAAGCAAAGATAACAGTTTTCAAGCAGAGAATCAACGGAATGGGGGCTTTCAATTTTCACAATAAGTGTTGCATTCTTATAAAAAAATAGCCTCAAATTCTTAATAAACAGCCCAAATATCTTAAAGCATGTTATAAAACATGCTTTTTTAGTTGGATTATTTGCTACTTTCCTCAAAACCCGTACCTTTGCAATGTGTTTTTCATAGTATTAGATTTAAGGTTAACAAAGGTTGGGTCAAGGCGTTGACCCTTTTTTTATGCCCATACCTCTCCTATCTTGTTCATCGTAGCGCATATATCAACCACTCACTGGATATATACCTCCAAAACGCTAGCTCTATATCTCCAATTCGTTGCATCTATATAAGCTTCACTTCAGCATTCTACAACATTTACTCATTCAGTTATTGGACCATTTGTAGAGATAAAACTTCCCGTCCCCTCTTTCTATTGCAAAAGCTTCTAAGTGAGAGTGATCAACAAACGGTGTTACAAGTGTATTAAAAATAAAGTTTTTTATGAATTAATGTATATACCATTTACTTTTTGATATATCTTTGCATTTACAAATTGTAAAAAAAACGTCGTGATGCCTGATACTTCCCAATTGCATCTACAGGATGATTTAACCCTTTTAAGTAATTTCTTCAAAGGAGATTGTGATGCTTTTACGCTGATCTATACAAAGTACGCCAATGATCTAATGGCGTATGGAACGGGATGGGGTATCGATCATGAAACATTGAAAGATGCGATTCAAGATGTTTTTTATAAATTGTATACCAACCGAAAATCGTTTGAACATGCGAAAAATCTGAAGTTTTACCTTATTCGCTCTCTAAAAAATAGAATTCTTGACCTACGCAAAGCATCAATTGAAACGGTGAACATAGACGATATCGAGTTTACCATTCAACCTATGATTACAGATGCTATACTTGAAGATGAAGACCGCAAAACGATCGAGGAACAAATTGAAACTTATTTGAATTTGCTCACTAGTCGGCAACGGGAGGCTATCTACCTGCGCTATATTGATGGCATGGATTACGAAGAGATTGCTCTACTTCTGGATATGACTGCACCGGCCGTGCGGAAATTAGTATGTAGAGGTATTGCGCGATTAAGAACAGAAAGTCTCAACTATTTGCCTCTCTACTTATTACTAATAGGACTCGGAAGTGCTGTAAAACCCTCCTAAGATTGGATAAAAGAAACCTCAAAAAACGAAAGTCTAATCTGTCTACTACATAATCTTTTAGAAAAAAAAGTAGAATACTCATTCTTTTTTTTCGCCCAATGGGAACATTTTAAAAATAATGTCGTCTTATTGGCGTAACACACTAGATGAAAAAGTATGAAACAGAAAGATTATACAGCGTTTAAGGCTCTGGACTTTGCCAAAGATCCGGATTTTATTGGATGGCAATTGATGCCGGATGAAAGCAATAGCCGTTTTTGGGAAGATTTTATGCTCAGCCATCCTGAGCTAAAACCAGAAATAGACCGCGCCAGTGCCATATTACTCTCTGTAAAATTCAATGTTTCCACTTTGTCATTGCCCGAACAGAAAGAGGGGATTCACCAAATTAAGCAACGTATCGCCCAACATAAAAAGCGTTTGTTCATCTATCGTGCCGGTTCGGTTGCAGCAGCATGCCTCATAGGGATACTATTTTTATTTATGCATACCTATCTGAATGATGAACAACCTTTTGACACCATGGATAATCTAAGTGAAATTCAATTGCTCATGGATGGAAAAGCAGTTGAAATTCCCGAAGGTGCGAATGTTGCTTATCTTGCCGATGGAAAAGTGGAACTGACGAAGTCGAATCAACAAATTTCTCTTTTTGAAGGAGACGGTAAGATAAATCGTTTGATAGTGCCAAAGGGCAGACAAACGATACTACAGCTTCCTGATGGAACGAAGGTTTGGGTGAATGCAGGTTCGGAAGTAACATTTCCATCTACTTTTGCAACCAACAAAAGGTTGGTGAGCATGCATGGCGAAGCTTATCTTGAGGTGAAAAAAGATCGCAAACGGCCGTTTATTGTGAAGTGTCCTGAATTTGATGTGCGCGTACTCGGAACCAAATTTGATGTACAAGCTTATCAAGGAGACAAAGCACAAAGAGTGATCTTGGCAGAAGGTAGTGTTCAAATCAATACATCTCATAAGGGTTCTCTGAGAATAGCTCCCAATGAGATGGCAACACTCACGGATCAGGGACTCGTTTCTACTGCGGTGGACGCATCGCACTATACGAGTTGGAAGGATGGATATTTAGATCTCCAGAGCGAACCCTTATCCGAGGTGTTGAAGCGACTTGAACGTCATTATAATGTGGAAATAGCATGCAGCCCGCATTCTAGTGATTTGAAATGTAATGGAAAACTTGTTTTAACCGATTCTATCAATGACGTCATCGATTGCATAGTATCGACTATGCCAATTACGGCAAACAAAAAAGGGAATAAGATTGAAATAGCATTAAGGGATAATTAAAACATGAGATGAATGAATGGTGAGTGCCACCAAGTGTAAAAATCAAGATATAATTTATGAAATTTAAACCTAGTTTGAAGGGCATACTATGTCCTTGCGGTAAATTGACAATACTACTTCAACATAAAATGGTATGGATGCTGCTTCTCTGTTTCTCATTTATGATGAATGTAGAAGCGCAGAATAACTCTATCAGCATAAATAAAGGTCAAGCTACTATCAAAGAGATACTTAACGATATAGAGCAAAAAACAAATTGCGTATGCTTTTTCGGGGAAGATGTGAAACCGGAATTGAATAAACGTATAAGCTTCAAAGTAGTAAATCAACCACTGAAAGCTGTCTTGGATGAGCTTTTTAAACAAACGAATCTATCCTACCAGTTAGTAGGGAAACAGATTTCGATTGTTCGAGGAGGAAAAAAGGAGGGTAAATCAAGTTCTTCAACCACATCGCGACGTGTCACTCTCAAAGGTATAGTGACAGATGCAGAAACCAAACAACCTTTGCCCAATGTGAATCTATTCATTGAGCAGTTGAAAACAGGCACAGTGACCAATGATGAGGGTAGCTATTCCATAACCATAGCTCAAGCTACTTATCAAATGAGGATTTCTTACATTGGCTATAAGGAACAGTATATAACCGTTAATCTTAACAAAGCGACCACCTATAACATTGCCTTGAAATCTGACACCCAACTCAATGAAGTGTTGGTAACAGCAGACAAGAAGGATGAGAATGTGAACCGCACGAATATGGGAGTGGAAAAGCTTTCGATTAGTGAAATAAGACGTATGCCCGCCCTGATGGGTGAAGTGGATGTGATAAAAGCCATTCAGTTACTCCCCGGTGTGCATCCCACTGCAGAAGGAAGCTCGGGCTACAGTGTGCGTGGAGGATCTGCAGATCAGAACCTAATCATACTAGATAATGCAACGGTATATAACCCTTCCCACATGTTTGGTTTCTTCTCTGTCTTCAATAACGATGTAGTGCAGAATGTTGAACTTTACAAGGGAGATATGCCCATGAAATATGGAGGACGATTATCTTCTCTGCTTGATGTGCAATTGAAAGATACCTATACGGATAAGATCAAAGGTAATGGAGGAATAGGCCTCATTTCGAGCCGTTTGATGCTTGAAGGATCACTGGGGAAGAAAACCAATTGGATGATAGCCGGGCGAAGGAGTTATGCGGATCTTTTCTTAAAAGCGTCTTCAGATGAGCAGATCAAAAATACAGTAATCTATTTCTATGATTTGAATGCCAAGCTAACACACCGCTTTTCAGCAACAGACAAATTATCGATCAACCTATACATGGGAAATGATAAGTTTGGCACTTCTTCTATAGCTCAATTCTCGTATGGCAACCGCGTGGGTTCCATGACATGGGGACACATATTCAATGAGAATCTATTGTTCAAATTGAGTCTGAATGCCACCAACTATCATTATATGCTCCAGTCTGAATTAGACAATGCTAGCATCAAATGGGAATCGAATATCACCGACCTGATGTTGCGTTGGGATTGGGAACATAGCCTGTCTGATTTCTTCAAATTGAGTTATGGAGCCACCTCAACTTTTCATCTCTTCAATCCGGGCTTGGTGACTCGCCCTAACTATCCGAATTATAAACTTCAACGCAATCAAGCGCTGGAACACGCAGTCTATCTCTCGGCCGAACATAAAGTAACAGACCAATTGACACTTAGATACGGCGTACGTTTTTCAGCCTTCCAAAATTTAGGAAAAGCTACTACGTACACCTACGATAAGGATTATGAAGTATCGGACTCCGTTAAATATAAATCTGGCGAGATCTATCATACCTACTATGCCCTTAGCCCACGAGTGGCTTTGGTATATAAATTGACTGATCATTCATCGGTGAAAGCCAATTATGCACGAAACACCCAGTTCATGCAGTTAGCCAATAACTCTGCAGCAGGCTCCCCACTCGATCTATGGTTTCCAGCCAGCCCAAATATCAAACCACAAACTGTAGACATGGTTTCGGCCGGATATTTTCATAACTTAAACAATAACGCTATTGAAACCTCTGTAGAGGTGTATTATAAGAAAATACACAATGTGATTGACTTTGCCGACCATGCCCAATTATTGCTTAATGATAAACTGGAAGGAGAAGTGAGAACAGGTACAGGAAAGGCTTACGGTATTGAATTTATGATAAAGAAGAATACCGGTCGGTTAACAGGATTCATCAACTATACCCTGTCTCGTTCGGAGCGCACCATTGCAGATATCAACCATGGAAAGTCTTATCTTTCTCCCTACGACAAACCCCACAGTCTGAATATCTCTGCTTCCTATCAGCTTTCTAAAAAGTGGAGTGTATCTGCTGCATGGATATATGCAACAGGTAATCCAACCTCCTACCCTACAGGACGTTTTGAAGTTAATGGCGAATATTTCCCTATCTATTCGGGCAGAAATGAATTCCGCAAAGACGATTATCATCGGTTGGATTTATCGGCCACCTATATCCCTACGCCCAAACGAAAAAGGAAATGGACTGGCGAATGGAACTTCTCTTTGTATAATGCATATGGACATAAAAATCCTTGGATCATTACGTACGACCAGAACACCTCTAGCGGTATTCCTACAGCCAAGATGACTTGTCTATTCAGCTTAGTTCCTTCTATCACTTACAATTTTAAATTTTAAAGACAATGAATGCAAATAGAAGATATAATAGCTTATCCCTATTATTGGTTGGGCTACTAGTGAGTTTAGTGAGTTGTACCGAAGATATCACACTCAACACTTATGACAGTGATCCGGTAATCGTTATTTATGGAACAATAACCGATCAACCCATCCATCAAGAAATCAAGTTAAGTAAATCTACGGGCTATTTTGATCCGAACCACAATACCAAAATATCTAAAGCCACAGTCAGCATTACAACAGGAAGTGGAACGGTTTATGATTTAGAAGAAGATTCCTCTCAACCTGGAACTTACAAAACGATTGATCTTTTGACTGGTGTTCCCGGCGAAAGTTATCACCTAAAAGTAGTAGTCGATTTCAATGCAGACGATGTGCCGGAAACTTACGAGGCGGATACGACTATGCCCGAAAAAGTTGCACTAGATTCAGTGACTGTATTGAATCGAATTTTAGTGGGCTACAGCTATTATTCCGTCAATCTTTATGCACAAGAACCTAAAGGCGAAAATTATTATCTCTGCCAATTTCAGATCAATGATACACTCTATTCAAAGATAAGCCAGTACACCTTACTGGATGATGTTACAATTGAGAATCAATATATTGACGGAATATCCTGCAATTACATTGCCGATTCTGCCGAACGAGATGAATACAAGGATAATACAGATTATGAGACAATGTTATTTGTTACGGAAGATGATCATGTCAAGCTTTTCTTCTCTAACATCAGTAAGGGATATTATGACTTTCTGCTGCAATGCCAGAATGAAATGAATGGAGAAGATCCATTCTTTGGAGGTCCATTTAGCAATATAACAACGAATATTTCAGGTGGAGGAGTAGGCTACTTTACCGCCATTGCTCTAGATGAGAAAGAGACTATAGCCATGAAATAATATCAATCTAAATAACTAGCTTAATTTCTATCTACTGTATGTTCAAAAAGCACTCTCGCACACAAGCTGTAAGAGTGCTTTTTTCATGTATTATCGTTTCTTCTCGGCCCAATAGACTCCGCATATAATACATGCAGCACCCGCCAAAGCAACCAACGTTATTTTTTCGTGTAGGATAAGTGAAGATGCAATGAGAGTAGTCAAAGGGTTGAGATAAATATAATTTGATGAGCGAACAGGTCCGAGCTGTTTCAAGACCACATTCCAAAGTACAAAACAGATCAAAGAAGCCACTATCGCTAAGAACAGCAAATTGAAGAGTATCTTGGGTTGAAAAAGGAGACTGAAATCAGGATGCAACGGATGAAGAAGAAAGGCGGGTAAAATAGTGAGCACACCGTAAAAGAATATCTTACGAGTAATAAATACAGTTGGGTATCGCCCTGCCATTTTTTTGATTATCAGACTATAGAATGCCCAAGACAAGGCAGCAAGCAAAGTAAGCAAGTCACCAATGGGTGAAAGTTTGAGCACAAAACTACCATTGAACACAATCAGCCCCACCCCCATTAAAGCAAGAATAGAGCCAAAAATAAATCGTTTAGAAGCTTTTTCACTACTGTAGAAAAGTAAAGATAGAACCGTTGTCAACAAAGGGGCCGTGCAGATGATGAAAGAAACGTTCGATGCCTGAGTGATGCCTAAAGCCGTGTTTTCAGTCAAAAAATAAAGCGATCCTCCGAAAATCCCCCCGCCCATCATCCATAATTCATCTCTCCAACGATTGGCAAGCAAACGCTTTGGGGAAATCATCCAGATACCTGCATAAGCAATCAAAAAGCGATAAAAGAAGATTTCTTCAGGGGTAAGCCCACTGTTAATTAGAATTTTAGTAGAAATGAATGTCAAACCCCAGATAGCTACTGTCAGTATGGCGATCAGATGATAATATCCGTGCTTCAGCTCCATATTTGTTGTTTTAATGATGACACAAAGATACGGTGAATCAATAATATATTGACAGAATTTTATTAAAATATTTCATTTACGTATAGTGAGATTTCATCCATTTCGGCTGCTTCTAATCTCCCCAAACAACAGCATATCACCTTATTATACGCAAAGGTTTTTCGACTCACCTCGTGGTTATCTGAAAATAAACACGTAAATTTGCTGGCTAAAATAGATATATCAGTATAAATCACTACAAATAAAAAGATTATCACTATGGAGTACAATTTCAGGGAGATTGAAAAGAAGTGGCAGCAAAAGTGGGTGGAAGAGAAAACCTATCAAGTAACGGAAGACGAATCGAAGCAGAAATTTTATGTATTGAATATGTTCCCTTACCCATCGGGAGCTGGATTGCACGTTGGGCATCCGCTGGGATATATAGCTTCGGACATTTACGCCCGTTACAAACGATTGCAAGGCTTCAATGTACTCAACCCAATGGGATATGACGCATACGGACTACCAGCAGAACAATATGCTATTCAAACTGGACAGCATCCTGCCATTACCACTAAAACAAATATTGACCGCTATCGCAGTCAATTAGACAAGATTGGTTTCTCTTTCGACTGGAGCAGAGAAATCAAAACTTGCGAACCTCAATATTACCATTGGACGCAATGGGCTTTCCGTAAAATGTTCAATAGCTACTATTGCAACGATGAAAAACAAGCTCGTCCCATCGAAGAACTGATCGAAGCATTTGCACGCTACGGAAACGAAGGACTCAACGCTGCTTGCAGTGAAGAACTTAGCTTCACTGCCGATGAATGGAAAGCAAAAAGCGAAAAGGAACAACAAGAGATTCTGATGAACTATCGTATTGCTTACTTGGGTGAAACGATGGTGAATTGGTGTCCTGAACTAGGAACCGTTTTGGCTAATGATGAAGTGGTTGATGGCGTGAGTGAACGCGGTGGATTCCCTGTTGTTCAGAAAAAAATGCGTCAATGGTGTCTGCGCGTATCGGCTTATGCTCAACGTTTGCTCGATGGATTAGACACGATTGACTGGACCGAATCATTGAAAGAAACTCAAAAGAACTGGATCGGACGTTCGGAAGGTGCTGAAGTACAATTCAAAGTTAAAGATAGTGATCTTGAATTTACCATCTTCACTACCCGTGCAGACACAATGTTCGGGGTAACGTTCATGGTATTGGCTCCGGAAAGTGAACTAGTAGCCCAACTGACTACCCCTGCACAAAAAGCAGAAGTTGACGCTTATCTTGATCGCACCAAAAAACGCACCGAACGCGAACGTATTGCCGACCGCAGTGTTACCGGAGTATTCAGCGGATCGTATGCTATCAATCCTTTCACAGGAGAAGCCGTTCCCATCTGGATCAGCGATTACGTATTGGCAGGTTACGGAACAGGAGCTATTATGGCTGTACCCGCTCACGATAGCCGCGATTATGCTTTTGCTAAACATTTCGGACTTGAAATACGCCCATTGGTAGAAGGTTGCGACGTAAGCGAAGAAAGCTTCGATGCCAAAGAAGGAATCGTTTGCAATTCTCCACGCACAGATGTCACTCCGTACTGTGAGCTCTCTCTGAATGGTCTCACCATCAAAGAAGCCATTGCAAAGACGAAGATATATGTGAAAGAACATAACTTAGGACGAGTGAAAGTGAATTTCCGCCTGAGAGATGCTATTTTTTCTCGCCAACGCTACTGGGGTGAACCTTTCCCGGTATTCTACAAAGATGGAATGCCTTACATGATTGATGAAAGTGCTCTTCCTCTTGAACTTCCTGAAGTGGCTAAATTCTTACCTACCGAAACTGGTGAACCTCCATTGGGACATGCTACCAAATGGGCTTGGGATACGGTTAATAAATGTGTAGTTGAAAATGAGAAAATAGATCATATCACTGTCTATCCGCTAGAGCTCAACACTATGCCTGGATTCGCCGGTTCATCTGCCTATTATTTGCGCTATATGGACCCTCGCAACGAGAAGGCTCTTGTAGATCCTAAAGTAGATCAGTATTGGCAAAACGTAGACCTTTATGTTGGAGGTACCGAACATGCCACCGGACACTTAATTTACTCTCGTTTCTGGAATAAATTTCTTCACGACGTTGGTGCTTCTGTGGTTGAAGAACCTTTCCGCAAATTAGTCAACCAAGGAATGATTCAAGGTAGAAGTAATTTTGTGTATCGTATCAAAGATACAAACACATTTGTTTCTCTGAATCTCAAAGACCAATACGAAGTAACCCCTCTTCATGTGGATGTAAATATTGTATCTAACGATATTCTTGATGTTGAAGCTTTCAAAGCATGGCGTCCGGAATATGCAACTGCAGAATTTATCCTTGAAGATGGTAAATATTTCTGTGGATGGGCCGTTGAAAAGATGAGTAAATCCATGTTCAATGTCGTCAATCCAGATATGATTGTAGACAAATATGGCGCAGATACACTTCGTATGTACGAAATGTTCCTAGGACCAGTGGAGCAATCAAAACCTTGGGACACCAACGGAATAGATGGTGTACATCGCTTTATCCGTAAGTTCTGGTCCTTGTTCTATAGCCGCACCGACGAATATCTAGTGACAGACGAACCGGCAACTAAAGAGGAACTAAAAAGTCTTCATAAACTAATCAAAAAAGTTACCGGAGATATTGAACAGTTCTCTTACAATACGTCTGTCAGTGCATTCATGATTTGCGTAAACGAACTATTCAACCTAAAATGCAGCAAAAAAGAGATTTTAGAACAACTCGTAATTGTACTTGCTCCTTTTGCTCCACACGTTTGCGAAGAATTGTGGAATACGCTTGGCCACCAAACATCTGTTTGCGATGCACAATGGCCTGCATACAATGAAGAATATTTGAAAGAAGATACCATTAATTACACGATTTCCTTCAATGGAAAAGCGCGTTTTACGATGGAATTTGATGCAGACGCTGCTTCAGATGCAATTCAAGCAGCTGTACTTGCAGATGAACGTTCTCAGAAATGGATCGAAGGAAAAACGCCGAAAAAGATCATCGTCGTACCGAAGAAGATCGTTAACGTCGTTGTATAACATTCATATTTCAAACACGAATCCTACTCATGAATGAGTAAGATTCGTGCCTCAACAGATTTAATAAACTATAATCCAAATGTATAAACCAGCAAAAGCGGAAGTAATGAGAGAAGTGAAAGATTATTTCTATATCACTCTCGGCCTGATCAGTTATTCCATAGGTTGGGCAGCATTCTTATTGCCCTATCAGATCGCAACAGGAGGCACAACAGGTATCGGAGCTATTATTTACTACGCAACAGGATTTCCCATTCAATGGTCGTATTTCATCATCAATGCCGTTTTGATGACGTTTGCTATCAAAATTCTTGGCCCGAAATTTAGTATAAAGACTACGTATGCCATCTTTATGCTAACTTTTCAGTTATGGCTCTTTCAGCTCATAGTAAACAATTACGTTCAAGCAGCAGATATGACTGCTGACGGAAAACCTCTTCTTCTAGGTCCGGGACAAGACTTCATGGCTTGTATCATTGGTGCTGCTATGTGTGGAGTAGGTTTAGGAATTACATTCAACTATAACGGAAGTACGGGTGGCACAGATATCATTGCTGCTGTAGTGAATAAATATAGAGATGTTTCTCTAGGAAGAATGATCATGATTTGCGATGTATTCATCATCTCTTCCTGCTATTTTGTTTTTCACGATTGGCGCCGAGTAATCTTTGGTTTCGTCACGCTATTTATCATCGGTATGGTGCTAGATTGGATTATAAACAGTGCTCGTCAATCGGTTCAATTCTTAATCATCACCAAAAAATATGATGAAATAGCCGATCGTATCGTTAAAGATGCTCATCGAGGAGTAACAGTACTCGATGGCACAGGATGGTTCAGTAAGAATAACGTTAAAGTATTGGTCGTACTTGCCAAAAAACGTCAGTCTCTCGGCATCTTTCGTTTAGTGAAAAGCATAGATCCTAATGCGTTTATTTCACAAAGTTCAGTCATCGGTGTATACGGAGAAGGATTCGATAAACTTAAAGTAAAATAAAGGTCAGTCATGAAACGTAAACTTGTATTTGCCACCAACAACAACCATAAACTAGAAGAAGTATCAGCTATTCTTGGTAATCAAATTGAATTGCTTAGCCTGAACGATATCAACTGTCATACTGATATTCCCGAAACAGCCGATACGCTGGAAGGAAATGCGTTATTGAAGTCTTCTTTTATTTTCAATAACTATGGTTTAAATTGTTTTGCCGACGATACCGGTCTTGAAGTAGAAGCTTTAAACGGTGCTCCTGGTGTTTATTCGGCACGTTATGCCGGTGGAGAAGGACATGATGCACAAGCAAATATGCTCAAGCTCCTACATGAATTAGAAGGAAAAACCAACCGAAAAGCACAATTTCGTACAGCCATCTCTCTAATTCTAGATGAAAAAGAATATCTTTTTGAAGGAGTGATTAAAGGCGAAATTATAGAAGAGAAACGAGGAGAAACAGGTTTCGGTTATGATCCCATATTTAAACCTGAAGGTTATGAACAGACTTTTGCCGAACTTGGAAGTGCTGTAAAGAATCAGATTAGTCACCGTGCTTTAGCCGTTCAGCAACTTTGCGAATTTCTGAAGAACTATAAGGATTAATTCTGCATTCGTTATCACCTGTTCTTAACTATATCTCACAGAGTTTAATAAAAGATTTTTGTAATCATCGTAAGAATATTATTTCTTTGTAAAAAAAATAAAGCGAAATGAAGAAAATTGCATTATTTACTCTACTTACATTGTTAGTATGCACTTCGTGCGTAACGAAAAAAAAGTTTATGATGACGGAAGCCGCTCGAATGACATCGATTGATAGCCTACAAACGCTATTAACAGATAGTCGAACTAGAGGTGACAGAATGTCAATGCAAATAAAAAAATTAATGCGTGACACTACTGAGTTAGGCAACTCTATTCGTCAATATCAAAGTTTGCTAAGTACAAACATGACTCAACAAGAAAAACTAAATGCCTTGTTGAATCAGAAGAAGAACGAGCTCAATGAAAGAGAACGTACCATCAACGAACTACAGCAAATGATTAATGCTCAAAATGAGAAAGTGCAAAAATTGCTGAGCAGTGTGAAAGATGCCTTACTTGGATTTAGCACTGACGAGCTCACTATTCGTGAGAAAGATGGTAAAGTATATGTTGCCATGTCCGACAAGCTTTTATTCCAATCAGGAAGCGCTAAAGTGGATAAACGAGGCGAAGAAGCCCTTGAGAAACTGGCAGAGGTTCTGAATAAGCAAACCGATATAGATGTGTTTATCGAAGGCCACACGGATAACAAACCCATTAACACTGTACAATTCAAAGACAACTGGGATTTGAGTGTGATTCGTGCCACTTCCGTAGTTCGCATTCTGATCAAAGAATATGGCGTAAACCCTTTGCAAATTCAACCTAGTGGACGAGGTGAATACATGCCTGTGGCCGACAATGAAACAGCTGAAGGAAGAAGCAAAAACCGTCGTACTGAAATCATCATGGCTCCGAAGTTGGATAAGTTATTCCAAATGTTAAAAGGTACCGAAGAAGCCGATTAAATACTATTGCTGTCCGATAAAACTTTTAGTTACATATAAAATTAGGGCTGATTCCATTTTCAGGAGTCAGCCCTTTGTGGTTATTTAGCTGTTGCCAGACAAAAATAAACAGCTATTTCTATCCACTGATAGAAAGATAACGGCACAGTAACCTTTTCAAGCTAGGCTGCGAAGCGGAAAGAAGAGGCTTTGACCAAAATACGGTTTACGCGAAGCGGAGAAACGGTTTAGCTTCTCCAACTTTCCTCAAAAGGTAATCAAACAGACTGTATCATCTGTTTATCAAATAGTTATCCCTCTCCTACTACCCCATTCTCTGGCAGCAGGCAGCAGTCCCCGAAAGGTGAAAGTGACAATAGTGACAAAAGTGCCATATAGTACTGCGGATTTTACCGAAGATACCGAAGAGGCCTATTAAGAAGGCAAAGGATATCGAAAAGAAGCCTCTGCTTTTTATGAAAGCGTATAAACCCTTTCGATTATTTTTTTAAACAATTTGGTGCTTAATGAGACCAATAAGCGAGAAATAGATGTGTCTTTCCTCTCGAACCTCATTTCCCTGAGTTCAGACTAAACAGGACGTTGCTTACCGGGAGAGTTACACGATTAGATTATATTGGATAGTAACCGTCACCTGGAAGTCTAAAACAAGAGCTATATTCCTTTTAGTGATACTAATTCGTATCATATTTTCGCGTATTAATCAACAAGAACCCAAAGTAATATAAACTAAAATTTACTGTACAAATAAAAACTATAAATAGGCTTTTCACTTGCTGTTTTATTGCTACTAGCATACTAAATTGGTGTTGACTTCACTGCCTACTCTGAACGGGCGACCACTGAATAATCCCGATGCAATTCGGCAGTATATAGAAGAGCTTCCCAGCATATTCATGACCAAAAAAAAGATTCTCACTCGCGCATTATACAATTTCAACACACGAAGGGTACACAAGTTGATAAAGCAACTTAATTAACTATAAATCAATAAATTAAATCATAAACAAGATGAAAAGCTGAAATAGAGAGTGACTATATGCACTTTTGTCACTTTTGTCACTTTGGGGGTGAGGAGGTTCGATGATTTTGTAGTGTTTTTACAACGATTATTCAGTGGCCTTGGGACGATTATTCGTTGAATTTGCAGCGTTTATTTCGATAGGGCTTGATAGATTTTCACCGGTGGAGAACACCCGAAATAACCTCTGCCGAAAATGATAAAGTGCAATAAGTAGGAGCTAAAAAATCATTGAGAAGATTAAATAAATATTTCCAATGATTGAAAAAAAGATGGAAAAGATCTATCCCAATCTTTCCCATCTTTTTACTATTCTCTATACGTCAATGTCACGACAGCCATCATCCTTGGGCTTTATCAGTTCAATGCTTCTATTCACGTGGAAGCTATCCTCACTAAATTAATTCAATTACGAATCCGAAACGCTATTTTATCGGACAGCAATAATTAAATAACTTACTCTTGTAAGTAAAAAAAAGATAGATTACAATCCCAACTTAGCTGAAATTTCTAGCATTCGTTTGATTGGCTTCACAGCTTTCTCTGCAATCTCAGGATCGACTGTTATTTCAGGTGACTCATTTTTCAAACAGTCATAGAGCTTCTCTAACGTATTCAATCGCATAAAGCTACACTCATTACATCCGCAGGTACTATCGTTCGGAGGAGCAGGAATAAACGTTGTTTGTGGGCACTTCTTTTGCATTTCATGTAGGATGCCCGATTCGGTAGCCACAATATAGGTATTTTCTGGATGATTCACCGCATACTTCAAAAGCGCAGCTGTCGAACCCACCACATCAGCCAATTTCAATACTGTACTTTTGCATTCGGGATGAGCCAAAACCAAAGCTTCGGGATGCTGAGCCTTCAACGCTACAATCTTTTCCACAGAGAATTGTTCGTGCACATGGCAAGCTCCATCCCATAACACCATACTCCTGTTCGTAACTGAGTTAATATAATTTCCAAGGTTTCTATCCGGACCAAAGATTATTTTCTCATCTTCGGGGAAACTTTCAACGATTTGTTTGGCATTAGTAGAAGTGACTACAACATCTGTTACTGCTTTCACAGCCGCAGTAGTGTTGACATACGAAATAACAGTGTGTCCCGGATGTTCTTTCACAAACTGAGCAAACTGATCGGCCGGACAACTGTCTGCCAGCGAACAACCCGCTTGCATATCAGGAACCAGCACTTTTTTATTTGGACAAAGCACTTTTGCTGTTTCACCCATAAAGTGAACGCCACACATCACAATGATCTCTGCTTCTGTTTGGGCAGCCCATTGAGCCAATGCCAGACTGTCGCCAACGTAATCGGCGATATCTTGTATTTCACCCTTCTGGTAGTAGTGGGCCAGAATGATTGCTTTCTTTTCTTCCTTAAGCTCCTTTATAGCCTTTATGAGTTCATTCATAATAATATTCTTTTATCTTTCCTTTTAAAAAAATCCTTTGTTAGTGATAATAGCCTGTTAATAATGTTGGCAAATAAATACGATTTTACTTGCTAGATAAGTTATAAGTTCCTGTATAAGCTTTATGAGTACGTTATGAACGGATAAAGAGATAGCTTATTTAGGGTTTATTATCTTCATTATCAATAAAAGCCAGCACAAATAAGAATTCGTTATTCACTTCCTGTTGATAAAGTGCAAAGTTAAAAACTTTATGGATATATATGGGTAGATAACTGGTGAAAAATGTGTTGATGGTTGCATCGAAAGTTTGAGTATATTTATTTGGAATGTTCATAAGGGATATCTCCTAGGTTTTATTTTGGATTATGCAAGGATTATTTTTTAAAATCTTTGCCGTTTGTTTCGACAGGTTTTAAACCATTATCAACACCTCTATTAACAGAAAAGGATTACCTTTGTAACCGTTAATAATGAAAAGGAGAAAAGTATGCGTAAGTTAAAGATAACAGAGTTAAATCGTATTAGTGCTGAAGAATTTAAGCAGGCAGATAAATTGCCCTTGGTGGTCGTTCTCGACGATATTCGTAGTCTGCACAATATAGGCTCCGTGTTCAGAACTTCGGATGCTTTCCGTATTGAATGTATTTATTTATGTGGGATCACAGCTACCCCACCCCATCCAGAAATGCATAAAACCGCACTTGGTGCAGAATTCACTGTAGATTGGAAGTATGTTAATAACGCTGTTCATGCTGTTGATAACCTTCGGAAAGAGGGATACATCGTCTATTCTATTGAACAAGCTGAAGGAAGTATTATGTTAGATGAGTTAGAACTCGATAGAATGAAAAAATATGCTATTGTTATGGGGAATGAAGTGAAGGGTGTGCAGCAGGAAGTGATTGATCATTCAGACGGTTGTATAGAGATTCCTCAATATGGCACTAAACATTCATTGAATGTGTCTGTCACTACGGGTATTGTGATCTGGGATTTATTTAAAAAGCTTCGTTAATTGCCTATTTGCAATCGGTTCATAAGTTGTTGATAAGCTGTTTATATAGAAGTTAACTTATTGGGAATCAATGTTTATGTATTGTTAATATCCATTGAGCTTGTGGATTACTCTATGGGGGAAATACTATATACGAATAGGTAAAATTAGATCTGTCCGTTTTCAACTAATAAGACCACTCTTTCAGTTAGTTTGTCTTCTCCTAGAGGATCATATTCTTTTTTCAGGCTAGCGCCAAAGAGAGCGGCAAATGTTTGATAGAATCCTGCTTTGAAAGGACCCATAAAAGCTTTAACCAATTCATAACTAGTCTGGTGGCTTTGTCGGTCAATCAATTTGATTAATAGCTTTCCTTGGGCAAAGGAAAGCTTTTTCATTTTAGAGGTATATTGTTCTTTCAGTCCTTTTTCAACACGCTTAATATGCTTTTGGCGCGCTTTCTCATTAGGTAGTGTTTGCAAATATTCGTAGGTTTCAATGATAGCTTGATTAATCTCTTTGGAGATAGGATATACCTTCTTCACATTTCTCACTAGTCGATAATATTCACGGCGTTCTTTTTCATTCTTAAATTGGAGGGGGCGGAAGATATAAACAGTTCTTAATTGGACAAACGGAATGGTATCTCCATCATAGATACACATGGGAACCAAGTATCCGTTGATGCTTTGTTTTTCCTGTGCCTGCATCGTTAATGAGCAGGTCATGGCAAACACTATCATTATTAATATGTTAAGCCTTCTTTTCACGCTGCAAATGTAGAATAAAATTTTATTATTCATCTATATCTTAAAGATGTTAACCAATTTAAAGTATCTTTGCACTCTTGTTTCTTAAATTTTGAGAGTAAAACCTCGGGTATATTCATGAATGATAGGTTTAAATTTTGGTTGATAAGTATTATAAACAGCATGTTCATAATTACTGATTCTTATGCCCAAAATCTTTCTAAACACCCCCCAGTAGACTTTTTAGAGGATATTTATGAAGATATATCGGTTAATAACGATGTGAATAATACTGTTAATGAAACCAATTGGGAGAATGAACTTGAAGAACTCACAGCCCGACTTCATGAGCCTATAAATTTAAACCAAGTTACGCGTCAACAGTTAGAGCAATTTCCTTTTCTTAGCGATCTTCAAATTGAACATTTATTAGCTTATGTGTATATCCATGGGCAGATGAAAACACTCTACGAGCTTCAGTTGGTAGAGGATATGGATAGACAAACTATTCAGTATTTATTGCCTTTTGTATGCGTGAAAGCTATTAACAATGGGTCTGTATTTCAGTGGAAAACTATGTTGAAAAGTGCAATGAAATATGGGAAGAATGAAGTCTTAACTCGCATTGATATACCATTTTACAAGCGAAAAGGTTATGAACAAACCTATTTAGGGCCTTCTGTTTATAACTCTGTTAAATACACCTTCCACTATGGCGATCAACTATATGCAGGGTTCGTAGCCGAGAAAGATGCTGGCGAACCCTGGTTTGCTTTGCATAATCGTAAAGGGTATGACTATTATTCATTTTATCTTTTACTTAAAGATTGTGGACGCTTAAAAACATTAGCTGTTGGTAACTATCGGTTAAGTTTCGGACAAGGACTTGTCGTTAGTACGGATTACCTCATGGGAAAAACGGTATATGCTTCTTCTTTTTTCAACCGGAGTGGTGGCATAAAGAAACATTCTTCTACTGCAGAGAGTAATTATTTTCAGGGGGTGGCAGCCACACTGTCACTGAGCCCAAAATGGACGCTTTCTAGTTTTTATTCACACCGTTCATTGGATGGAGTATTGATAGATGGTCAAATTACTTCTATTTATCAATCCGGATTGCACCGCAGTCAGAAAGAAGCCGATAAAAAGAACCAATTTGCTATGCAGTTAACCGGTGGAAACCTAAGTTATCAACAGAACCGTATTCATTTGGGTATCACCGGTATTTACTATCTTTTTAACCACTCTTATGAACCGTTATTAACAGGTTATTCCAAATACAATATTCATGGCAATCAGTTCTATAATTTAGGTATTGATTATGCTTATCGGTGGCAACGTTTTTCATTTAAGGGTGAAACCGCCTTGGGAAAACAAGGAGCAGCCACTTTGAACCGTTTTCAATACTCACCGATGGAAGGAACACAGTTGATGTTCATACAACGCTATTATTCCTATAACTATTGGGCCATGTTTGCCCATTCTTTCGGAGAAGGAACTACGGTACAAAACGAGCAAGGATACTATCTGGGTGTGGAAACTTCTCCTTTTCAACATTGGCATTTCTTCGCTTCCTTTGATCTTTTTTCTTTTCCGTGGCAGAAATATAGGATAAGTAAACCTTCAAGTGGTGTTGATGGTATGTTTCAGGTTACGTATCAACCTTCCGACAAACTGAGTATGTATTTGAAGTATCGGTATAAACAGAAAGAGCGTGATTTGACAGGAGAGAGTGAGAAGATGACACTCCCTATATTTCATCATCAACTTCGATATCGGTTGAACTATTCTTTAGATAATGGATTTACTTGGCGTACCACTCTCGATTACAATAATTTTCATTCAAAGCACAGTTTAGCTAGTATAGGATATCAATTCACGCAGATGGTGTCTTCCTCATTATTCAGTTCAAAACTTCTTGCTGATGTTCAAGGTAGCTATTTTTCTACCGATGACTATGATTCACGCGTATATGCTTCAGAGCGCGGGTTGCTTTATACCTTTTACACCCCTTCGTTTCAAGGTCGTGGTTTTCGCTGTACGGCTCGCTTAAGATATCAACTGAATAAAAAGATACTGTTCATAACAAAGTTCGGAGAAACAGTCTATCTTGATCGAAATGAAATTGGAACAGGGAATGATTTAATCCAAGGAAATAAAAAAGCCGACTTGCAAATGCAACTTCGCATTAAGTTTTGAAGTATCTTTGCCTTACTTAAAAGAAGCGATGAATGGTATATGGATACCTAATCGTAATTTATTAAATCGTCAAATTGGAATTTCATGACTATTATTTTTCCTTCACCCATTTTCGGTCCTGTACATTCCCGCCGTCTGGGTGTATCTTTGGGAATTAACCTATTACCGGAAGACGGCAAAGTTTGTTCATTTGATTGCATCTATTGTGAATGCGGCTTTAATGCCGATCACCGTCCGAAAAAACATCTACCCACACGTGAAGAAGTACGAACTGCATTAGAAGAAAAGTTGAAAGATATGCAGGAGAATGGACCTACTCCCGATGTGCTTACTTTTGCCGGAAACGGGGAACCTACAGCTCATCCTCATTTTCCAGAAATTATAGAAGATACGCTCGAATTGAGAAACCGTTATTTTCCGCAAGCGAAAGTGAGTGTATTGAGCAATTCAACATTTATCGACCGTCCTGCCGTGTTTGCAGCTTTAAACCGGGTAGATAACAATATCCTCAAATTGGATACCGTTAACGAAGCGTATATTCATCTTTTAGATCGTCCTAACGGGAAATATGCTGTCAAGGATATTATTGAAAGGATGAAAGCTTTCAAAGGGAATTGCATTATTCAAACTATGTTTTTGAAAGGAAGCTATCAGGGTACAGATATGAACAATACTTCAGATGAGTTTGTGCTTCCATGGCTAGAGGCTGTCAAAGCAATCTCTCCTCGACAGGTCATGATCTATACTATAGATAGAGAAACTCCCGATCATGATCTGCAGAAAGCTACTCCCGAAGAATTGGACCGAATTGTTAGTCTAATCGAAGGAATAGGAATTCCAGCAACTGCTTCATATTAACAACACCAATTTAGCTTAAAAAAAAGATTCTGAGAAGACATGTATCTTCCCAGAATCTTTTCATTTTAGTTCTAATAATTCAATAGAGAAACAAAAATTCTATTATTTAAGAATCTCTTTCAATTTATTTTCAAGATCCTCTCCGCGTAAATCACGTGCTATGATTTTTCCATCTTGGATTAAGAAAGTAGCTGGAATAGATTTCACTCCATATTGTTCGGCTCCTTCACATTTCCATCCTTTCAAATCAGAAATTTGTGGCCATTTCAATCCCATACTTGCTATTGCTTTTTTCCAGTCATCAGCACCATTATCGAGTGATACACCTATAATTTCTAAACCTTTCGTATGATATTTTTCATAAGCAGCTTTCACCGTAGGCATTTCTGCGCGACAAGGACCGCACCAACTTGCCCAAAAATCAATCATAACTACTTTATTGGCTTTCACAATTTCCGATACACTTAGTTCTTTCCCTTCGGGTGTTTTTAATGTAAAATCAATGAAAGGCTGTCCAACAGCTGTTTTTTTCTTATTAGCCATGGCCTCTTTGATGGTGTTCACATCTTCTGTTTGATAGATTTCTGGAACCTCATTGATGAGTTGAGAAACTGTTTCCTCATCGAAGTTTTTTAGATTCGAAAGAAGGCAATAAACCCCTGCTGCATTTTTGATGTTATCCTTACTGAATTGAAGTCTTTTGGCTACAGTTTCTTTATCTATTGCTTCCATTTCAGTTTGTTTCTGTTGGGCAATAAGGCTATCAAGTGGGTGAACCGTATCGTTCAATGCTCGGTAAAGTTCTAAACTTTTTTCGCAGAGCGCTTCATCTTCATTAAAGAATGCACACCATTTTTCGTTGGTTGGAGTGCCTTTAATATCGTAGGTATAAGTATCGGGATTCATGGCAACATGAATTTCACCATTTTCTAGAATAAATTGTACTCCTGCGCTGAAAGCACCGTCTTTTACTCGAGTAAGGTAGCGGAAGTCAGCTGTGTCTTGACGTCCAGTGAAAGTGAATTCACCGTTTTTAATAACCGTTTCTTGCAGTGTTATGGCATCCCATCCTCTCATTTCAATTAGTTTTACTGTATCTCCGTCTTGTGCACCTTTAACAGTACCTGTCACTTTATAACCTTGATTTTGTTGACAAGCACCCATCAAGATAAGACATGTCACAGTAGCGATTGTTAATAGAAAACATTTCATAAAATTTTCGAATTGAGTTTATTTATAGTAATTACTTAAAATCTCTTTTATTTCCTCCACGTTTTGAGGTGCTTTCGTCACCTTACCATCGGGGGTAATTAATGTAAAATAGGGTACGCCGTCGCCGACTCTATATTTCTTAAAAAAATCATTATATCCTTGTTTAGTTAGGATATATTGCGCCCAAGGCATGTCATGTTTTTCCATAGCGCTTTTCCAGGCTTTTAAGGCTCTGTCGCAAGATACACTAATGACTGTAAGCTTGTTCTTGTATTTATCTGAAAGTTCTTTAATGCTTGGCATAGCTTCTAAGCACTGTCCGCACCAACTCGCCCAGAAATCAACTAGAACAAATTCTCCTTGTGGGATAATGTCAACAAGGTTCGCTGTTATTCCATTTTGGTCAGCAATCTCTAGATTCATAAGTTTACTTCCTACAGTAGTCTCTTTGGCATATTTTATTCTTTCTTTAAACAGAGAGAAGCGTGCTGTATCTTCGGGAACTGCTACAATTGCTTTTTCTAGCTGGCTTACCTGCTCATTGCTTAGACTATATCCACGAAGTAAGATGCGATTAGCAAAATAGGCTGATACTACTGATTTAGGATGTGACAGAATAAAAGTTTTGATTACTTCACTATCTTTTTCTACAATTTTTTGCTCATTACCGTTGGTAGCTTCGTAAAGGCGTTGGTAGTATTCGTTGAAATCCTTCTGTACATTCCCTCCTATGATCCTGAAATTAGGTGTTATGCTCCAGTCAGATGGAACATACTTATAATCTGTAGTTTCCAACTTCATCTCCACATTGTCAATAAAAATAGGTGTATAAGTCCACTTAATAGTATCTTTACTGAGGCTGTCTTTCTCAATTAATCCCAAATTATTAGTTGTTAAAGTGCATAAAAAAGGATGATCAACCTTTCCTCTGAGTTCGAAACAGCCGTTTTTCACTTTTGTTTCTGCTATAACATCGTAGGATGAATCTTCATTTGCAAGTATCGCTACGTCGATACCATCTTTCATACCTGGTATACATCCCTTAAGTACAAACCCTTTTTCTTGTGCAAAACCTAGGCTGGTCATTATAAGAGCCATTCCTAAATATATTATTCTTCTTTTCATGTAATGAATAAATGATTTAATTTGTTGCATTTCTCACTAGTCTTACACTAAGTTTATTGGCAGACTTGTCCATACTTTGCCGGTAAACTTGTGAAGAACTAGTATACAGTTTTCGATAGAAATAATATTCCCCTTCTTTATTTTCATCTTTAGTTGATGTCCAGTAGTACCCATACACTCCCATAAATCGGTAACTTGGCGATTGATAGGCTGTAAGAGAAGTATAGTATCCCGCTAATAAAGTATGAAGTAAGGTGCCTCCTTCTGATTGTTTCATCAGTTCTCCGGCAGTGACTCCTCTCCATTCTAAGGCATCTGCTTCTTCTTTCGACATACCTAGTGCACGTTCCAGTGCTTTCCAATCATCGTCAGTAGGTACTCTCCAACCACCATCTGGTACTGCATCTAGGGCTCCTTGGTAAGAATAGAGAAAGCCATATTTGGCAGAGAATTTATCTACATAATTATACTCGTGTGAATCATTGTAATCTAGATAATAACTACTGTTTATACCATCTCCTAAGTCATAGCGCAGATTATCTGTCATCCATTCTAGTCCGTCCATTTTAATCCAATGATATTCATTTCCGTCTCTTTGATCGGTAAAAGTACCTGTTGCTTCTGGTGTTTTGTTTGGTAGTGATGCATCTTCGTCGTTGCTGCAAGCTGCTAGACAGAACAAGCCTAGCAGACAGAATATCATTTTTATCAGATGATTTTTCATGTGTTTGATTATTTAAAGATAAAACCTTGACTCGTTATGAGGTTTCGCATTATCTGCGCTTTTTCTATAACGATTTTATGCTCTCCATATATTTCTTCTATTTCTTGCTCATTGTACTTGGTTACAAGTTCGATAAATGAAGAAACGTCTTTGTTTTTAGTAGGGTATATTCCGACCGATTCCATGCCCCAAAACTCTCCAGATACGATAAATCCAGCTTCATTGAGGTGTTTCATATTGATGTCTAAATCCGAGTCAGGGTTATCATCTGTAGAGAAGAAGTTCCCGTAGAATTCGTCACCAAAAGCATAGAAATCTGTTAATTCCTTTTCTTTGGCGGAGATTGAGCTTGATAATGTGGCGGATAATACACGATTAGCCAATACTTCTTTTTCTTCAGTCGTCATGTCTGAGATGGAATAACCTACGGCGATAGCTATACTTCGTTGTCCATTCAGTGCTTCATAAGTGTTATAAAACGTCAGGTTTGTGATAGAGCGCGTAATGAACCATGAAAAAGGGCGAAGCTGTGAAGACAGTTGGGGTAATATATACTGCTTTAGAAAAAGAACTGCATCTTCTTTCTCATCCATCGTTTGCAAATATTCATAAGCATATTTTGTAACGTCTGTAGATGAGTTCTGTCCCAAAAGATATCCCATGTCTAGGGTTTCTGTGAAATAATACGTATCTCCGTTAAAATCGATGCCTCTTGGTTCATGTCTGAGCGTATCGTTGAAAAGTAGATAACTATTTTCTTCTTCATAGAATTTTCTGCGTAACACCGATTCTGGATCTGTGGCATTAGGATCGGGAGCAAAATAATTGGTCGTAGTATCTGGTATAGCAGTTAGTTCATCTTCGCCACTGCATGCTGCCAGTATTCCCAAGCAAAGGCAGCCAAAAAGTAAAGAATAATATTTCATCATTTTCTAGTTCAATTAGTAGGGTCTGTAATGGTATAGTTTCTCCAAGGGCGTTCATTATTCAACATGCCTGTGTTGTAGTCTAACACTTCTTTAGGTATGGGTAATGTATAGGCTGGGTCATTTTTTTCGAGTACAAACACGTAGGTTTGTGTCATAGATATACTTCCACGCCCGTCATAATAACTATATCGATGAGTGATTGATTTAGATTCAGGATACTTTTCGCATACCATGTATCTGCGCAAATCAAACCATCGGTGCCCTTCAAGAGCTAGTTCTTTACGTCGTTCTTCACGAATAGCTTTCACCAAATCTTCACCTGTCGAAGTAACCTCATAATTGGTTCCTGTTGCATAACGATTTCTACGAAGCGTATTGATCGTTTCACGAGCCTCTTTTTCATCCCCTAAATAGGCTTCAGCTTCAGCTTTGTTAAGATAGGCTTCAGCTGTTCGGAATAAAAATTTGTCAGATATGGGTGATAATTGACCGTCCCAACCATAATAATAGCCATTGGTGTAGAAATCACCTTGCTCGGGATGTATTGAGCTGGCTTCATAGGAGGAACCATATCCAAGTTTAGTATATCCGATAAAATCGTCCAGCTTCCACCACCATTGGCTTTTCCGTAAATCATCGCTATCATAAGCATTATATAAGTCAGTAGATACGCGAAAGCTTTGATAGTAATTATTCATGTTGCAGGGTATATCGTTGCCACCCATTGAGAATATGGTTTCTTTGGATTCTTTTGACAAGAAGCCATCTTCACGCTTAGTGGTGTTCATATCTTTTAGGAAAGAGCGAACTTTCAATACTTTATCAGCATAGCGAGCTGCTTGTTCCCAATTTTGCATATAAAGATACACCCGACTGCTCAGCAAGTTGACAGCTGTACTATCTGCTCTGTAAATTGAAGTGGCTTTTTCTGTTTGTGACAAACATCTTTCAGCCTCCTGTAAATCTTTCAATATCTGTGCATAGACATCTTTTACTGTGTTGCGTTGATATAGAATATCATTTACTTTTTCTTCCGTCTTAATTGGAACTGCCAAGTCTGTTTCGGCTGTTGAAGGATTATAAGGTTTTCCGTATAGGTTGGCCAGCCAAAAGTAATAAGCAGCCCTCAGAAAATGTGCTTCACCGGTGACACGTAGCACCCCTTGTTTTTCTTCTTGGCTGTTTTGCGGTACTTTTTGCACACTACTTAGTACATTATTAGCCACATTGATAAGGTAGTAAACCTTGGTCCATGTTCCGTTCTCTGTGAGGTATTCCGAGTAGCTAGCTTTCAATCCTACTCTTTGTTGCCAAGTGTAGTAACCAAATATATTTTCTTTGATATCGAAAGAAGTACTGTATCCGTCGTAGCTGCTGTTTTGTTCTTCCATCTCATCCGCTAGAAATGGTAAGAAATAGCCGATGTTGGAAGTGGAGGCTACTGTTTTCGAGCTGTTTACAGGCAGATAGCAATCGCCTATAAGTAGTTCTTCCAAATCTTTATAGGAAGATACATAATAAGTATCTTGTGAATATTCCTCCAGAAAACCGGAGCAGCTGCTAAATAAATAGATGAATGCTGCCAGACCTATATATTGAAAATATTTCATCATCTGAATTCGTTTTTTGTTGAAGATAAGATTAAAAATCAAGTGTTAGTCCTAGTGTATAGGTAGGAGTATCCGAAAGTTGTACTTCGGAGAACCCACCCTGGGTCGGAGTTTGCCCCTTTAGTTCACTGTGGCAAAAAGTGTGAAGATTGTTTCCGCTTAGTGTAATGGCTAATCTTCCCAATCCCCAATGATTAAGTATTCGTTTAGGTAATTCGTACGTCAGTGAGATATTCGCTATTTTCAAATAATCTGCACTCACTACACGTAGGTCGGAATAATCATACATATCCCAAGCATTATCAGCTATCTTACTTCCACTATACAAATCGCCTGAACTCCAATGTGAATTGTAATAGAAGTAGCCTTCCGATGTTATACTCATAATTGACGGAACATTTGTGATCAGTTCATCACCCGGTTTTTTCCAAGCATTCAGCATGTCTCTGTTGATATTCATTTCCGGTGAATAGCCGGTAGTCGCGTTTTTCAACATACGGAAAAGACGCGTGTTAGCTCCCAAACTATAGTTAAGCATGATGCCCAATCGCCATGATTTATAATTGAAAGTAGTGTTCACACTTCCTGTGATATCTGGATCACGTTTGCCGGTAGCTTTCAACACTTGTGTATACGTATCATATTTGTTTAGTCCTATCAATTCTGTTTGGCGGTCTTCCCAATCATCAAATAGTGGTCCTCCATCCACAGGACTAAGTCCTAAATATTTATAGGAATAGAATGTCCCTAAGGGTTGTCCTTCTACAACAGCTGTTCCATTTAGAAAATCTTCTAGGTTGTAGGTTTCTTTTCCCGGAGCGGTTTTCATCAGGTTTATTGCTTTGGAAATAGAAGCTGAAAAAATCCAGTTGAAGTCGTTCGTCTTTACGGGTACTGCAGTTAGATTCAGGTTGTAGCCTTTATTAATCAAGGTTCCTGAATTGACCATATACGAAGTATATCCGTTCACGTCAGAAATACTTTTCTCCATAAAAGCATCGGTCGTTTTCTTATGATAGTATTCCGCACCTAGAGTCAGTCTTCCGTTAAAGAAAGAACCCTCCACGCCAATATTTACTGAACGTGTTTTTTCCCATTTCAAGTCAGGATTAGCAAAAGCTTGTGTGGTAGATGTTAGTTCATCATAATAGCTACTGTGGCTTCCTTTTTTTATCACTAGTTCGGGATATTGTCCGTCGAGCATATTGCCTTGTTCACCATATGAAGTTTTTAAGATTAGATTATCTATCCAGTCAGCGTTGATTGCAGTTATGTTTTTTAGATCCGCCATGCCTGATACCGACCATACCGGAAGCAATTTCTCATTACTTCTTGAACCAAATTTATTCGATCCGTCGTATCGTGTGTTCGCATTCAGTGTGAAGTAGTCTTTGTAGCTGTAGGAAGCTGTAGCATAGGCAGACAAGAGATGTGTGCGGTTATCCTGCATTAGTGGTACGTTTGACATGACAAAGCCCTGATAATAATTCGCAAAATCTACCGGAGATATATCACTGATGAATGATTTTCCACGATCGGGATAATAGCCTCTTTGTGTAAATTGATTGCTTTCATATCTATTTGAGTTTGCTTCCGCACCCAATGATATATTGAGGTTATGTTGTCCCTCCTCGCCTAAATATTTGTTGATATTTGCCTGCAGACGAGCGGTGTAACTTTTATTTTGAGTGTTCTGTGTCGACAATTCTCCACCGTAAGGTAGAAGACTGTTCGATGGAGGAGTTTCACCATATTCAGCTCTACGGAGGTCACTTGCATAAAATGTTTTTTCTCCCCAATACCCTTCAATTTTTGCATTATCTAAAGTACCCGAGAAAATAGCATTCACGTTTAGCCAATCGTTGGCAAAATAGCGCAAATTGGCAGTAGCAGTAAAGCTATTCGTGTTTTGTAGCTGCGAACTATTCTCCAATTCATTTAGGAAGTTATAGTTTAGATAGCCATTATAGGATGATTTCTTATAGTAAGCATAAGTACCGTCTGTTTGGAAAGCCGGTATTGCTCGACTGGTGTTATAGGCATAGTCAATAGCATTCAGTGTAGACTGAGCATATTCTCTTTCATTGAGATAGCCGTTAAGGTTGAATGATAATTGAAATTTGGGCGACAAAGTCATATCTAATTTAGACATAGCAGTGTAGCGATGATTGGTAGTATTGTTTAGCACATCTTCCTCGTTGGTATAGCCAATAGAAGTATAATAGCGTACTGTTTCAGAACCTCCCGAAATGCTTACTGAGTGGTCGTGTGAAAAAGAGTTGTGTGTGAGTAATTCGAACCAGTCGGTGTTCATCGTTTGTAGCTGTGCTACGGTTGAACGGAATTGTTGTTCGCTACTGATTCCACTGTAATAATTCTGTAAAGCAGCTTCATAACCTACCATAGGCATACCTGTAGGAAAAGCATAATGGTTAGCCACTAAGTCTTGTGAGAATCCAATTCTTTCTTGCGAATTCATCAAGTTTACTCGCTTGTCAGTGTAGTGTGGACGACGACGAAATGAAGTCGTGGCAGAATATGAAATGACAGGCTTTCCGATGCGTCCTTTTTTGGTTGTGATAACAATCACACCATTGGCGGCACGTGTTCCGTAGAGAGCGGTAGCAGATGCATCTTTTAGTACATCCAAGCGTTCAATGTCCTGTGGGTTTAATCCGGAGATGGCATTACCAATACGGTTAACATAATCCGGATCATTCAAAACGTCTGCCGATAGATTGACAGGGTCGTTAACGATAATCCCATCTACTACCCAGAGTGGTTCCCGATTACCAATAATTGTAGATGTTCCGCGGATGCGTAATCGTGGAGTGGCATTAATTTCTCCACTATTGGTAGATACCACCATGTCGGGTACTTTACCTTCTAGCATTTGTGCCAGGTTACTAATGCCCGGTACTCGGATGTCGTCCATTTTTACGGAGCTCACTGCACTAGTCAGTTGTCGACGATTGATGTTCTGATAGCCGGTTACGACTACATCATTAATCATATTATCATCATCTTCTAGTGTATAGCTAACGATAGTTCCGTTGTCTGCCTTTACGTTTAGCGGTTTTTTCCCTATATAAGAGATGGTAAGCATCACATTCTTATGCGATACGTCAAGGATAAATTTACCGTTTATGTCGGCTATCACTCCGTTATTGTCGGTCTTGTTCTGCACTACTGCACATTCTAATGGATTACCATTTTTATCCTTAATTGTTCCACGGATAGTACCTTTATTTGCTTGGCTACTTTTGGCCGAGAAGATCTGTACGAAACGTCCATTGATTTCAAACTGAAGTTTAGTTTTTCTCAGTAGTTCGGATACTGCACTTGCTACAGATACATTTTTAAGATGAACGGTCACTTTGTAGTTTTCCACGTCATCATAAGCAAATTGTATCTTATAATAATCAGATAAACGTTCTACCTGTTGCAATGCTACGGATAGTTTCTCGTTATTGCATTGAAATGAGATTTTTTTATCTGCGTCTGCAGATTGGGCTACCGCTGTGCTAATGGACAGTATGCAACCCAGCAACAACAAGAATCCAATTCTTTTGCCCTTCTTTTTTGCTTTGATTTTCCTCAATAAAGATTTCATAATGAATCGTCTTTAATACTATTACACATAAATTTGAACGCGTTTTTAATTAAAAACAACCCACTATGTAAATCGGATACCCCTAAAAATGAAAAAAATGATAGAAAAGTTGGTTTAATGCTTCTTTACTGATAAACTCTTGGATAGTGGGAAGCAGGTGAATAGTTAATAAACCACTAGATTACTGTTTTCGATACGCACTTGAACTTTGCGTAATCGGTTCAGATTTTCTATCGCCTGATCAATGGTTTCGTTGCGTGAAGCGCTGAAATGCATTTTGTAGTGCATACTTGTAGTGTTGCGGAAAATCACTCCTAAATTATACCAACGTCCCAATTCGCGAAGAATATCTACCAATGGAAGTCCATCGAAATAGAAGAATCCATTCACCCATTGAGTGACTGCATAAGTATCTACTTCGTCGACATGAATCTTTCCGTTTTCGTCGCACCAAGCATCTTGTCCGGGTTTTAGTCTGGTCTCAGGTTGCTTATTATCCGAACGAAGTACTTCCACTGATCCGTGTATCAATGAAACATGAGGCGTTTCAGCGGCATAACTTTTGAAGTTAAACTCAGTGCCGAGTACACGGATACTCATTTTGTCTGAATTGACTATAAATGGTGCTTTCTCATTGTGAGCCACCTTGAAATATGCTTCTCCTTTCAACATCACCTGACGTTCTTTACCAGTGAACGCTGCAGGGAATTCAATGGTACTTTCGGCATTGAGCCAAACTTCCGATCCATCGGGTAGAATCACTTTGAAATCCATACCACGTGGAGTCGATAGCTTTTGAATTCTTGGAGTGATTTGTTGAGCAGAGGAGATTCGTTTGCTAGCAGGTGCTTGCGAAGTAGTAGAAGCAACTAATGGCATCTTTTTATGGTGAAAAGAGACCGAATCTTTGTCTGACAAATCGACAATTTGATCATTCTCTTGTAAGGTGATATTTTGAGGGGTTTCATCATAGACCATGGCAACCACTGCTTCTGGCAAAACTTCCGGCTGAGTGAAATACGAGTAGATCCAGATAAGGGCAAGCATAGCAGCAGCTCCGCCCATAGCAGCTCCCCACATACGCCATTCAAAACGCTTCTTATTTATGGCAAGGCGTTCATTATCGTGGTGAAAAGCTTTCCATGCTTCATCAGCGTCAGGGCAAGGTGTTTCCTTACGCTTCTTGGCCATTTGCGCTAGAGCGATATATGCTTTCATCTCCTTGTCAGGTTCCAATTCTGATGATTTACCTTTTATGGTTGAGTTATCTTCCATGTATTATATATAACAATTATTGTACAAATCGGTCACCCTTGGAACGATTGTTTTTTTCTTTTTCCGCAAAAACTTTTCGAAATGTAGCAAAGGCCTTATTCATGTGCTTATGCACTGCGCTAGCACTAATATTCATCAAGTCGGCTAATTCCTGATACTTTTTGCCTTCAAAATAGCATTGCTCAAAAATGAATCGGGTTTGTGGGGTGAAACCTTTAATCACCTCTTCTATCAATTGCAGATTTTCTTCATGAGCAATAGGATCTTCATCAATTATCTCTTCTTTCTGATAAGAAAAAGATTGCTGATACTGCATTTCTACTGATTTATGTTTTAGATAATTGATGGATCGATTGCGTATAGAGCGAAAAAGATAGCCTTCGATGTTTTCGTTGCGTAGGCGTTCGTATTGTTTCCAAGCTTCGGCAAACATTTCGCTGACGATATCCTTGGCTGCCTCCGAATCTTCCACCCAGTCGAGTGCACAATAGAAAAGGCGGGAATAGTTCTTTTTGAACAATTCCTCAAATTCAGCTTCCCATATTGCGCGATTTGGCATTGTATTGGCTCTTTTATTTAACTAATAGAAGGCAAAGATAAAAAATAAATAAAAGAAACGGTGATGCTAGTTCATTATTCTCCTGATTCCTTGAGTTTTCCTTTCAAACGTATGGTGTCACTATCCGATCCGTATAGTGTTGGTATATGGACTGGATAGTGACACCATGTTGATCGGATAGTGACATCCTTTTATAGGTAGTTTTCCACCCGTTCTTTGGCGCGTTTGAGCGCTACGTTGATATTAGGGCAGATGTTCTCCTGACCTAATAATTCATAGAATCCAGCTTTCTCAAGCACTTTATGTACCTGTTCGTTAACCCCGGAAAGGATAACCGTAATTTTTTCTTTTTTCGACATTTCGCAAAGCACCATTAGGTTGTGTATACCAGTGGAGTCAATGAATGGAACTTTACGCATACGGATAATGCGCACTTTCGGCCGGTCTCCTAATTGCGCCATGGTTTCCTCAAATTTTGTGGCGATTCCAAAGAAATAGGGTCCATTGATTTCATAAACCTCTACTCGCTCTGGAATGCGTAAATTTTCCTCATGCAAAGCAATATCAGATTCTTTGTTCGGATCGATTTCATCTGTAATCACAGAGATTTGAGTGGTCTCCATCACACGTTTCATAAATAGCACGCAAGCAATGATCAGTCCCACTTCGATGGCTACAGTCAGATCAAAAATCACCGTAAGGAAGAAAGTGATCAGTAAAACGGTAACATCTGACTTTGGCGTTTTTAGTAAGGCTTTGAAAACACGCCATCCACTCATATTATAAGATACAATCACTAATATACCCGCTAGACACGCCATCGGGATGTACTGAGCAAGTGGCATTAGGAATAGAAGAATCAAGAGTAAAACGATAGCATGGATAATGCCGGCAATGGGTGTTTTTCCTCCGTTGTTTATATTCGTCATCGTTCGGGCAATAGCTCCCGTGGCTGGAATACCTCCGAACAAAGGGGCAACGATATTTGCTGCTCCTTGAGCAATTAATTCTGTGTTAGAGTCGTGTCTGTCGCCGATGACACCGTCTGCTACCGTTGCGGATAATAAAGATTCGATAGCTCCAAGTACGGCAATTGTGATGGCTACCGGGAATAAGTTCTTAATAGCTTCCCAGTTCAGTGCCGGTACAACAGCCTCGGGTAGCTCCGATTTAATAGTGAAGCGATCGCCGATTGTCGGTATGCAGTCTATTCCTCCGTAGGTCTTCATCAGGTATACGGCAAGTGTTACCACAACGATAGCGATGAGTGAACCGGGGATCTTCTTTGAAAATTTAGGTGTAAGGGCTATAATGATAATACTCGCCAAGCTGACCAACGTATTCCATACGTTTATCGTGTCGAAATGCCTGAAATAGATCATCCATTTTCCTATAAAATCTCCCGGTGCTTTTTCATTTCCGAAGGTAAGTCCGAAGATATCAGCAATTTGCGTAGTGAATATAGTGACAGCAATACCGCTAGTGAAACCTACAATGATGGGATATGGAATAAATTTAATTACTGCTCCCAACTTGAATACCCCTAAAAGAATAAGGATTACACCTGCCATAAGTGTGGCTACTATCAGCCCGGCTTCTCCATATTGTTGAATAATGCCATAGATAATTACGATAAATGCACCGGTCGGTCCGCCGATTTGAATTTTACTTCCTCCCAAGAGTGAAATGATAAATCCGGCAATGATAGCAGTGATGATTCCCTTTTCAGGAGAGACGCCCGAAGCAATACCAAAGGCGATGGCAAGTGGAAGGGCAACGATACCCACGATGATGCCCGCCATAAGGTCGGCCATAAAAGTTTCTTTTGAATAATTCTTTAAACAAGAAACTAATTTGGGTTTAAAATTTAAGAACTTCATTTGGTGAATTGTTACTGTTTTATTCGTATTTTGCAAAGTCGAGGTTGCAAAATTAAGCAAAAGAATTGAAATAAGTGTGTTTCGTAGCGCTTATTTGATTGTTAATTGGTTTTATCTCTTTAATAATTGTTTTTATTCATAAGAAAATACGCTTTTTTGTGAACAAATTTTTTATTTTTGCGTTATTAGACCATACGACAAGTTACGCTAGGTAATCAACCAATTTTAAATATAGAAGAATTATGACTAAGAGTATTAAAGGAACCCAGACTGAAAAAAATCTGCTGACTTCTTTTGCTGGGGAATCTCAAGCAAGAATGCGTTACACTTACTTCGCTAGTGCTGCAAAGAAAGAAGGTTATGAACAAATTTCTGCTATTTTCACGGAGACAGCCGATCAGGAAAAGGAACATGCTAAACGTATGTTTAAGTTTCTCGAAGGAGGCATGGTGGAAATCACTGCCAGTTATCCTGCCGGTGTGATTGGTACTACACTCGAAAATCTACGTGCTGCAGCAGCAGGTGAACACGAAGAATGGTCACAAGATTATCCTCACTTTGCTGATGTTGCTGAGCAAGAGGGCTTTCCAATGATTGCTGCTATGTATCGCAACATTTCTATTGCAGAAAAGGGACACGAAGAAAGATACTTGGCTTTTGTGAACAACATCGAAAAGATGACGGTGTTCGCTAAAGAAGGTGAAGTGGTATGGCAATGCCGTAACTGCGGTTACATTAGCGTTGGTACAGAAGCACCTGAAGTTTGCCCTGCATGTCTGCATCCTCAAGCTTACTTTGAGGTGAAGAAAGAAAACTATTAATAAATGCCCTAATTAGGATAAAAAAAGCCGCTTACCTTGATTTGTAAGCGGCTTTTTTTGTTTTTCCTTTGTCTTATTTTTTAGCGTGTGGATAGTCAATGGTGTAGTGTAATCCTCTACTCTCTTTGCGTTCAATAGCTTGGCGCATAATGAGATATCCTACATTGATCATGTTACGCAATTCGCAGATCTCTTTCGAAGCAACACTGCGTTTGAATAAACTTTCTGTCTCTTCGTAAATAATATCCAGTCTGTCCCAAGCACGTTTCAGGCGAAGATCACTGCGTACAATACCAACATAGGCACTCATAAGTTGATTCACCTCCTTCATACTTTGCGTAATGAGCACCATCTCTTCCGGTGAACTTGTTCCTTCATCGTTCCATTCCGGGATTTCTTCGTTATACGAATAGCGTTCTATCAGCTGCAAGCAGTGCTTAGCAGCAGCATCGGCATAGACTACAGCTTCTATCAATGAGTTCGATGCCAGTCGGTTGCCCCCATGAAGTCCGGTGCAAGAACATTCTCCTACGGCATAAAGACGTTCGATGGACGATTGTCCGTTCAGGTCGACAAGAATACCGCCGCAAAGATAGTGAGCAGCGGGTGCCACAGGGATGAAATCTTTGGTGATGTCAATGCCTAAGCTAAGACATTTTTCGTAGATATTGGGGAAGTGTTTTTTAGTCTCTTCGGCGTCTTTGTGCGTAACGTCAAGATAGACGTGATCGTCGCCTCTATTTTTCATCTCATTATCGATGGCGCGAGCAACGATGTCGCGAGGAGCCAGCGAAAGGCGAGGATCATATTTTTGCATGAACTCTTTGCCATCCATTGTGCGAAGAACCGCACCATATCCACGCATCGCTTCCGTGATGAGGAAAGAGGGGCGATCGCCCGGATGATAGAGAGCTGTAGGATGGAATTGTATAAACTCCATATCTTTCACTGTGCCTTTAGCACGATACACCATAGCAATTCCGTCGCCGGTAGCGACCAATGGATTGGTGGTGGTTTGGTAGACAGATCCTACTCCACCAGTGGCCATGAGGGTCACTTTAGCCAGATAGGTATCTACTTTACCGGTTTTTGGATCGAGAATGTAGGCGCCGTAACATTTAATGTCCGGGGTTTGTCGAGTGACGTTTACGCCTAGGTGGTGTTGTGTGAGGATTTCAACGGCAAATTGGTTTTCGATCACCTCTATGTTAGGGTGTCTCTGTACAGCTTTAATCAGGCTATCCTGAATTTCAGCTCCCGTATTGTCTTTATGGTGAAGAATGCGGAATTCGGAGTGTCCACCTTCGCGGTGCAAATCGAATTCTCCTTTTTCATTTTTGTCGAAATCTACTCCCCATCCGATCAGTTCTTTAATTTGTGCAGGTGCTTCGCGTACCACTTTTTCTACTGCGTTTCGGTCGCTTATCCAGTCTCCGGCAATCATAGTATCTTCAATATGTTTGTCGAAATTATCTACCAGTAAGTTGGTCACAGATGCTACTCCTCCTTGTGCGAAGTAGGTGTTGGCTTCTTCCAGCCCACTTTTACAGATAAGAGCAACTTTGCCTTTGTGTGCTACTTTAAGCGCGAAACTCATACCGGCAATTCCTGAACCGATAACGAGGAAATCGAATTTTCTTACCATAGTTTTGTTATTTATCACCGCAAAGCTACAAAATAAGTTACTTCGTTGTGCTTTTCGTTGTCACTAATTCATAAATTTGCTACCTTGCACGCAAAAAGCTGACAAAATGAATCGAATTTTTCATGCGCGCATCGCTTGGTATCAGTATTTCTTGCTGGTGGTAATAACAGTAAATGTTATTGGCGCAATGTGGTGTAAATATATCTTGCCTGCTGTATTGTTAGGCCTTCTTCTCATCGTGGTGATCGAACAGATCATTCACACGGTTTATGTCGTAACTTCTGACGATAAATTAGAAATTTCAACCGGGCGATTTGTGCGTAAAAAGGTGATTCCTATTGTCGAGATTACGGAGATAAAGAAATGCCATTCCATGCAATTCGGGAAGTTTTCGGTGACTAATTATGTATTGATTTCGTATGCAAACGGCAAGTATGCTTCCGTAATGCCAGTCAAAGAACGGGAGTTTGCCGAACTACTTGAAAAGAGGATTCTGAATCATAGAGTATGAAATATCAAGTAATTATTATTGGTGGCGGTCCTGCAGGGTATACAGCTGCCGAAGCCGCCGGGAAAGCCGGTTTGAGCGTATTGCTTATTGAGAAAAGCAGTTTGGGTGGAGTTTGCCTCAATGAAGGTTGTGTGCCAACGAAAACACTCTTGTATTCGGCAAAGACATTAGACAGTGCCCGACATGCTTCGAAGTATGCAGTGAATGTATCGGAGGTCTCTTTCGATCTACCTAAGATTATCGCCCGTAAAAACAAAGTGGTGCGTAAGTTGGTATTGGGAATCAAAGCCAAGCTAACTTTCAGTCAAGTTACGATGGTGGTTGGTGAGGCGCAGATCATAGATAAAAACACCGTTCGTTGTGGCGAAGAAATCTATGAAGGAGAGCATTTGATTCTTTGTACCGGTTCGGAGACGTTTATACCTCCTATTCCCGGATTGGAGAAGGTGAACTATTGGACTCACCGTGATGCACTTGACAACAAGGAACTACCTGCTTCCTTAATCATTGTGGGTGGTGGAGTCATCGGCATGGAATTTGCCTCTTTCTTCACTAGCTTGGGCGTGAAGGTCACGGTGATTGAAATGATGGATGAGATTCTGGGTGGAATGGATAAAGAATTATCGGCTCTGCTTCGTGTCGAATATGCCAAGCGAGGCATTCAGTTTTTGCTTAGTACCAAAGTAGTTGCTTTGTCGCAGGTGGAAGAAGGAACAATGGTTGCTTATGAGCACGAGGGAGAAGCGGGAAATGTTATTGCAGAACGAATTCTGATGAGTGTCGGTCGCAGGCCGGTAACTAAAGGGTTCGGTCTTGAACATTTGCCCATAGAGAAGACAGAAAGGGGAGCGATCCGAGTGAACGAAAAGATGCAAACTTCACTTTCGAGTGTGTATGTTTGTGGCGATCTGACAGGTTTCTCGTTGCTGGCACATACGGCTGTTCGTGAAGCGGAAGTTGCTGTAGATGCTATCTTGGGCAAGGAAGATGTGATGAGCTACAGAGCTATTCCAGGAGTGGTCTATACCAATCCCGAAATAGCAGGAGTCGGAGAGACCGAAGAGTCAGCTTTGGCGAAAGAGCTCAAGTTTAGGATTGTGAAATTTCCGATGGCTTACTCAGGGCGTTTTGTTGCTGAGAATGAGGGTGTGAATGGCATATGCAAGATGCTGATTGACGATCAAGAGCGAGTGATTGGTGCTCATGTATTGGGAAATCCGGCTTCTGAGATCATCACCCTTGCAGGCACTGCGGTGGAACTCGGATGGACAGCAGAGGAGTGGAAGAAAATTGTTTTTCCTCATCCTACGGTGGCTGAGATATTTAGAGAAGGATTATCTTGAATTGATCCCTTTATTCTTAGGTAGCCTGAGAGGAGGGTATCATTAATATATTTGTTGATGAAAAAAAGTATTTTATTAGTTCTTTGGTCGCTATGTTTCCTTCCTGCATGGGCGCAGGATAACTTATCTCAAATAGATTCACTTATCAAAGCGATGCTGCCGGAAGCCTCTGAGGTAGGCATCTCTGTGTATGACTTAACTGCCAAGCAATCTATTTATACTTATCGGGCAGAAAAGCTCTCGCGTCCGGCCTCTACGATGAAATTGCTCACTTCAATCACTGCCCTTTCCCGCCCCGATGCCGATAATCCGTTTCGCACAGAGGTGTGGCACGATGGTGTGATAGCGCATGATACGTTGCAGGGCAATCTTTATGTCGTTGGTGGTTTCGATCCTGAGTTTGCCGATAAGCAGATGGATTCACTAGTAGATCAGGTGGTCAATCTTCCTTTTTCGTTCGTCAACGGAAATATCTATGGTGATGTTTCTATGAAAGATTCCCTGTATTGGGGAAATGGCTGGGCTTGGGATGATACTCCGGAAGCCTATCAGCCTTATCTTTCTCCACTGATGTTTTGCAAAGGTGCAGTAGAAGTGACAGCCATACCGGCTTTTCATAAAGGAGAGGCGGCAAGCCTCTCGTGCAAGCCTATTTCTTCCTATTATACGCTCGTCAACCAAACAAAAACCCGAACACTTGCTGCTGGAAATTTCTCGCTGTCGCGAGATTGGCTAAGCAATGGGAATCAGCTTATTGCATCAGGAAATGTATCTAAAATAAGAAAGCGATGGGTCAACGTGTACGATTCGGGAAGTTTCTTTATGCATACGTTTGTTGAACGGCTTGGTGCCCGTGGAGTTGAGGCGTCGCAATCTTCTTTTGGTTTTGCCGAGCTTCCTGCTGAGGGTGTGGAGCAGGTAGCCAGCTGCGAGACTCCGGTGCAGAATGTCTTGAACCAATTGATGAAAGAGAGTGATAATTTGAATGCCGAAGCGATGCTTTGTCGTTTGGCTTCACAAGCCACAGGTAAGAAACGGGTGACCGATGAAGATGGAATTGTGGAGATCATGAAGTTGGTTCGTGCTCTGGGGCATGACCCTAAAGCCTATAAAGTGGCTGATGGATGTGGCTTGTCAAACTATAACTACCTCTCCCCTGCTTTGTTAGTCGATTTTTTGAAGTATGCTTATTCGCAGACTGATATATTCCGGAAGCTGTATAAAGCACTTCCCGTGGCTGGGATAGATGGTACGCTGAAGAATAGAATGAAGAATACTCCGGCTTATCGAAATGTACATGCTAAAACCGGTTCATTTACGGCTATCAATGCGCTTGCGGGATATCTCCGTATGAAGAACGGTCATGAGGTGGCGTTTGCCATCATGAATCAGAATATTCTTTCGGCAGCAATGGCTAGGGCTTTTCAGGATAAGGTTTGTGCGACAATTATCCAGCACTGAGTGGCTCATTGAGGAAGAGTTTCAGTAAAGAGGGGCAGCTATGTGGGCTTAAAAAAAACATCGTTTGTATTTGCCATGCAAATACAAACGATGAGTGAAAGTATGACTGATAGATCTTCTATGCTTTATTTAGCGTAATCTGCCCAATTCGTGTTTTTCATATCTCCGGTTTTTACCAGTTCGGCATGCATGCCGAGCGCAGCTTGAATGGCGTGTGGTGTTTGAGCTTTGCCACCGGCCAACTTGAAGTAGTCCCAAAGAAGTTGTTTGTAGTCTGGGTGCGCACAGTTTTCGATAATAGCTTGTGCACGTTCTTTCGGGCTTTTTCCGCGCAGGTCGGCTACGCCTTGTTCCGTAATGATGATATTTACAGAGTGTTCACTGTGGTCGAGGTGAGACACCATCGGTACGATAGCGCTGATCTTTCCTTCTTTGGCTACAGACGGACAAGTGAAGATGGAGATATAAGCGTTGCGGGTAAAGTCGCCCGAACCACCAATTCCGTTCATCATTTTCGTTCCACCGATATGTGTAGAGTTCACGTTGCCATATAGATCGACTTCAATAGCTGTGTTGATGGAGATGATGCCGAGACGACGAACAATTTCCGGATTGTTGGAAATTTCCGAAGGGCGGAGAACCAGCTTGTCGCGGAAGAAGTCCATGTCGTTGTAGATACCTTCCAAGCAGTCGTTGGTTACAGTGAGTGAACAAGCACTACCGAATTTGATGCGTCCTTCACGAATCAGGTCGATCACAGAATTCTGAATCACTTCGGTATACATTTCGAAAGCAGGAATTGTTTTATCTCGTCCCAAAGCACCAAGCACCGCATTAGCGATATTTCCTACACCTGATTGCAGCGGGAGAAATGTAGAAGGAATGATGCCACGTTTCATGTCGGCAGCAAGGAAATCGGCTACGTTCTGTCCGATCTTGTCTGTCAACGGATCGGCTGCGGCAAACGAGCGAGCTTCGTCGGGCCAGTTGGTTTCAACTACGCCTACAATCTTCTTTGGGTCTACCTGAATATAAGGCAATCCGATGCGATCGTTTGCTTTGTATATAGGTATTTCTCGACGGTAAGGCGGGTCTAGAGGTTCGTATACATCGTGTAAACCCATGCACGATTTGCTGTGTGCAGCATTCAGCTCAATGATAATCTGATCGGCTAAGCGGCAGATGGTGGGTGAGATGCCACCGGCAGCAGTCAAGTAGACTTTTCCGTCTGGAGTCACTTCGCAGGCTTCGATAATGGCTACGTCCACTTTGCCCATGAATCCATAGCGTACTTCTTGTGCCATCTGCGACAAGTGGATATCGTTGTATGCTATTTCACCGTTGTTCACTGCTTTTCGGAAGTCGGAATTGGTGGTATATGGAGCTCGATAACGAATGGCTTTAGCACGCGACAAAACGCCGTCGCACGATTCACCCGTTGAAGCACCTGTGAAAATACCTACCTGAAAAGGGTTTCCTTTGGCGTGTTCAGCTTCTGCAATTTTTGCAAGTTCAGCTGTAACAGCCTTTGCCGTTCCGGCGGGTGTAAATCCGCTCAGACCGATGTTATAGCCATGTTTTATTAGGCTTGCAGCTTCTGCTGCCGAAATAAGATTGAATGACATAAATGCTATGAATTTCGTGTTAAATACAGTTTATATTTTGGTGGTTAATACTTGCGTTCCAATATTTCGCCCCAGATAATGGCTTTGCGGGCTTCTTCAGCAGAGCGAATGGCGAACTCTTCCTGAGCGTCCGATTCGGGTCCTTCGAGGAGTGCAGCTTGTATCTTGTTTCGTTGATCTTGTGCCGAGCTGTTTGCCAGAGAGGCAGCTACGGATATTTCAGGCTTTTTCTTTTCGCCCAAAGATTGGACTTTCTCCCTAAAATTGGGCATAGGCTTTGCGTCGGGCTTTATTTCGACGGGTGAAAATACGGGCGATGCCGGGCGTGTTGTTTGAGTCTTTTTTGACTTATTCTTTTTGTTCGCCTCTCTGAATATTCCCAATACGACGACGCCAGCAATTAAGAGAAATTTCAAAAAATCTTCCATATTGTTTCGCTGCTTTATAGTTTATCTGCCAAAGTTACATTTTTTATCCGACTTAGGCTAACAGTTTGTTATGAAAAAAGGGCAGCTTCACAGCTCCCCTTAATTTTTTTAACCTAAACCTTAACTATGAAAAAATCTAATGTTTCTTTCATTCCACAAAAATGAAAATTAAAATTAAAAATTCCAAGAATATGTCTTTTAAATGTTTTTAGTATTAACATTTATTATTAGAAATTCTGTTGTGTCACAAGTTTTTGCGTTATTTATGTGTCAATTCACTGCAGATTGAATTCGAAGCCCTATCTTTGCGCTCAACTTTAAAAAAGAAATTTGAATATGAACGAATTAACGGGAGTGGACTTTAAATCCGCAACTGCTGATGACAACAAGAAGTTGTTTATCGAGACTTATGGCTGCCAGATGAATGTGGCAGACAGTGAAGTAATTGCTTCAGTGATGCAAATGGCGGGATATTCCGTGGCCGAAACGCTTGAAGAAGCGGATGCGGTGTTTATGAACACTTGCTCCATTCGCGATAATGCTGAGCAGAAGATTCTGAACCGTCTAGAGTTCTTCCAGTCGCTGAAGCGCAAAAAGAAACATTTGGTGGTTGGTGTATTGGGATGTATGGCCGAGCGCGTGAAGGATGATTTAATTACGAATCATCATGTAGACTTGGTAGTGGGTCCGGATGCTTATCTCACTCTGCCTGAACTTATCGCTGCGGTGGAAGCAGGAGAGAAAGCCATTAATGTAGATCTCTCTACTACAGAGACTTATCGTGATGTGATCCCTTCGCGTATTTGCGGAAATCATATTTCGGGCTTTGTATCTATCATGCGAGGATGTAATAATTTCTGTACCTATTGTATCGTGCCCTACACGCGTGGACGTGAGCGTAGTCGTGATGTTGACAGCATCCTCAATGAAGTGGCCGATTTGGTAGCTAAGGGGTATAAGGAAGTCACCTTGTTGGGACAGAATGTGAACTCTTATCAGTTTGAAAAGACTGATGGTGAAGTGATTACGTTCCCTATGTTGCTTCGCACGGTGGCCGAAAGTGCGCCGGATGTACGCATTCGATTCACCACTTCGCATCCGAAGGATATGAGCGACGATACGCTTGAAGTGATTGCTCAGGTGCCTAATGTGTGCAAGCATATTCACTTACCTGTGCAGAGTGGAAGTTCGCGCATCTTGAAGCTGATGAACCGTAAATATACCCGTGAGTGGTATTTGGAACGGGTGGCAGCTATTAAGCGCATCGTTCCAGAGTGCGGATTGACTACCGATATCTTCTCCGGTTTCCATTCCGAGACGGAAGAAGATCATCAGTTGTCGCTTTCACTTATGGAGGAATGTGGTTATGATGCGGCCTTTATGTTTAAATATTCTGAACGTCCAGGTACGTATGCCTCAAAACATCTGGAAGATAATGTGCCCGAAGAAGTAAAAGTGCGTCGTCTCAATGAGATCATCGCTTTGCAGAATCGGTTGTCTGCTGCGTCTAACCAGCGTTGCATAGGGAATACCTACGAAGTGCTTGTGGAAGGAGTTTCCAAGCGCTCTCGCGATCAGCTGTTCGGACGTACGGAGCAGAACCGTGTGGTGGTGTTCGACAGAGGTACGCATCGTGTAGGCGATTTTGTTCGCGTACGCATCACAGAAGCTAGTTCAGCTACTTTGAAAGGCGAAGAAGTCTAGTCTAGCATCAATATATATCGTTTGCTCTACTTACTTGTAAGGCAAATCATGCAAAAAAGGGCAGAAGCCTACTCGACGGATGAGAATATCAGTCGATAGTGCTCCTGCCCTTGTTGAAAGTTGCATATTGGATAATAAGGTCTCTTCCTGTTATCAATCAGGCAATATTGTTTCTCCAATTTCTTGTAGCCATGTCCGTACCAGATAATTCATTTTCTTTCCTTCGGGAGTAGGTTTGAACCAGATGTTTTTTTTCAACTCTACCTCTATTTTTCGATATACAGATACAGGAATTGTTGCTAAAGGATCAGTAGCTAAAAAAATAAAATCGACTTCTATCACTTTTCCGGTATTTGAATTTATATATATGCATATATCTAATTTAGCTCTTTTAATCCGTTGCTTTTCTTCTTCCGAGAATGCATCATTTACAATGGCGTAGCTTTTTCGTTTAGTCCATGTATCGTCTTCTAAATCGTCAAAATAGTATGGGAAAGGTGGCTCTTCTCCAGTGTCTTTAAATGTCCACTTTGTGTTAGTTAGTTTGTTTTCTTTATTGTATAATGTAACTCGTGTAGAGCGTTTTACATCACATTGATATGTGTATCCATTTTCCTGAAAAGTTTTGGTTACATCGTAATAATAGGTTTGCGCAGAAAGATACGATATGTAAAACAATGTACTGATTAACGTTAATATAGTTTTCATACGATTTGTGTTAGTTAGCCCTCATACTGTCATTTATAATCAGTTAAACTTAATATCACTTGTACGATCATTCTTTTGTTCATAAGCAAAGAAGTACACGCAAGCAAAAGCGCTTTAATCTATAAAAGTATTATTAATAGATAATCTATATTTACTATTATCAGATTTTATAATATGATATATCTGGTTTAATATCTATATATATCAAATTATTATATTAAATGCGGTCTGTTGGTAAATATATTAATAATATTAATATTATAATGAAATTCTTATTATTTAATTTCAAATTATAAATCTTGATGAATGGGTTTGGCTTATTATGAAACTGTTGCACGTGAAACATCTAAAAATGATCCCTGTCTCAATCTCTGTTGCGTAGAATATTTGATCCGATGAATCTCTGTTTTAAACAAGTGTAAAATAATTAGAATGCGTTATTCTCTCATTATTAATTGCTTATAAATTATTTTAAATTCATAATTGAAAAACGTTTGTTTTATAATGTTAAACTGTATTATCTTTGTGTTGTCAATTTGGAGATTTGTTTCAATTATGGGAACTTCTAATCAGGTAAATATGAAAAAAAACAGCAACTTTATGAAGGAATCGATTTTGTCTCGTCCTCCACCCGACTATATCTCTAACACACAGGCAATATATTACTTACACAACCGATCTATATCTCTTGTACGCTGCATCTATATTCGCTACGAGCAAGAACGTTTAGAGGCTTTTTTCTAATGAAATTAATAAAATGAAAACTTTGAAATACAAAATGAATATGAAACACATTCTTACTCCATCTCTACACGTTTGCGGATGTTGCAAGCGTGAGCTTCCTGTAGAGGCTTTTTATATGAATAAACGTACCCATGCTCCCGAAAGCTATTGTAAGGAATGCAAGAAAACAGATACAAAAAAACGCCGTGAACGCCAGAAGAATTTATGTTTTGAAAATAATTCTGTTTCCTATCCTGTGATTTTTGAAGTGAAAGATCCCATTGTGCGTATGTCTCTTATACAACATGCCTGTAGGGTAGTGGCCGAGAGTATTAGTAGAAAACAAAAAAAAGAAAAATTGCGCGAACTATGGGAAGAATAAAACGAGGGCTAGATTATTTCCCCTTGAGCACCAGCTTTATGTACGATCGTATGGTGCGTAGGATCATGAAACGTGAAGGCGATTCCGCCTTTGCGATACTGGTGGAGACACTGTCGTACATTTATGCGGGCAAGGGATATTATGTTTTTGGTGATGATGAGTTTTACGACGAACTTGCCGATAACCTTTACAGTACGGAACTTGATGACGTGAAACGCGTCATTGGTCTGGCGGTGGAATATGGCTTGTTTGATGCCGGACTGTTTCGGCAATACAACATCCTGACTTCTGCCGATATTCAGCGGCAGTATCTGTTCATCACCAAGCGGCGAAGCAGTTCGCTCATAGAGCCGGAGTATGCCCTGCTGGAGGCCGAAGAGATGAGCTCATATCGCTTCTCTCAGAAAAATCGCCGTAGTGCAGCTGTGGCATGCACAACAACCGATGCTGTAACACCAGACTGTGATGCTGCAACAATTACGCCTGAAATGAATACATTGAGTACACAAAACAAAGGAAAACAAACTAAAACAAATCAAAGCAAAATAAACCCCCTTCCTAACCCTCCTGAAGGAGAGAATGATGGAGGAAAAATTTTGAAAAAAAGAAATAAATTGACGCAAGAAGATGTGGATGGAATGCAGCCGCCTTGCGATGAGGTTCAGCGTAATTTTCTGGGGTTGATGGAAAACCTTCGGCTCTATAAAATTCCACCTTCGGAGCAATACGCCATTATTTTGAAAAGTAACTTTGGAGCTATTGGAAATGCCGTTTGGAAAGGTTTTAATACGATTTGGGAGAGCAGTGGTAAAATCAAATTGCCTGGTCATTATCTGCTCAGCGTTATGAATTAATTAATGAACGCACTTTGAGAAATGGACTGTGATAGTCTGAATAATGCCCGTATCTTTGCAATGTCATTAAGCTTAAGACAAGAACTAAACTAAATTATTTACACAAAAAAACTATTACTATTATGCCTGTATTATTTAAATCCTTCCAGTCTATTCTGGAAGACAAAAACAACAAAAAAATGTTTCATCCCCGTGTGATTTACACGGCCAATGTGTCCACTTCCCAAATTGCTAAAGAGATAGCCGCCTACTCGTCTCTCTCGGCCGGTGATGTGAAGAACACGCTGGATAACCTGGTCATCGTAGTGGCGCAGCACCTGCAAGCATCAGAAAGCGTATCACTTGACGGCTTCGGTACTTTTCGGATGGTGATGAAATCTAACGGCAAAGGGGTGGAGACTGCCGAAGAAGTATCGGCAGCACAGGCTTCACTTACCGTCCGCTTCCTGCCTAATTTTACCAAGAATCCGGACCGCACTACCGCTACTCGTTCTTTGGTTACCGGTGCGAAGTGTGTTCGCTTTGAGCGAGCGGACTCTCCCATTCCGGGTGGTGAGAGTGGTAATGAACCCAACGGCGATGATAGCGGCGAGGAAGGTGGCGGTGAAGCTCCAGATCCGACAGCATAACATTCTGTTTTGTAGCTGATTAATCACTAACTAACATGAGGATTATCAATTTGATCGTGGTGCATTGTTCCGCCACGAAGGGGAATTGTACGCTTTCGCCAGAGGCTCTCGACCTGTTGCACCGCCGCCGCGGATTCAACGGAACAGGCTATCACTACTACATCCGCCGAGACGGAACGGTACATCTCACTCGCCCAATAGAGCGCATCGGTGCACATGTGAAGGGTTTCAATGCAAACAGTATTGGCATTTGCTATGAAGGTGGTTTGGACTGTCGGGGACGCCCGGCAGACACCCGAACTCTGGAGCAATGCGTGGCACTTCGGTCACTGATTCGTGAGTTGTTGGACAGGTTTCCCGGTTGCGGGGTGTGCGGCCACCGCGATCTCTCGCCGGATAAGAATGGCGATGGGCAGATAGAGCCGGAAGAGTGGATCAAAGTATGCCCCTGCTTTGATGTAGGCAAGGAAAAATTTGAGGGTGAAACATTTGGAAAGAAAGGGGTAGAAAATGCAGAGTAAACTAAACTATTCTAAAAAACGGAAAGGAGGTAAATTATGGCAATCAAGAGATCTGTTTGGGATATGATCCTGAAGGTGGTTATCGCAGTAGCGTCGGCTGTGGCAGGCGTGTTAGGGGCTAATGCGATGAATTTGTAAAAGCTATCTGACATACGAAAGAGCCTTCTGCAGCTAGAATTAATCTGCCGAAGGCTTTTCAAACATATAATTAAGCTAATATAATTAATTTAACGATTCATTTTTAATGAACTATAATTTATGAATAAAAAATATATACACAGAAACAATACGAGATTGAGCAGGTATCCTTTTATGGCTTTAACGCTTTGTCTCCTCTTTTTTTCAGCTTTTGTGTTTGGGCAATCTACAAATACAATTTCATTGAACGTACCCCAGATTGTACCGGTTTCTCCTACAGTGTCAGCTATGGAAAAATATCAATCCTATCCGGTGAGCCATTGTACCGGTATTCCTGATATTACGGTACCACTATATGAGATTGTGGCTGGTGAGCTGACAATTCCTATCACATTGTCTTATCATTCGTCAGGCTTGAAGCCGAAAGAACGTAGCGGAGTTGCTGGAACGGGATGGACGTTGAACCTAGAGCCCTCGATAAGTCGTCGTATCAATGGGGTGGCAGATAATAAATACAGTCTCGGCTGGTTCTACGTGGCAGAAGATAAAGTTCCTTTGCGACGCGATGAGCAGATGGATTTTTATGGATATAGGGTAGATAATATGATTGACATACGTCCAGATAAATTCTTTTACAAATTACCTCACAATGAGGGAAGCGGTTATTTCCGCACACGCGACATGCCAATGTGGACGGTCCCTCGTAACAATGATCTTGTGAAGTGGAATTATGACAACACAATGAATATCACAGATGAGAATGGGCTAAATTATTATTTTGGGAGTACTTGTGAGAAAACGGGCGATGATATCACTCGTTGGTTGTGTAGTTCAGTTTGCTCTGCACGGCACCCGGAACAGAAATTGGTAAGTTTTTCTTATCTTTCACCTATACATTTCACTAATCCAAGTACGTTTTACAACCTGAATGAACAGTTGATTTTCAAAGATATAGACCAGCCTAACCGTAAAACGCTTCTGATAGACGGTCCTTCTTACTATCGTGTCTGTGTGCCAAAAGACTACCATCCTTCGGAAGAAATTAAAGATGCTGAATTAGTAAATATTACTCGGAATGAGGCCGGTGTTGGTTTTTCGGAGCCGTCCTATTATGGTGACGGCGACATTGAAGCGGCTTTTGTTTCAGGAGTAGATTTTCTTGATAATCATTTGTCAGTTTGCTATAAGCGTGTTGGGGGGGATGTTATTACTTATAACACTGTACTTGACGAGATGGAGATAAAAGATAGAGAAGGAATACTGATACGAGCTATTAAATTTTATATCACTCCATATAATGATAACACCTCACTGACGAAGCTGGATTCTGTGCGTATCTCTTCTCCCGGTGTGGAAGATCGTTTATGGGTTTTTAATTATGAAGATAGCAACCGTGTGCCATCAATCTATACGACATCTGTTGATCATTGGGGATTTTGCAATGGCCTAGAAAATAGTAAACAAAGTAAGCTTCCGAGTATAAAGGAAGTCGTTTCACTTGAACTTAGTGGATTGTCGCAAATGAAGAATTTTGTGGTGAATTATCCAGGCACTAACCGTAATCCAAATCCGACTTACGCAGGGCTTGGTATTCTATCCCAGATAACTGACCCACAGGGTGTTCAAACGCGTTTTAGTTATCAAGGAAATTATGCTGCTTTTCGCGATACTGGAAAAGATGAGCCCCATCGGGATTATCTTCACCCTGTTGGCGGTTTACGTGTTTCCATTATCGAAAGCTATGACCCTCATACTAGGCGGAAGATGCGGAAATCTTATAAGTATGGATTGACTATCCCGAGCATACCGAATTACGAACCTGTTTGGGGTGGAGGTGCCATCAGGCATATGGTGACTCAGCGTGATTATCAATCGAATGGAGTTGCAATTTACAAAAACCCCCAAACTAATGATGTCTGGAAAGAGGATTTGACCATTTACGGATGCATGCCTGTCTCTAACATTACGTTGCATGATGGTAGTGCAGTCATGTACAATGTGGTTTCAGAAAAAATTTGGGGTGATGATGGCACTCAGTCAACCACTATGTTTTATTATAATGTGAGGCGGCATGCTTTTGAAAATCTACTAGTATGGGACGATAATGACCCTTCTGGTTCTGTGGCAAAATTTCTGGATGAATCTATTACTGAAGAGACAGAAGCTTTGGTACGTCGTAAGCCCTACTATTCGCAAGACCCCTACAGCGATTTCACTTATGGGGAAAGCAATCAGTTATACGGTGCTTTGCTCCGTACTGAATATTATCGCGGGGATGAATTGGTGTCAGTTGTAGAAAATAGTTATTCTGCAAAGAAAATTTTAGATCAACAAGTACAGATATTGGTACCTGAACGACATGTCGTGACAGATTGGGAAGAGTTTGATAAGAGTAAGTATACCACTCAATGTCCTGTCTACACTACTCACTATGAAAATCTTGATATAGGTACGTATCGGCAGCTAGACAAAGAAATTACCAAACGATTTTACACCTCTGAGGGTAAACGGCATGTTTTTGCCACGGAGAAACAGTATGCGTATAGTTATGACTTTTTCAATCCAGGTTTTTCCTTAAATCCTCGTAGGATGGAAACTATGCAAAGTGACAGTATAGTGGCGGTGGATACATATGACTATCTTCTCAATTATCCTGCTATTCTTTCTTATCATAAGCATACAGAAGGGGAAAGAAGCCGGGAAAGTCGCCTCCTTTTCAACCCAGGTAGCTGTCTTCCACAGAAATCGCAATCGCGGACTGACAAGCAGCCCGACTTTAGGGATGAAGTGGTTTACCGTCGTTACGATGCATCTGGTAATATTGTCGAGCTAGCAGGTAAAGATGGCACTCCTGTCAGCTTTCTGTGGAGTTATAATAACTGTTTTCCCATTGCGAGGATAGAGAACGCCACAATTGATGAGGTATGTGGAGTACTAGAGATTGAATCACCTGATGAATGGACTTACGATAGTGTACCAAATGTTGAGACGTGGGCTAAAATTGGTTTTTTGAGAGAGAAACTTCCCAATGCCTTTGTCACTGTCTATGAATATACTTCCTTGCAAGGCTTGACGGCAATTACCGATTCTAATGGGATAACCACCCGATTTGATTATGATAATTACGGCCGACTGACTAACAACTATTATTTGGATGAAAACTCCCGCAAAGTGATGCTCCAGAAATATGTTTATCACTTTGGAAATTAAATGAAATATTTAAAAATTCACAAGACTTGAAACTATGATACGAAAATTATTTTTACTGATATTGTTTGCGACTTCTTCGTACAGTTTGTTTGGTCAGTCGTCTTACTATCACCGTATGGAAACTGCCATAGACCTAGGTATTCATGATAGTGCGTTCAACTGTGTAAAGACGTTTGATACGCGCGATTATTCAGATGATTATTCGCTTTCCCCAATTAAGAATCCTGGTTATGTATTCGGAAATGATATATTTTTAAAGTTGACACTAACACGCTCCCTGGATTTGTTTATTTGGAGAAACGACTATTATGTAGAACAAATTTTTATTCATCTACTAAAAGCTTCTGGGGACGAGGTAGATTATATTGATCTGGCTAATGCGGATTTTTCCATCGCTTTACTTCCCGGTACATATTATATAATAGCCGAAACAGCTAATTCTGGATCAGGAAGTGTTGTGCATGAAGGACTTGCCACTTTGGAAATAACTGGAGCAGAGCGAGCTGTTGGAGAAGATTTCTATTACCCGATGAATCTAGGTAGCTTTGACAGTGGTTTCTCTGTTTCTCATACGGACAATCTTTCATCTTACGAATCGGATTATGAGCCTGGAGTGGGGCCGTGGGATGACTACCATGACATGGTTTATTGCTTCACACTTTCGAATTCTGTGCAACTGAAATTAGAAAATACTCTGGCAGGTTCCCATACCCAGTTGAAGCGTTGGGAAGATGATGTGGTAAAGCCAGTAAACACAATTTCAAATAATTTGCTCTATTATGAACTGGCTCCTGGTAAGTACTATATCCAGACGTGGGCACTTGGCTGGGGTGGACTTTGGCAGACCCTTTCCCTTACAGGTACTCCACTTCCCTTGGGAAGCAGTTTCTCTTCAGCTATTGATATTGAAGGGGAATATAATGGAGCAGGTTTTTGGTATGAAAATACATTTGATACTTCTGTCTTTGCATACAGTAAAGAATCTGCGAAGGTTGGGAATGAAGTATATTATAGTTTTACTCTTACGGAACCGATGGCCTTAGATATTTATAACTGCGGCTCTGAGGTGGATGATACTTACCTAATGGTATATTCTTCAAATAGAGAATTGCTATACACAAATGATCATACCGAAGGCAGAGGAGCCTGTGATAATGTGGAACATGCCTATCTCCAGATTCCTTATCTTTCTTCTGGTACTTACTACATCGTTGTGGATGGTTCAACTAACGGAAACATGAATTTGTTTATAAATGGAGTATTATCCGGCCTCATTGGTGATAAATTTAATACTGCGATTGATGCGGGTACCTATGGCAGTGGTTTCCTTTTTACTGATACTCGTGACACTTCTGGATATACGGACTATACAGGGCATACTTCTTTCCCTGGTAAACCGGGCAATGATGTGTTCTATAAATTCACATTGACCACTCCTCTGGATCTGAAAATTAGTCATTGTGGCTCTGTTATAACAGATACCTATCTTAGCCTGTTGAATGCTGACGGTGAGATTCTTTATTCGAGCGATAACTATACGGATGAAGACCTGTGCGGAAGCCTGGAAAATGCCCTGATAACAGTTGATAATCTTCCCGTAGGAACATATTATGTAATTTCTGAAGGAGACTTTGAAAACGGCTTTATCACACTAACTATTGAAGGTTTCGGTGCCTCTTTGGGTGCACTTTCCCCTACAATGAGCCGCCCTCATGTAGTGTCGTATTTTCCGACTGTCGCTACTGATGACCTTCTATCTTTGAGTAGTGATAAAGTTCGTCAAGAAATTCAATATTATGACTCATTTGGCAATCCAACGGTTAAAGTATCTCATGGTTTTTCTCCATTGGGGAATGATTTGTTTATATTGCAGGAATATGACTGCCTGAATCGTGCTAGCAATCTTTGGTTGCCAATAACAAAAGACAGTGGTAATGGTTCTTACATAGACGCTGGTTTATTGATGCAATCTGCCCGTTCCTCCTTCCTTTACGGTGAGGATTCCCATCCTTACAGCCGTGTGGTCTATGACGGATCTGCACTGAATGAGGTTGTGGAAGCATACAGTCCCGGCAAAGACTGGCATTCCACAGGTCATTCAATAAAGAGTGACCGCATGACAAACTCTTCGCAGGTTGCGCGCATCTACCGTGTTGATGGAAATGCTTCTCTTATTGTTTCAGGTGTTTATATGCCATGCACGCTTGATGTTATGCGCACTACTGATGAGGATGGAAACGTAACCTACGAGTTTAAAGACAAATTAGGTCGCCCCCTTCTGACTCGGCAGATGAACGGTGACGAAGCTCATGATACCTATATGGTATATGACAATTATGGGAATGTCCGTTTCGTACTTCCTCCGCTGGCTGCTGATAGTTTGACGGCAGTACAGTCATACGCTGAAAGCCATCCTGTTTTGCAGAGGTATGCTTACATCTATCATTACGACAAGTATAATCGTTGTATATATAAGA
>JAFABG010000002.1 GCA_023426145.1 Bacteroidota bacterium | reverse complement strand
AAAACTCACCTGAAAGACCTCTTTGATAAAACTAAATTTCAAAATGACAAAGAACGATTCGGACCAAATGGGCCAAGTTTATTTGATTTTTAATAACGTCACAATTTTAATGGGACATTAGTGAATTAAAATATAATATTCAGAAGCTGGGTTAAAATGATGACGTTTCATATAAACACTCAGTATATAAACTAGGTAATTTTATGGGAAAAATATTATTAACAGAAGATGAAGTGAATATTGCGTCATTCATCGAACGCGGGCTAAATGAATTCGGGCATACAGTAACGGTATGTCACGACGGTGAAAAAGGTTGGAAAATGCTTCAAGAAGAGACTTTTGATCTTATTATACTAGATGTTATTATGCCCAAGATTAATGGACTAGAATTATGTCATCTTTACCGCCAAATGTTTGGTTATCAAACTCCCATCATAATGCTTACAGCTTTAGGAACTACAGAAGACATAGTTAAGGGGTTGGATGCAGGAGCCGATGATTACTTAGTTAAGCCATTCAGTTTTCAAGAGCTAGAAGCACGAATTAAAGCCTTGCTCAGAAGAAATAACAAAAACACAGAGAACCAACTGACCTGTGATAATCTTATATTAGACTGTAATTCTAGAAAAGCCAAAAGAGGAGATACTGAAATTGATCTCACTGTAAAAGAATATCGATTACTTGAATACTTTATGTCCCATCAAGGAGTAGCTCTATCACGAAGCGCACTTCTTAAAGATGTTTGGGATAAGAATTTTGATACAAATACTAATATTGTAGATGTATACGTTAATTATCTCCGAATAAAAATCGACAAAGATTTTGATAAAAAAATAATTCATACAGTGGTTGGAATGGGCTACATTATGAATAACTAAAAACAGTTCTGAAAAATGAAAATTGGATCCAAAATAGCACTTTTCTACACATTACTAAGTATACTTACCACTATCATTATTATTGGCATATTCTATCTTTTCAGTACGCAATTTATAAACAAGCTTTATGCCTCATACTTACGTGAAAAAGCTTATCTTACTGCACAGAAACACTGGGAAAAAGATGAAGTAGACGAACAAAGCTACCAAGTTATTCAGCGGAAATATGATGAGTTGTTACCAGAAGCTCATGAAATACTGTTGAACCTAGATAGTCTTCCTGAAATAAAAGATACACTAAGTAAATACCTCACCCAGCAACAACAAGAAATTCTTATTACTAGCAAAAATAGCAAACCTCTTTCATTTACATACAAAGATCGGCTGGGAGCTGCGCTTTATTATCCGGATAATGAAGGTAACTTTATAGTACTCGTCATGTCTCAGAATACCTATGGAGCTGAAATCAAAGAACACTTACTCTTACTATCTATATTGTTAATATTATTCAGTTCCTTATTGATCTTTCTAATGGGGAAAATTTATTCTAGCCGTATTTTGGTTCCATTCCAACATATACTAAGAGAACTTAAAAAGATACAGGCTAATAGTTTGAATCGGCGATTAAAAAGTACAGGCAATAAAGATGAGCTCGAAGAAATGATCAATGCTTTAAATAATATGCTTGATCGTCTAGATAATGCATTTAAATCTGAAAAATCGTTTGTTAGTCATGCCTCTCATGAGCTAAACAACCCTATAACTGCCATACAAGGAGAATGTGAAATAAGTCTTTTGAAAGAAAGAAACACGCTTTATTATATAGAAGCCTTGCAACGTATCTCATCAGAAAGCAAACGCCTATCCACCCTAACCCGTCATCTTCTTTTCCTTTCCCGTCAAGATGAAGAACTATTAAATAATGAAAACGAAGAAGTCAATCTTTTCAATCTATTGAAAGATATTATCGGAAATAACGAAAGAATCCGTATCAACAATCAGGAAGCCAACATTAAAGCTACCGTAAAAGCCAATATTTACCTGCTGACTATGGTTTTCCAAAATATCATTGATAATGCCTGCAAATACTCTAAAGAAGAAGTACTGATTACCCTTCTAAGAGAAAAGGAACACCTTGTTGTTGAGATAGAAGATCAAGGCATCGGTATTCCTTCCGATGAAATAAACCACATTTATCAATCATTTTATAGAGCTAGCAATACACACGACTTTGCTGGTCAAGGTATTGGCCTCAGCCTGACACAAAAAATATTATCAGCTTATAATGCGACATTAGAAATATTTTCAAAAATAGAAAAAGGGACAAAAGTAAGGGTGATTTTCTGATTCACCCTACTTTTATCCCTTTTTCACTTCTACCTATTGAAAACTATATTAAATTTAATCTATGTTTTCTTCATTGATCCAAGGACTAGGAAGTAATCTAGATTCGTCTTTGCAATATTTTTCCATTCTTATCATATAACATCCGTTCATATACTACCTCAACAATCAGTGGGAAGATAAACAAAGCGAAGAAAGTTGCTCCTATCAATCCACCGATAATCACAATAGCCAACGGACGCTGTGATTCCGAGCCAATACCATGACTCATAGCTGCAGGCATCAGACCAATAGCCGCCATCACAGCAGTCATTATCACAGGACGTATACGCGAACGAACTCCTTCCTTAGTGGCATCCTGCAAAGATAAACCCTCTTTCAAATTTGCCTTGATATCGGAAATCATAATGACTCCATTCTGTATACAAATACCAAACAAAGCAATAAAACCGATACCCGCTGAGATTGAAAAATTAAATCCTGTAATCAGAAGAGCTAAAATCCCTCCAACAGCGGCAAACGGCACATTCAATAATACTAACCCAGCATCTCTAGCATTGGAGAAGAGAATGAATAATATAATAAAAATTAAGGCAATACTAATAGGAACCACCTGCGCTAGTCGTTTTGATGCACGTTGTTGATTTTCAAAATCGCCCGTCCATTTCAAAGAATACCCTGCAGGTAAATGAACAGAGGCATTCACTTTTTTCTGTGCTTCAGCCACAGCTGTCCCCATATCTCGTCCTCTTACCGAGAATTTAACAGCGCAGAAACGGGCATGGTTATCACGGAATATCAATAATGGACCAGTTATAGTTGTGATCTCTGCCAGTTCCTTTATTGGCACCATCGTTCCATCCATGGCCGGCACTAGTATTTTGCCTATCTCCTCTTCATTCTGACGAAACTCTTTGTTATACCTAACCATGATGTTAAATTTCCGTTCGTCTTCATACAACAATGATGCTGATTTTCCACCAATGGCCATCTCAATAATAGATTGAACATCTTCTTTTGAAACTCCATAACGGGCCAACTGACGTTCATTCAATTCAACTCTAAGCTCTGGTTGTCCAATATTACGAATCACTCCCAAATCTTCAATACCTTCTACAGTATTTAAAATCTTATCTATTTGAATCGCTAACTTTTCAGATTCATATAAATCCTTCCCAAAGACTTTCACTGCAATAGAGCCTTTAACTCCCGAAGCAGCTTCTTCTACATTATCTGTAATTGGTTGCGAAAAGTTAAAGTCAATGCCTGGATAAATAGATAAATCTTTCTGCATCTTATCAATAAGTTGAAGTTTAGTCACCTTACTTTTCCAATCTTTCTCTGGATAAATATCTACATGGAACTCAATGTTATAGAATCCAGTTGCATCGGTTCCATCATTGGGGCGTCCTGTTTGAGATAAGACCTGTCTTACCTCTGGAAAAGTAAGTAGTTTCTTCCGCATTTTATTGGCAAGTTTCACCGATTCATCTAACGATATACTTTGAGGCAAAGTGGCACGAATGTAAATTGAACCTTCATTAAGCTGAGGGAGAAATTCCGTCCCAAGAAAAGAGAAAAGCCATAAGCCAACTGCAGCTAGCACAGTAGTTATTACAATAGTCAGTTTACGATACGCATAAAAAGTATCGAACAGAGCTGTACACTTCTTAATGATAAAATGAACAAACCGATTATTCTTTTCACGCACATTTTTTTTCAGCAACAGAGATGACATAACAGGTACCAATGTTAATGTAAAAATAAGTGCTCCTAATAAAGCAAAACCTAATGTATATGCTAAAGGTGAGAACATTTTTCCTTCTACTTTTTGAAAAGAAAAAATAGGAATCAAGGCAGTTATAATAATCAATTTAGAGAAAAATACCGCCTTTGCCTTATCCTTAGCTGTATGACGAATTAGTCCCATTTTGGACATCACATTGAATGCAGGCATTCCCACTGCTTTAGCCTTCTTGTCCAAAGCTACAAACACACCTTCCACCATCACAACCGCTCCATCAATTATAATACCAAAATCAATAGCACCCATAGAAAGTAGATTTGCTGACATTCCCATTACCCGCAAACAAATAAATGCAAATAATAGAGCTAAAGGGATAATCACTGCAACGATAACAGTTGTCCGCCAATCTGCCATAAAAATCAGAACAATAAAGGTAACCAATAATATACCTTCAATAAGGTTATGAGTGACCGTATGTACAGCCAGATTAACTAAATCCTCACGGTCATAAAATGGTACTATCTGCACATCTTTGGGAAGTATGTCATGATTCAACTCCTCTATCTTGTTTTTCAGATTTGCTATAACCTCACCAGGATTCTCTCCTTTTCGCATCACTACAATGCCTTGAACTACATCATCCTCATCCATTCGTCCCACTTGTCCTAGACGAGGTAAACAAGATTCGTGAACATCTGCTAGATTCCTCACAAGAATTGGCGTCCCATTGACATTCTTCACTACTATGTTTCTCAATTCATCCAAATCATTGATTAAACCTATTCCTCGAACCACATAAGCTTGGGAGCTCCTAGTGATAACATCTCCCCCCACGTTTATATTACTTTTTGCAATCGCATCATAAAGTTCAAGAGAGGTAATTCCATAATTATTCAACTGATGAGGATTTACACTTACTTCGAAGGTCTTCACCTCCCCACCGAAACTAACTATATCAGCTACGCCTGACACCGAACGAAGGTTTCGTTCGATAACCCAATCCTGGATAGTTTTTAAATCCCTTACTCCTCGTTTTTCGCTACGTAGAGTATAACGATAGATTTCTCCCGTAGGTCCGTATAAAGGTTGTACCTCTGGAGTCACCCCTTCGGGTAGGTCTGCATCATTGAGCAAATTATAAACCTGCTGCCGAGCAGTAAAATCATCTACATGATCCTCAAACATAACGTTGATCACAGATAATCCGAAAAGAGTAGTGGAACGAATATCCGTTTTTTTCTGTACCGGATTCATAGCTATCTCAATAGGAATAGTGATAAACTTCTCCACTTCCTCAGCACTACGACCTGCCCATTGTGTTATGATCGTTACCTTTGTATTTGTTACATCCGGGAAAGCATCTATTGGGGTATGCCTAAATGAAACAGCCCCTGCTATAACGGCAATAATCGTACAAAAGAATATGAAAAATTTATTCTTCAACGAAAAGGCTACTATATTATCTATAAATTTATGCATGTTATATTCCTTGATTATTAATCTACATTCAAAGCATTATATACTAGCAGAACATTTTTATTGAGTATCATATCGCCCTCTGAAAGACCAGAACGAATATATGACTCCTTACTCAGCTGTTTATATACATCAACTTCTTTTATCATCAGTTGCTTAGCAGAGTCAACTACAACCACATAGTTTTTCCCACCATCAAATACAAGTGTATGAGAGTCTATTCGAGGCATAGATGCGTCTTCTGCTTTACACTGAACGTTCACATTCGTAAACATGCCTGGCTTCAACAAATAATCTTCATTCTTAAGTTTAATGCGAACACTCATTGTTTTACTTTCACTATCGAGTAGCTGATACACCTTATCAATAGTACCTATGAATATTTTCCCGGGATAAGCTAAAGTCGTAATTCGAACTTGAGCTCCTTCAGCGATTTTACTAATATCACTTTCATATACATCGGCCATTACCCATACATCCGACAACCCAGAAATCGTAAACAGAGCATCACCTTGGTCAGGACGTAACTGCATATCCCTACTCACTTGTTTCTCAACAATAAAACCTGATACAGGAGATTTTAGCTGATAAAAAGCATTTCCTGAGAAATGATTAATAGAAAAAATTTCTTTGATTCGCTTTTCTTCAGCTTCAGCATTAACCAACTCTTGTCTAGCTTGAAGTACATCCTTATCCGATGTCATGCCTGAGTTGTACATATCCTTTGTAGCATCCATATTTCGGCGAGACAATAAAAGTTGCTGTTCTGCATCTTTCAACTGTTTCTCATAATCAGCCACCTCTCCACTACGGATCACTGCTAAGACCGCTCCTTTCTGAACAAAATCTCCTATTTCAGCATGCAAATCTGCTACAGTTCCTCCAAACATTGGATATACGTTGGCCACTTTATCCTGATTAAATGCGACCCTTCCATTCAACGTCAATTCGTCAACGACATCGCTAACATGCACCGTATCCACTGATACTATCTTCAACAAACTATCCGTCAAATATAAAGCATTGGGTTCTGCAGCACTAGGCTGTTCCACTTTTCCAGAACATGCTCCCCAAATACTACTTATTAATATAAAAACAACAGATTTATTCAATTTCATAGTTTTAAATAATTTATATATTGTAAACATTGATCATTTAGTAACTCAACACATCGTGCCCTACAGCTGCATTCAAATCGTCAATCGCTATTAATACATTTTTCTGTATCTCATACAGTTGAATACAAGTCTCTTTATAACTATCGTAATAATCAATAAACTGAAGCAGGCTAATATTTTTTCTTGCGAAATTTTCATTAACCCCTGCTATTAGCTTTTCGAAGTTACGTTCTAAATCCATATTAGTTGATTGATAGAGTTGAATTGCGTTTTTAAGAGTAGTATAAGTTGAAAAGAGTTGCACATCGGCACGGTTGGCAGCATCCTCCAGCTCCACACCAGCTTGCTGTATACTAAAACGAGCCGCTTTGATATTACCTTGATTGCGATTGAAAATAGGTACTGAGAAGCTCACACCTATTGCAAAATAGTTATTGATAAAATTACCAGCCCGATCATAATTTCCTTTTATAGAGAATTCTGGAAAAGCCTTTGACTTCTGTAATCTCAGGTTTGCACGAGACGCATTCACATTACCACGAGCTATCTTTTGATCAGGACGCTCACTAATGAGAGTTTTTAATTCTACGAATGACAATTTAGATAAATCCAATTGTTGCAAAACCTCTTCATCCAAAGAAAGTGGAAGTTGAGTGTCTCCTGGAAGATTCAACAGCAAATTTAGTTCACCTCTAGTTGATAGTAAATCCGCCTCTTGCTCATTCTTTTCTTTTTTTAAGGAGAAAAGCATAGACTCTAAACGAGAAATCTCCATTAAAGATATGTTTCCTTTTTCATGCTGGATTTTCATTCCACGTAAAAGTGCTTGCAAAGAATCAATCTCCTTTATATAAACCCCAATGGATTTAGATATAAAATAGACCTTTACGAATTTTTCATTCAATTCCTGGCGGAGTGTACGAATGACTTCTTCAAACTGATATTCAGCAATTTCTTTGTTGATTTTTTCTAGACGGACTTGTTTGTTACGTTGCCCAGCAAGGTTAATAACTTGTTCTATATCAACTGCTGCTTCTCCTGTCTTTCCGAAATCAAAATACTTCCCATTTAAACGGTTGTATACATTCTGCTCGAGTGAAATAACAGGATTTTCAAATAGTTTAGCTTGTAAAACTTGTGCCTGAGCTATTTCGATATTATAGCGTTCAGCAATTATCGATAAATTGCGCTCTAAAAAGCGCTGTTCTGCTTCCTTCAAAGTCAATGTGCCCGCCAATTGTTGACTGCACACCCTTCCTACAAGAAGAGAAAAGAATAAAAAGAGAAATGCTCTGTTCATCACAATCATTGTATTATCTTAATTTTGTTTCACAACAAAAGTACTACTCTGTGATAAAGGAGCATGAAAAAAGCAATTATAAGACTCTCATTTCAGATTAGAATTTGATTAGAAAATTTAGAATTGTCTTCTATGAGAAAAGAATATTATTACATAAAGATACACAAAAAAGGTTGCCAATCTTATCGACTGACAACCTTATTCTATTTTTGGAGCGGAAAACGAGACTCGAACTCGCGACCCTAACCTTGGCAAGGTTATGCTCTACCAACTGAGCTATTTCCGCAAACTAAATTCTTATCTTCAGAAACCTGAAATTTGGTGCCCAGAACAGGACTCGAACCTGCATGCCTCTCGACACACGCACCTGAAACGTGCGCGTCTACCAATTCCGCCACCTGGGCAAAACTTAGTCCAGTATTTCAAGAAAAAAGAGCGGAAAACGAGACTCGAACTCGCGACCCTAACCTTGGCAAGGTTATGCTCTACCAACTGAGCTATTTCCGCAATTAACTCTATTTTAAGTGAAGAGAAGGAGACTCGAACTCCCACGACATAATTGTCACTACCCCCTCAAAGTAGCGCGTCTACCAATTCCGCCACCTCTCCATTTATAAAGTATAATCTCTGTGCCCAGAACAGGACTCGAACCTGCATGCCTTGCGACACACGCACCTGAAACGTGCGCGTCTACCAATTCCGCCACCTGGGCAAAGATTTTTCCACTATTTCAAAGAAATACGAGCGGAAAACGAGACTCGAACTCGCGACCCTAACCTTGGCAAGGTTATGCTCTACCAACTGAGCTATTTCCGCATTTTTTCGTTTGCGGTTGCAAAGGTAGGGATTTTCCGTAATTCTGCAAACATATTGCATATTTTTTTCATGAGATTCGATCCTCACATTATAGGCTAACAAACAATTCTTTTGATTATCAACTCATTCGGTCTCGATAGTCTTCGTAAGAAAATTGCTTGTATATTTTAGCTTTCCCATCTTTTGTCCATAAAGCTATCGCAGGATGGTGTATACCGTTAAACATATTTGTCTTAACCATGGTATAATGAATCATATCTTCAAACACGACTCTTTCACCGATTTGTAATTGATGATCAAAACTCCATAATCCCATATAGTCACCACTTAAACAAGAATTACCTCCTAAACGATATACAAAGTCACCTTTATCTCCCATCTCTGCCCCACACACTGCAGGTTGATAAGGCATTTCCAGACAGTCAGGCATATGACAAGTAAAACTAACATTCAAAATAGCAGTTTTAATGCCTCGGCTTTCCACTATATCTACAACTTCAGAGGTCAAAACTCCTGTCTGCCAAGTAAAAGCAGAGCCCGGTTCAAGAATTATCTGTAAGTGGGGATATCGTTCTTTCAGCCCTTGCAGCAGTTTTATTAAATGTTCCGTATCATAGTCTTTTCTAGTCATCAAATGTCCTCCCCCTAAATTCAACCATTTGATTTGTGGAAACCAATGTGCAAACTTCTCTTCCAAGTGTTGTAAAGTACGCTCTAGTTCGTAAGAGGAAGACTCACAATGACAATGACAATGGAATCCTTCAATACCTTGAGGTAAAGTTTCAGGCAACAAGTCTGCTGTAATACCAAAGCGCGTACCCGGTGCACATGGATTATAAAGTTCTGTTTCAACTTCTGAATATTCTGGATTCACACGAATGCCACAGGATATACCACTGCCTTCAGCCACAGTCATTGGATAGAATCGAGCAAACTGAGCCATCGAATTAAATGTGATATGGCTACTGCATCGCATAATCTCTGAGAAATCTTGTTCCATATAGGCAGGAGAATAGGTATGTGCTTTACTCCCAAACTCTTCCCATGCTAAACGAGCTTCATATACCGAACTTGCTGTTGAATGATTGATATATTCACGAAATATTGGGAAGGAGCGCCACATGGCAAATGATTTGAAAGCTAGGATAATCTCCACCCCTGCTCTATCGGCAACACTTTTTATTAAACACAAGTTTCTTCTTAAAAGTTCTTCTTCCATGATATAGCAAGGAGAAGGAAATTGAGTATAATCTATCATATGCATTTTTTTAACTAAACAAGACGCCAAACAAACGTGGCTGCAAAAATACAAATTCAAACGCAAAGAGAGATTCTTTTATTCTTAATTAAGATATTGGTTGTCTAGAATCACTATGTATTAATCAAAAAAAAAAGAATAGTGCTCGCCTTATCTTCTTGAAAAGGACGAGCACTATCTCAACTAAATTTAAGAGAACAATTAAAAGCCAACCTTAAACTGCAAACCAAATACACTGCGTGTACCTCCCACAAAAGTAGGGAATCCAATCAAACGTCCTGTATTTCCGGCATCTACAATATATTTCTCATCAAATACGTTTTTACCGAATGCGCTTATTTCATAATATATTTGCTTGGGATGAAAGCGGTAGCCGGCTGCAAAATTAGCCAATCCATAACCTTTTTGGCTAAGTTCAGGTTCATTACTATCCTCGAAATAGACTTTTGATTTGCAAGAATAAGTTGGACGAAAATAAACCTCCGACTGCCGGTTTATAGGAATATTAATATCAACCCCTAAAGCAAAACTATTTTTAGGAGTCAAGCGGAAACGATTTCCAGCATATTGAGAAGGAGTACCATCTTCATTGTTATCATTAAATTTCCCATCAATATAAGAATAATTTCCAAAGATATTGAAGTAACGGCATGGAGCATAACGCAAGCCAGCTTCTACGCCAAAACTATGCGCTTTACCAGCATCATCAGGCACTTCTTCCATCTCTTCACTGTCGAATCGAGAAGTCTGGAAATGACTCCAGTCATAATAGTAAGCGCATAAATCATAGCTAACTTTGCCCTTGAATAGCAACCCTTTGATACCTGCTTCATAGCTATAAATGATTTCCGGATTCAGTTCAACTTTCTTCGTCGGATCATTATTGAAATACAAGACTCCGGGGCGACGTCCGCGGGAAAAACTAACGTATATATTATTCTGTTCGAACATATAATTTAATGCAGCACGTCCCACCCATGAAAGATAATTATCAGACATTTCTAGCCGTTCCTCCTTTTCTGTAGGTTGATAGAGAATAGCTCCAAAAACCGGATCTTTCACTGTTGTCGATTTATAACCAGTTTTCTGACGCTCATACGTTCCACGGAGCCCTACTGTGAGCGAAAGCCCTTTGACCAATTTTAATGTTCCGTCAGCGAAGATTTCAGCTGCTTGATTAGTACCATAGTTGGTTGAATTTTCTTCATGATAGCCAGATAACGGAAGATTTGAGCTCTGTTGTAATGATTTCAATGATGCAGCAATCGTTTTTCCACTCTCTCCTAACATTCCACCTTCTCCAGCAGCGATGATATTTTCAAGCGACTGCCCTACTGTACCTAAAACAGCATTTAGATCTTCATAAAAATTCGGAGTATTCGTCATAGAAGTAACAGAGCCATCCGCACCTGTCAGAGGATAAGATTCAGGAAACCATTTTCCCATCAAGGAAGCATAAGCCGTCTGAAGTTGTGTAATCATTGTCTCTGGCAATCCCATAGCTGTTCCCAGCATAGGGATAGCGCTACTGAGTGATTCAAGGCTTGGTTTGGCTCTCTTGGCATACTCCGCATAAAGAAAAGCAGGGAAAAGCTGTTGCATATTGGTGCGTCCAATCACTTCCTGAGATGAATTTTCATAGAAGTAACTAGCTCCCAAAAAACCAGAGAAACGGTCTTTATTATCATAATTAAAACGAAATTCCTGACTAAACTGCGTACCTTTTGCTTTCTCTGCACACCATAATAAATAGGCTGGAGTTCCGTCAGCATCAAAAGATTCATTCGAATTAAATGCTCTAAAACCTGTTATAGAAGACAACTTCCAGTTTTCATTAAATTCATGGTCTCCAAGAAAAGCGGCTCCACCTACATGACGTTTGATATACAAATTTTTACCTTGTTCTAAATTGGCTGCTGTATTGGGATCAGGGTTACCATATTCCGGTTTATCACTCTTGAAAGAAGTGCCCGGATAATCATCATATTGATAATCCAAGACCAAGTCATACGTTGTTTTCTCATTCGCAAACAGACGTGTAGAATTTCGCAAAGCTATAGTACTCTTCCCGTTCAGCTTGCCTCCGGCCAAATTATCAATAAATCCGTCACGAGCATCGTATGAAAAAGCAAAGCGATTAGCCAGCTTGCCCTTAATAATAGGCGCATTTATAAATCCATTGGCTAATTTCTGATTATAAGTACCATAACCCAAGGATAATTCGCCTGTAAGATAGTCTACAGGTTTATTACGAATAACATGAATTCCACCAATTTCAGCTCCTCTTCCAAATAAAGTTCCTTGTGGTCCTTTCACAACTTCCACCCGTTCGAGGTCAAACAATTCGACAACTGAAGCGCGCGAACGAGAAATAGAAACTCCATCTTGAAATACAGAGACACGTGGCTGTGCATAAGAAGCACCATCGTCTGAAGTCACTCCACGGATTACATATCCCGGATTGTTGGGACTTTGCAGCTGAATCTGCACCCCCGAAATAAATTGGGCAACTTCGTCAAACTGCTGCAGGTTCATCTTTTTCAAGCTCAATCCCGATACGGCACTAACAGCTGTCGGTACTTCTATACTACTTTGAGCACGTTTTTGTGTAGTTACAACGACTTCTCCCAGAGTATGACTATCTTCTTGCAATACAATCTGCATATTATTTCCAGAAGATTGTTCTACTGACTGATAACCCATATATGAAAAGACTAAAGTCTTATTATTTGCAGGTATCTGCAACGTGAAGTTACCGTTTAAATCCGTAATAGCTCCTGTCCCCGTGCCCTTCACTCTGATATTTACACCCGGCAGAGGTTCTCCTTTCGAATTAGTCACTTTTCCTTTCACACGAACTACATTCACATCATTTACTTCTGCTTTAGCAATAGGAAGCATGGCTCCCATTGCCCACTGCGGAGTAGCTAGGGCTACTATAGCCGTCAAGACACAAACCTTATAACCAATTTTATTCATCATATGTTTTTATTTTGTCAAATAAATAGTCAGTTCATTATCTCGCGGCGATAAATCTCTCCATAAATTCCGCGATAGATGTTTCAGTATATAAGCATATTTCCAAGAATGACGTCTCACTAATTTGCATACCCTTTTTATATCATCTTGTTGCTGAGTATTCCATTGTTCATCTCCTGCTAGGTGAGCAACGTAAGCAGTTGCCACCACACTACCCGCTTCTCTTTTACAAGAATCGGGAATAGAGGCAGGCATTATATGGGAAACAATGGCCGCAATACCTTCTCGAGCATATTTTTTGGCATAATCTGAAAAATCGACTTTTCTCGTAAAAGATGGTTCCAGACGGTTTATATGTTCAGTACGTATATCCAAACGGTTTCCTTCCAATGTAGCTAAGCGATAAGGAGACGGATAAGTAACAGTAGAACCGGTTTCAATATCATAGATAGATCCCCGCTTCACAATATCTTGTGCATGAAAATGCCCAGTAAATACAACCTCTATACCCAAGCGAGCGAATCTCTTAGCTTGTTTTTTCCAGTTATCCACCAAATACTCTTTCATCACTTTATCCTGCCATTTCCAATGCTGTATAAGTCCATGATGCATCATGGCTATGAGCCGAATCCCCTTAGAATGTGCTGCTTTCACTTGTTCTCTAATAAAATCCATTGTTTCAGGTTTAATACGGCCTCCTGTCACACAAGTATTTTCTGCAAAATCATTCTCTCCATATTTACAGGCATCGATAGCTAGAATACGCAATGAATCGGAAACAGCAGCAACATAACTGAGTGAATGAGGATCACGTGCCAAAGCCTCCCCATATCCATAATCAGAATAACAGTCTGCAAATTCTTCTGAGGATAGCGTTTCTACCCTTGTCTTCTTTTCCCCATCAAAAGAGACAGCGTGCGGATTATTCACATCATGATTGCCAGGAATAACAAAGACTTTTATACCTGCCTGACGAATTTTGGCCAAATAATGATCTACCAAATAACGATGAGAAAGAGCCTCACCATCTTTAGTCAAATCTCCGGTAATCAATATAAATTTAGGGTGTGCTTCGAGCAACTTCATGGTTACTTCATGCATCAATGATGAACTTTCCTTCAGCATTTTACGGTCATGGGCGACATAATCTTCAAAGGCCTTACCTTCCTTTATTAATAAAGAAGGTGCCATCACATGAATATCAGAAATAATTGCAAACTCAGTTTTACCATTTCCTGCATATACAAATGGACAGGATAGCAAACTTAGGAATAGAAAAGAACAGATAAATAAGTTTCTCATACCTTTAGCTCTTTATTTTCGGCAAAAATAAAGAGGTCAGAAAACAATGAGACGACAAAATATATACATTTAAGAAACAAAATGATTACATCCTTAATACAGCCTCAATACCCATGAATTATTGACTAACCAAACGCATCAATCCTATATACTAATACCAATTAGAATAATGACACTATCCTATACATATAATGACGGTATGTGCTTAGAATAGTGTCACTATATCAAGCACATACCGTCATTATATGTAAATCGAATATTTGTTCTAATTTAGGCGTTGCGTGGGCAGGGTAAATTCCTGTGAATCACAGATCACTCCATGTTCATTTGATACTGCCACTCTAAAAGTGACCTCACCATCTTTCAGTTTTGTGCCCGCATAAACAGTAGCCGTATAACGAATACCTTCACCAGGAAGTATTTTTTCAATCATCACTGTAGGAGAAATACCTATATGTTTCACCTTCCCTACAGTCTCCACTATAGGAACTACGTCATAAGCAGCATCGCGACCCTCATTCATGATTTCAAATATAATTTTACTACTTTCTCCTCCATCGATTTCATGATTTCTATTATCATCAATAAAGCGAATTTTTCTCAACCTCAGCGAAGAAAGTTCTTGCTGAACTGGCTTACGAGCATTATATCTTGAATAATCTTGTCCTCGCCTAACCTCCGGAACATAAGCATATTCATCAATGGGATCAGCCTTCGGAGTAGTCAATGCATTCCCAATAGCGGCACCAGCAATGGTGCCAACGATATTACCAATGGCAGATCCACGATATCCGCCTCGCCAGCCACGATGATTATCTCCGATCAGTCCACCGATAGAACTTCCCAGACTTCCTCCTATTGCAGCACCACCTATAATAGCGCCAGGATCTCCCATTTGTCCCGACGATGCACAACCGCTCCATAGCAGAGCAGAAAGCAAAATTACATTGAGTTGTTTTCTCATGATTATCTCTAATTTATATATAACTACTCTATGATCTTAAAACGTGCAAAACGCAATAAAAGTTGCTTTTCACCAGCATTTTTAAAACGAATGGTTGCTTTTGCATTTTCACCAACACCATCTACATTGAGAACTTCTCCTATCCCGAAACGTTCATGCTCAATCATTTGCCCTACATTTATTAACGCTACTGATTTAGAGCCTGCAGCAACCGACCGCGCTGAGTCCCCCTCAACCGTTCTAACCTTCTTTAGATTTCTTGGCACGGTAGGAGCTATGATCTGTGCTTTGGGTGGTTCATTATTAGAGAAATGGGTACTTGATCGCATACGCGTAGAAGAGGTTGAACGACTCACTCCTTCTTCATTAGGCAAACGCAAAAAGTTCACATCAATATCGCGCAAAAAACGACTAGGACTTCCAAACTCCATCTTTCCATAACGGAAACGAGTTTTAGCAAAAGAGAGATAGCAATGCTCTTCAGCACGAGTTATAGCCACATAAAACAAACGGCGTTCTTCTTCCAGCGCCCGTGGAGAATCACCAGCCATACTGCTAGGAAAAAGATTCTCTTCCAATCCTACAACAAATACATTTTTAAATTCCAGTCCTTTAGCCGAATGAACTGTCATTAAGGTTATCTTTTCTCCATCATCAGCTTTATCTGAATCTTGATCAGTAAGTAAAGCAATCTCAGACAAAAAATCGGTTAAAGAAACATTTGGGTTGCCTTCTTCCTGCCGCAGAGCACAAAAATCATTGATTCCATTCACCAATTCCTCTATATTTTCTTTACGGCTCAGATTCTCGGGTGAATTATCTTGGCAGACATCATTAATGATACCAGACTGACGGATTATATTCGTTCCCACTTCATATGCATTACTATCAACTTGATCGGTCATAAATCCCTCTATCAACTCCCGGAATTTTTGTAGCTTATTGTGCGTACCTTTATTTATGTTTAAGCCAAAGCTAAGTGGTTCGCAAAGGGTGGTCCAAAGACTAACGTTATTATCTGAAGCGGCTGCAATAATTTTGCCAACAGTCGTGTCCCCTATCCCACGAGCTGGATAATTAATGATTCGCTTAAATGCTTCTTCATCATTGGGATTCACAACTAACCGAAAATAAGCAATCACATCCTTTATCTCCTTACGCTGATAAAAAGAAAGTCCTCCATATATTTTATAAGGCATACTCCTTTTTCGCAGAGCCTCTTCAAAAACACGGCTCTGGGCATTCGTACGATATAATATGGCAAAATCGGCATAACCATAACCACTTGCTCGACGCAATTCTGCTATTTTATTGGTAACAATATCTCCCTCTTCAACATCACTATAAGCCTGAAACACACCGATAGGTTCACCTTTTTCTTTCTCCGAAAATACTTCCTTCCGAATTTGTCGCTCATTCTTCTCTATCAGACTATTTGCAGCACCAACAATGGATCGGGTAGAGCGATAGTTCTGCTCTAATTTAAAAACTTTGGTTTGAGGATAAATCTTAGTAAAATATAAAATGTTATCTATATCCGCTCCTCTAAAAGAATAAATACTCTGTGCATCATCTCCTACAACACAAACTCGTTGGTTTTCCTTTGTAAGTTGAAGTACAATGCTATGTTGCGCATAATTCGTATCTTGATACTCATCGACCAATACATAGCGAAATTGTTCCCGATAACGAGCCAATACCTCCGGATAATCCCGAAACAAGATATAAGTATACACCAACAAGTCGTCAAAATCCATAGCTCCAGCTTGTCGACATCTTTCCCAATAGCGAGTATAAATTTCGCGAACATCTGGTACTCCTGCTGCCAAATCACCTTCATAAGCCTCCATATTTGAAGCATATCCCGCAGGAGAGACTAAATGATTCTTTGCACTAGAGATCCGAGCCTGCACCATCCCCGGTTTATAAGTCTTTTCATTTAGCCCCATTTCCTTAATAATAGAACGAACCAAACTTTTACTATCAGCAGAATCATAAATGGTAAATTGGGAGTTAAACCCAATGTGTTGCGCTTCTGCACGAAGAATACGTGAAAAAATCGAATGGAATGTACCCATCCACAGATAACGTGCTCGCTCCATACCGACTTGGCGAGCTATACGTTCTTTCATCTCACGCGCAGCCTTATTTGTAAAAGTCAGTGCAAGAATATTCCAAGGTTGATAGTCATTCTCAAGCAAATAAGCTATTTTATAAGTTAATACACGTGTCTTTCCCGAACCAGCTCCAGCGATCACCAAAGATGGCCCTTCATTATAAATCACTGCAGCGTATTGGCTTTCATTTAATTCCTCTATATAGTTGGTATTCATATTTGCATTTGTTTCAATACGACAAAAATAGAACATTCATTTGACAATGGAGATATTTTTATGAATTTTCACCATCAATCAAAAACAAGTACAGCATAGATTTCAAATAAAAAGCAAAAATGTAGTGAACATTTTCAAAACTAGTCCGTTTATATAATATACAAAACCAATTAAAGTTTTGACGATATGAATACTATATTAATGTCTTTAATTTTTATAACCATGACTTACGAAATGCCAAAACTTCCTTACGCAAACAATGCGTTGGAACCTGTAATCAGTCAGCAAACTATAGATTTCCACTACGGTAAACATCTACAAGCGTATGTAAACAACTTGAATAGCCTTGTACCAGGCACCGAATTTGAGGGTAAAACAGTAGAAGAAATTGTTGCTACAGCACCAGATGGAGCGATTTTCAACAACGCTGGTCAAGTATTGAACCACAATTTATACTTCTTGCAGTTTGCTCCAAAACCTTCAAAAGCAGCCCCTGCTGGAAAGCTTGGAGAAGCCATCAATCGTGACTTTGGTAGCTTTGAAAACTTCAAAAAAGAATTCACAGCAGCTGCTGTTGGACTATTCGGCTCTGGATGGGCTTGGCTATCCGTAGACAAAGACGGAAAGTTGCATATCTCTAAAGAAGCAAACGGCAGTAACCCTCTTCGTGCGGGACTTAAACCACTGCTAGGATTCGATGTTTGGGAACATTCTTATTATTTGGATTACCAAAATCGCCGTGCAGACCATGTTAATGCCCTTTGGAGTATCATCGACTGGGACGTAGTGGAAAAAAGATTGTAATAACAGACTTATTTAACCATTCTATTAAAGGTCGCTGTGAATATCACAACGACCTTTTTTCGTTTGATGAATAAATTCATGCTTTTTATTGTATATCAAAGGCATAAGTTGTACTTTTGCAACTGTGAAAAAAACAAGAGTTGGCTATTATGAGACTACAGAATTATATAAAAAAGGGGGCGGCGGCAATTATAGCCTTACTATTTCTTGTCCCATTCTTCTGTAAATTATCTGCAAAAGATTTACTGAAGAACGAAATACTCTTCATTACCTCATATAGTGCTGATAGCAAGTATGCCTACGATAACATCAATGAATTTGTTGAAAGATACAGCAAACTAGGTGGAAAATATCCTACCATAGTTGAAAACATGAACGTCACTGACTTAAGCGATGGACATCAATGGAAAAGCACTCTTACTGAAATTTTAGAAAAACATTCCGATGCAAAAATGATTGTTCTTTTAGGAGGAGAAGTTTGGAGTAGTTTTTTCAATTTAAACAATGATGACTATAAGCAAATCCCAGTGATGTGTGCCATGGCTTCCCGTAATGGCTTAGTCATTCCTACTTCCCAAGTTGATCTTCAAACCTATGAACCTGAAAGCATTGATTTAACGGAATTAATGAAGGAATACAACGTTATATACTGTAGTACATACGAATATGATCTTGATAAAGACATCAAAATTATGAGAAGTTTTTATCCTGACATGAAAAATTTAGTATTCATTTCAGACAATACCTACAATGGACTTGCCGAGCAAGCCTGGGTAAAAAAAGGCTTAAAACGATATCCAGAAATATCTCCTATATATATAGACGGACGAAATCAAACGCTTGATGAGGCTGTCGATATATTAACGAACTTACCTCCCAAGTCAGTGGCTTTATTAGGCATATGGCGAATAGATAGCAAGAATATTACCTACATGAATAATTCCGTGTATGCCTTTTCCAAAGCTAACAAAACTCTTCCTGTGTTTAGCTTAACATCCACCGGCATTGGATATTGGGCTATCGGTGGATATGTTCCTAATTACGAAGGTGTAGGTGAAAAAATGGGTGAAGCAGCTTATCGCTTTCTCGATCAAGGGAAAAAGAGCAATGAATATATACACATCCTACCTAATAAATATAAATTTGATGCCAAGAAACTGAAAGAATTAGGGTTCGAAAATAAAAAACTTCCATTTAACTCCACTTTAGTGAATCAAAAAGAGCCATTTTTCAAGGTTTATAAAATGGAAGTCCGATTTATTATATTAACCTTTTTCATTCTTATTGCTGGGTTATTTATCTCATTATATTATTATTACAGAACAAAAATCCTTAAAAACGATCTTGAAAAGACGACAGCCCAACTAAGAAAAGACAAAAAAAAGCTTGAGCTTTCTGAAGAGGCCTTACGCCATGCCAAAGAACGAGCCGAAGAGGCGAATCAAATAAAAAGTGCATTTGTCTCAAATATGAGCCACGAAATACGTACTCCACTCAATGCCATAGTGGGTTTTTCAAGCTTATTGATCAATACTATAGATGTGACCGACGAGCAAAAAGAATACGCTGACATCATCCAAATAAATTCAGATTTACTACTCCAATTAATCAGTGATGTATTAGATGTATCCAGGCTAGAATCAGGTAAACTAAAATTTACCTATGAATGGTGTGAGCTAGTGAATCATTGTCAGAACATGATCACATTAACTCAACGCAACAAATTAAAGAATGTAGAAATAAGGTTGGAAATGCCGAAAGAGCCTTATATGTTGTATACTGATCCGTTACGTTTACAACAAGTAGTCATCAATTTACTTAATAATGCACTCAAATTTACCCCTGATGGTGGCAAAATATCTTTAGATTATCAAATAGATGAAGAAGAACAATGTGTGCTATTTTACGTAACTGATACTGGAACAGGAATTCCTGAAGATAAGCAAGAACTTGTTTTCCAACGCTTTGAGAAATTAGATGAATTTGTTCAAGGGACCGGATTGGGATTAGCTATCTGTAAACTAATCATTCAGCGCATGGGAGGTGACATTTGGATAGATAGAACCTATAAAACTGGTGCTCGATTTGTGTTTTCACACCCCATAAAACAGCAAGAAATAGTTGAAGAAGAAAAAATAATCGGCTAAATAGAATCTTTTCTATCTATTTTTTATTTACTTTGCTCCCGTAAAGACAAAGGGGTGCCCCAATAGGGGCTGAGATTATACCCTAGGAACCTGAGGCAGTTAATACTGACGTAGGGATTGTGTTTCTTCTTATCGCCTTTCTATTTTAAGCACACTCTTTGTATTTACTTTCAACTTATTAATTTAAATAGGAAAATGAAAGTACAAGTAAACAACAAAGAGGTCGAAATTATTTCAACTTCCACTCTTACGCAATTAACAGCTCTACTGGAGCTTCCTACACAAGGCATTGCTATTGCTGTAAACAACAAAATGATTCCACGCAATGAATGGGAAAACTTAGCCTTGCAGGAAAATGATCATCTAGTAATTATCAAAGCAGCTTGTGGAGGATAAAAGTATGATCAGTCTACAATTTATCACTCACCAAAACGATCGGTACTCTTATCTCGAATCTGCCCTCATGGCTCTAGAAGGAGGATGCAAATGGATTCAATTACGAATGAAAGAAGCCTCTATGGACGAAGTGGAATCTATTGCACTTCAATTAAAACCAATCTGCAAAGAGAAAAATGCGATTTTAATTCTCGATGACCATGTCGAACTTGCCCAAAAGCTTGAAGTAGACGGAGTTCATCTGGGCAAAAAAGACATGCCGATAGATCAAGCTCGCCAGCTACTAGGAGAAGCATTTATTATTGGAGGTACGGCAAACACATTTGAAGATATCGTACAACATTACCGTGCCGGTGCAGATTATCTAGGCATCGGTCCTTTTCGATTTACCACTACGAAGCAAAATCTAAGCCCCGTACTGGGATTGGAAGGTTATGCAAGTCTTTTGTCTCAGATGAAAGAAAAGGGAATCGAGCTTCCAGTGGTGGCCATCGGAGGAATAACCTACGAAGATATTCCAGCCATACTAGAAACTGGTGTTAATGGGATAGCACTTTCGGGTACAATTCTCCAAGCTGAGAATCCTGTGGCAGAGACAAAAAAGATTCTGGAAAGTTATTAATCAGACCCTTTTCAGTCATCGATTCCTTAAACGTCTTATAATCAAATAAAAAAATAAAGAAGTGGAAAAATTAGTAATTGCAGGGCGTGAGTTTAACTCCCGTCTATTTCTCGGTACAGGAAAATTCAATTCCAATGAAGTAATGCAACAAGCCATACTTGCATCAGATACAGAAATGGTAACTGTAGCAATGAAACGCATCGATATGGATGACAAAGAAGACGACATGCTCAAACACATTGTTCATCCAAATATCCAATTATTGCCCAACACATCAGGAGTACGTAATGCTGAAGAAGCCGTTTTTGCAGCACAAATGGCACGCGAAGCGTTCGGAACGAACTGGTTAAAACTCGAAATTCATCCAGACCCACGCTATCTACTCCCCGATTCTATAGAAACGCTAAAAGCTACTGAACAACTTGTCAAGCTAGGTTTTGTAGTGCTTCCTTATTGCCAAGCCGATCCAGTACTGTGTAAACGATTGGAAGATGTTGGTGCAGCTACTGTAATGCCCCTAGGTGCACCTATCGGAACAAACAAAGGATTGCAAACTAAAGAATTTCTACAAATTATCATCGAACAAGCAAGCATTCCCGTAGTAGTAGATGCTGGTATTGGCGCACCAAGCCATGCAGCAGAAGCTATGGAGTTAGGAGCATCCGCAGTATTAGTCAATACGGCTATTGCGGTAGCTGGTAATCCTATAGAAATGGCCTTGGCTTTCAAGGCTGCCACAGAAGCAGGAAGACGAGCTTATGAAGCTGGATTAGGACTTCAAGCCGATAACTTTATAGCAGAAGCAAGTTCACCTTTAACTGCATTTCTGAATCAATAACTAAGAATTAATAGCTAATAACTAGTACCTATTAAGGCAATTATTAGGATACAAGAATAAAAAATTATGGAACAAAAAATAAAATTTTCTCGCTCTCAGAAAGTATACTTGCCGGGCCAACTCTATCCGAATATCCGCGTTGCTATGCGGAAAGTAGAACAAGTACCTAGTGTCAACTTTGAGGGTGAAGAGAAAATATCGACACCAAACCCTGAAATATATATCTACGACACTAGCGGACCGTTTAGTGATTCATCAATGAGTATTGATTTGAAGAAAGGTCTTCCCCGCTTGCGTGAAGAATGGATTGTAGCGCGTGGCGACGTTGAACAACTCAATGAAATCACATCTACATACGGACAAATGAGACGTGATGATAAAAGTCTAGATCATCTTCGTTTTGAACATATCACTCTTCCCTACCGTGCAAAAAAAGGAGAATCTATCTCTCAAATGGCATACGCTAAACAAGGTATCATTACTCCGGAAATGGAATATGTAGCGATTCGTGAAAATATGAATTGTGAGGAATTGGGTATCGAAACACATATTACCCCGGAGTTTGTCCGTAAAGAAATTGCCGAAGGACGAGCCGTATTGCCCGCCAACATCAATCATCCCGAGGCCGAACCGATGATTATCGGCCGTAATTTCCTAGTGAAAATAAACACAAATATCGGAAACTCTGCTACAACTTCAAGCATAGACGAAGAAGTTGAAAAAGCTTTATGGAGTTGTAAATGGGGAGGAGATACACTAATGGACCTATCTACAGGAGAGAATATTCATGAAACACGTGAATGGATTATTCGCAACTGTCCCGTGCCGGTGGGCACAGTTCCTATTTATCAGGCACTTGAAAAAGTGAATGGCGTTGTAGAAGATCTGAACTGGGAAATATACAAGGATACGCTGATAGAACAATGTGAACAAGGAGTAGATTACTTCACCATTCATGCTGGTATTCGTCTGCACAACGTACATTTGGCAGATAATCGATTGTGCGGTATAGTTAGCCGTGGAGGAAGTATCATGAGCAAATGGTGCCTAGTGCACAATCAAGAAAGTTTCCTCTACGAACACTTTGACGATATATGCGACATTCTGGCACAATACGACGTTGCCGTATCATTAGGAGATGGCTTACGCCCGGGATCTACGCACGATGCAAACGATGAAGCACAGTTTGCCGAACTTGACACAATGGGAGAACTTGTACTTCGAGCATGGGAAAAAAATGTGCAAGCATTTATTGAAGGTCCGGGACATGTACCGATGCATAAAATCAAAGAAAATATGGAACGTCAGATTGAAAAATGCCATGATGCTCCATTCTACACTCTCGGTCCTCTTGTCACAGACATTGCACCAGGCTATGACCATATAACCTCCGCTATCGGAGCTGCTCAAATTGGATGGTTAGGTACAGCTATGCTTTGTTATGTCACTCCGAAAGAGCATCTTGCCCTACCTGATAAAGAAGATGTACGCGTCGGTGTGATTACCTACAAGATTGCTGCTCATGCTGCAGATCTGGCCAAAGGCCATCCGGGCGCTCAAATCCGCGACAATGCATTGAGCAAGGCCCGTTACGAATTTCGCTGGAAAGATCAATTCGACTTATCACTCGATCCGGAAAGGGCACAAGAATACTTCCGCGCTGGACATCACGTTGATGGAGAGTATTGCACCATGTGCGGTCCTAATTTCTGCGCAATGAAGCTCTCACGTGACTTAAAAAAGACTACCCAAAAATAACTAAAACTATGTTCTCAGACGAATTAGAAAAAATATCTTGGGAAGAGACGACAAAAGCCATCTATTCACAAACAGATGCTGACGTACAACGTGCATTAGCGAAAAAGGGACACTTGAATGTCAATGATTTTATGGCATTGATCTCTCCTGCAGCTACTCCTTACCTAGAAGTGATGGCACGCCTCAGCCAAAAATATACAATGGAGCGATTCGGAAAAACGATCTCCATGTTTGTACCGCTTTACATTACCAACTCCTGCACGAATTCCTGCGTTTACTGCGGTTTCCATATCAGTAATCCAATGAAAAGAACGATTCTTACAGAAGAGGAAATTGTGAATGAATACAAAGCGATCAAACGGCTGGCTCCCTTCGAAAATTTGTTGCTCGTGACTGGTGAAAACCCAGCAGCGGCAGGCGTACCTTACATTGCTCGTGCATTAGAACTGGCAAAACCGTACTTCAGCAACCTTCAGATTGAAGTGATGCCTCTAGAAGCTGAAGAGTATAAAGAACTCACTCATCACGGACTAAATGGAGTTATATGCTTCCAGGAAACTTACAATAGAACCAACTATAAGAAGTACCACCCACGAGGAATGAAGTCTAAGTTTGAGTGGCGTGTAAATGGATTCGACCGCATGGGGCAAGCTGGTGTTCACAAAATTGGCATGGGGGTCTTAATCGGTTTAGAAGAATGGAGAACAGATGTCACCATGATGGCACATCACCTTCGTTACTTGCAAAAACACTATTGGAAAACCAAATACAGTGTGAACTTCCCCCGCATGCGTCCATCAGAAAACGATGGATTTCAACCCAATGTTGTAATGAATGATCGTGAACTAGCACAACTCACTTTTGCCATGCGTATCTTTGACCATGATGTAGATATCTCCTACTCTACGCGAGAAAATGCCGATATACGCAATCATATGGCTACCCTCGGCGTGACAACTATGAGTGCGGAAAGTAAGACTGAACCTGGCGGTTATTACAGCTATCCACAAACTTTAGAGCAATTTCATGTAAGCGATGAACGGAAAGCAATAGAGGTAGAACGTGATTTGAAAAGGTTAGGACGTGAACCCATTTGGAAAGATTGGGACCAATCTTTTGATTTTAAAAGATAGAGATATGCGATATAATAGACAAGTAATACTTCCAGAAATTGGAGAAGAAGGTCAACAAAAGCTTAAAAAAGCCAAAGTACTCATTGTCGGTGTAGGTGGGCTAGGTTCTCCCATAGCCCTCTATCTCACTGGTGCGGGTGTCGGTTGTATAGGATTAGTTGATGATGATGTAGTTAGTGTCAGTAATCTACAAAGACAAGTGCTTTATACTGAAGAAGAAGTGGGAAAACCTAAAGTAATATGTGCCGCCAAACGCCTTTCATCACTCAATAGTGACAGTAATATCCACACGTATCCTATGCGTTTAACAAAAGATAATGCTACAGAAATCATCACCCAATACGATATTATAGTAGATGGGTGCGATAATTTCTCAACACGCTATCTCATCAATGATTGTTGTGAAAAAACGGGGAAAACATACGTGTATGGTGCAATTTGTGGATTCGAAGGCCAGGTATCGGTTTTCCACTATGGAACAGATAAAAAAAGCTATCGGGACTTATACCCAAATGAAGAAGAAATGACGCAAATGCCCGCTCTACCGAAAGGTGTAATGGGTGTCACTCCGTCCATCATTGGAAGTATAGAAGCAACAGAAGTCTTGAAGATAATCTGTGGGTTTGGAGAAGTATTAACGAATAAACTATGGACGATAGACCTCCGAACAATGGAAACTAACAAATTTTCACTATAAACGTTGGCTTCTAAAATAGTTAATTAGTAACTTTGCCGCACTTTACGATTAAACAAAGGAAATGAAACTTATTGTGGTTACCCCCCCTACTTTCTTCGTTGAAGAAGATAAGATAATTACCGCTCTTTTCGAAGAGGGATTGGATATCCTACATCTCAGAAAGCCTGAGACTCCGGCTATGTATTCAGAACGCTTGTTGACGCTGATTCCAGAAAAATATCACCGTCGCATAGTGACACATGAACATTTCTACTTGAAAGAAGAGTTCAATCTTATGGGGATTCACTTAAATGCTCGCAACCCGCACGAGCCTCATGACTACGCAGGGCATGTCAGCTGCTCTTGTCATTCTGTAGAAGAAGTTCAAAACAAGAAACATTTCTATGATTATGTTTTTATGAGCCCCATTTATGATAGTATTTCAAAAGTGAATTACTATTCGACTTATACGGCTGAGGAACTTCGTGAAGCTCAAAAATCAAAAATCATCGACTCAAAAGTTATGGCGCTAGGTGGAATCAATGAGGAAAATCTGCTGGAAATTAAAGATTTTGGGTTTGGAGGAGCTGTCGTTCTAGGAGATATATGGAATAAATTTGATGCATGTACAGATCAGAACTACCTAGCCGTGATTGAGCATTTCAAAAAGCTAAAAAACTTAGCAGATTAATTCGTGTAGAAAGATTATTCAAACTCTATATACAAGAAAGCCACCGAGATTCTCCGGTGGCTTTCTTGTATATAGAGCAATTATATTATCAGAATTTATATCCAACGCTAACTGCAAAATTGAGGTTCTTTCCTCCATCTGTTTCCAATTTTGTTAATCCAAACTCTCCATCAAGTCCTAAAACAATCTTGTTCAATTCTAGAGCAACTCCAACTCCTACGCCTAAATCAAAACGGCGCAAGCCCTTCAAATCTCCCAAGTCATCATCTGTGTTATCGGCTAACTCATCCACTGTAACATCAAAGCTTTCACCTCCAGCCTCAACCGTTACTTTATCTATGTTACCAAAAGAATTAAACTTAATAGAAGCTTGCTCCCCTTTATAGTGGGCTGAAAACTTAGTTTTCCCACCTACTCCGTAAGCCACATAAGGACCAGCATTAACAACAAAATTGGTACTTTTACCAACTTTGAAACGAGCTGCGGCCATAATAGGTAATTCTAAGTACATCTGATTAACTTTAAAATCAAACCCAAACCCTGCTAAATTAGCACCAATTTTTGTTCCCTTAGTAGAGAATAATAAAGAAGGTTGCAGAGACCATGTATCATTAAAGGCATACTCAGTTCCCACTCCAACTCTGTAACCAATTTTGGTATCTAATTCATCTGTTGTCCAATTACTGACATTCATGCCTACTTTAACATTCCATCCCCTTATTTGCGAGAAACTAGTCACTGAAACCAATACAAAAAGAACAAACAATACACTTTTTTCATCTTTCAAATGTTTTAGTTGATAATTAAGTTAAATCTTACTTTCGTTAATAATTATACAAATATATATCAAAAATAAACATAAAGCAACATATATGTTAATAAACATATAAAACGACTCTTTGAAGATAAAAAAGGGGATATGTTAAGTTATATACATATCCCCTTACCATATTATGGAAATTCGTTTTTAGAACTTATAGCCTAAAACAATAGAAAAGTTTATATTCTTGGGATTACCAATTTTATCTACATCTACTAAGCCAAATTGACCATCTAATCCAACAATAATTTTTCCCACTTCCAAGGCAACACCAACGCCAAGACCTGCATCAAAACGTTTTAAAGCATCATCGCCGAAAGTATTTACTCTAAGGTCTACACCATTACCCTGATCGACTGTAGCTTTGCCTCCAATTCCGTAGGCTAAATAAGGACCAGCATTCACCACGAAGTTAGTATTGTCAGCAACATTAAATCTAGCTGCAGCCATAACTGGTAATTCTAAATACATAGCATTGATAGTCGTTCCATCTAATTTTGCCCCTTTAGTAGAAAGAAGCAATGAAGGCTGTATAGACCATGTGTTATCAAAACCATATTCAAAACCTCCTCCAACTTTGAAACCGACTTTAGCATTCAAATCAGCGTCACCAGTGTAGTTACTAATATTCATACCTACTTTGGCATTCCATCCTTTCATCTGTGCGAAACCTGATACTGAAACAAGTACGAATAAAATTAAAAGAACATTCTTTTTCATAATTCTATTTTTTTAATTAATTATTTAAGATAAATAAATTGTCTTATTGGCAGTGCAAAGATAAAACTGTTACTTATAATAAACAAGACAATCAACAATAAATATATAAAACATAGATATTACATATAAAAAAAGGGAATTCCCTATTTATGAGAACTCCCTTTCCTATTTTTTTATTATCAATATTATTCTTCAATTGCTGCCTGAGCGGCCGCCAATCGTGCAATAGGTACCCGGAACGGCGAGCAACTCACATAATTCAAGCCAACTTTATGACAGAATTTAACAGATGAAGGTTCACCACCATGCTCTCCACAAATTCCGCATTTCAAATCTGGACGAATAGCGCGTCCTTTTTCAGTAGCCATTCGCACCAATTGACCGACACCATTCTGATCAAGCACTTGGAAAGGATCGACTTTCAATATTTTCTTTTCCAGATAAACAGGCAAGAAAGAAGCAATATCGTCACGAGAATAACCAAAAGTCATTTGAGTTAGGTCGTTCGTACCGAAAGAGAAAAATTCAGCAGATGAAGCGATGCGATTAGCAGTCAATGCAGCTCGAGGGATTTCAATCATAGTACCCACCTTAAAGTCAATGCTATCATCAAATTCTTTAAAAAGTTGAGCAGCTTCTTCACGAATCACTTTCTCTTGTTCTTTGAACTCATACAAGATACCAGTTAATGGAACCATAATTTCAGGATGAGTTTCAACACCTTCCTTCTTCAACTCCAGTGCAGCACCGAGAATGGCACGGGTCTGCATCTGCGTAATTTCAGGATAGGTATTTCCAAGGCGACAACCACGATGGCCTAGCATAGGATTATGTTCGCAGAGCGATTCTACACGCTGCTGAATGTATTGAAGACTTACCCCCATGGCTTCAGCCATTTCTTGCTGCCCTTTCAAATCGTGAGGAACAAACTCATGCAAAGGAGGATCAAGCAAACGAACGGTTACAGGGAAACCTTCCATGGCTTTGAAAATTCCTTTAAAGTCTGCTTGCTGATAAGGAAGGATTTTTGTTAATGCTTTACGCCGACCTTCAGCATCTTCTGCCAAAATCATTTCTCGCATTGCTTTTATTTTTTCTCCTTCAAAGAACATATGCTCCGTACGGCAGAGGCCAATACCCACAGCACCGAAGTTACGTGCCACTTCAGCATCATGAGGCGTATCAGCATTCGTTCGTACTTGCAAACGAGTATATTTATCGGCCAAAGTCATGAGCTCAGCAAAATCACCCGAAAGTTCGGCCGCTTTCGTTTCAACCTGTCCGTTGTACACCTCACCAGTACTTCCATTCAAAGAGATGAAGTCTCCTTCTTTTAAAAGAATACCATCTATTTCTACAGTACGCGCCTTATAATCAATATTTAAGGCTCCGGCACCAGATACACAGCATTTTCCCATACCCCGAGCAACAACTGCAGCATGAGAAGTCATCCCTCCACGAGCAGTTAAAATGCCTTGAGCAACTGCCATACCAGCCAAGTCTTCAGGCGACGTTTCAATACGAACCATAATCACTTTCTTTCCACCAGCATGCCATTCAGCTGCATCGTCAGCAAAAAAGACAATTTGACCCGTAGCCGCACCAGGAGAAGCTGGTAAACCTCTCGTTAAGACTTTAGCCTTTTTCAAAGCTGATTTATCAAAGATCGGATGAAGAAGTTCATCTAATTTATTCGGTTCAACACGTAACAAAGCTGTTTTTTCATCAATCATCCCTTGATGCAACAGATCCATAGCTATCTTCACCATTGCAGCCCCTGTACGCTTACCGTTACGAGTTTGCAAGAACCATAGTTTGCCTTCCTGTACGGTGAACTCCATATCTTGCATATCTCTGTAATGATTCTCTAGCTTGGTTTGCAAATTATCCAATTCTTTATAGATTTCAGGCATTGCCTCTTCCATAGAAGGATATTTTGCTGCACGAACATCTTCAGTAACGCCAGCCAACACAGCCCAGCGTTGGGAACCTATTTTAGTGATTTGCTGCGGAGTACGTATGCCTGCTACAACATCTTCTCCTTGAGCATTAATAAGATATTCTCCATTGAAAAGATCTTCTCCCGTACCGGCATCGCGTGAAAAGCAAACACCCGTGGCTGAAGTATCCCCCATATTACCGAACACCATGGCCTGAACATTTACAGCTGTTCCCCATTCATCGGGTATTCCCTCCATCTTACGATAAAGAATGGCTCGTTCGTTCATCCATGAATCAAACACAGCACAGATGGCTCCCCACAATTGTTCATAAGCAGATACTGGAAAATCTCTACCGGTTTGTGCTTTTACTGCTGCTTTAAATTTCTTAACGAGTTCTTTAAGATCATCCACTTCCAGTTCGTTGTCCAACTTCACTTTCTTGGTTTCTTTCACCTCTTCTATTATAGCTTCAAAAGGATCTATATCTTCTTTGTTAGTGGGCTTCATTCCCAAAACTACATCGCCATACATTTGAACAAATCGGCGATAGGAATCCCAAGCAAAACGAGCGTTACCCGTCTTACGAATAATGCCTTCCACCACATCATCATTGAGTCCTAGATTCAAGATGGTATCCATCATGCCAGGCATCGAAGCGCGAGCACCCGAACGAACAGAAACAAGTAGTGGGTTTTCTACATCACCAAATTTGGATTTCATTAATTCTTCTACTAGAGTAATAGCTTTCACTACATCCTCCTTGAGTAGCTCAATCACTTTATCACGTCCTAGCGTGTTATACACTGTACAAACATCTGTAGTTATTGTGAATCCGGGAGGTACAGGAATACCGATTAAATTCATTTCTGCCAGGTTAGCGCCTTTGCCTCCCAGCAGGTTCTTCATGTCAGCTTTTCCTTCTGCCTTACCATTCCCGAAGGTATAAACTCTTTTTTTATCCATAATATTGTGTTTTAAAGTTACATTTTGCTTTTTTCTTTTCGCAAATCTAATTATATTTCGGAAACTTGAAAACATTTGGATAAAAAAGTTTTAAGTAAAATGTTATTTGGAGATTACAATCTGGAATATTTTTATATAGCCATATTTTTTCCAAAAAAAATACCTACTTTTGCAACGTAATTATTAGATTGGTGTAAAAGTGGCAAGAAAGAAAAAAGAACTTCCCCTATTGGAGAAAGTGACAATTACGGATGTGGCTGCCGAAGGAAAAGCCATAGCAAAAGTGAACGACCTGGTGATTTTTGTTCCTTACGTTGTACCGGGTGATGTAGTAGATCTGCAAATCAAGCGCAAAAAAAATAAATACGCTGAAGCTGAAGCTGTGAAAATTCATGAACAGTCGCCTCTGCGTGCCGTTCCTTTCTGCGAGCATTATGGCGTATGTGGGGGTTGCAAATGGCAAGTACTTCCTTATGAAGAACAAATCAAATATAAACAGCAACAAGTAGAAGATAACCTCAGAAGAATCGGTAAAATTGAACTTCCGGAGATTTCTCCTATCCTAGGTTCTGCTAAAACTGAATTCTACCGTAACAAACTTGAATTCACCTTTTCTAATAAACGTTGGCTCACCTATGAAGAAGTGAAGCAAGACGTGAAGTATGATCAAATGAATGCAGTAGGGTTTCACATTCCCGGAGCGTTCGATAAAGTATTGGCTATAGAGAAGTGCTGGTTGCAAGACGACATTTCGAACCGCATTCGTAATGCCGTACGTGATTATGCTTACGATCACAATTACTCATTCATCAATCTTCGTTCGCAAGAAGGTATGCTTCGCAATATGATCGTCCGTACATCTTCTACCGGAGAATTGATGGTGATCATTATTTGTAAAATCACGGAAGATCATGAAATGGATCTATTCAAACAGTTGTTACAGTTTGTTGCTGACTCCTTTCCTGAGATTACTTCGCTCCTATACATTATTAATAATAAGTGTAATGATACCATCAACGACTTGGATGTCAATGTGTTCAAAGGCAAAGACCACATGTTCGAAGAAATGGAAGGACTACATTTTAAAATAGGTCCGAAATCATTCTATCAAACGAACTCTGATCAAGCTTACAATTTATATAAGATAGCTCGCAATTTTGCTGGATTAACCGGAGAAGAATTAGTCTATGACCTCTACACCGGTACAGGAACAATTGCTAATTTTGTGGCAAGCAAAGCACGCCAGGTTATCGGTATTGAGTATGTACCTGAAGCCATTGAGGATGCAAAAGTCAATGCAGAAATCAACCACATCGAGAATGCGTTGTTTTATGCTGGTGACATGAAGGATATACTGACTCAAGAATTCATCAATGAGCACGGTCGTCCGGATGTGATCATCACTGACCCTCCAAGAGCTGGTATGCACCAAGATGTAGTAGATGTCATACTATTTGCTGAACCCAAAAGAATTGTTTATGTAAGCTGTAACCCTGCTACTCAGGCACGCGACTTGCAACTACTGGATGGAAAATATGCAGTGAAAGCTGTTCAACCTGTTGATATGTTCCCTCATACGCATCATGTTGAGAATGTGGTGCTACTGGAACTTCGATAGTAGATGAAAAAGAGTGTGCAATAAACGCTAAAGACAAAAGAAAATGGAAAAAAGGCCAAGAAGAACCCCTGCCGAAAAAGTACGGGCACAATATACCAATTATGCAGTAAAAGAACCCATGGAACTCATGGAGTTTCTTACTGCCAAAATGCCGGATGCAAGCCGCACTAAATTGAAATCGCTATTAAGTAAGCGGGTGGTATTTGTGGACAACGTTATCACTACTCAATTCAACTTCCCACTAAAAGCGGGAATGAAAGTACAAATCAGCAAGGAGAGAGGAAAAAAGGAATTTAACAACCGATTGCTGAAGATTGTATACGAAGATGCTTATATCATTGTGGTGGAAAAGATGCAAGGTTTGTTGTCTGTCAACACTGAGAGACAGAAAGAACGCACTGCTTATACCATTCTGAATGAATATGTACAGCGTTCGGGCAGACAGCACCGAATATATATTGTTCACCGACTAGATAGAGATACATCAGGCTTGATGATGTTTGCCAAAGATGAGAAAACGCAACGGACCTTGCGTGATAACTGGCACGATATCGTCACAGACCGTCGGTATGTGGCTGTAGTAGAAGGTACAATGGAAAAAGACTATGATACTGTAGTTTCATGGCTCACCGACAGAACGCTTTATGTTAGTTCAAGCGAATATGATGACGGAGGGTCGAAATCGATCACTCACTATAGAACCATCAAACGTGCAAACGGATTTTCTTTATTGGAACTTGATCTAGAAACTGGACGCAAGAATCAGATCCGCGTTCACATGCAGGATCTGGGACATCCAATTATTGGTGATGGTAGATATGGAGGCGAAGATGCTCCAAACCCGATTGGAAGATTAGCACTTCACGCTTTTAAGCTTTGTTTTTATCATCCGGTAACGGGAGATATAATGGAGTTTGAAACTCCTTATCCGGGAGATTTCAAAAAGCTATTTTTAAAGAAATAAAAAGAATAGGCATAAAAAAAGAGGATACTTTGTGTACCCTCTTTTTTTACGCCTATTCTTTTCTATGAAAACTTTATTCAAGCAAATGAATTATTGCATGCGCAGTTCCACTTCACCGTAATAGAAGACATCAATACCATCATCAATATACAAACTTCCATTTAAACGGCCATTTCTTACATAAACATCTCTCAATTCGCGTAAAGGAGCAACATTACCATAATCTATAAAGATAGAACCGTCAGCCACTCTCCATTGCAAACGAAGTGAATTTCCATAACGTCCACCATTATCATAATAATAAAGCTGATCCTCACCAAATCCATCAGAACCAAAATAGACACCACTTTCGAGAGGATCTCTATAACCATCGTTAGATTGAAATCCCAGATCGCCTACCCAAGTACGGCCAACTATTTCATCGAAAATCGTTTCGTCATCTTCACACGAGGTAAAGCCAATTAACACAGTTAACAACAATAAAACACTTCCGTATTTTCTTAGAGTTCTCATAAATATCTAGTTTATTACGTTTAATATTGCAAAATTAGCGTTTTTATTTTACTTTACCTCTCAAGAGATAAGTTTTTTGTACCTTTGCCCCATTAACAATAAAAATTCCTAATGAAACTTCTTTGGCTTGATTTAAACAGTTCATACGCTCATTCATCACTCGCATTACCAGCATTACATGCTCAAATAAAGCATGACACTTCCATCGATTGGTGTATAGTGTCGGCAACTATCAATGAAAATCTGGGTATGATTGTCAATCAAATCTATCATCAGCAGCCCGATATCATCGCTGCCACCAATTGGCTGTTCAATCATGAACAACTGTTACACATCGTTTCGCGTGCCAAAGCCTTACTTCCACATTGCTGCATCATGCTTGGAGGCCCGGAGTTTTTGGGAGACAATGAAGCTTTCTTAAGAAAGAACGAATTTGTGAGCGGCGTGTTCCGTGGAGAGGGAGAAGAAGTTTTTCCTGCCTGGCTAAGCGTTTGGAATCATCCGGTTGAGGAATGGAAATCTATTACCGGATTGTGCTTTCTCAGCGAATCTGGGCAATATCAAGACAATGGCATAGCCAGAGTGATGAATTTCTCACAACTAGCCCCACCCGAATCAAGTTCATTTTTTAATTGGAGCAAGCCTTTTGTGCAACTAGAAACCACCCGAGGATGCTTCAACACTTGTGCCTTTTGTGTGAGTGGAGGTGAAAAACCGGTTCGAAACATTTCATTAGAGGCCATTCGAGAGCGTTTGAATGAAATCCATGCGCATGGCATCAAGAACGTACGCGTACTAGACCGTACTTTCAACTACAACAACAAGCGAGCAAAAGAACTACTACATCTTTTCTGTGAGTATGCTCCGGATATTTGTTTTCATTTGGAGATTCATCCGGCGCTTCTCTCTCAAGAATTGAAAGAGGAACTAGCCGCTCTACCGGCAGGATTATTACACCTCGAAGCAGGGATTCAAAGCCTTCGGGAACCTGTATTGGAGAAAAGCCGTCGAATGGGGAAATTATCTGATGCACTTGAGGGATTGAAATATCTTTGTGCGCTGAAAAACATGGAAACTCATGCTGATCTCATCGCCGGACTGCCCCTTTATCATTTATCGGAAATATTCGAAGATGTCCGCACGCTTGCCGAATATGGTGCAGGCGAGATTCAACTCGAATCGCTGAAGCTACTTCCCGGCACCGAAATGCGCAGAAGAGCTGCCGAACTGGGCATCCAGTACTCACCTCTCCCTCCTTATGAAGTGTTGCAAACGCAAGAAATATCTGTGGAAGAATTGCAAACAGCCCACCATTTGTCTCGTCTCTTAGATGGCTTTTACAACACAGTGACCTGGCGACAGATCACCCAGATCTTACTCTTAGAAAACGTTGATTTCTTACCAAGACTACTCGACCATTTAGTAGAAACGAATGTGATTGATACCCCTTTGAGTTTAGAAAAACGCGGGCTCATCCTTTACAATTTCTGCAAACAGTATTATCCTGATTATACCGATCAAGTAAGCATGGCATGGATTGAAGCTGGCATGTCGTTAAAGAAAGCACCGGCCGAGAAAGTGAAAACAAAACGCCAAACTCCCCCTGATAGTTGGGAAGTGATAAGAGGAGTATATCACGAAAATCTACGATTGTGTTTCCTTCCTATTGGTGAAGAAGGAAATGGCTACTGGTTCGGATTTGAATCGGAAATTCAAAAAGCAGAACCAGTATTTAAAGCCAAAAGGTAACTAAAAATCTTGCACTAAAGCTTATTTTTACGCACATTTACCGCTGCCAAAGCATCCAAATAAAGTTCAACATTCGGAGAATGATGAGCAATATAAGCTGCTGGCCCTGTATCGCCGGAATGACAGATTTCGGCAACAACATCGGCCTTAGATTTGCCGGTAATCAGAAAAACAATGTGGCGAGCTGCCAAAATAGGAAGCCCGGTCATAGCTATTCTTTTCTGTCCACTGCTAGGATGAATGCTGGTTGCATAAATCAGTTTTGAAGAGAGCAAAGCCTCCTGACCTGGGAAAATAGAAGAGGTATGTCCATCGTCTCCTGCTCCCAATAGGACTATGTCAAATTCGGGGAGTCCATCTTTTAAGGGAACTTCTTTGCACACGAGTTCAGAATAGCGAAGAGCCTCTTTATTGGGCTGTTCCTCTCCACGGATACGAAAAACATTCTCATAAGGGATAGGAGCTACACTCAACAACAATGAGCGAGTCATACCATAATTACTTTCAGAATCTTCGGGTGGAACACAACGCTCGTCTACCCAGAAAAATTTGATTCGCTGCCAGGGTGTAATGTCCACATAATCATTAGCCCATAAATCAAATAATAAAGCAGGAGTGCTTCCGCCACTCACTGCAATATTAAACGTTTTCTTAGGTTCAGCGTTGATGAGCTCTACCATATAATGGATCAAAGCTCGAGCCGTTTCAATGGAAGAGGGATAGATCGATAGTTTCATAGCTCACAGTATTGGTCAGTATGTGTTAAATTCTTACATGGATTCGTCCATTCCGCATCATGTTCATTCATCATGGCTTCACTTTCCAATGGTCCCCATGTTCCTGCCGGATAGCCGTAAAGTGGAGCATCCACATTGTCTTTCCAGTAACGTAGAACCGGATCAAAGAATTTCCATGAAGCTTCAACAGCATCACTACGGGTAAACAAGGTAGGATCACCTTGAATACAGTCGTCAATCAGACGAGCATAAGCATCTCCACTAGGAACACCGCCTAACTGTGAATAACTGAAATCCATGGCTACAGGACGAACTTCGAATCCAGCTCCCGGAAGTTTCATTCCAATCTTAAGCACAATTCCTTCGTTCGGTTGCAGTCTAAGGATCAATTTATTGGCTTTTGCACAGTCACCATTGGCACAACGAAACATCTGATGAGGCGTTTCGCGGAAGTGAACTACGATTTCAGTTACTTTGGTAGGCATCTGCTTACCGGTACGAATATAAAATGGTACCCCACTCCAGCGCCAGTTGCTTATACCCAATTTCATTGCAATATAAGTTTCCGTTCGTGAGTCCGGTGCAACCCCTTTTTCTTCACGATATCCCTTTTTAACTCCCGAAGCTGTGTATTGTCCACGAACGATATGTTCATTCAAGTCAGTCTCAGTCAGTGGAGTCAAAGATTCATAAACTTTCACCACTTCATTCCGGAACGTATCTGCATTGAACACTGCCGGCGGTTCCATGGCGGTTAAGGCCACTAATTGAATCAGGTGATTTTGCACCATATCGCGCAACGCTCCGGCCGATTCATAAAATCCACCACGTTGCTCAATACCAAGATTTTCAACAGCGGTTATTTCCACATAGTCGATATAATTTCGATTCCACAGAGGTTCAAACACTCCATTTGCAAAACGGAATGCAAGCACATTCTGTGCTGTCTCTTTGCCTAAGAAATGATCAATACGATAAATCTGACGTTCATCGAACACTGAAGAATAAATTTGATTCAACTCACGCGCTGATTCAAGATCATAACCAAAAGGTTTCTCAACAATAATACGCGAATGCGGAGTATTCAATCCGGCTGTTTTCAAATGCAAGGGCACAACTCCATAAAGAGAAGGCGGAGTAGCTAAATAATACAGCAAATTGTCGGGAGCATCTTCATGAGTGAGAGCTACTAAACGAGTCTTCAGCTCAGCATAACCTTCGGCTTTCGCCGGGTCCATTGATAAATAATATAAATGAGAAACAAAAGAAGACATTAACTCTAGGTTTTGATCTTCCTGTTTAACAAAGCGCTGCAATTCATCAAGTATATAGGAACGGTATTGGTCATCGGTATAAGCAGTACGTCCTATTCCCAATACTGAAAAATTTCCAGTCAAGCGTTTATCTTGATATAAAGAATATAATGCAGGCATCAACTTCCGTTTAGTCAAATCACCGGAAGCACCAAATATTATCATTGCAAATTTATCCATCGTCGTATTTTTTACTTTTTCTTTATCTTAATCATAAGTTTGCCACAGCAGACAGATCAAGATTTCATCAAGCATGATCTGTCTGTAAGCGTAGTCTTAAACATTGTAAGTTCCAGATTTAGTGTCTCCACCGTGTCCTGTCCAGTTTTCATGGAAGAACTGTCCGCGCACTTCATCTTTTCTTTCAAACGTATGTGCACCGAAATAATCTCGTTGAGCCTGTACCAAGTTAGCAGGAAGCTCAGCGGAAGTCAACGAATAGAAATAGTTCAAAGCAGAAGAGAAGGCCGGAACAGGCAATTCCTCTTTCATTGCTTCAGCCACCAGCGTTTTCCATTCGGGCAACAAAGCTTTCATTTCCTTTGCAAAATAAGGTGCAAGCAACAAATGCTTAGGTTTATCAGCACCTTCAAAAGCAGCAGCTATATCATTTAAAAAGACACTTCGGATAATACATCCACCACGCCACATACGGGCTACGGAAGCTAGGTCAAGATTCCATCCAAATGAGTCGGAAGCACGTTGCAACACGGCAAAGCCCTGAGCATAAGAGACTAATTTGGAAGCATAGAGAGCAGAGAAGATCTGATCGACTAATTCTGCTTTATTATATAAAGGCTGTGAATGCTTGCTTACAAATTCCGTTGCAGCTTCATGGCGCAATTCTTTTTGTGCCGACAAACTACGTTCGAAAACAGCCGTAGCAATCAAACCTAAAGGCATACCCAGCTCCATGGCATTGATGACAGACCACTTACCCGTACCTTTCTGTCCGGCTGCATCCAAGATTTTATCAATAAGATAATCTCCCGATTTTTCTTTATGTCGCAAGATATTAGAAGTGATCTCAATGAGGTAACTACGAAGTTTACCGTCATTCCAACGAGCAAAGACATCTGCCATTTCCTCATTTGTCATATCGATAAGGTTCTTCATCACCCAGTAGGCTTCAGCAATCAGTTGCATGTCACCATATTCAATACCATTGTGAATCATCTTAACGAAATGCCCAGATCCGGCCGGGCCGACCCATTGACAACAAGGAGTGCCATCCGGTGCTTTAGCCGCAATGCTTTGCAAAATGGGTTTCACTTCGGGCCATGCTTTTTCTGATCCTCCAGGCATAATTGATGCACCATTCAGAGCACCTTCTTCACCACCCGAAACGCCACTACCTACAAATAGAAAGCCTTTAGATTCAGCTAGTTTAACACGGCGATTCGTATCTTCATAATTCGAATTACCTCCATCAATCAAAATATCTCCCGGAGAAAGTAAAGGGAAAAGCTGATCCATCAGTTCATCTACTGGAGAACCTGCACGAACCATCATCATGATTTTTCGCGGAGCAGCTATCGAGTCTACAAAACTTTTAATTTCAGTAAATCCTGTAATGTTTTTACCCTTTGCTCGACCATTCACAAAACGATCTACGACTCCTTCTTCTATACCTGGAACGGTACGATTATATACAGCTACATTCCATCCTTTACTCTCCATATTCAAGGCAAGATTCTCGCCCATCACTGCCAAACCGATTAATCCGATTTCTAATTTATTCTGATTTGCCATATCCAAATTAAATTTTATTTTTTTGTTTATCTAAGAAACATTTGAAATCCGGATTTGTTCGATAATATTAGATTTAAGTGTTACTTTTGCACTCAACAAAAAAACACAAATGAAGAAAGTAAAAATTGGGCTATTGCCACGCATTATCATTGCCATAGCATTGGGAATTGCTATCGGTACTTTTTTCCCAGCTCCATTGGTACGTATATTTGTTACTTTCAACGGGATATTCAGTGAATTCCTCAATTTTTCTATTCCACTCATTATTCTAGGACTAGTCACTGTAGCCATAGCCGACATTGGCAAAGGTGCAGGAAAGATGCTGCTGGCCACTGCTTTGATCGCTTATGGTGCCACGCTATTCTCTGGCTTTTTGTCCTACTTTACCGGAGTCGCCGTATTTCCGTCGCTCATCGAAGTGGGTGCACCGCTAGAAAATGTGAACGAAGCACACGGCATTCTTCCCTTTTTCTCCATATCCATACCACCCTTAATGAATGTGATGACAGCATTGATCTTTGCATTCACGCTGGGGCTGGGATTAGCAACGCTTAAAAGCGATGCTTTGAAAAATGTGGCACGAGATTTTCAAGAAATCGTAATACGCATGATTAGTGCGGTCATCCTTCCCTTGCTCCCACTCTACATCTTTGGCATCTTTTTGAACATGACGCACTCCGGACAAGTTTATGAAATTTTGATGGTCTTCATCAAAATCATCGGAGTCATCTTCATTCTGCATATTTTCTTACTCATTTTTCAATATTCCATCGCAGCACTTTTTGTGCGAAAAAACCCGCTTCGTCTCTTAAGCCGAATGTTACCGGCTTATTTCACCGCTTTAGGTACACAATCGTCTGCCGCCACCATTCCGGTGACCCTCGAGCAAACGAAGAAAAATGGAGTATCAACCGATATCGCCGGTTTCGTCATTCCGCTTTGTGCCACCATTCATCTGTCTGGTAGCACTTTAAAGATTGTAGCTTGTGCCCTAGCTTTGATGATGATGCAAGGCATGCCCTATGATCTTTCCATTTTTGCTGGCTTCATTTTTATGTTAGGCATCACGATGGTTGCTGCTCCGGGCGTACCGGGTGGAGCAATCATGGCAGCGCTCGGCATTTTGCAATCCATGCTTGGATTCGACGAATCGGCACAAGCACTGATGATTGCGCTTTACATTGCTATGGACAGCTTTGGAACAGCCTGCAACGTAACAGGAGACGGTGCCATTGCATTGATCATAGACAAGGTGATGGGGAAAAGTGCAAAAAAATAAAAGAAACCAAATTTGCTTATCCAGCAAAAAACAACGAAATTTGTCACATGTGTTTCCAAATCATAACTATTAGCATATGAAAACAGCCCTTATATCAGGCATTACAGGGCAAGATGGTTCTTATCTTGCTGAATTTCTCTTACAGAAAGGTTACGAAGTTCACGGCATCCTCCGTCGTTCTTCTTCATTCAATACCGGACGCATCGAACATATGTATTTCGACGAGTGGGTACGCGACATGAAACAGAAGCGTACCATCAACCTCCACTATGGCGATATGACCGACTCCAGTTCTTTGATCCGCATTATACAACAAGTGCAACCCGATGAAATCTATAATCTAGCTGCCCAAAGCCACGTAAAAGTTTCGTTTGACGTTCCCGAATACACTGCCGAGACAGATGCTGTGGGTACGCTCCGCATGCTCGAAGCCGTGCGTATATTAGGTATGGAAAAGAAGACTCGTCTCTATCAAGCTTCTACATCCGAACTTTTCGGTAAAGTGCAAGAAGTGCCACAAAAAGAAACAACTCCATTCTATCCAAGATCTCCATACGGGGTGGCCAAACAATACGGCTTCTGGATCACCAAAAACTATCGTGAAAGCTATGGCATGTTCGCTGTCAACGGCATCTTGTTCAATCACGAAAGCGAACGCCGAGGCGAAACGTTTGTGACCCGAAAAATTACACTTGCCGCCGCACGCATTGCGCAAGGGGAACAGGATAAACTCTATTTAGGCAATTTGGATGCCCGACGCGACTGGGGATATGCAAAAGACTACGTGGAATGCATGTGGCTCATGTTGCAACACGACGTGCCCGAGGATTTTGTAATTGCAACGGGCACCATGCACACTGTTCGTGAATTTGCGACGTTGGCTTTTAAAGAAGCCGGCATCATTCTCCGCTGGGAAGGCGAAGGCGCAGAGGAAAAAGGGATCGACACGACTACCGGAAATGTTTTAGTTGAAATTGATCCGAAGTATTTCCGTCCCGCCGAAGTTGAACAACTCTTAGGAGATCCGACAAAAGCCAGAACCTTGCTGGGATGGAATCCGTGCAAAACATCATTTGAGGAGTTAGTGAGCATAATGGTGGCACACGACATGGACAAAGTAAAAAGAATGATTACGAACAAACACTAATTTTTCGGTTTTTAGACATCAGACTGAATCATGGAAAAAAATGCTAAGATATATATAGCAGGTCACCACGGACTGGTGGGATCTGCCATTTGGAAGAATTTACGCGCCAAAGGTTATACTCAACTGATCGGTCGGTCGCACAAAGAACTCGATCTGTTGGATGCCGTAGCTGTCCGCCAGTTTTTCGATGAAGAGCAACCCGAATATGTATTTCTAGCTGCTGCATTTGTGGGCGGAATCATGGCAAACAGTATATACCGTGCCGATTTCATCTACAAGAATCTGCAAATTCAACAAAACGTTATCGGCGAAAGTTTTCGCCACAACGTCAAGAAACTCTTATTTTTGGGAAGCACTTGCATCTACCCGCGTGATGCTGAGCAACCAATGAAGGAAGAAGTGCTGCTCACTTCTCCTCTCGAATATACAAACGAACCGTATGCCATTGCCAAGATTGCCGGACTGAAAATGTGCGAAAGCTTCAATCTGCAATACGGTACGAATTACATTGCTGTGATGCCCACCAACTTATATGGTCCCAATGATAATTTCGATCTAGAGCGTAGCCATGTGCTGCCTGCTATGATTCGCAAAATTCATCTGGCTCACTGCCTGAAAGAAAACAATTGGGAAGCCATCTGCAAAGACATGAACCAACGCCCGGTAGAAGGGATCAGTGGAGAGAGTCCGAAGGAGGCCATTTTGAAGGTTCTCAGCAAATACGGAATCAGTGAAACCGAAGTCACTTTATGGGGGACAGGAACTCCCCTGAGAGAATTTCTCTGGAGTGAAGAAATGGCTGATGCCAGTGTGTTTGTGATGGAAAAGGTAGATTTCAGTGCAACCTACGAGGAAGGTAGTAAAACGATTCGCAACTGCCACATCAACATCGGTACCGGAAAGGAAATCACCATTCGACAACTTGCCGAACGGATAGTTGAAACCGTTGGTTACCAAGGGAAACTCACCTTCGACAGCACCAAACCGGATGGTACGATGCGTAAGTTGACCGATCCGTCGAAATTGCATGCACTGGGATGGCACCACAAAATTGAAATCGAAGAGGGAATTCAAAGAATGTACGATTGGTACTTAAAATGAATAGAATGAAGAACGCATAACATGCATTGTATATACCCCTAACAAGCATTGCTAGAGGGTATATCATGCATTGTTAACGCGCTTATCTTACTTTGAAAACACATTAACTCTTACCTCTATGTCTTCTGTTTTCAAAAGATCTCATTCTCAAAATAATCCAGTCTTCCTACTTCTTTCTTAATATAATTACTATATTTGCACAAATTAATACTGAATGTGCAAAAACAATGGAACAAAGTTTTATAGCGTATATTGAGAATAGCATAAAAAACAATTGGGATTTAGACGCCCTGACTGATTATAAGGGTTCCACCCTTCAGTATAAGGACGTAGCTCGGAAAATAGAGAAATTACATATCATTTTCGAAGAAAGTGGTATCCGTGAAGGAGATAAAATTGCCGTTTGCGGAAGAAACAGCTCCCACTGGGGAGTAACCTTTCTAGCCACACTGACCTATGGAGCAGTCATTGTACCGATTCTTCACGAGTTCAAAGCCGACAATGTACACAACATCGTTAATCACTCTGAAGCTAAACTTCTTTTCGTGGGAGACATGATTTGGGAAAACCTGAACGAATCGGCTATGCCACTCCTCGAAGGTATTCTGATGATGAATGATTTCACCTTATTAGTATCGAGAAGCGAAAAACTAACGCATGCTCGCGAACATCTCAATGAGATGTTTGGACAGAAATACCCCAAAAACTTCCGCCAAGAACATATCAATTATCATAAGGATGAGCCCGATGAACTGGCTGTGATTAACTACACTTCGGGAACTACGAGCTACTCAAAAGGAGTGATGCTCCCCTATCGCAGCCTATGGTCGAACACCCGGTTTGCTTATGAAGTGCTTGAACTGAAAGCCGGCGATAAAATCGTTTCTATGCTACCCATGGCACACATGTATGGGCTAGCTTTCGAGTTTCTTTACGAGTTCTCAGTTGGCTGCCACATCTATTTCCTCACTCGCATGCCAAGTCCGAAAATCATCTTCCAAGCATTCGAAGAGGTGAAACCGAATCTTATTGTAGCTGTACCACTAATCATAGAAAAGATTATTAAGAAAAGCGTGCTTCCTAAGTTGGAAACGCCGGCTATGAAGATCTTACTGAAAGTACCTATTATTAACGATAAAATAAAAGCAACCGTACGTGAAGAAATGATTAAAGCGTTCGGGGGCAATTTCACAGAGGTTATCGTGGGTGGAGCTGCCTTCAATCAAGAGGTGGAACAGTTCCTTAGAATGATTGACTTCCCTTACACGGTGGGCTACGGCATGACGGAATGTGGACCGATCATCTGTTATGAGGACTGGAAAAAGTTTAAAGCGGGCTCTTGCGGAAAAGCAGCGCCACGCATGGACGTTAAGATTCTCTCTTCCGACCCTCAAAATATAGTAGGCGAAATTGTGTGCAAGGGGCCAAACGTGATGCTGGGATATTACAAGAACGAAGAGGCTACAGAAGGTGTGATAGACCAAGATGGCTGGTTGCACACAGGAGACTTGGCTTTGATGGACGCCGAAGGCAATATCACCATAAAGGGACGCAGCAAGAACCTGCTCCTTAGTGCCAGCGGACAAAATATTTATCCGGAGGAAATAGAAGATAAACTGAACAACTTGCCCTATGTGGCAGAAAGTATTATCGTGCAGCAGAACGAAAAGCTGGTCGGCTTAGTCTATCCGGATTTTGACGACGCTTTTGCTCACGGACTCAAGAACGAAGATATCGAACGAGTGATGGAAGAGAACCGAATAGCACTGAACACCATGCTACCGGGTTACAGCCAGATCCTGAAGATGAAAATATATCCTGAGGAGTTTGAAAAAACACCGAAGAAGAGTATCAAACGCTATCTGTATCAGGAAGCTAAAGGATAATCGTTAAAGTATTTAATGAGATAAATACGACTAAATAAAATATGAAAAAATTAAAACCATTATTCACGGCAATCGTTCTCACGATTGCCGTTGCTTTACCAGCACAAAATGAAAGTGCGGGCATTAATATTTCTATCTGGAAAGATATAGCTACACAGCCTTATGACAGTACTCAGACCACTTATCTCAACATCGGATTGATGTCTACGCTGAATAGGCTCAACGGTGTTGGAGTGAATGCATTGGGAAGTGTTATTCATAGAGACATGAATGGAGCACAGATTACAGGCTTAGCCAATCTTGTCGGAGGTTCAATGAGAGGCGTTCAAGTGGCCGGTGTCAGTAATATCAGTGGCAACAACACAGTAGGAGTTTCCCTAGGCGGACTGGTGAACATCACAGGCGACGGTTCTAAAGGAGTGATCATTTCGGGACTTACTAATATCACAGGCGACAATAATTCGGGAGTGATGGTTAGTGGAATGATGAACGTGACTGGAAACAAAACTTCCGGCGTTGAGTTATCCGGTATAGCAAATATTGTAGGTGAAGACTTCAACGGAGTAATGACCTCCGGTCTTCTTAACGTGAGCGGCAGTAACATGAATGGTTTGCAAATGGCTGGCTTTGCCAACATCACGGGCGAAAGTCTAAATGGAGTTCAAATCGGTCTGTGCAACTACGCCACCAAGGTTCGCGGACTTCAAATCGGATTGGTCAACTACTACAAAGATGAAATAAAAGGGGTTCAAATCGGATTGGTCAATGCCAATCCCGATACAAAAATTCAACTGATGGCTTATGGAGGTAACTCTACGACGGCCAACATAGGAGTTCGATTCAAGAATGAGCTGTTCTACACCATTTTGGGAGTGGGTGCATTCGATCGAAATCTGAACGATAAATTTTCTATCAGTACTTCCTATCGTGCAGGGCTTGCTTTGCCTCTCTACAAGAGCTTATCCATTAGCGGCGACTTGGGATATCAACACATTGAGACGTGTTCCAATAAGGATGATGTAATCCCCAGACGACTTTATGCTCTGCAAGCAAGAATCAACTTGGAATACCAATTCACCGAAAAGTTTGGTGTTTTTGCCACCGGGGGCTATGGGCTGACACGGTATTACAATAAATCGCGTAATTTCGATAAGGGAGCAATTATTGAAGCAGGCGTTATACTTTTCTAATGCCTTTGAATGCCTTTAAAATAGAAAGAACCGCTTCGGAAAGATGATCCTTCCGAAGCGGTTCTTCCTATTTAGGGTACTTTATCGTCTTATACTTTTTCTTTGATCAAGCCAATACGATAGGCTACTAGCAATTTCTTCAGGTCTTGAATTTGTGTCACTAACTCTTTCCCCTTATCTGTATCTTTCACCATCATGCGCTGCGAATTAAACTCAAGTACAAAGTTAGTCGACTTAATATCCAATCCCTCTTCAATAGCCTCTTGCCTAGACTGAAAAGGTTCGTGTTGCACCAACTGCATGCCGTGTGAATGATAGACAAGCGTGTAGCCTGCAATTCCCGTCTCGGGTTGATAAGCTTTAGAGAAACCTCCGTCAATCACAAAAAGTTTACCGTTAGCTTTCATGGGCTGTTCTCCCTGAATGGTTTTCACCGGTACATGTCCATTGATGATATGCGAATGTGGGCCGTAAGCGCCAAACTCTTTTAGGATCATATCACAGATGTCTTCACGATTTCGAAGCGTATAGTAGCAACCCTTCTTCTCCTTATGTGTTTCCTTCTCACTAAGGAAGTAGCGCTCGAAAGTAGCCATCTTATCTTTGTCGAACAATGGGGCTTCCTGACCGCACCACATATACCAAATATAATCTAACGCAAATTCTTTATCTTCCTCTCCATCTTCATCAAAGTAAGCCGTGCGAACCAATTGATCAGCTTTATCGAGTAGCTTACGTCCCCAATATTCTTTGCCACGAATATAGACGTGCTTAAAACTTCCATCTTCATTCAAAGGCACAGAAGCATGATAAAGAAGATTGGAATTAGACACGAGATACATGCCTCCATAAGTGAAAAGACAACGCATGTGCTTTTTCAGCTTCTCACTGTTCGTGAATGAATAATGGATTTTTTCTACAAGCTCCCGTTCTTCCTCCGTCAGCTTATAAGGATTGGCAGGATCAACGGTCGGGAAACTGCTATCGCGCAATACATACTCTTTTCCTTCATACACAAAAAGTCCTCTCTCGAAGTCTATTTTCTCGAGTAGTTTACGATTGCCCATCCTGAATTCCGGACGACGATCTATAATCTCGGCCTCCAGTTTAAACTGTATGATGGTGATCGCTTTGTGCATCTGAGTAATCAGTCGCAAGGTTTTCTCGTTATAATGCCTGTCGGCAAAAGTCATTTTCGGTACGAAAATAGAGCACTTGTCGTCAGCATAAGTATCCATAGCAAAAGTGGCAAGAGGAAGTAGGTTAATGCCATAACCATCTTCAAGGGTTGCCAGATTACCATACCGCATGGACATACGAATCACATTGGCTATGCAACTGTCGTTACCGGAAGCAGCACCCATCCAAAGAATGTCATGGTTACCCCATTGAATATCGAAGTTGTGGTAATTGCATAATGTGTCCATGATGATGTGTGCACCCGGTCCACGATCGTAGATATCACCCACAATGTGGAGTGAGTCAATCGTGAGTCGTTGAATCAAATTACACATCGCTATAATGAAATCATCTGCTCGCTTGGTAGAGATAATCGTACTCACAATCACATTGATGTAAGCATGCTTATTCGGCTCGATAGAAGATTCGTGGAGTAGCTCCTGAATGATATAAGAGAATTCGGGTGGCAAAGATTTACGCACCTTTGAACGCGTATATTTGGAAGACACATTCTGGCAAACTTTCACCAACTGATTGAGTGTGATGAGATACCAATCGTCCAAATCCTTCTCGCGACATTTGACCAACTGTATCTTCTCCTCGGGATAATATATAAGTGTGCAAATCTCTTTCTTTTCCGACTCACGCAAAGTGTTACCGAATATCTCGTTTACTTTGCGCTTCACTGCACCCGAAGCATTCTTCAAGACGTGCTGAAACGCTTCATATTCTCCGTGTATATCAGTTAAGAAATGCTCGGTTCCTTTAGGTAAATTAAGGATAGCCTCCAGATTGATGATCTCCGTACTTGCATCGGCAATGGTAGGAAAACTTCGAGAAAGCAACTGCAAGTACCGGAGATCGGCAACTATGCTTTCAGGAGTTATGTTACTTTGAGCAGTCATAGGATGTATGTTTTAACAAATTACGTTTTTTTTCTTACTGTATTCTTCCTCATTTAGGTGTATGGTCAGCCAAGTAAAAACATCAGCAATACTTGTGCAATGATCACACGAATAAACATACACAGCGGATATACCGTAGCATAGGCTACAGAAGGATTATCCCCCGGTATAGTGTCGTTGGCATAGTTCAATGCCATTGGATTTGCCATGCTTCCACACAACATTCCAGATACACTTCCAAAATCTATTTTCATAATCTTAAAGGCTACAAAACCAACAATAACAGTTGGAATGATAGTCAATCCGGCACCTAGAGCAATCCATAACAGCCCTTCGGGACGAAAGACCGTATCAAAGAAATGAGCGCCTGCATCCAGCCCCAGACAAGCTAGATACATGGAAAGTCCTAGGGCACGCAACATCAGATTAGCACTTCTAGTGGTATAGGTAATCATGTGTATCCGAGGACCAAAAGTGCCCAGCAAAATACCAACAAGGATGGGACCGCCAGCTAACCCCAATTTCACCGGAGTGCTCACCCCTGGAACAGAAAAAGGTATTGCTCCCAAAGCCAATCCTAAGACAATGCCGATGAATACTACAACCAAATTAGGCTCTTTCAAGCTTCTCACCGCATTACCCAGTACTTTCTCTACATTCTGAATGGCAGCCGATTCACCAACGACCGTTAAACGGTCGCCAAGTTGCAAGACGAGTTCAGGAGTAGCAAGCAGTTGCACCCCCGACCGATAGACACGACTAATATTAATCCCATAGTGATTTCTTAATCGTAACGATCCAAGCTTCTTTCCATTCAATTCAGGACGGGTAACAACTATGCGTTGTGAGATCAGTTCACTATCTATTGCATTCCAATCAATGTCTTCTTTGTTCCAGTCCGTGTTTTCCTGCTCACCAAAAAGCACAGTCAAAGCCAATGCATCCTTCTCGGCAGTAACAACAAGCAACCGGTCGCCTTCTTTCAACACTTTATCAGAAGTAGGTATACTGACATGCCCGTCGCGCCACAAACGTGAAATCACAAATTTAGGATAGCTCAGATGGGCTATATCCTTGATACTTTTATTAAAAATGGCAGGATTATGTACTTGAAAAGCGGCTATAAAAGTTTTATTGGCTACATCTTTTTCCTTTACTTCCAAGTCTTCTTTGCGAACAAGCACCTTACGAATCAACAATACAGCAAGGATAACACCTACAACTCCCATCGGATAAGCCACCGCACAACCCAAAGCTGGAGTGCTTGAAGGTACGCCCATCTGCTGCAAAGTTTGTTGGGCAGCTCCTAATGCCGGAGTATTGGTGGTTGCACCACAAAGGATACCCACCATATCGGGAAGAGAAACTCTAGTAGTAAAACTAGCAACAACAGCCAGCAACGTACCCAGAAAGACCACCGCCAAGGCTAACAGATTAAGGGTAACCCCTCCTTTACGAAAAGAACTAAAAAAACCGGGACCTACCTGAAGCCCCAGCGAATACACGAAAATAACTAAACCGAAACTTTCTGCATAATTCAACATCTGCGGATCAACGGAAAGTCCGAAGTGCCCCGCTAGGATACCCGCAAAAAAAACGAAAGTAACTCCGAGGGATACTCCCCAGAAATGAATTCTCCCCAAGCCCAGCCCTATTGCTGAAATAAGCGAAAGAACGACAACAGCTTGTAAAGCAGAATGTTCTAGAAATAGATCGTATAACCAGTCCATGAATTAAGCATACTAATAGGGCGCAAAGATAAAAACTATTTAGTCCTATTCAAAACTTTTAAGCTTTCATTTCGCGCCCCGCCTCACCTAACCAGTCTTAATATCCTGAAATTATTTATGTTATCCTGACATTTTTTTTTAACGCCCTGCATATTCGACATAATTATTTCTTCCGTCAAGGTAGCCACTCAATCTATTTCCACCAATGTATACATCGTCCAAATAGGAAATATCATTCCGGCCATAATCCATACGAATAGAAGTCTGAGCATAATTTTCCCAATTCCAATGAAAACTATATTCGAAGGTTTCCACACTTCCATTGGGATATTCCACACGTACATAGTCCACTCCTTTACGATCTAAATAAAAATCAAGTTCTTGTCGGCAACGATTTCCATCCGCATCTGTATAAAAACTCACCCATGTACGGCTACATAAATCAGAAGAACGATTGTAATAACCGCCACCAATATTATCATCATCAAAGAAACTATCAATCTCTACCTCACAAGAGGTTAAACTCAACGCTAGTACTGTGACTAAAGCAATTCCTAAATATTTCAATGTGTTCGTTTTCATATCATTTCATTTTTAATGGGTTATTTGCCTATTCATTCTTGTTTCAATGACACAAAGATAGACGCTGGATTTTCCCTATAAAACTGAAAATTCCTATCCTTTTTGCGAATTTACCCCCAAGTTATAGGAAAACCCCTTTTAGCAAAATGATGTAAGAGAAGAATTTTCGCTATCAAAGAGTTAACAAAAGCAGATCTTTACGATAAAACATTTAATTAATGTTATAATACGATTTATTTTTGCAAACAGATTTGTCATTCTCGATAAATAACGTATATTTGTACTGTGTTTTTCATAGTATTAGATTTAAGGTTAACAAAAAAGATTGGCTGTCTGGGATAGATAGCCTTTTTTTATGCCCACTCATCATGTAATACCATAAACTGATATAGGCTTCATTTAATAATTAAAGAGGTATAACTCTCCATCCAAGAGAATAACAAAAAAATCTTTTCAAAAAAAAATAAGATGTTTAGCATTTGAAACATAGATAGTTATCTACAGAAGGTAAAATCAATCAAAAAAAATACTCTAAAAAGATTTGCAAAGTCCAAAACTTCCCATTATCTTTGCACCGCATTTGAGAGAAAACGCAACTAAAAAGGAAGTTTGGGTGAGTGGCTGAAACCACCAGTTTGCTAAACTGACGTGCGGGTAACCGTACCGGGGGTTCGAATCCCCCAGCTTCCGCAAAGAAGCGACATAAAAAGAGCTAAGTTTTAAAGACTTGGCTCTTTTTTAAATCTACAAAAAACAATCGGTGGGTTCGTCTAACGGTTAGGACACATGCCTCTCACGCATGTAATACGAGTTCGATTCTCGTACCCACTACACTAACAAGTTCAGCCTCTTACTTACGAGTAAGAGGCTTTTTTCATTACTTCATGGCACGGTAAAAAAAAGCCGGCAATACTCATTTATTAAGAGCATTGCCGGCTTTTCTTATTATCACGTCTTAAATCTAAACAAGACTTGAATAGAGGTATTCAGAGTGATAGGTATTACCTCTAGAAGCATTATAAATCATTATGCTGTTCATACAACTCAAAATATGAATCCTTATCTATCCTTAATCGAACTTGACTCTCATTTTTTTGCCCAGCAAGATTCATAAATAAGTTGAAATACAATTGACTAAAAGACAAATCCCCTCTCTCATAAACTACATCAAACGAATAAGTCCTGCGAGTTGCATCAAAAACACCAAACTTCTGTCCACCCTTACACATAAAGACTTCAGGATAGTCAACAGGTGGATAAGGTTGAAACGAAGCAGACAATTCTGTGTAAGCGTAATCAATGATCCATTCATTATCAGGAACGGTCAACTCACCTTTCAAGCGAAGCTTTACTACATATTTCATCGTTTCGCTAGAAGAAGCATAAATTGGAATTTGACTTTCGATAGGATAATTCCCATCCTTATAACCGAGACTCATAGTCAATTGAGGCTCTCCCACTCCATTAAAAGTGGTTGCTGCTTGTCCCTCAAGCCCATTCTTTAAATTAACCATAAACGTTAATTTACCGAGTGTAGGATCATTGGGATACTTAGCTACTGAATCTAGCACAAAGTCTTCGACATTATAACTACGTGCCACCAATACGTTGCCACTTCCTATCTCAGTGATTGGTGTACCTCTCTCGACATCAATATCGCCTACAGGATAATATATAGCATCATTATCCCTAACGCAACCTGTCAAACAAAGCATTAATAATGCAAAACCTATTAATTTATTCATCATCATATCTATATACATATTTTGTGGACAAAGATACATCTTTTTCAGTTCAACTTTATTTATATCAACTGTTTTTAGTACATTTGCCCAAAAGAAGACTTTAGAATCATGGAAGCCCTACTGAGAGATACTGTAAATGCCGTCGTCAATTCTCGTTTCCCCGAAATGAGCATAGAAGGACGAAGACAAATTGAAAGCATGTTGATACGCAAAGAATACCCCAAAGGAGCTGTTGCGCTCAACGAAGGGGAAATCGCTCATGAGATTGTTTTTGTGGGTAAGGGAATGCTCCGACAATATTACTACAAAAATAAGAAGGACGTTACCGAACACTTCTCTTACGAAGGTTGCATTGTCATGTGTATCGAGAGTTTACTTAAGCAAGTTCCCACACGCTTAATTGTCGAAACGCTAGAAAATTCGATCATCTACGTATTCCCATTCGATAAACTTCAACAGTTAACCAAAGAAAACTGGGAAATTAATATGTTCTACCGGAAGATACTGGAATATTCCTTGATCGTATCACAGACAAAAGCCGACTCTTGGCGCTTTGAATCAGCTAGAGAACGATACAATCTTCTGCTGGAAACGCACCCGGAAATTATAAAAAGAGCGCCTTTGGCTTACATCGCTTCTTATTTATTAATGACCCCCGAAACCCTCAGCCGAGTACGTTCGGGAGTACTATAATAAAGAACTATCTGGTTTTTCGATATTCCTTGGGAGATAAGCCTGTATAATGCTTAAAGTATTTCCCAAAAAAGGACTGGTTAGCAAAATTCAACCGGTCCGATATTTCTTGTATGTTCATGCCCGAAGAGTTTAATAGCGCTTTAGCTTCTAGAATTACTAATTCATCAACCCATTCGCCAGCTGTTTTTCCACTTACTTCCTTGATAACACCAGATAAATGCTTCGGCGTCAAACATAGCAAGTCCGCATAAAAGCTCACACTACGTTGCGATTGATAATGCTGAAGTAAAGCCTCGTAAAAACGCTCAAATATACTTTCCTTACGACTTCGGCTTTTACACATAGCACCATCATCAGGCGCATGCGTCTTAAAGATATTACACAGCTCAAAGAAAAAGCCCTGCATCAATCCCATGGCCACTTCTCTACGATGAATCTGATTTATATCACTGAGCCGTTTTCTCACAAAAGCATGATATTCTTTGATCATTTCTTGCTCAACGCTGTTCAGATCAAAACAAGGATAGTCTTTCAGATAAAAGAACAGCGACAATACATTTCCAAATTTAGGAAATGCCTCCAATAAATTTTGAGAAACAACAAAGAAAATGCCTTTAAAATCAGGACTAAACTCACTATGTTCAATTATTTGATTAGGAAGAGCAACGACCATTCTTCCCGGAACGAGTTCAAATTCGCGAAGGCTAATATTAAAACGAGTACTTCCTTCTAGGCAAAGCCCTATACTCACTACTTCCAATTTACTAGGTCCATCGTAAAGAGACACAACGCTTCTCGTATCGAAAAGCGCAATATCATTATCAACCACATCAATGTTCTCAGGATCTATATGTCTAGAATGAACGACCGATGAGATACCAATCTTGGGAACACCCTGAATATCCATACTCTCTATCTCTTTTAGCGACAAAGATACCAGTTAAATTCAGATATACAATCCCTGAAGCAACATTATAAGCCAAAAAGAACATTTTTGCCAACTTATAGACTATCACCAAATAAGAAATTATAATCACGTTTAGCAGCAGGAATAGCCCATTCTTCAGGGATAAATTTCCACTGATTAAGGGCTTTTGGGGTAATCACCCTTTTCTTCTCTATATACTTTATCAGATAATAACGAAGGTCTTTTGCTGTAGAATGAATAATACGTTCTTTAAGCTTATTCTGGGGTATTCCAGCCCCTTTGGTCAGTAATTCTCCTCCTCCATTACCTCGATAAGAATTCAATGCTACTTTATACATTTTATGCATGTAAAAGGGGCTACCATCTGCCATGCTAATAATAGTAATTTTCTTCCCTTTAGGCTTAGTGACATCTATCGTATAAATAATGCCTGAAGCAGAATCAAAGTTAAAACTAAAATTCTGAAACAGATCCCTATCTCCACCCTTCACTTTATCAGCTCCTTCTCTAAAGAGCAATAAATTGTCGCTCGGAGATTTCATTTGATGAGTCCACAAGTAATAAGACATCTCCAGATAGTCCTTGATCTCTTTACCCGACAATTCCATGACATACAATATATTCTCATACTTGTATAAATTAAACATATCGCCAATGTACACGTCCCCCTTTTCAATCCTAGCATTGAGAGAAAAAGGAGCCGTAAAAGAAATATCTGCGCCAGTGATATCGAGTTGTAAAGTATGAATTAAATCAATAAAAGCAGAAGGGCCAAAGAAAGAAGAACGAATAGTAAAACCACTAGTGAATAAGCCTATCTCCTTAGAAACGAAATCATTAACCTTCTCATATTGAGAGTGAAAATGCGTCATAAAATCTTGATTTATACCGTAACCATGTGTTTTAGTCAAAACTCCTTCAATCCGTTTGCTACGCACCTTTCCATTCTCCAATTGCAATGTGACATCTATATCCGAAACAAGGCCACCATTTTTAGCCGGATCCATAATTAACACACTATCACCTGCCACATTGACCACTTTCTTACAGTCATTCAAGTGATCATGTCCAATCAAAACGATGTCGAATCCTGGTATCCTTTTCGCTACATTCAGAGAGGCATTTTCATTATATTTACCCGATAATTTTAGAGCATCCTGCCCTGAATGAAATAATCCGATCACCAAATCAGGATTCTCCTTTTCTCTAATGATCTTCATCCATTTCTTAGCCGTTTTCTCCATATCGTCAAAACGCAATCCCTTCCATCTTGACTCAGGCACCCAAACAGGTATTGCAGGAGTAATCATTCCTAAAACCACAATCTTCACCCCATCTCGTATCAGCACTTTGTAGGGAGGGAAATAAGGTTTATCCGTTTTTACGTCAATAATATTAGCTCCTAATACGGGAAAGTTACAATCCTTTGTCCATCTGTCGAATACAGCATGGCCGGTTTCGACATCATGATTCCCCATATTGCCAACATCATATTTCATATAATTCATCATCTCCGCACAAAGATGAGGAGATAATGTATCTATATAATTATAATAATAGGACGTCGGCTGACCTTGCAAAATGTCTCCATTATCGATTAAAATCAGATTCTCTTTATATTGTTCACGCTTCTTCTCCACAAAAGAATAAACACGGGCTAAACTTCCCTCATAATCCTTTCGCGTTTTAAAATCATACGGATAATAATTCCCATGTATATCGCTAGTTTGAACAATCTTCAACTTGACCACTTTCTCCTGCGCCCTCATTCCAAAGCTTAAGAAAAAGAGTCCAAGAAAAATAAACACTAATTTTTTCATTCTTTTTTCATTTCAAGCGGATGAGAGAACATGAACCGTGCTCCATCCGAATAATTGGTGTCAATCCAAATGGCGCCACCCCATTTATACACAATTAATTTACATATAGCTAATCCTAACCCCGTGCCTTGAGCATACTCATTGAGCTTCTCAAAACGTTCAAAAACAAGTTTCTGTTTATCTTTAGGAATACCACATCCTGTATCTGTAACAGCGAATACGGCCATTCTGTTCACTTCATCAACCGAGAATTCAAAAGTTATCTCGCCATCCTTAGTAAACTTATCAGCATTAGTAAGCAGATTTATCATTACTTGCTGTATACGCTGAACATCAGTACTCAAATTAAACGAATTGTATGCACTGGTAAACTTGAATTTATTGCTCGACTGGCGAGAATAGCTTACTGTAGCCACAACCTGCCTACAGAGCTGTATTACATCACATTCTTCAAAAGTTAAAGTAACCCTATCAGCTTCAAGCCGGGAGAGATCTAAAATATCGTTGATTAGACGAAGCAGCAAATCTGAATTTGCTTTTATGATTTCATAATAACATTCACGCTCACCTTCTGTCGTTTCTGTAGAAGCAAGTACATCCGAGAAGCCTACAATAGAGTTAAGAGGAGTACGTATCTCATGACTCATGTTCGCAAGGAAAGCAGTCTTCAGCCTATTAGCCTCTTCAGCACTTTCTTTAGCATCGAGCAGATCCCTGCGAGACCTTAGCAATTCATCTTTCAATCTTTTTGTCCGCAGATAATAGGAAAGCGAGATTAAGAAACCTGCTGTCAAAAGCGCAAAAGCAATGCAAGTTGCCCAGATTTGATACTTATATTGCTGATAGAACGAAAGCTGCTGATTAATGATTTGCACATCGAAAGGCAATAACTTGGGATTCAACCCCCACTCTTTGGCCTTTTTACTGTCCAATACAGCTTTATAAGGAATGATTGAAAGATGAGCGTCTTTATCTTTAGGAAAACGATCCATTCTCACAGAGGCAATAGCCATCTCTTTTCCCAATTTTCTATAATCAGGCAACACACCACCAATAGCCCAAGTGCCCAAGCTAACAGACGACGGAGTAAAAACAGGTATAGTAGGCACAGCTTCCATCATAGAATAAGTGGCATTTCTCATAAAATACCCTTCGTTCATATCAACACGCCAAGTTCCTATCAAGATAGCAGTATTTTCAGGCAAATGAAGCAGTTCTTCCACTATAGTGTAAATAGTATGCTGACGGCCATCGAGCAGAATCAAGTTCAGGTCGTGGTGTTTCTTCATATCTTTACGAACGAGAGCTTGCATAGCAACACCCCCGTAGGTATTATCAGAGATAAAAGCGATATTCTTCACGTCGGGATAAAAGGCTTTTATCATACGAATATTTTCTTCTATACTGTATAGATTGATAAAGCCCGCTTTTAATTCCGGAATTTTCAAATGGTCGGCAAGAAAATCGACAGACTCAGGCATCCATTCATCCAAATGCTGAACCGTATCCCCAGGCAAGACAAACATATTATTGCTAATCAGACTGCACATCACTGGCACTTTCAATGCCATAGAATCTCGATGAGACAAATAGGCAGCCCAAGCTTCTTGCCCCAATAGAATAAGCTGCGAAGGATGTCTATCTCCGCTATATTTAGCCAAGATATCAGACATTACTCCACTCCAAAGCGGAGCCTCCGAGAAGCTTTTACAGTTCATATTCTCGATAATAATGTCACGTGTGCCACCGAGCCTTTTGTACTCATCCATATAATCGGAAATCGTAACAGAAGTTTGATGTGCGGCAGGATTATAAGAGCAGACAATTAATATAGGATTTTTTTTCGAAGGTTGGGAATGGGCGAATACTTCTATGCCCCTCGAAGAACACAGTAAACAGACAAAAAAGTAGCCCAAATACTTCATCTTTTTCATAACAATCAAAGCTAAACTCTCTCTTTCAGTTCGCAAATATAATAAAACTTTATGGGCTGTAACATATTTATGTGTATTTTTGTCGCAAATTCACTCGCAAAAAAAATTGTTATGCAATTATTTCACTCAATGATTTCCGGATTACTCGGAATACCAGAAAAGCAAATCAGCAGCACACTCCAGCTATTGGAAGAGGGCGCCACTATCCCATTTATCAGTCGTTACCGTAAAGAAGCTACGGGGGGACTCGACGAAGTACAAATTGAACAAATTAAAGAGCAAAATGACAAATTAAGCGACATAGCCAAACGAAAAGAAACAATCCTCAGCACCATCAAAGAGTTGGGAAAACTGACCTCTGAACTTGAGAAACGTATCGAAAGCACCTGGAATCCCACTGAACTTGAAGATATCTACCTTCCTTACAAACCCAAACGGAAGACCCGTGCCGAAGTAGCTCGTCAGAAAGGGCTTGAGCCCCTTGCCATGATGCTATTGCTACAGAAAGAGAGTCATATACTCGACAAAGCCAAAGCATTTGTCAAAGGTGAGGTGAAAGACACTGAGGACGCCCTGAAAGGAGCACGCGACATTATTGCCGAACAGGTCAATGAAGATGAGCGCGCTCGTAACTCCATTCGTAACCTATTTGGCAGACAAGCTGAGATCTCAGCAAAGGTGGTGAAAGGAAAAGAAGAAGAAGCCAGCAAATACCGTGATTATTTTTCATTTTCCGAATCGCTAAAACGTTGCACCTCTCACCGCCTGCTGGCCATTCGTCGTGCCGAGTCGGAAGGGCTCCTAAAAGTAGCTATTTCCCCCAACGACGAAGACTGCCTTGACCGATTGAAGGGCCAGTTCGTACGCAGCAACAATGAGTGTAGTCGCCAAGTCAATGAAGCCGTTGCCGATGCGTATAAACGACTACTCAAATCTTCTATTGAAACAGAATTTGCCACGCAGTCGAAAGAAAAAGCCGACGATGAAGCCATTCGGGTTTTCACCGAAAATCTCCGTCAGCTACTCCTCTCCTCTCCGCTAGGACAAAAAAGAGTACTTGCCATCGACCCAGGATTCCGAACGGGTTGTAAAACAATCTGTTTAGATGCACAAGGTAACTTGTTGCATAATGAGAACATATATCCTCACCCTCCGGTAAACAAAACCATTGAAGCCGCATCGAAACTGCGTAAAATGATTGAAGCATACAACATTGAGGCCATTGCTATTGGGAATGGAACAGCCAGTCGCGAAACCGAAGATTTCATCAATCGCCAAGCCTTCGATCGCCAGATTCCGGTGTTCGTAGTTAGCGAACAAGGAGCCTCCATTTATTCGGCTTCCAAGGTTGCCCGCGACGAATTCCCCGACTATGATGTCACGGTGCGTGGAGCTGTCTCCATTGGTCGCCGTCTGATGGACCCGCTAGCCGAGTTGGTGAAAATAGATCCTAAATCTATTGGTGTAGGCCAATATCAGCATGATGTAGATCAGACCAAATTAAAAAAAGCACTCGATCAAACTGTAGAGAATTGTGTGAACCTCGTGGGCGTGAACCTGAATACCGCGAGTAGCCATCTGCTCACCTACATTTCGGGATTAGGACCTCAGCTAGCACAAAACATTGTAAACTATCGGATGGAGAACGGAGCTTTCAGCTCTCGAAAAGAGTTGATGAAAGTGCCACGCATGGGTGCTAAAGGATTTGAACAATGCGCCGGATTCCTCCGCATACCAGGAGCCAAGAACCCCCTCGACAACACAGCCGTACATCCGGAAAGCTACCACATCGTGGAACAAATGGCGAAGGATTTGAACTGCAACGTTAGTGAATTGATTGCCACCAAAGAACTGCGCCAGAAAATCAACATCGCTCACTACGTCACTCCTGCCACAGGACTTCCCACGTTGCAAGATATCCTGCAAGAACTCGACAAGCCCGGACGCGATCCACACAAAGCCATCAAAGTATTTGAGTTCGACAAAAATGTACGCACTATTGGCGACCTGAGCGAAGGCATGATTCTACCCGGCATCGTAGGCAACATCACCAATTTCGGTGCCTTTGTCGATATAGGCATCAAAGAAAACGGACTCATCCACCTTTCGCAGCTGGCCGAACGATACATTTCAGATCCTACCGAAGTGGTATCGATCCACCAGCAAGTGAGAGTAAGAGTCTTGAGCCTAGATCTCGACCGAAAACGAATCCAGCTTAGTATGATCGGGGTACAGCAAGATTAATCGCTTCATGCTTTTCTCCCCACCAAATGATGAGAATAGTAAGGATAGCGACAAGAACAGTACAAATGAGCGAGCCTTCAAAGCCGAAGGCTCCTCCATTCATTATACTCTCTTCGGGCAAATGAAGTTTCAGCATAGACAATCCGCCGAAATTATTTCCACTAACCTGATAGCCCAACACCGGCCCCTGAATCCAGTTCCAGAAAAGATGTAAAGAAATGGGGAAACAAAGGTTACGCGTATATAAATAAGACGCCCCAAGCAGCATACCTGCCAGAAGAATATTCAACAAAGGCAAAAAGGCAACATTCGGATTAAAGAAATGCATCATGGAGAAAGAGAACGCAGAGACAAAAAGAGCCAAGAATTTATTCATCGAAGTATTCATAAGACGGCCAAGAATATAACCACGTACCATAATCTCTTCAGTCAGTGCCACCAATATATAAAATCCAAACATAACCAACAGATTGAGCGGATCAAACTGAAATCCCGTCACTTCGATTAGCCCAAAAGCTAATGAAATGCCAAAGCCCACACCGTAAAGCAAAACAGCTGCAAGAAATCCCAATCCGATACCTTTGGCGTGTCCTTTCAACTTCAAACCGAGATCCGAAAACGGACGACGTTCTAAGAGTAACATAAGTGTAGCTGAGGTAACCACAGCCATGAACATAGCCGCTTCACTCACAATACTATTCAGCATTCCTGGTTCTCGCGCTTCATCACCCAGAAACAGCCCTAAAAGCAGAAAGCCAACCGTAGCATAAACTGCCATAAACACAAAAAATCCCAATGCAAACAACAAGATACACGCCCAAGCAGGTATTCGTCTCACTTGTTTCTTTTTTACTAATTCTTCGGTCTCCATTTTTACTTTATGTTAATGAGGTCGCTAATTTAGATATAAAACCTAAAAAAATCACCATCTCTGATCTATTTTTTCCTATATTTGTCCGAACAAATTTGCATAATCATGAGAATAAAACCACTTTTGATCGTTTTTCTATTGACCATTTCGTCAATGGGAGCAACCGCTCAAATCAGCAAAACGTATTACGTTAGCAAACCCGGCACATTGATTTCAATGATGACAGAAGAAGAAGCAAACAGCGTCACTCACCTCACCTTGACGGGAAAATTGAACGCTGAAGATTTTAGACATTTGCGCGATGAATTCCCTCGTTTAAAAGTTTTAGACATCTCGAATGCAGACATCAAAATGTACACTGGGAAGTCTGGTACCTATCCCAACGGGAAATTCTACATTTACATGCCCAACAATGTTCCGCCCTATGCCTTCTCAAATGTAGCCGACGGAAAGACAAAGGGTAAAGAAAGCCTAGAGAGAATCATCCTTTCGGAGAAAATAAAAACGATTGAAGATGCTGCATTCAAAGGATGTCAGAATCTGAAGGTATGCCAGATCAGAAAAAAGAAAGCGCCGAATTTATTTCCCGAAGCGCTGGCAGACAGCATAACCGCTATCTTTATTCCGCGAGGTAGCACCGACGAATATCAACGTAAAAATAGATGGGAGCATTTCGCCTTTATTGAAGCAGAACCCGTGGAGGCAACCATTCAAGTAGGACTAATGGGAAAGCTGGAAGACGAAATTATGAAAGCCGGCCTTCAACCCGGAGACGTCAATTTCTTAACTGTAGAAGGTAAGTTAGACAATGCGGACTTCAAACTCATTCGAGATTATATGCCCAATCTAGTAACGCTCGATCTATCAAAGACAAATGCCACTGCTATCCCAGACTTCACTTTCTCTCAGAAGAAATATCTGTTAAGTATTCGGTTGCCACATAATTTAAAGTCAATTGGGCAACGCGCATTTAGCAACTGCGGTCGTCTCTGTGGCACGCTAGAACTTCCTGCCAGTGTCACTGCTATTGAGTTCGGTGCATTTATGGGATGCGACAACCTTCGCTATGTACTTGCCAAAGGTAACAAGATCACCACCCTGGGCGATGAGTTGTTCGGTAGTGGAATGCCAAGCAAATTGATTTATAATAAGTAAGATAGACTTTAATCTCTGTAAAAAGGAGAAAAGTCGTTATAATAGTTACTCAAATGCCCTGAGACAAATAACCTATGATAGTTATTTTGTCTCAGGGCATTTTTTATTTCACAGTCTTTTGCTGAATTACTAATAATTATCTGAGAAGGTGATACTCTTTTCAGAATTAAATAAAACAGCCTTAACATAAAAGGTTTTCACCAGAATATGTAAAGGCAGTTATGAAACAATGCTTCACCCGTAGCGAGTTTATGATCTTCCCCTTGAATATGATTCTCCTTTTTATTATAAGAAAACAACCTTTCATTTCCTCATTTATGTAAATGCAAATAAAAAAATATTCTGACACAGAATAATTTATAATTCCATATCAAGGTAGCAACCAGATTGAATTACAAAATAGTCAGCCTATATCAGGGTAAGACAATGATTCTATACCCGAAATCGTATTGTTAGAACGACTAACCAATGAGACAAGCCAAAATATAAAATAGTAATTTCAAGAACAGATAATTGAATAAAAATGGATTATCTATTCATGTTTTTACTATCTTTGCAGAAGATTAAAAGTGAAAGATATGAAAACACTCTCTGAGTTTGGAAATACGCCAATTGATTTTGCGATACTAAAATCATTATTTTCTGACTATAAGTCAGTTCATAATAAAATCAGTGAGTTTGAAAAGTCTGGTAAAATTATAAGGCTAAAAAAAGGCATGTACATTGTGTCTTCCGATGTTAGTGGACAGCTTATATCTGAAGAACTTATTGCCAACCAACTATACGGACCATCTTATGTCTCGATGGAGTATGCATTACGCTATTACGGGTTAATTCCAGAGAGCGTTTACATCGTCAAATCAATGACTACCAAACATTCTAAAGAGTTTAGAAATTCACTTGGAACATTTCAATATACAGGATGCTCTAAGGAATATTTCTCAATTGGTATAAGACAAGAGATAAAAGGACTTACTTCATTTATTATCGCCTCTCCAGAGAAGGCACTATGCGACTTGATTATAAATACTCCAAACCTAAATTTACGATTTCAGAAAGATATGTTAACCTACTTGAACGAGGATCTTCGCTTTGATATGGATGCTTTATATCAAATGGATAAGTCTATATTTGAGCAATGTATAAAAGTCGGCAAAAAAAAGGCTACAATAAAGAATCTACTTAAACTCTTACAACGATGAACACTATATTCGAGCAAATGCTCTCAAAATATCCAATTATTAGTGACAAAGACCGCCGCAATGCAATCTACGAGGTAATGCATCAGATAACATTGGTTTGGAAGACTATTTTCCTGCCATCAAAAATGAGTTTAGTATATTAGGTCGTGATATAGTCATTAATAAGAAAGACAAGAAGAATTTCAGTAAAGTCGAATCCGCATTTTTGAAAGATGATACAAAGGTGTATGACGTAGCGTTTCAGACTGAGAGAAATCTAAAAATAAAGATTGAGGTAGATACAAAACCGCCACTAAATTTTCAAACCGAACAGAAACTGTTACTGCATCCATTTTCTTTTATGACACGATGTTTTACTCTTCCTGATTTATACGCAGGTAAGATGCACGCTTTAGTATTTCGGGCTTGGAAGAATCGAGTAAAGGGTCGTGATTGGTATGACTTTGAGTGGTACGTAAGAAATGGTGTTAAGTTAGATTTCAACCATCTTCAAGAGCGTATTCGTGACTTTAATGGATTGGAAATAAACAAAGAAGATTTTATTAAACTGCTAAAAGAAAAAATAATATCCACTGATATTGATATGGTAAAACAAGATGTAGTGCCATTCGTTAAAAATATCGACAATCTACAGATATGGTCTACAGACTACTTTGTTCAGCTAACAGATATGATTATTTTTGAGTAAATGACTATCTTTACGATAGCGAATAATTTTGTAACACTATGGTAAGAGCCACGAAATCAAGTGATTCAAATTGTATCGTTTTTTAACAAAAAAAATCACAGGCAACGCATCGTCATAACTTCGTCCTCACCTAACCTTCAACACGAAATTACCCCATTGCATCACCTGTGATTTACTCTTACATATTCATCGCATTACCTCCCAATGCACCCATCACTGCCGAAGCCACTGCGATGACCACTTTCAAAATGGTATCCCAAAGGGATTTTTTAATTGCCATAACTCTACACACCTCCTTTCCGACCTTTAAACACATTATTATTACTTACCTGAAAACTCTGTTTTCACCTCAAAACACGGACATGCCTTTATCCATTCTTCCGGCTCTATCTCACCGTTTCCGTTCAAATCCGGACTCAGATCGCGATGACCACACACCCGGCAGCCGGGAAATCTCGCGCGCAACTGATGAACCAGCAATTGAAGCGAAGCACATTGCTCTGGCGTTCGCGTGTCTGCCGGGCGACCCCGACGATCTAATCCTCCTTCGTAGCAAATACCTATACTCTCCGCATTGAACCCTCGAACGTGTGCACCAATGCGCTCTAGGGCACGAGTATTGAGCACCGACCCGTCTTTACGTATGTAATAGTGATAGCCAATACCGTTAAATCCCCGTCGACGGTGTATTGTCTCTAAATCGGAAGCAGTCAGTTCCTTGTCGGCACGAGTAGCCGAACAATGAATCACAATCAAGTTTATCTTTCTCATACCACAAGTCATTATGAACACTTTATAAACTAGGATCAGGCGCATCATCATTTCCATCATTAGAGGTAGGATCAGGTGCATCGCCTGGTGTAGGATCGGGCACTTCGCCACCATCGGAATTACCACCATCGCCATTGATCAACTTCAGCTGCTGTTCCAGGTCCACAAAGTCGAGACGATCTTCTGCACGGGTCGCTGCGAGGGTAGGACGAATGCTTGTAGAAGCTCGGAAATTGATGCGAACCATGCGGATGTTCTCCGGCAAACAATCCTTCTTCGTATCCGTTCCTATGGTAGTGGCCGAAAGGCTGAATACCCCGAAATTTTCAATATTCACGGCATGGCCGTTGTACAACTCACTACGCATCACCTCCACGAAGTTGGTCAGCACACTCTTGATGTCGCCCAGCGTAAGCGAACTTTTCTCCTTCATCTGCTTAGCAATCGTATCTAGCGTGACAGGCTTACCCCAAGTGATGAGCTGCGGATAAAACTTGCCGGTGCCATTTTTGTCGAATGGAGATTTACGTAAAATCTTTTTAAATGTAACAGACATAATTTTCTTTTTCTTTTTGTGATTAATAATGCTCTTTTCTTTTTCTCGTTGTTCGCTCCAATGAGTCCCACAGTGGCGCCATTCTAAGAGCTCTTGAAGCAACACCACAAAGGTAGGCAATGGACCATTCAATGGGGTACCAATCAGTCTTTACACATAACCACCGATAGCATACCGTGAGGTACTTAAACCAACAGAAACTCACTATTCGTCACTTATACGCACTCATCCATTTCCATGCTTATTCACACAAACAATTTTCACAATGGGCTTTGAATTGTCACGAAAATTTCATATCTTTACCCTAAATAAATCAGGCAATATGCCGCTATAAAAACATTGATCATGGAAAAAAGAGAAGACGAATTTCAGATCCGAGTCTATCTGAAAACCGAACTGGCGCAACTCTATGCGCCCTACCTTGATCCGGAAGGTGCACTGAGAAAAATGCGCAAATGGATTCATCGAAATCCCGAACTCTATCGGGAACTGTATGCAGGAACAGAAGGCAAAAATGAACAGGCCTACAGCAAAAGGCAAGTAGCTGTTCTGGTGAGGTTTCTTGATGCACCATAGCCTCCCTTCCCTCTCGCCAAGGAGTCAAAGAGAATCTACATTATTATATACGCGCGCGGACGCGAATGATTATTCTATTTATAGAGAAAAAAAGCGTGTTCTTTAGGGTAAGGTCTTACTCCTAAAGAACACGCTTTTTACATGAAATAAATAATATAAATAGAAATATAGACTAAGATAAAGATCATGAACAGAAAAATGAATACTTTTGCAGCATTTTAAAGAAAAAAGATGGCACTTAGTAATAACAATAAACATTAAAAAAATGACTAAAAAGACATTTTCTCTGAAGGTTTCATCTACCTCAACAAACAAGCTATAACCCTTGACAAGACGGACTTTCCGGAACTCTCGCCTTTCATCACCGAGCTTTTGCAAAACCTGAACAACCTGTATACCAATCGAATTGAGGTTTCTCCTCAAGAGCGTAAAAAGTTCCTTACTCCCATCGTTCACCTCTGCTACGATCCGAAATCGCCTTTTAACATTAAAGGCCCCAAATTCTTCTCGCAGTTGCTGTATATCGTAGTTAATTTTCAAAAATCCGATTCCCCAGATGAATCACTTTCTATCGAAGAAATTGATTATGAGATACAAAAGCTAAAAAGAGTGCTATTCAACGATTAACAATTTTGATGCATACGTTAAAAACCTGCTTTTTAGTGCCGAAAATAGGTTTTTATAATCCAAATAAAAAGACGTTTTTTGCATTGAAAAAATAAATAACCAATAAAAATAGTACTCATTAAAAAATGGAAGATTTGTTCATAACCACTTACAGAGGCATGTCCTGTGTATCTGGTAGCATCAGCGCGGAACTGCTATTTAAATTTATCCGTGGAGATGTGTATCGCAACCGAATCCAAAGACTCAGAGAAGCTGAAGCCGAGGGCGATTTTACTAAAGCAGACCGAATGAAGAAGCAGCTCCCCTACTTCACCATGACCGCCACCTACCAACTGGAAAGGCTTGCTTATAGCATGATTAAGTATCAGGATATCATCACGCTCGACTTCGACAGCATGCGTAAAGAGGATCTTGCCGACCACCGAATCAAAGCGAATGCCTGTCCCGATACGCTAGCCAACTTTATCAGCCCTCGCATGCACGGTCTCAAACTTTTGGTCTATCCCACCAGTGACGAAGCCGAAAAACTACGAGCGGAACTGAATGCGCAAAAGACCATTGATATGGAGGCGCTTGACGAATATCACCACAAGATGTTCGATCTGGCAAGTGAGCAATACGCAAAGCTCTTTAACTGCGAAATCGACTCTAGCGGAAAGGATCTTAGCCGCGGGTTCTTCGCATCGCATGATCCGGATGCATTTTTGTCGCTCGAACGATTAAACCAAGTTAAACCACTAGAGGTCAACTTGAAGCTACCCACCAAAGAGGAATGTAAAAAGAAAAAAGGAAAGAAAAAGGCTCCGGTGTTTTTCCCAATAGCTATGCAGCCCAATGAAACTCTGCCCGACTTGCAAACTCAACACGAGTTTTATAAGGCGCTGGAATACACCCGACGGAAGCACCGCTTTGAGGAGGGCGACCGAGACAACTTCCTCTATTGCCTGGGCAATCAGTGCTATCGTCGCCTGCTCTCGGAAGAGGATGCCGTAGCCCTGACACGCAGCAAATTTGGCGCCGTGCCCGACTTCGACTTTGAGCAACCCTTTAGGAATGGCTACCTTTACACCTCGAAAACGGACAAAATGGAGGAGGAAAAACAGGAACCGAAAATCTTCAAAGTCATCAAGTTTATGGATGAGAACTACGAGATTCGCAGAAACATCGTGAAGGAACAAATTGAGTTTCGCCCCAAAACGGAAGCAACACCCAATAAGAAACCTTCGTCTTTCATCACGCTGCGTACCAAAGACATCAACACTTTCTACATCAATGCGCAAATGAAAGGGGTGTACTGCTCTCAGACTTATCTCAAAGCAATCGTTGATTCGGATTATGCAAAACCCTTCAACCCCTTCACTCACTATTTCTTCTCGCTTCCTGCGTGGGACGGAAAAACGGATTATATCGCTCAATTGGCGGCCACGGTGAAGGCGGTCGATCAGGCTTTTTTCGAAGATAGCCTCCGCCACTGGCTAGTGGGGATGGTGGCATGTGCCATCAACGATGACGTTCAGAACCACCAACTGCTCTTGCTCTACGGCGAACAGGGCAAAGGAAAGAGCTTCTTCATCCGCCGGCTACTCCCTCCGGAACTCAAGTCGTATTGTCGTCACGGAATGATTCGGCCGGACAAGACGGATCATCTGCTACAGCTGTCGTCTTGTCTCATCATCGACCTCGATGAGTTTGACAGCATCTCGCCCTGGCACATGCAGGACCTCAAGCGACTGATTATACAGGATGAAGTGACAGAACGAAAGGTGTACGACATACAAACGTACAACTACGTGCGCCGCGCCTCTTTCATTGCCAGCACCAACAACCCGCATTGCCTGCAGGACATCAAAGAGAATCGACGTATTTTGTTCAACAGCATACTGAATGTCAACTATCACGTTCCTCTGAACTACGAAGGGATTTATGCGCAAGCTTTGGCGCTCTATCGGCAAGGATTCCAGTATTGGTATGAGAAAGAAGAGATCACCTTCCTGAACAACCGCAACGAGAACTTCCGCTTGAAAGATCCGGTTGAGGAAAACCTCTTTTTCTATTTTCATGCTGCAAAAGGAGGAGAAATCAATGCCCAGTGGTATCCAGCCTCTCACATTCTGTCGATGCTGAGCATGAACGGGCGAACGCAGTCGAACCAGCAAGCGCAAAAAATACTCGTCACCGTGCTCGAGAAGAATGATTTTCACAAACGAGTGACTCCAAACGGCGTCACCGAGTATCAAGTGGTGGAGTATTCGCCGGAAGAGCGAAATGCTCATGCGGTGTTGCCCCAACACCCCAAGCAGCAGAATTTTAGCGATGATTTTCAGGATTCGTAGCGCTGAGAGATAAGCCTTCGCCCATAGGAAGTGGCGAAAGCTAACAAGCAATGAAAACGAAAGGGAAAAGCAATGTGACAACAGTCAACATGCATTTCCCTTTCTTTAACAACTGAATTGTATAATTCTTTTCTGTTTATTTGTCTCCGTACATTTTAGCTCTCAATTCCTTGATGTGGTCGGAAGTTACGTATTCGTCATACTCCATCATTTTATCGATCACTCCATTCGGAGTCAATTCAATGATACGGTTGGCCACTGTCTGAATGAATTCGTGGTCATGAGATGAGAACAACACGTTTCCTTTGTAAGATTTCAAGTTGTTGTTGAAAGCCTGAATAGATTCCAAGTCGAGGTGATTGGTAGGAGAATCCAAAACCAAACAGTTGGCATTGCGCAGCTGCATACGTGCAATCATACAACGCATTTTTTCACCTCCCGAGAGTACACTCACTTTCTTCAGTACTTCCTCGCCCGAGAACAACATGCGACCTAAGAAGCCTTTCATATAGACTTCGTTTCCTTCGCCGAACTGGCTCAACCAATCCACCAAGTTAAGATCAGTGTTGAAGAAATCGGTGTTATCCACCGGCAAGTAGGCAGTAGTGATGGTCACTCCCCAGCCAAATTGTCCGGCATCCGGTTTCAAGTTGCCGTTGATGATTTCAAACAAAGCAGTCATCGCACGCGGATTGCGTGAAAGGAACACCACTTTGTCGCCTTTTTCAATATTGAAATTGACGTCATTAAACAACACAACTCCTTCTTCTGTCTTCTTACTCAACCCAGACACTTCGAGAATTTGGTTACCCGGTTCGCGATCGGGTGTGAAAATGATGCCCGGATATTTACGAGACGACGGCTTAATTTCTTCCACATTCAGCTTTTCAAGCATCTTCTTACGACTTGTCGTCTGCTTGCTCTTAGCTACGTTGGCACTAAAACGGCGGATAAATTCTTCGAGCTCTTTCTTCTTCTCCTCGGCCTTAGCCTTCTGATTCTGCTGCTGACGAAGTGCCAACTGGCTTGACTCGTACCAGAAGCTATAGTTACCGGCAAACATATTAATCTTTCCGTAGTCAATATCGACAGTATGCGTACATACAGAGTCAAGGAAGTGACGGTCATGGCTAACCACGAGCACAGTGTGTTCAAAGTTAGAAAGGTATTCCTCAAGCCAAGTCACCGTTTCCATATCCAAGTCATTGGTAGGCTCATCGAGCAACAGATTATCAGGATTACCATAAAGAGCCTGCGCAAGCATCACTCTCACTTTTTCCTTACCGCTCAACTCACCCATCAAGGTGTAGTGTTTATCTTCTTTCACGCCCAAACCACTCAACAGCATGGCTGCATCGCTCTCGGCATTCCATCCGTCTAGTTCGGCAAATTTTTCTTCCAGCTCGGACACTTTAAGTCCGTCTTCATCCGTAAAGTCTTCTTTAGCATACAACACTTCACGTTGCTTCATGATGTCCCACAACACAGTGTGACCCATCATCACAGTGTCCATTACCGTAAATGCATCCCATTTAAAGTGGTCCTGGCTCAACACCGACAGGCGCTCTCCCGGACCTTGAAGGATGGTACCGGTAGTAGGATCCAGATCGCCATAAATCGTGCGGAGAAAGGTTGACTTTCCTGCACCGTTGGCACCGATTATACCATAACAGTTACCACTTGTAAATTTCAGGTTTACGTCATTAAACAATACCCTTTTACCAAATTGCACCGAAACATTTGAAACTGTAATCATTTTACTATTTACTATTTTGCTATTTACTATATTCTTAGTTTAGAGGGAGCAAAGGTAGGCAAATTAAATGAATTATAAACTATTCTTCATGCGCCAATCTGACATAAAAGCATTATCTTTGCAGCGTTTTTGGCAGAACGGCCACTTTGGCAAAGTTTTTGCTGAGGAAAAACCAATTAATAACAAATAATAGATAGTAAACACTATATATGGACTCAAAAGAAAAAGAAGTGAAAGCTGAAGAGTTGAACTTGGATGAAACTCTGAATCAGGCGGAAGAACAACCGCAAAACGAACAGACGGAAGAAACCGCTCCTTTAACTCAAGAGGAACAATTGGCGAAAGAATTGGAAGTAGCACAAGCTACAATCGAGGATCAAAAAGATAAATATTTGCGCTTATCAGCCGAATTCGATAATTACAGAAAGCGTACCATGAAGGAGAAAGCCGAATTAATTCTCAACGGTGGCGAAAAGAGTATCAGCAGCATTCTGCCGGTGATTGACGACTTTGAACGCGCGCTCAAAATGATGGAAACCGCTCAAGACGTGAAGGCTGTGAAAGAAGGTATCGAATTGATCTACAACAAGTTTATGGCAACTCTGGCACAAAACGGAGTAAAAGTTATCGAAGCAAAAGATCAACCATTGAACACCGACTATCACGAAGCCATTGCCATGATTCCGGCTCCCGACGAAGCATTGAAGGGTAAGATTCTGGATTGTGTGCAGACCGGATACACGCTGAACGAGAAAGTGATTCGCCACGCTAAAGTGGTTGTTGGAGAATAATTGGGAAAAAACTTGTAATTTATAGGGTAAAGGAATGGCTGAAAAAAGAGATTATTATGAAGTGCTGGAGGTGACAAAGTCTGCCACCGCAGATGAGATAAAAAAAGCCTATAGAAAAAAAGCAATTCAATTTCATCCCGACAAAAATCCGGGAAATAAAGAAGCAGAAGAAAACTTTAAAGAGGCTGCCGAAGCATACGATGTGTTGAGCAACCCCGACAAGCGTGCTCGATATGACCAGTTTGGTCATGCAGGGATGAGCGGAGCTGCCGGCAACGGAGGACCGTTTGGTGGCGGATTTGGCGGACAGGGCATGTCAATGGATGATATTTTCTCTATGTTCGGTGACATTTTCGGCGGACACGGCGGCGGCGGATTCGGCGGCGGCGGTTTTGGCGGATTCGGTGGATTTGGCGGCGGCGGTAGCACGCAGCAACGACGCTTTCGCGGAAGCGACCTCCGGGTGAAGGTAAAACTGAACCTGAAAGAAATCTCTACAGGAGTTGAAAAGAAGTTTAAGCTAAAAAAATATGTACCGTGTAATCATTGTCACGGAACGGGGGCCGAAGGTGACGGAGGTTCAGAGACTTGTCCGACTTGTAAGGGTTCGGGCTCAGTGATTCGCAATCAGCAGACCATTCTGGGAACGATGCAAACACGCTCGGCTTGTCCGACTTGTAACGGTGAAGGAAAAATCATCAAAAACAAGTGTAAAGAGTGTAGCGGCGACGGTGTGGTTTACGGCGAAGAAGTGGTATCTGTCAACATCCCTGCCGGAGTGGCTGAAGGCATGCAGCTTTCAATGGGCGGAAAAGGTAACGCAGGAAAGCATAACGGCGTTCCGGGCGACTTGCTAATCCTAGTTGAGGAAGAAACTCACCCAGACTTGATTCGCGACGATAACGATTTAGTCTATAATTTGTTGCTTAGCTTCCCCACTGCTGCGTTAGGTGGTGCAGTGGAGATACCAACGATAGATGGCAAGGTGAAAGTTAAAATCGACGCTGGAACTCAACCGGGTAAAATGCTTCGTTTACGTGGAAAGGGATTGCCGAATGTAAATTCTTACGGCAAAGGTGATCTGCTGGTCAACATCAGCATATACGTACCGGAAACGTTGAGCAAAGAAGAAAAGACTACACTAGAGGAATTGGAGACTTCGGACAATTTCAAGCCAAGTACTTCGGTGAAAGAAAAGATATTCAAGAAATTTAAGAGCTATTTTGATTAGGTAGTAGGCTCACTACCTAGGCGCACTTAACGAAGTGCGCAAACAACCAGTTTTTATGCAATCCCCCTCCGCTACATATCTGCAACAGAGGGGGATTTTTATGTGATCAATCTACTGTGATTTCGTCTACAAATAAAAAGCTCGGGGAAGTTTTGCCTCCGTGCCAGGCAGGAATGCTTTTCTCCGACAAGGCTATCACTCTGACATAGCGCGAAGTGACAGGTGCGAAAGAGAGCTGATGAGCAAAAATCCCATCTTTATCTTCTTCCTTCATGGCAGGATAGGATTCGCTAGCCACTTGGGTAAACGTCTTTCCATCCTCGGAAACCTCTACAGACAATCCTCTCGCATCGAACACTCCGTCTGCTCTTGCCACACAAGTGGAAAGACCTACGCTCGAGAATTCAGTGGGCTGACCGAGATCGATGGTCATGTCCATGTCGTTTCCATAGAAAGCAATCCAACGTCCTGTGCGGTAGTTGGTGCTCCCTTTTAATCCATCGACCAGCGTAGAGGCGCCACTAAACTCGTATTGTTTGTTGATAGGCTGATTCGCAACAATCGGCTTCATGCTCGATTTGCTAAAATTGACTTTCTCCGTAATCACCTTGGTATTCCCACTCGGACGAATGGCGATAGCGGAAAAGACGGTGTTGCTTTTAAGCTTCAACACCTCTTTGTAGAGAGGAGAATCGGCAGTCGGTTCAGTGCCGTCTAAGGTATAATGAATCGGTGCGCCGTCAATGGTAGAGAGCGTAATGTCTAACGTTCCTTCCGCCGGATTAGGAGTAAAATCGGCTTTCACATCGAAGACATGCTTAGCGTAATTGTATTTTTCGGCAGCATACCATTTTATCAATTGAGGCAAGCGAGACAAGAAATCATCATAGTTTTTCTTCTCCGGCAGCGACCATTGCACCTCGCTCAAGGCAGCCCAACGGGGTAACACCATATATTGTGCATGAGAGAAGGTCGGGATATACTCCGTCCAGAGGTTCGCTTGCACTCCTTTAATATATTGCTGTTCGTCGGGGGTAAGCACAGAAGGCATAGGTTCGTAGCTATACACTCTTTCCACGGGCAGATAACCACCAATGCTGAAGGGTTCGTTCTCGGTATCTTTAGCCTGATAATAGTCGAAATAAAGATAGGTGTTCGGAGTCATAATCACATCGTGCTTCTGCTTAGCAGCTTCAATACCGCCACTTTCTCCACGCCAAGACATGACTGTGGCATTGGGAGCCAGTCCGCCTTCCAAAATTTCATCCCAACCAATGATCTGACGTCCGTGCTCATTGAGGAACTTCTCCACATGATTGATGACGAAACTTTGCAAACGCTCTTCTTTAGAGTGATGAGCATCCGACTTTAACCCCAAAGCACTGATGCGTGCCTGACATTTCGGGCATTTCTCCCAACGAACTTTCGGGCATTCATCACCGCCCACATGGATATATTTTGAGGGAAAGATATCGATCAGTTCGGTAAATACATTTTCAAGGAAAGTCAGCACCTCATCGTTGCCGGCACAAAGCACATCTTCGGACACTCCCCATATTTTCCATACGTCGTACGGACCTCCGGTGCATCCCAATTCGGGATAGGCAGCAAGAGCAGCCTGCATGTGCCCGGGAAGGTCTATTTCAGGAATAACGGTGATGTAGCGTGCCGCAGCATAGTCAACAATCTCTTTGGCTTGCTCCTGAGTGTAGAAACCACCATAAGGCTTACCGTCATATTTGCCGGTATTCCGACCAATGACTGTTTCCGAACGCTTAGAACCCACTTCGGTGAGTTTGGGATATTTCTTGATTTCGATGCGCCATCCTTGGTCATCCGTCAGATGCCAATGGAAACGATTCATATTGTGAAGCGCCATCATGTCAATATAAGTTTTCACTTCCTCTACGCTGAAGAAATGACGACTCACATCAAGATGTGCGCCCCGATAGGCAAAACGAGGTGCATCGGCAATATCTACTGCCGGCAAGGCAATGACAGCCTGTGGAGCAATGGGAAGAGATTTGCGCAAGGTCTGAATGCCATAGAACACACCTGCTTCGCTGCTACCCACGATGCTAACTCCTTTAGCGGTAACTTTCAGGTTATATGCTTCGGGCTGCGCTCCAGCATCCCCCAAGGTCAACACAATGGCCTGTTTGCCCTCAGTGCCAGCCTCAACTCGAAAATCCTTTCCGGTAGCTGTCTTCAGATAATCAGCAAGAAACTGTGCGTTTCGCTGCATCTTTTCATTTCCTTCCGGATAAAGAATCTTCACACCACTTTTTAAAAGGAAAGGGGGATGCTGTGATGCGACAATCTTTTGTGGCAACGGAACGACTTCATAGTTGGCTTCCTGTTGCACCGTATGGCACGAGCTAATCAAGGCAGCCAATGCAAAACATCCGGTTAATTTTAATAATTGCTTCATAAACAAAAAAATTAAGTGTTAATGGTTAATAAATTAATATTCAATAAATTAGTAGTTATACAATTGGTTTTATTTATAAGTTTCTCTTATATGCCTGAGCGTTATAGGCGTTGGTTCTCCTTTCTTCATGCGCGGAGAGGTGATGATGACCTTCTTCTGCTCACCGGGCAAAAGATCAAAAAAGTTGTCACTAAAGCGCACTCCTTGCCAAGGAATCTCAATAAAGACATCTTTCGCTAAAGCAGTCGAGAAGAGCGTCAGCTCACATCGTCCATTCACTTGTTTGGTTTTATATGTGATTGAGGGTTGGGGCAGATTCAAGTCCTTCGTTTTGCCAAAGAAGTGAGTGGCTCGAGCCACCTCACGCCCACTCCTATCCTTTAAAGTAAGCAATAGGAAACGGCTGTTGCGCGCTTCGCGGGGCAACAACTCATCAAGTGACACTTGAAAGACACAGGTGGAGGTGTTTGCCTGAAGCAAAAGATCACTAACGACGTTTTTCTCCAAACCTAGTTTTCCATCGAAATGAATGATCTTCATTTCTAAATGAAGATGTTCCATCGGTTCTAGTCGATCCGAAATTAGATAAACAGACAAACTGTCGTCTTGCTGGATGGGATTGAGGAGTATGGGAGCAAAAGCACGCTTCGCCTGATAGTGCAAAGCTTTCCAATTGCCATAATAATCGATTCCGGACCAAGATACTACGGGCCAACTATCATTTAATTGCCAATAGAGCGTGCCCATGCAGTAAGGCCGATTCCGTCGGTGGGCTTCGAGCCCATGACGGATGCCTTGCCCTTGGAGGACTAATCCGACATAAACGAAATCTTCGAAACGCTCGGGAAGGATGAAATCTCGTTCCATATAGGTGCGAATCAAAGCATTGCCAATGCTACTTTTCTGGTGGGCATTCATCACTTCCGACTCTATCTGATAATCCTCAGAGCCCGCAAACTCTGCTATCGTTTTCATTTCGGGAAAGGACTGAAAGCCAAATTCACTCATGAATCGAGGCAAATCGGTATCGAGCGATTCGAATGTTTTTTTCCCATACCAGACTCCCCAATTGTGGCTATCGCCTATTCCCCAAGATTCAGGGCGTCCCCAATTGGCAAAATAGGGGGAACTGTGCATATAGAAGCGATCGGGATCGAGTTCTCTCACTTTGGCAGGAAGCAATTCTCGGAACAGTTGATCATAGCCGGATTTCATCTCTTGATAAATGTCCGGTGAGTATTTCTTTTGAATCCCCCAGTATTTCAAAGCCTCATGTATCTCATTATTGCCACACCACATGGCCAAACAGGCATGATTGCGCAGACGGCAAATATTGTACACCGCTTCCTCACCGACTCTCTGAAGAAATGCCGGGTCGGACGGATAAGGCGTACACGCAAACATAAAATCTTGCCACACAAGGATTCCATTTTCATCGGCCAAATCGTAGAAGAGGTTCTCTTCGTAAGTTCCCCCACCCCATACGCGAACCATATTCATGTTAGCTTCTTTGATGTCGCGAAACAGCGTCTGATAGCGTTCGGGCGTAACGTTGGGAAGCAAAGCATCCTGCGGTATATAGTTAGCCCCTTTAGCAAATAAAGGGATTCCATTCACTTCAAAATAGAAAGATTCTCCATCTTTGTCTTTCTCGTTCACCACGCGAACGGTACGCAACCCGATGCGATGGGATTTCTCAGCAACCGTTTGTCCGTGGGTCACCACTTGAACAGAGAAGTCATACAGGACCGGTTTTCCCCAACCATTGGGCATCCACCGCTCCGGAGAGGAGATTTCAGCAGGTAGAGTGATCTGGTTCATCCCCGGTTTCAAGATGACTTGACGGGTTACTTCACTAACGAAATCGTCTTCTAAAGTGATCTCAATTTTTATTTCGGTTAGGGTTTCTCCCGGGGTGATTTTATGAATTAATATTTCATTGGATAAACGAGCTTTCTCGTTGGTGAGCGATAATTGCTTCACGTGATAGTCGGTCACAGAAGCCACATCGTAGAAACAAAGGGTAACCGGGCGCCAAATGCCACAAGTCACCATTCTGATTCCCCAATCCCACCCATAGCTATAGGGAGCTTTACGGCTAAACACGCTGAGATGCTCGTCGAGATGGTCGTTATCGGCGGGATAATTGAATCCGTTGGAAGCGTATTGGGGTAAAGTTTGCCGGATAGGCGAATGAAAGTAGATATGGAGAAGGTTTTCTCCTTTACGTAAGATGGATTTAACGGGCAGGGTGTAGCCAACAAACATATTTTCGGCTTTCAACACTAATGCGCCATTCAAATATACGTCGGCGTAAGTGTCGAGTCCTTCAAAGATGAGTTGTGCATCGTCGCGAATCAATTGCTCTTCGGAGACAATGAACGAGGTCTTATACTCCCAATCTTCATTCTCAACCCACTGAATTTTCTTTTCATTGGTTCCGTAGAAAGGATTGGGCAACTGATTTTGGCGCATCAGGTCCTGATGAACCGTCCCCGGAACGGTGGCCGGCATCCATTTCTTCGTTCCTGCTTTGGCAAATTCCCAACCGGAATCGAGTATAATCACTTCGGAACTGTCATTACCCTGAGCATAAGCCATGCTGCAACAACAGAACAATCCGCATGCTATCGGAGCTACTTTTCCTTTTATATCAACATTCATAGCGGGGGGCATTAGAAATTAACGGAGTAAAGATATTCTTTTTTTGTCAGAAAGTTCAATGATTATTCAAAAAGAGTCTGAAAAAAAGCAGGCATATTGTACCTTTCATTTTATTTCACTACGATGATGACACTATCGAGGTGATATAGAAACACTATAATAGTAATATAGTGATACTATCCTATACGTATAGTATCACTATATTTACTTACAAAAAGCTCGATAAATTGCTTCTTATTTTATTACTTTTCGAAGGACGGGACAGACAAAGTCAGCATACCTCATCATGCCTAAGTCAGTGAAATGAATGCCATCTACTGTGGCTTCACCATCGTGGCCTATCATGTTTTTGGAGTGAATGAGGTATATTTTCTTTTCTCCTTGTTTCTTTAGAGCATTAAAGATCTCATTTAGCGTTTCATTTTTTCTCTTCACTTCGCGAGCTATTCTTTGATCGAAAAGTGCATGTGCAAAGTCGGGGTCCTCTATAAACACAATAGGCGTGTCTGGATGTTTATCTCGAAGGATACGATAGAAAGTGATCAATCGTTCATTCATTTGTTCAACAGAGGCGTTGGGTACACAATCGAGTACGAAAACACCAGCATCAACTTCTGTCATGACCTTCGCCACTTCCAGATCGAGCAATGCATTTCCACTAAATCCCAGATTTATGCACTCACGGTTCAACCGCCGTGAAATGATGTTGGTATGCGCCATTCCGGGCCGAGACGCACAGGCTCCTTGCAGAATACTGGTACCGTAAAAAACTACAGGTTTGTTGCGAACGGGAGTGTCTATTGAAGGCTGATCTATATTGGATAAAGAGTCTATTCCAATAGACAAAGAGGTAAGTCCATCATACAAAGGAAGGTAGAGCATATACTCTCTTTCTTTAGGCTGCATATTGGCAATGATGGTTGCACTATTCGTTTTCCCCGTAGGACGGGCACTGTTCACAAAACGCCAACTGCCGTTGTCCAAAAGACAATACAGATCGAGCCCTTTGATTCCGACATCCGTCATGTGATTCATATGATTGTTAAAAAGCGCCTCCCATTTCAGAGCTATTTGAGTAGAGTTACTTCGGAAACGTATAGCCAACCCTGCCGAATTACGGCTTAAGTTCCAAAGAGGTTTCCGAGAGATGTTTTTCAATGAATCCGGAAATCTTTCATAACGTGTTGCTGTAGCTTCAGTGGCTTTTCCGAAAAGAGGAAATTGTGATGCGTCATGGTAGGTTAATTGTGCTTGTAAGGTTACCCCATACAAGCACAACATTGCAATAACAAGAAAATGTTTCATCGTTTTTTCACTTTATTCCGACAGCTGTCAACACTTTGCGCTGTTTACCATCGCTGCCTTTGATTGTTTCTTTTCCATTAACCAGCATACATGAAGAGCCTCCCCCATCTAGATTTAAAGCCTCCGTACAGCCCAAATCCTTCATAACTGTGGCCAAGTTGGCGGTAGTTAATCCTGCAACTCCCTCTGTCATATTTCTGCCTTCGCAGACAAAGATAATCATTTTTTTATTAGTTGTATATCCGATAGCTGTACGAGGTTGATTGGATGCAGCAGATATATTCAACATCTCCTGTACATAGGTATTTTTAATTTCTCCATCGTGAAGCAAAACAGTAACTCCTCCGATACCAGCAGTTGCTTCCAATACTTTAGCTCCACTAGGAAAAGTTGACGATGGCACAGAAAGTGGAGTCTTCTTTATATCATTGTCTGCAGGCGCTGGATAACAATAATTGATTCCGTCAGAGCCCTGATAGGTCCACGTGGTCTGGAATGATCCATCTTTCATTTGGCAGAAAGCTCCTAAAGTGGGATACCACAGTGTAACCCAATCTTCCGAATAATAATTTTGATTGGGAGCTAATAACTGTCCATCGCGAATCACCAAATTCTGTGAGTAGTAGAATCCGCCACTGGCAAAAAACAAACCACCATTAATGATTATGGGAGCTTTAGACGATTCATAAAATTCCGAAGGGGTATTCAACGTTTTCCCACCATAGCCATTGGCTACCTGTGAAAAAGCTATATCACCTAAAACATCAAATTTCGCTTTTGTCATATCAGCAACAGCAATGTATGCTATGGCCTTTTTACCGGATAAAGTCTCCGGCGATTTATAGACTTGAATATAATCAGGTAGTTCACCAAGATTATCGACAGCCGTCCAACCCAGTTCTACAATATTGGGATTGGGCTCTTCCTCTTTTCCATTATCCTGATCCCATTCCCACGGATGATCCGGATAACTTTCTCCTCCACATGAACATACGGTAAAAGCAAGTAATACTGTTGCTACAAAGTACAATCTTCTGATTATCATAATTATGTCCTCCAAAAACATTTCAATTTTGTAAATAATATAGTTATAAGTAAAGCCAGAGAAGTGACAACAACTCCTCTTAAAAAGCCTAGCCATGCATTTTGTTCCAAATAAGACAAATAAGCCCCCAGGCCTGCGAGATTTAATATGGGCAACACCACCAGTTGAGTGGATACGTACGCAATCATGGGATTCTGACCAGCATATTCAAGTGGGCGGGTCAATCTTCTCCAGGAATAAATATCACACATCATGGAAAAAGCAATCATTGCCATAAATGCAAGGCCTGCCGACAAAAAATAATAGCTATAGGTAGAGGGATCTTTCCGTATGCCTCCTTCATAAGCTTCAAAAGCAAGCCCCAATAAAATGAGATAAGTTCCAGCCTTGAACAGCCTGTACCAATAAGTGGCATTTTTGCCTTCTATCTGTAACAAAACGTAGAGTATGCCTAAAAGAACGATGGTTCCTGCTAAGTTGAGCAGTAGATAGCGCATATATAAGCCATATAGATTCAAAAATATGAGCCCAATAGTGAGCAAAAGTATCCAAGGCATTCTTTTGTACTCGTCTTTGCTCGCTATAGCAGATGTGTCAGAAGCTGTTCGTTTGGTTTGAAGCCATTCATAGAGATACTCACCGGCAATCGTGCCCGGAATAACAATGAACAAGTACTTCAAGTAAGAAAACTGATACATCCAAGCTAAAGGAGAAAACGACATTATAGCATGATTCCATGACTCGGTATTTTCACTGCCCAGAAATACTGCCATAATAAATGGCAATATGCCAATGCGAATCAGCGGTTTATTTATCGTAAATGTATAGATCAAAGCACCAAATATTGCCATATTAGCTAACACCAAAATGATGATGTTGCTATATGCCAAGCTAAACGTCCGTCCATCAGCATAGGTGATGTTCAGTAACATGACCACACCTATGGTATAGGCTGCTACTTTAATCAGCATTCTCACATAATCAGGCATTTTCATCGGAATCTTCATGAACATAGGAAACATCAGTGCAAAGCCGACTAAGGCAATTAACCATGATCTAACGTCCTGTGGAGAAGATACCACCCAAGGATAAATGTGCTGAATGTATATTGCAAAAAAAGTCAAACGGAAGCCTCTCAGCACACTATCGTACACTATTCTCCAATGGGAGCACCCCTTTTGGTATTTGTTGCCTATCGAAAACGGGAAGGCGGCTCCCATAGCAAACAAGAAAAATGGGAATACGAGGTCCACCCACGTGATGCCATATATGGAACCATCGAATATGAAATTAGAGCGAGGCCCCACCTGAGCATGATACATCCAACCTGGAAGTACTCCCCAAGCAACACTTCCAGACAAAACCATGGTAAGAATTGCATATCCTCGAAAAGCGTCTAAAGAAGAAGCTCGTAGATTACTATTCATAATTTATTCTTTATTTTGTACAATTATCCGAAAAGGCGAAGCAGGTATTTCTGCATTATTAAAAAGATCGCCTTCCTTATAATTTCGGAAGCAATAGCGCACTTCAACAGGACGAGAAACTGAATCATTCCACACCTTTACGCGTGCAGAACCATTTATAATTTCTGCTTCTGCCGGCACTATTTTTCCATTCTCATCGACTAATTCGAATCCCCTTAATCGTTGGTTCTCAGGAATAAGTCCTTCATCACCGTGTTCAAAAGTGATTTCTACTACATTCCCCTTCAGTTGATGGCTTTTATAAAAGGGACCGGCATACATAAACCCTTCTTTACCATAAGTTTTTGCTAGTGCCCAATATGCTAGTCGCTCACCAACTTTAATCTTATAAGGAGGATGAATAAACTTTTCACTTCCTGCATCGGTCGTTGTGACCATACCAACATTGGATACTTCAGACATAAGTTCTAACTGACACTGACGGAACCATGCCCGGTCAAGTTTGTCTTTTCCATCTGCCTGCCATGGGGTGATTTGTACATAATATAATGGCATTTCGAGATTGTTAAAAAAGTCTCTCCACTGTGTGACCATGGCGGGGAACAACTTTCTATACAGTTCAGGATTAGGAGAATTAGATTCTCCTTGGTACCAGATAACTCCTTTAATCGGAAATCCCTTCCAAGGATTTACCATCGCATTCCACAATAAGGTAGGCGTACCTGCAGGCCAGTCGAATTTACTCTGATTAACATCGGGTAATTCGACCTCTGGAAAACGTTTCAGCGTTTGTTTATCCATCCAGGTCTCTATTTTCGAAGCACTCCAGGAACAATGAATGAGCCCTACAGGAATGTCTAAAGAACGTTGTAATAAGTCACCGAAAAAATAAGCAGCAGCACTAAAATCGCCGACTTCTTTCGGAGACAATTCCGCCCAATGACCAGTGACTCCTTCCTCCTTAGGGGTTGTACTCCAGTCTCTTTTAACCGTAAATAAGCGTAAGTTGCGCTTAGGATCGGCTGTTACTATATAAGGTTGTGAACCATATACCGGCTGGCCGCGAAATCCCCGTACCGGCATTTCCATGTTTGACTGCCCTGAACAAAACCAAACCTCGCCAATCAAAATGTTATTCAGTATAAGCTCCTCACCATCAGAAAAAGTTATTTTATATGGACCGCCAGCAGCAGGAGTAGGAAGTTTTAAATCCCAGTTACCATCCCGATCACTTCTAGTCGTTACCCTTTGCTGACCCCATGATGTCCTCACAACGATTTTTTTATTTGCTGCTGCTTTGCCTCGAAAGATTACTTCCGATTGTTGCTGCAAAACCATATTATCTCCCCAAATAGAGGTTAGCGTGACTTTACTCTGTATGCCCAACGAGAACAACAGAAAAAACATCCATAAGTGATATCTTAAATATTTCATTAGCTCTTATTTAGAAACGGTTTGCAGGAAAACATGACCAAATCGGTCAGTCACCTTAATTTCAATTTTAGCATTTGGACTTTTAGGAGTAGCACGAAACAGATGTCCGGTATTAGCTGCTGAAATCCAATTTTGCATCGTTCTTTTTTTATCCGTGCACACTTTGTTTGCGTAAGGATCTACCCCTGTATATTGAGTCATTGGTCCCATAATTTTCCCATTTTCCAACCATTCAACTTTCCATTCTTTATCCCAATTCCATACGTTCGCTATGATGTCTTTAGGGAAATCTTTCGATGTACCTACTCCATAACCACGAAATTGATAATCTTTCGGATGACCAACACTTTGATAATACCATTTCACCTTATTCCCATCTACTTCATAAACTCCATATCCTTGAGGAGTTCCATCTACACACACATCAGCATGCCACCAGATACCACACACGGCAGCCGTATTATGTTCCATCTGATGATCATTAAAAACAATAGTAGAGTTAGAGTGAAGATGCCCCGTAAGAAAATGAGTTTCATATCCATCTAACAATTGATGAACGGCCTCAGCATTAATAGTCTCTCCTGCCAGCATGCCATAGTTATAGTTGAAGGGCCTTTTCTGTTCTGTTATGCGGGTAGGAATATGTGTCATGAAAAACACAAGTGTGCCTTTGGGTACATAAGATAAGTCCTCTTTCAGCCATTGAAATGTGTTATCATCGACATAACCGATATAAAAGTACTCTCGCCCTACATAAAAGTTGTTGTTGATAACAATATAATGAGCATTACCTTTATTAAAGGAGTAATGAGTAGGACCAAAATAGCCTTCAAAAGTGCGATAAGACGTCTCGTGGGTAGCTCCGTTGCAATCAATGTCATGATTACCAATTGCACGATATATTGGAATATCTAATTTATTTGCCTTCTCAATGTAAGGTGGAAAAAAGGTAGCGGGTGTATCCCAAAATATATCTCCACAATTGAGTCCAAACACATCACGATCAGTATATTGGTCAATTAATTGTTTATAACTATCCACAATAGGAGCATACAAATCCCAATGCTCTTTCAAGCCTGCTTGTACATCAGCTTCCAACACAAATACATGTTTGCTATCGTCTTTCGTATTCTTCTTCAAGCGAAAATTATATTCGGCTGTCTTGTTTAAATCGATTTCCTGATAGAATATGGGAATTGTCTGGTCTCGCTCCGTCAGATATCCCGCTGGTGTGGTGATATACACAAAACGCGTATTTCCGAGATTTGGCAAATGATAAATTCCGTTCTTGTCGGTAATGACACAACGTAGTCCATCAGTCACTACTACATTGGCTATTCCTTTCCCATCACAAGTTACGGTTCCAGTAATCATTCTTGCCTGTTCCAGTTTACTTTCATCCAATGCTTCTTTCAGTTCGTTCCACCATCCATTACGAATAATATGCACAATATCAAAAATCATCACGCCGTCTGATTCTTTCAGATTCATGCGTATCGCTTTCTGGAATTGATTAACATCTCGCTTATAATCTTCAACATACAATCCACCACATACCGGAACAGCATCTTTTAGTAAGTATTTTGAATACTTGCAACCTCCCTCTACACATAAATATTCTCCGGTTGAGAATCCACTGTCAGTCTCATTTTTATGTTTACCGGATGATTTATAATAATCGTCGAGCGATACATTCCAATAATAATTTCCGTTTGTATAGAAGTCTAGCAATTCGGCAAACCCATAATTTTTATAATCAGGTGTTGCCCAGCTAAAATCTTTACTAACATCATATTTTTGACTCGCCCAGTTTACACCCACTTCAAAATAAGTGGGATACCATGCGCCTGTATAGGCCGCCAACATGCAATCAGGATTAATTTTCTTAATGGAAGCACGTACCTCTTTAATAAAATTATAGATAACAGAAGCCCTCCAAGTCAACCATTGATGATAGTATGGACCGCCAACACGGTCGATTCCTCCTTCGGCATTAGGCCGCCATTCGAAAATATCTTCTGGAAATCTATCTATCTTCTTACCTATAAACTTCTCAAACAGTTTTCGAGACTCTGGAGAAAAATCAGAATCAATGCAATCATAGCGAGCACGATCGAGCATGACACCATCAAAAGCATAATTCTTCACAACTTCGCTAACTATGTCTATTTCATATTTCTGCACTTCTTTCAATGCAGGATTCAAAAACATAGTGGGCTTATCGTCTATTTCTGTTACCGGCAATAGCCCTTTGCGTGGAACATAGTTTATGGCTTGCCACTTCTTATGTTTATCATAAATAGCGCCGCGCTTTACAATGTTTTGCCCGTCAGCAAAAATATTCATCCCAGCAAAGATGACCATTCCATGGGCATGTGCTGCTTCAATAAAAGTATTGATAAAGTCAAAGTCCGGACGATCAAAATTCTTCCAGTTCTTTTTTTGTTGTGCATATTTGCTGGGATATAGTACTTCACCTGTGTTATCTTTTATGTCCAATACTAAGTGAGTGATTCCTACCTCATGACATTTTTCAACATAGTAACGAATAGAATCCGGATAGCTAAATCGTTGAAAATTGCCAGAACCATCCAACCACATCACTTTTGGTTTGCCACTAGCTAAAGCTATTATTCCCATACACAACAGAAGGGAAATCATTGAGAGTCTTTTCATATATATATTGGGGTTAAAGGTTATCATTTTAAAGCTCCTCCAGCTCTCATGCCATTCTCAACTTCTTTCCATAATCCTTTATTAATGATATGCACAATGTCAAACACCATTAATCCGTCTGATGCTTTCAAATTCATTTCAATTGTTCTCGACAGTTTCGCAGGATCATCATAAAATTGATCGACCAAAATACCTCCCATAAACTTATTATCTTTCAATATATGCCGCAACTTCTTACATGATCCTTCTACTGAATACCATGTACCACTTTGTCCTTGAGAGTCGGTTTCGTTCCATACGGTTTTCTTATTTTTCAAAGATTCCTCAATTGTGATGTCGGTATAGTAATTACCAGTAGCATAGAGATCAATTAATTCTGCATACCCATAATTTTTGTATTCTGGAGTAGCCCAATCAAAATCTACACTTGGATCATATTTATTGCTAGCGAAATTAACACCAACTTCATAATAGGATGGATACCAAGCCCCGGTGTAAGTTCCAAAAGAAATGTTTGGATTTACCTTTTTAACTTCTTTTCTGGCAAGTGCCATAAAGTCATAAATGTTTTTTGTACGCCATTCCATCCATTTCAAGAAATATTTGCCACGCTCGGGATAATATTTATCGTTAGAATCTTTTTTCCATTCAAAAATATCTTCTGGAAATTTAGCTATTTTTTGTCCGATGTATGCTTCAAACTCGTGACGAGAAATATCAGAAAAATCTGCCGAAATACCATCGTATCGGACTCTATCCAACATTAATCCATCTAAGTCAGGGTAAAGTTTTACTAAATCTTTCAATACATTCAATATATGGATGCGAAAATTTTCATTTATGGGATTTACCATAGCAGAATATTTAGTCTTCTCGTTAGTGATGGACATCATCCCTTTAGGAGTGTATACTGTAGATGCCCATTCGGGATGAGTGGAATAAACTAATCCACGATCAAAATAGTTATGACCAGCCACAAACACATTGAGAGAAGCATGTACTTGCATACCTAACTGATGTGCTTTCTTGATAAAATGTCCCAAATAGTCAAAATCTTTGCGCTCATATCCTCCCCATTCACGCATCTTGGGTGCGAATTTTGTATCAAACAAAACTTCTCCCGTAATAGGGCGTACATCAACAATAGCATGAGTAAATCCCAATGATTTTATTTTAGTTAAATAATAATCTATTGAATCAGGATGACTGAAACGCTCGAAATTAGCTTCTGCATCAAACCACATCAAAGCAGGTTTTACGTTTTCATCGACTGTTTTTTTAGTAATGCTCTTACATCCTCCTAATACAATAATCAGCAAAAAAGATAAAAGTGCTAGTGTTATTTTCTTCATGTTACTTTATTCTATTAAGTTATTCTTTTTATTCAATCGCAAGTTTTATACCTTCCTTAGCATATTGCCACTGATCGGCTTTTTTTAAATGAATCATATCAAACAAGAAATACCCGTCTGATACATCCATGCAAGCTTTTACAGATTGTACGATTGCTTGATTTTCTTGCTCTTGAGTCGCTTGGTTATTTGTGTCCCAGTTGCCTACATCGGGGCCACCAGCTACAATAGGGCATTCTCCCTTTATTTTATCCTTAGCTAATGAACAAAATCCTTCCATCGTCCATTCTGTGGTTCCGCGAACTTTGAGCGGAGAAGCGTAAGCACCAATAAGAATCTGGTCCATGGAAGCTGCATAACCGTAGTTCATATATTTGCTAGTTGCCCACTTGTAATAGAGAGAGGTATTATAGGTTGAAGCAGCCCAGTTCACACCTACATCATAATAGGAAGAGTACCAACCGCCAACATAAACGCCAAACTTTATTTTAGAATTAACTCCTTTAACGGCAGTACGTGCTTTCTGCATAAAGTCATATATTACTTTAGCACGAAATTCCAACCACTTAGTCAGATATTTAGGGTAAGTGGCAGGAAGAGCAGAAGCACCAGGCGCCAAAATATCGTCAGGATAGTTTTGAATTTTTATACCTCCCATATAAGTCTCAAATTGTTTGCGAGACAGATCTGAGAAATCGGTTTGCAAATTGAGAAAGCGTCCACGATCTAAGAATATGCCATCCAAATCATAACTAGCAAGATCCTTCAGTAAATTGCACAGGAAAGTTTGTACTTCAGGATGAGCAGGATTAAAAAATTTAGTGCTTTCACTCGTGTTCATTACACTTGTAATTCCTACCTGCATATTCATTTTCGTTGCCCATTCCGCCTTTGACTGATCTCTGTACAATAAGCCTGTACCACCATCAAGCTGACTTCCACCTACAAAAGTATTAATGGCAGCATGTATACGTAGCCCTTGTTTACGGGCTTCATCCACAAATGCTTGTAAGTAGTCCCATGTTGCCGTTCTTTCTATTTTTGTGTAGTTACTTCCGATCCATGCATACAAAAATGTAACTTGATCTACAAGATTCGTTTTAAATAGAACATCTCCGGTGGTAGGGCGTACATCTACTACAATATCAGTGAACCCAGCATCTTTTGCTAAAGTCAAATCTCGGGCAATATTTTCTTTACTGTTAGCAAAATCAGGGAAGTTTGCTGCTGCATCGATCCAGATATAGCGAGGTTTGGAAGCATTTGGGTTCTCTTTAGGTTCATTATCTCCCCCACTTGTGTCTCCCCAATAATCTTTTGAATCGTTGCCGCCACATGCCATGCACAAGCAAGTAGCCACTCCTCCCATAATTATTTTTATTATATTCTTCTTGATATTCATTTTATACGACTTAATAGTTGAAGTAAGAAGCCTGTACTTGAAATAGGCACAGGCTTCTTGTATAAAAAATGGAACTTTACATATCTATACAGTCACACTGTACGCAACCTACATATCCGTTACAGAACATGAAATAGAGATACATATAATAGCCATCATCAGAGACTTTTAGAATTACATCACCACAGTAATTTCCGTTTGTATTTCCTAAAATCTTAGATCCGTAGTTGCCATTGATTCCAAGCCCGGTACTACCAAAATCAATGGCTTGAGTTGCTAAAGCACCAGATGAAGTATCAAATAAGTAGATATTATCAGCAGTTCCCCAGCTCCATGGATTAACCAGATTTCCAGCAACATACCCTACTTTATTAAAGACTGTATAATCAACAGCATTTGGCACATAATTTCCATCAAGTGCTACTCCATTACTCTTAATGGCATGAGTCGCTCCATCCATCCAACATAAATTACGTGGCGTAGCATAGAAAGTGGTGTAATAATCGCTAGCCAGATTGGTCGGATCAGCATAAACAACATCAGCATTAGTTCCCCAACCGGCAATTCCTTGTGTGGAAATTATGTCTGGCGTCTGTGATTTAAGTACTCCATTTTGTACTTGCCAACGAGCAAACTGTCCAGATGTGCCATAAATTGCCGCAGTAATAATAGCATTACTATTCAAACTACCACATACGGAAAGCTTTCTTCCCATAGCCAATGAAGTTGTAAACTCAATGTATTTCTCAGGTGTTTCACTAACTCCAGATGCTTTCCATACAATGAAGGCTGGTCCAGCATTGGGAGACAAATTTGTGAATAAGATATTACCATCATCATCTGAGGTTGTATAGAAGTTTGTGAGACTACCAGCAAAGCTAATACTCATTGTTCCTACCTTCTCACCGGTTTTAGCTTGAAGATATATCGGATTTTTTGCTCGTTCATTTATAATCACATAATCATTCGTAACAGCTAGACCAGTTGTCATATCTGAACTTGAGATACCAAGATCTGAAAGCTTCTTTGTCCAAATAAGTTTAGCACTGTTTGCACGGAAACCAGCAGGAATCTTTTCAGGAATTTCTTTTTTAACTGTATATGTTGATTTAGTAGTACCGTTTTGCGCTGTCACTGTTACAGTTTGGTCTTGGTCATAGTTCAATGCAACTGTAGTAGGATCTGGCGAAAGCGTTGCTCCATGAGAAATTGAGACATCTGCTAAAACTTCACCGATACTTTCCAAACTAATCAAAGAGATCGTTTTAGTCGTTTCATTGATTATACCCGAAAGTCCAAGACTTGAAAGATTGAATTTCGTGATTGCACACTCATTACTTTTACGTATCTCTGCTACAACTTTATATTCGGTGTTTGTACCATTTTGATCTTTCACCGTTATATAGTTATCTTTTGTCATATCCATAAATAATAATGTCGGAGAAACATACACATTATTATCAAGGTCAGCAATAACACGCATTTTATTCAGATCTGTTTTTTGCAAAATGTTATCTGAAAGCCTAGGGTAATTATACGGGAATACTACTGTAATGATGTGATTCGTATAATCTATTTCACTCGTAAAGCTATTCTCATCACTGTCGTCATCAGGAAAGGATGCAGTCAAATTATTGATTATATTTCGTTCAATAGTTGGGTTAAAATCCTCTGGACTATGACACGCGCTCATGCCCATAAGAAACACAATGACCGAAACGATTGATAAAATTTTATTTTTCATTGTATGAAGCTTTTAATTATTTCCATTCATCATATTGCTCAATTAACGCATTGTTTTTAATCTCAGAAGTCGGTACCGGTAAAACGTATAATTTCTGCGGGAACTTACGATCTTGTCCGTCACAATCAATATATTCGTAGGTACTGTTAGTAATCTTGAGACCATGGCAACGATAGTTATTGTATTCGATATGTGCCAATTTCCAACGCCGCATATCCCAGAATAAATGTCCTTCATATGCTAATTCGACTTTGCGTTCATTTCTATAATCTTTAAACCATGCTTCGCCACTAGTAAATTTTCCAGGGAGATTTACGCTTTTTCTACCACGAACTCTATTCATTAAAATTTGAGCCTCACCAATTTTATTTAGCCTATATGCTGCTTCGGCTTTGTTCAAAAGCACTTCGGCAAAACGAATTTCAACCCATGACTGTGAACTCTTAGTGTTTTTTACATCAATAAGTTTTTCATCAAGTAATTTACGAAGGAAATACCCTGTCGTGGTTTTTCCATAAGAGTAAGATTGTTCCCTATAAGCCATGAAAGCTCCATTTGTACCTCCTACACTACAATCCATAACTCTTCCCTTCCAAGTACTTCCACGATAGATGATAGTAGCACCAAAACGAGGTTCTAATTGATCATAAGGAGGTTCTTTGGTAGTAGTAGTATGCCATTCGGTCCAATCGACTTTGTTACCGTTCTTATCTTCATAAGATTCTACCATTTCTTGGGTAGGTGTTCCTAGTGCACCAAAATCATATCCATCACATTGTGGAACGTAATATTGATCAAAAGTGTGATTAGGACCACTATCTTTATTATAATCAAATTCTAGAATGGCTTCTTTATTGTTTCCTTTCCATGCATCAGCATAATTATCTACTAAATCATATAATTCTAATTTTTCGACTTCTACAGCAGCATCATAGGCGTCCTTCCAACGTTCTGCATACAACATAGCGCGAGATTTCAATGCATAAGCAGCACCTTTTGTCACGCGACCTTTATTAGTCACATCCCATTCTTTGGGTAAAATTTTCGCAGCGAAATCCAAATCGTCAGCTATAAATTGCCATGTTTCTGCTGCAGTGCTACGCGCTTTATCATTAGAAATTGGAAGATCATCATAAAGAATGACTCCACCATGACGTTTAGCTAATTGAAAATAGATAAAAGCACGGAAAAAACGTACTTGTGCTTCCCAGCTCTGATTTTTATCTTCTGAAAAAGTAGAGTATGCTTTTTGCATGGATAAAAATTGATTCAACTGTCGGATATTACCATAGGCTAAGTTCTCATCCCAAATATTATATCGACATCCATCCGGACTAATGACATCTGGATTGGTTACATAGTTATTCGGATGACCAGCTCTATCGCCCAATGCTACTGAGCCATATTTAAATGTCTCAGTCAAACTTTCAGTTAAACTCCCTGAAAATTGTGACTCACCAAATTGACCATATTTATGTAAATAAGTATAAAACGCATTTACATATTTGTCAACATAAGCCTCATCTTGCCAAACAATTTCATCACTAACAGTTGCTGTTTGCTCAACACCATCTAGCCAATCATTACATGAACTGATTGTAAGCCCTAGAGTCAGTACCAGTAATATATTTAATACTATTTTTTTCATATACTTCCGTTTATTAGAATGTTAGTTTTACACCTAGCGTATAAGTTCTTTGTTGAGGATAATAACCATTATTAACAGCTGGCGATTCAGGGTCAATATTATATTTGGTTAAACCACTAAAAGTTAACAAATTATAGCCTTCAACATAAAGTCTCAAGCCTTCTATACCTGCAGGGGACAACCATTTCTTCGGGAAATTGTAGCCAACTTGTGCAGTCTTCAGACGCATATAATTTCCATTTCGATACCAGAAGGTAGAAGAGTAACCATTATTATTACTTGGACCAGTAATCTCTAGGCGTGGAAATTCAGCATTAGTATGTTCAGGAGTCCATGAATTTTCCACTAAGAATGTCGGTGAGTTACCTCCATGATAAAATGGTTTAGTAAATGAAGTATTATCTTGTGTTCCAACAGATCCAGTGGCTGTATATTGGCCAGTCAAAGCAACCACATTTCCTAATCCCCAAGAAAATAATAAGTCAAAATCAAATCCTTTCCAGTTACCAAATAGATTCAATGAACCTGTATGTTTGGGAGTGGCACTTTTACCTACATAGCCTTGGTCCTGAGCAGCAGTAATTATTCCGTCACCATTTCTATCTACATATTTAATATATCCAGGAATAGCTTTGTAACCTTTCACGGTAGCTGAATTAGCAATTTCTTCTTCACTCTGAAAGAGACCATTAGCAACGAATCCATATTTAGACCCTATTTGCTTTCCTGTCAAACGTTGGTAATCAGGAGCATTATCTGAATCGCCTACATATTTCAACCAACGTCCATAAGCATATGACCATATTAATTTTGCCCCATAATTAAATTGGTTTATATGATTATAATGAGTCAAAGTCACATCGAATCCTTTATAATCACTCTTATTCACATTTGCCGAACTAAAATAGTAGCCACCTCTTGAAGGAGCATAAGCACCAGTTACAGTAGCTAATTTATCATATTCGTATTTATAAAACACATCAAACTCAACACCTAATAACCCGTTCCACATTGTTGCATCAACACCTAAATTATAATTCAAACATTGCGCCCACGATAAATTAGGATTGCCCAATACAGAAGCATACAGCATTGTTTGACTGCTTCCACCAATAATTACTGCATTTTTAGTTATGCCCATTGTGTTTCTCCACTGAAATGCACTAACACCGCTAGTCGCTGTTTTACCGATGCCAGCTCTTAGTTTTAGATTATTGATCCATGATGCGTTGAACCAACTTTCATTATTAATCCTCCATCCAGCTGAAACCCCTGGTAACGTCACCCAACGCTTATTCATTCCACCAAATAAATAACTGCCATCATATCGAAGAGATGCTTCTAGGTAGTATTTATCATCATAATTATAATTTACACGACCCACAAAACCAGCTACTCTCGTCTGTCCACTATATCCCCCAATACTAGGGAATTTATCAACTCCGTTACCCGTCTTATTGGTAATCTTATCTAATTCATCTAGCTGAGTAAAGTCCATACCATAACCTGTAGCACTAAAAGCATTACTTTTGTTCTCACGAGTTTCCGCTAAGAACATTCCTCCTACACTATGTTTTCCGAATTTGTTATCATAGGTTACACTTGTTTGTGTGGTGAACGTATATCCTCTAGAAGCTGCTTCACTTAAGCTAATAGAATTACCAGATGCATCTGTCCCTTTATAGTAAGTTAGAGAAGTCGTTTCATTGGTTGGAAGATTCATAATCATAACATCATAAGGATTACTAAAGACCTTTCCAAAAGTATAAGTTAAGTCATAAGCTCCTTGAAATTTAAAACTTAACCCTTTCAACCAAGGTGCATCATATTTCAAGCTGAAATTGGACTGTATATATGAGTAGTTTGATTTACTATAGCCTGACTCGTTTATAGAAGCCAAAGGAGCAACAGGAGAAGAAGCAGTTGGAGTAGACACATTATAAGTCTTCCCATTGTATTCATAAGTATCTGGCACATAAGGTAAAGCACGAATCACTTGTTGTGGCACATTGTGCCAATCATTAGGATTAGCAGAATAACGAGGAGCATCCCTTTTCTCTATACGTCCGGATACTCCCAATGTGAATGTCAGACTTTTAGTTAATTTTGCATCAATATTTGAACGAAGATTCAAACGGTTATACTTATAATTATCAATATTCCCTTTTTCATCCAAATAGCCTATAGATGCAAAGAAGCGTACTTTATCTCCACCTCCAGTAGCAGAAATGTTGTGATGAGTACGAGTACCCGTACCATAGATTTTGTCATACCAGTTCGTATTTCCCCAACCATCGACTCCATCTTTCATTTTCTGCACCATTTCTGATGTAAACACGGTAGGATCACCTTGCAGCTCACGTGCTTTATTGTACCAATATGCATATCCAGGGCCATCCAGCCATTCTTGTTGTTCTGCATTTTGGCTAAAGCCAACGGAACCAGTATAGGTAATAGACATTTTTTCGGCTTTTCCCTTCTTAGTTGTTACAATGAAAACACCATTGGCATCCAAGCCATAAACAGCTACTGCAGAGGCATCCTTCAAAATAGATACAGATTCTATTTCATTAGGATCTAATCCATTAAAGTCTGCTGATGTACGACGAATACCATCAATTACATACACAATGCCACTTTGTCCACGCATTGTCAATGTTGCATTATCCGATCCAGGTTGACCACTGGATTGTACGGCTGCAACACCTGCAATACGCGCACCGACAACATTACTAATACTCATTGTCGGAGCTTTCAACAATTCTTTGTCTGACACCGTAGAAATTGCACCAGTAATACTTCCACGCTTTTGGGTTCCATAGCCAACAACTACTACTTCATCCAACGAAGCTACGTCGTCTTTCAACGTTACAGAAATAAAATTCTGATTTCCAATTTTCAAATTCTGTGTACTCATACCGACGTATGTAAATATCAACACATCATTACTTCGAGCATTAATATTAAATTTCCCTTCTAAATCGGTTATGGTACCACTAGTTGTACCTTTTACAGCTACAGAAACTCCAGGCAAAGGGTTTCCGGTAGCATCAGTTACTGATCCTTTTACTACATTTTGTGCAACACTTGTAAATATGCACATAAACGTAATAAACAAGGAGGTTATAAGCCTCCGATTCAATTTGTTCCCTTTTTTCATTACATTCAAGATTAGATAGATTTATTGAATAAAGTGTTCACAGTATCGTTCATATAAATATTTAGCTTGTAAATAAGCAGAATTAGGGCTCATAAAATGAGAAAATTCAAATGTTATTGCATTTTCCATTCCTGCTCTTCTAGCAGCATCTAATTTCAACAATAATTTTTCCCATTTGATAGGCAAAAAACGAATGGGCATATCCCGATCAAAAGATTCAATATTAGTCCAGCATTTCATATGATATTTATCTGCAAGCTTTTTATTAATAACTAAATAATCATATAATTCGTGGTAATCTACTTGACCATCTTGGAAAGCCATAATATCTACGGCACCATTGACGTTGTTTAAAATCTCATCCCATTCTTCTTCGTGTTCTTTCACAGACAATGGTTTTGCACCTGCCATAACTTGATCTGTTTTGACCCCATGTATATATGGAGAAACCATTGTTGACAAATTTCCGGAAATCGCCTTGGCATGCTTACCAACTTCAGCATATATCTTCGACATATTCTTTGTACGTCGACTAATCTCTTGAGACAAATACCATCCTTGGAATGACTTATGATGGCCATACTTTGTCCAGACTTCATCAATTAATGCCATGTTTAAATCAATCTCTTTCTGGAACAGCCCTTCTTGCCAATATTTCCCCGAATCATACATTCCAAAATAAAATGCCATATTATATTTATCTGCCAGAGTAAGAAACATTTCGACTAAATCGACAGGGGGATAGTAGACATCTTCTTTGTCTAACAAACTCTTAAAAGGCGAGGCTATCCATTTCCCCAACCCTGCTCTGATAAGCACAACAGTGTTGATTCCCATTTGCTTCATTGCTTTAAAATCTTTATCCCATTCTTTTGTCCCCCAGTTTTGATGAGGAATATCCCAACTTATCTCATCTAAAAATGTTGCTTTAATGGGCATCCCTTTTAAGGCATTAGCCGTAGCAAATGTTTCAAAAGTGCCTTCTTCAGTCGATATTTTTTTTATAGGAGTGCAAGCCGTAAGGAGCTTGCTACTCGCTAATAGTGAACATGTTGCAAATGCTGTTTTTAAAAAATTACGTCGTCCGTCCATAGTATTATTTTTATTAGATTTTATAATTTATCAAGAATATTCCAGCATTGATACAATCCTCTCGGTACATGAAAGCACCCTTTCCATTTGCCTCCCTTAAGTTGCAACAACACATCTCCCTGCCTATTGAGATATCCAAACCATTCGGGATGCTGTTGGTCTTTGAAGTGTGTCCATACATAGTCATGTACTTTTTCAAACCATTCCAGACACTTCTTGTCCCCAGTGAATTGATATCCTTTCAACAAAGAAATAAGCGTTTCTATATGTACCCACCATAGTTTCTGATCCCATTCCAATTGCTGGGGCGGACAACCATTACGATCCATGAAATAATAAATACCGCCGTATTGTTTATCCCACCCATATTCTAGCATGGTTAATGTAATGTTCTTGGCTTTTTCTATCAGTTCCGGTCGCTTCAAGCGTTTCCCCAAATCCATGATAAACCACATCGCCTCAATGGCATGTCCTGGTGTAACTTGCCGTCCTTCAAAACAATCGACTAAATTGCCTTTATCATCAACATTTTCAACAATAATGCCACCCAACTCTGGACGATAAAACACATCCATCACTTCATGAATGCAAGTTTCCATCGTTTTTTCAAGATAACTTGGTTCCAATAAATGTTCTATTTCCAACGCCAGATTGCAAAGAATCATGGGCAACGCAAAGTTTTTCAGATTACGTGTACCCGGATGAAGTTTGTTCCACTTTCCTTTGGGGTTATCCACTTTGGACAGGATGATATCAAATGTTTTTTTAGCTATTTCGGCATATTCCTGATTCCCTGTTGCCAAACTTAGCTGACCGAAGGCCATTGTGGCGAAAGTATACGAAAATATGTTGTACGGTTCGACCAATGGCTGACCGGAACGATCGAGCGAAAAATACCAGTTATACTGACCATCATGCCCATATTTTTTCAAGAACTCACCTCCTTGAATGGCGCAATCCAACCACTCTTGACGTTTTTCCACTTTGTTGTAAAGCATGGAGAACATCCAAACTTCACGCCCTTGCAACCAAATGAACTTATCGGTATCAAAAACCTTCCCTTCACGGTCCAGACAACTATAATATCCACCGAATTCTAAATCCTGCGAATATTCGATCCAGAAAGGAAGAACATTGTCCAACAGTTCATTCCGATATTGATTTGCTATTTTTTCAAAATCCATAAAATTTTATTATTATAGATTGGTATCAAGAGCCATAAGCAGGAAAACGTTTTTTGAATGGCCATACAAAAACCGCTAGTGGCTCTCAAATACTTCTCAATTGTTTGTTATCGTTATTAAGGTCTTTTTTTGTTTACTGTTCCGAACGGGTCCAGTATCTTTCAATTTCTTCCAGAGACTTTCCGGTAGTTTCCGGCACTAGTTTCCAGACAATCAACATATAAGGTACGCACATGACAGCGAACAGAAAGAATGTTCCAGCGGGGGTAAGAGTTTGGAGCATCCAGGGGGTTAACTGTCCGATCAGGTAGGTACCAATCCATAAGGCAAAACCTGCTATTGACATCGCTAAGCCACGTACTTTGGTAGGGTACATCTCCGAAAGGAGCACGAATACCACGGCACAAATTGACACAGCACAGCAAAACACATAAAACAGGAAAAAGAGAAGAAGCAACAGGCTTGAAAGCCCCAATGTATCTCCGACTATGAAATAGAGGCCGATCAGTAGCAAAGAAAGAATCATGCCAGAGACACCATAATAGACAAGCTTTTTACGACCGACGCGATCAATAATCAAAAGGGCTAGAACAGTGGTTAACGTATTAACAAGTCCCACAAGAACCTGATAGTATAAAGAATCGCCTCCTGAAAGCCCAGCCTTTTCGAAAATAGATGGGCCATAGTAGAGTACTGCATTCACTCCCATAAATTGCCCAAGTATTGCTATACAAACACCGATAATTACAGCTTTAAAAATCCCAGGTTTCATTAATAATACCCATTCTGATTTTACTTCGGAGACTAACACGGACTTAGTCTCTTTTAGTTGATCTTTAGCATCTGAATATGAGTGATAGATTCTTTCCAATATACCAATTGCTTTCTCTTCCTTACCCTTTAATATTAACCAACGGGGGCTCTCGGGGATAAAAAATATAATGACGAAGAATAAGATAGCTGGTAATGTTTCCATTCCTAACATCCCTCTCCAGACCTCACTTACAAAGATTCTATGCAACCAAGAATTGTTCAAGACTATATCGCTTTCGGCATACGCTAACAGTTGATAATTAATCAGATAAGCCCCTAGGAATCCTACAGTGACTGCCAATTGGTATAAAGACACCAAACGTCCTCGGTATTCAGCAATAGCTACCTCAGAGATATATAAAGGAGAAACGATAGACACAATTCCAATCCCAATTCCACCGATGATACGATATATTACTAGCTGTGTAAAGTCGGCAGAAATAGCACACCCCAAAGCAGAAGTAGAAAAAAGAACGGCAGAGATTATCATAGTTAGCTTCCGTCCTAATTTATCACTCAGAATGCCAGCAAAAAGAACACCAGCAATAGAGCCTGTTAAAGCACATCCCACATACCAACCTTGCTGTAATGCATCAAGCTCAAAAAGCTGAGTAACCGGAGCTATCGTACCTGATATCACTGCAGTGTCATATCCAAACAAGAAGCCTCCTAGTGCTGCAACAACCGAAAGAAATATGAGATAACCAAAGTTTATTTTAGATTTCATAGTGCTTATTTGATTTCAAAATATTCTTTATATCTATCATATAGATGTCCAGCCTGTAAATAAGCAGATTGAGGGCTCATAAAATGAGAGAATTCAAAAGTTATCGCCTTGTCGTAGTTAGCACGTTTAGCTGCTTCAAGCTTCATACGAAGTTTATCAAATTTAATGGGTAGAAAGCGGATCGGCATGTCACGATCGAAAGATTCAGCATTTGTCCAGCACTGCATACCATATTTATCTGCTAATTTCTTATTTACAGAGAAGAAGGCATCCAACTCATCATAATCAATGTGCCCATCCTGAAATGCACATGCATCTACCACGTCATGTATACCATCAAAAATCTCGTTCCATTCTTTTTCATGCTGTTGCACGGACACTGCATCCTCCTTCGTCAATTTTCCGGTTCCCATAATTGCTTTTTTCCCATCGATCCATGGAGATATAAAAGTTGGAAGCCCGTTTGATACATCCTTACATTGCTTTCCCATAGAACGAAATGCATCAATAGCACCCTTTGTTGCCCTACTTATTTCTCCGCTAATGTACCAACCTCCAAAACTTTTATACTTCTCTCCATACATCTTCCACACCTCATCAATCACATACTTGTTATCCTCAATCTCCCAACTTAAATTACCTGTATCCCAATAACGCCCTGAGTCATATAAACCAAAATAGAATTTCATATTATATTTCTCAGCCAAACGCAAATACATATCCAGTAAATCGACCGATGGCATATAACACCCCTTCTTCAATAGATAAGGAGAAGGGTAAGTCATAAATTTTCGGTAACCTGAACGAATCATAATTACAGTGTCGATACCAATTCTTTTCATGTGCTGAAAATCCAAGTCCCATTCTTTCTCTCCCCAATTCTGATGAGGAATATCATGCGATATTTCATCCAAAAAAGTTCCTGAAATTTTCAACCCATTATTTTTAGGAATGATTAATTTACTCTCGCCTGTGCCAAGTTTTTTTGAGGCAGATTGTTCCTCTGATCCCGCTCCGTCAACTGCAAACAGAGAAGGGGCTACCAAAGCGGAAGCTCCAGCCAAAGCTGCTTTCTTCAAGAAATCTCTACGATTACTAGTATCCATTGTCATCTTTTTCGTTTTAGATTCATATATTACATTATATTAACTCTCCAAATATATAAACTTCAAATAGACTTCTAACTATTTTTTTATTAGATATAAGTTCCAGTGATGCTAACCTGCTTCTTATTGAAGGGGTCTAGCACTTGATCAATCAAAACTGCCATCTCTCCTCTTAAGATATTCCGCTTCAAATCTAACTTCTCAAATCCGTAAGTTTTCCATAGGATATCCATATTGACAGTAGAAGTCAAACCTTCAGCTTTCGCTATGAACGCAATAAGCTGAACAGCTTCTTCAATACTTATTGTTTCGGCACCCATTTTATCCAGTTTCTTCTTCGCTACCGGATAAACATCAGCTAACCCATCTAGTTCAGAAGCAAGTAACACTGAATCTGCTCTCAACCAAGTCTGGTTAGACCAATCCACATTCTTCCCTACCCCTTTTAAAATTCCGGTAGAGCCGATCCGCTGATAAGATGCAAACTTAACATCAGAAACTGGCACATCAAGATAAGGCAATAAATATCCTTTTGCAGCCAAGATAGCATTCTGAACATCACGAACGGGAACTTCATCAATCTTTCGATTCTGCTTTACTGCAAGGGCAGCCAATGCACCAGCCGCTTGTCCTATTTGAAGGACTACTGGCTGAAGTCGAGTGGTACCATTGATGATATTCGATACAGAAATGGATTTTTCGGCAACCACCAAACCTTCAACATCACGTGGAATTAACGTGCCTAATGGTAACCCATAAGAGGGAATAGGATGAAAATAGAGATTTGGCAATTCTTCATAACCATGATATCGGGTATGATGATGATCGACAGGATAATCGCCCACTGCAATACAAGTACGATACAGTTTCTCATTTTGCGTATAGGGATTTAGAACATGGTTTAGATTAAAGCGAACTAATCCGTGAATTCTTCTAGATTCTCTATAATAAGGAATATAAGGTAGCTTATCCGCAGTAGGATACTCGTCATCAGCTAAACCCAATGTATTGTATCCCAATTCATGCTGCAAGAAATAGATAAAACACATGGTATATCGCTTAGCATATTCTAATGCTTTCTCGCGTTCCGAAGAAGACATTTCAATCAGATTGATATAATAGTCATTTCCTTCTATCGGCCAATTAATCATATACTTATGATTAGGTAATTTCCCATAAGTAATCATCATATCCTTAGACCAAAGGCGATCTGGTTCTTTAGGAGTAATACACGCAGGATTAGCACAGGCACAACTAAATTCTTTGGGATCATATCCTTCCGGTTGGGGAATGGTCACATCTTTCCCATAATCCTTTAATATAGCAACATAAGTCAGATCCTGCACAATATGGTTTGGGTTCTCAGGAGCAATGTCTTCGCCTGTATCATTTCGACTCTCCATACCAATATCGTATCCCACACCACACCTCTTTGCCACATCTCCTAATTCAGTAGCATCAATTAGCACTTTCGCTCGAATAGTTTTCTCTCCTTGCCCTTCGGTAGTAACTTTAGCAATCCATCGACCATCTACCCTTTTGACTTCGTTAAGACAAGTCTGCTTCAAGACTTTCAGATTCTTTTCCGCAGCGACCATTTCATGAAATATCTTATTTCCTACAGAAGGCTCAAATAAAACATGACTCACCCACCCTGTCTTCAAAGAATCTAATCCACCATAATAAGCGGCTAATCTATTCCTAAATTCTCCCCAAAGTCCGGCAGGCAAATTATAGTTACCATCTATAGCACTAACTCCTGCTGAAGTCAACATACCTCCTAACCAATCCGTTTCTTCTATGATCAACGTATTCACCCCCATCCGTGCAGACTGAATACCCGACGTTACCCCACTGGCTCCACCACCAATAACAAGCACATCCACGTCATCACTTATACTGGAATGCATGCAAGATGAATAACATAACAAGAGAAATAGTCCACAGAATATTCGGAATAAGGTATTCATAGTAAAAACAACTTTAATTAGAGCAGAACTTAATTAATACTACGCCACAAATATAGTTATATTTATTATATAAACAATATATAATAAATTATTTTATTAATAAACTTGTTTTTATACTGATCAATTAATTAAATGAACGCTAATACAACCGAAAGCTAATGTAAAAGCTTACCAAATAGCTCAATAGGTGAATCTTAAAAAAAGTTCAGACCGAGTTGCACACCTATATCTTATAACCCACGTGACATATTACGAGACATATTCTAATTTATTTATACGAATCAGCCCTAATTAATAAAAAAATTAATTATCTTTGTTTTTATTACCAAAGATATAATATATGAACCAACAATTCTTGCAGGAAATAGAAATGGGCTCTAAAAACGCCTTAGTCAAAAAGAGAATTATTACACATTATATATATAATGGAAGCTCTACCATTCCTGATTTATCAAAAGAATTAGATTTAAGCGTCCCTACTGTTACAAAATTCATCAGCGAAATGTGCGAAGATGGCTACATCAATGACTATGGAAAACTAGAAACTAGCGGCGGACGTCACCCCAATCTCTACGGTTTAAATCCTGAGTCTGGGTATTTTATTGGTGTAGAAATAAAAAGATTCGCTATTAATATCGGATTGATCAATTTTAAGGGAGACACAGTTGAACACAAAATGAACATCCCTTATAAATTTGAGAATTCCGTAGAAGGCATGAACGAATTATGCCATCTCATCCTCACATTTATAAAAAAGCTAGCGATCAAAAAAGATAAAATACTGAATATTAACGTAAATATATCCGGGCGAGTTAATCCTGAATCTGGATATAGTTTCAGCCAGTTTAATTTTGAAGAGCGCCCTTTAGCCGATGTTCTTTCTGAAAAAATAGGTTATAAAGTGACTGTTGACAACGATACGCGTGCCATGACATACGGTGAGTACATGCAAGGCTGTGTGAAAGGGGAAAAAGATATCCTCTTCATTAATATCAGTTGGGGATTGGGCATTGGAATTATTATTGATGGGAAAATTTATACAGGCAAATCGGGGTTCTCAGGTGAGTTCGGACATGTCAGCGTGTTCGATAATGAAGTCATCTGCCACTGCGGAAAAAAAGGATGCCTTGAAACTGAAGCTTCCGGATCTGCTCTCTACCGCATTCTTCTGGAAAGGATAAAGAATGGAGAGAATTCGATATTATCCGGGCGGATTGACAACAGTGACAATCCCCTCACTTTAGATGAAATAATCAATGCTGTATATAAAGAAGAAGACCTACTTTGCATTGAAATAGTAGAAGAGATTGGGCAAAAGCTGGGTAAACAAGTCGCAGGATTAATCAACATTTTCAATCCGGAATTAGTGATTATAGGTGGAACCTTATCATTAACAGGTGATTACATTACTCAACCCATAAAAACGGCTGTCCGAAAATATTCATTAAACCTCGTCAATAAGGATTCGGCTATCGTAACTTCAAAACTAAAAGATAAAGCTGGGATCATTGGCGCATGTATGCTAGCCCGAAGCAGGATGTTTGAAAGCTGAATCGGGCATTCCAATCCAATAATGAAAAGGCATTCATAAAGAATGTTGTTCAAAAAAGCTTCAAAATCTTTTTGTATTCTCAAATAAAGCTGTAATTTTGCACGCCGTAAACGAGAGACAAAATGCCGCTATAGCTCAGTTGGTAGAGCAACGCATTCGTAACGCGTAGGTCGCCAGTTCAAGTCTGGCTAGCGGCTCTTCAATAAAACGCTGATTATAAACACTTTAATCAGCGTTTTTCTTTCCTGAAAATTTGATTTTGAATAAAAAAAACACAAATCTGCATATATATTTGCAATAAAGTGTATAGTAGAAGTGTGTTTTGATTATTCAGCTATGGCAACAATCAGATTAACAATTTTAAGATCCATTAAGGAACATGATGGCAGACTTCCTATATTAGTCTGCATTACTCAGAAAAAAATCCGCGCTTACATCAAAACGAAATTTCTACTAGATGATATTGCTGAATTCGAAAAAGGAAAAGTAGTTTATCGAAAGGATGCTAACATCATTAACAAAAGACTCGAATTCGTTTTTTCACAATACAAAGAAAAATTTGACTCTATAGAAGATCTTGAGTATTTTTCAGCTCTTCAAATAAAACAAATTATTACCTCTAAAGAACGCCCACCCTACATCTCATTTTTAGAATACTGGAAGCAGAGGGTTAGCGAATTCAAAGAAGAAGGAAGAGAAAGCTATGCTAAAATGAATGAGGAAACAATTCGCATCTTTACTATTGCGGAAAAAGATGTACCTATCCCTGCAATAAATACAATATTGATTGAACATTTCAAAAAGTGGATGATGAAAAAAGGATATGCGAATGGGAATATAGGTCTACGACTCACACATTTAAAGGCTAGAGTTAATGAACTCATAAAGGCTGGTATCCTTAAATCCGAAATCCATCCTTTTGCATATACCAAAATTCCAACGGCAGAGCCAAAGGAATGCGACTTAACCATAGAGGAATTCCAGAAGATACGCAAGGCTGAAATTGAGGGAAAACGCATGAACTTAGGCAAGGACATGCTCCTACTCTCTTTTTATCTTTGTGGTATCAATCTAAAAGATCTATTAGCTGTGAATTTATCAGGTGATACTCTTTATTTTGAAAGAATCAAAACGCGCCATGCAAAAACGGGAAAGTCTGACATATCAATACCTATTCATACTGAAGCAAAAAACATTATCAATAAATATATAAATAGCAAAGGCATATTAGACTTAGGGTATTCATATACTTATTCTAATCTACAAAAGTATATAAATCTTTGCATGAGAGAATTAAAGGACTATCTGGGAATAAAGCAAACGCTATGCTTCTACTCAGCTCGAAAAACATTCGCTCAGTTCGCATCTGAGCTAGGTATTCCTGACAATGTAATTGACTATTGCCTTGGCCACTCAGATAGATCAAGAGGAGTGATAAGATACTATACGAAGGTAAGAGAAAAACAAGCAGCTATTGCTATCAATAGAGTAATCGATTATGTTAGCAATCCAGAAAAATATAAAGACTATATTGAGATGAGGGCGGATATTATGATGATGAAAGGATAAAATTTACTTTAAATAATTAAGCCTCGCTGAAAAAAGAAGCGAGGCTTATCACATTTGTTAATGTCCGTAGCACCTTCTACCATGCTACAGTTTCTTTATTAGACTTAACAAGCAACCTATCCAATTGGTTCGTTTATTCATCCAAATCATTAAGGCAACAAGTCCAGCTATACACGCAATACCACCTGTCTAAATTACTCAAAATTGTATTTTATTTCCAGTTTAGCGCGCAAAATTTCCAAGAAAGCGGGGTTTGTGCATAATTTAACACCAGATGTTGTAAAAATAAGGATATAATTTTGCGCTAAAATTGGTGAAAAAGAAAAAGACCCACGGAAGTAAGGCTAAACATCGTGTCGTTTATTTTAAAAATCTATTGTATATGATGCTGATTTGCCTGTTTTGGTTGTTTTCAAGGCAAACGGCTCTTGTTTTTTTGCTACATATATAGCAATGTTTGGTTCTCCATTTCCGACTCGAACCTCACATTTAAACCCCTTTTTCACAGGACCATAAGACTCTTCCCAACGCCTTGTCTGATAATTATTTTTAGTGTAATTTCCTTGTGGGGTAGTAACTGACCAATTACTGAAAATCTTGGGATAACTAACCGATATAACATATTTTACATAATAATTATCTTTCTTGTCCGATTCTTCCCCTGGATCCATTACATCTTTACTGCAAGACGATAAGCCTATGGAAATTCCGAAAAGCACACTCAACAGCGCAAAAAATGTCAATCGTTTCATTCTTGTATTATTTAAATTATAGACTTTATGCTCTTTTACCCCCCCCCTATAACACGTTCGTCTGCAAATATAATGTATTTTTCAATAAAGCATCAATCACCTTACAACTTTCTTTTCTTGTAAACGAGCCAACCGACAATAACAAGAGCAAACATTACTACTCCGCCAAACGCCCAACCGCCTAGCTCAATCTTTATTTTCTGCCACCTTGTTAGTTGCTTTTCAACTGGATATGGAACTTGTATAGAATCAGCTTTAAGCACTGTATCCGTTTTGTTGATGGTAAGGTACCTATATAGATACTTATACTTATATAGGTAAACAGAGTCACCTTTTAATTGCATATAAACACTGTCACGCTGATATATACTATCATAGCGTATGCTGTCCCGTGTTTTATATTCTGTTTTCACAGTTTCAACAGGTACATACTTGATGCTCCGGCATGACATGCACACCGAAGCAAGTAATAGAATGTAGATTAAACATTTCATAGTCATTCAAATATTACCAATTCCTTATACTTATCCGGTATAATTAACTCTTTCACAAAAGCCCCAATCGGAACAAGGGGATGCTCCCTTCCATTATTGTCTACAAAGTCAGCTACATGTCCAACACCATGAAATATGTAAGGCTCTTTAGTAATCGTTACAAATTCGTTACCGTGGGGATACCATACAACCTGTCCCACTTTTAAATCTTCTTTTCTCATATTCATTTAAATTAAAGTAAATCCCATCCATTAGTAATATCTTCCATCACAGCCGGAACACCATTCTCGACCTGTGAGATAGCAGCCGCAAAAGCGCACATAGTACCCTTATCGTTAACATCCGGCACGTAGGTAGATGGTACATGCATCTCTCTACACACACGAGTGATATACCCGGATGTGTTGTTCTCATTTTCAGGCGCCCAACGTTTGATGAAGTCATCAATTGTTTTGCATCCCCATTTTTTACGGTAATTCTGCAATGTCCGAATTAGTGCCCTATAACCGTATGGCATACTGGTAAACTGGAAGAAAGATTTATCTGTCTGTTTCTCTCTTAGTCCCTGCCATTTATCTTTTGTAATCCGAATATTGCCCGGATTGTTGTTTCTTAAACCTCGACTCAAACTCATTTTACTTCCTCCTTCACATTATCTTTATTTATATAATCAACTACCGCTTTTGCAATCTCTGCCGGATCAGCTTTTGATTTAGCCAATTCAGTAGCCAGTGTTCCGATTTGCTGATACTCAAACTTAACTTTATCTTCTGCTTTCTCAAATATGGACTTGATCTCTATAAGACCAATACCGATAGCCCCACATAATGTAATCAGCGGAAATATTGGCCAATGATAATCGTAATAACTATCAAGATACCATATGCCTCCCATCTGCATCATATCAACTACAGTTAGAGCTAACAAGGCATTATAATACCTCGCTATCTTGTCAACTGTCTTTTTGAAACCGTAACTAGATCTTACTTCACCTCTTCTCTTTGCTTTACGTATTCCACTCCATAGGTCAGCCCCAATAAGTAGCAATACCATCATGTATACGCCAAATAGCATCCACATGACTGTGATAATCTCATTTAATCCTCTCATTTTTTTCTATTATTAATGTTGTTTTTATATAATCCTATTGAGCCACAAACAAGTTGCACGCATAATAGTTATTCACATTAGGATCATATACAAATTCTGAATTTGAAACGACGAAATGTACTGACTTCCAAGGGTCAATTACCACGTATAGCCTGCTTGGATAATTATATATCACCCATTTCGGTGAATTAGATTCATTAACTACTGTTATACTCTTATATTGCTGAGCATCGCAGACGTATAACACATAAGTACCAGTACCTCTAAGAACAACGCAATCAACAGGCTTACCAGCACCACCATATTTGTGATAGGTAGTATCTGTTCCGCTGGCATACAAATGTGCAAATACATCAGGATTAGTTGCGAAATCAAAGACCAAAGTGGTCATAACTCTATGTCCAAACTCCCCGCGACAGAACAATTTGTTGGCGAAGAATCTATAGTCATTTCCATTTGTATTCTGATGATAGATATCTCCATTAAATGTCATAGAGTTGGTTGTTTCATCAAAGTATATTTTAGACTTTACATTTCCCAGTGAGTCTACTGATTGCAAACTTTTAAACTCTCCTGTAAGGCCCTTTACATTCGTCAACTCAGCGCCATCAGCTATTAGCTTGAGTAGTCTCATTGTTCCGTTCAGCCAATCGACTAAGACGTTCGGAGTAAATGGCGCATCCACTTGTCCGATCTTGGCAGGATCGAATAACCCATATTCATTAGTTTCATCTCCATTCACATCTTTTCCATATTGGGAAAACATGTGATCTCCTTTAAACACTGCGCTTGCAATTTTAGCAAAATCAATCAGCGCGATATTAGTAACAAGTAGGTTAGTGAATGTTGGTGCAAGTGAGTTAGCTCTAGTCCAGTGTAAAGACTCGTCACCTATAAACTCTTCTATAGTAGGTGAGTTGGATTCAGTACCTAACCAATAATTAAGTGTACCTTCTTTCTTAGCTATATAGCACTCAGCACCTGAAGCTAGCGATGGATTTTCTATCAATACGATGTCTATATATCTAACATTCTCATTTTCTAGGTCAGCTACATTAGTTACTCCATCATCATTGCGATAGACTTGACCAACAGTAAAGCCTTTATTTGGTCGATAAATACATCCGCTAGTTCCATTATCTCCATCTAAACCGTCTTTAGGCTTACGCCTTACTGTTAATATGCCGGATGCTCTCATGCTCTTATTACTCTTTATTTACAACTTCTTTGGCTATCTCTTTTGCATGTTTTCGATATGCTTGGAATAGAGTATATTCATTAATATATTCCGTTCGTTTTTCTTCAGTAATATCCGAATTAGCATCCTTTGCATCTTCGTAATTACTCATGATAGCTTCACGCTTATTCATGTCGTATCTGTCACAGATGATAGCCCCGACAATATCATCATAAGTGCCTCCGTTGACGTCTACATTTTCACACACCAAATTCTCAATGACTTCACCGTCTATTTCTTGATCTATTTTTTCAAAATCGAAGAATAAACGAACTAGAGTGCCTTCTTTAATAATCTCTACTCCTTGTGGTATTTCACCTTCATAACTTCTATAAGATTTCATTTTATTATCTCCTATATTTTAAATTAAATATTTGCTCCATTCACAAATGTTAGTGGGCCAAAATAAGTAAGACGAGAGCCGATGTACTGATTCGCATACGAAAAAGCGTAAGGCGAGTACACGGAGGCGGGACCGCTAGATGCACCGTTAATCGAAGAACCACCCCAAACAACCAGCTGTCCATCAGCATTAAAATTGCTATTATCAGGCCAATAAGATGTAGAACTACCTCCTATAACATTAGATGGGAATAAGTCGAAATATTCACCTATAATCTCCTCTTTGATATATCCGCTAGTTGTTAATCTGGATATCTGGCGATACTTACCATTCGGTGTCGATGCAAGTTCAGCAGCCGTTGGCATTCGGTTACCTTCAATGATATATACTTCCGTCCCATCCTGACCACTATTGGCTTGATTACCACAATAAATATTTTGTATCATCTCAAACATCCAACCGTAGGGGTCTTCTATACCCATAAGATTAACACGACTACAGCCTACACCCACATTCTCTCCATTTACTAAAGAGATATCAATCTTACCGAAAGAATCACCCAACTCTTTAGTTTCCCCAGTTAATAGAGCTAATGATGCTGCCTGTAAATCGGTTGCAGAACTACCTCCAACTCCATATCCTAATTTAGCCTGGATGTTAGTATCTCCATATTCGGAAAGTCCAAGCATCATCATTAATTTACGATGATCGTAATTAGTCAATCCAAAATCAATCCCGTTTGTCTGTGCCGCATTCCAAAAAGAGGTTATAGTCTGCGCTCCTGTTGGAGTATATCCTGATCTGGAAACTAAGGAGCTCCCCAAAAGATGTCCTTTATATGCTCCGATGCAGTTGTACATTCCGCCTCCTGCACCTCCAATGTAATGTCCTCCGATAGGAAGCATACTCATCCATAGAACTGGAGTACCCGTCACCTCGTCATTCTTTACTAGATAATATAATCTAGGTGTAATCACCATTATATTACCTTTGCTTTCATCTACAGGTGTTCCGTCGATATAATAGTTTGAATCATTCGGATTAAGTTTAGCCGCCTTCCCAGCATTAGTCACTAAATATCTACCTGAAAGCCTTTTAAATTCCTGCCATGCAGATGTGTTGCCAATCACTCCCCAATAGGTTGACGACTGAATAGATTGCTTGATCGGAACTCCCCATGCCACTTGACGAAGTAACATTTCGTTTCCATCATTGATGATATTCATGAAGTTATCTAGTGTGATCCTTCTTATTGAGCCACCTACTTCAATCATGATGCTGTTTGTTCGCAGCATATCAGAGACTAAGGTCTCTTGTCCTAAAACTCCCATATTCGTTTATTTTTTTAGTTTATTATTCAAACTCACAATCAGCAATTACATCTACATCAGACTCTTGACCGTTATAATCAGTCTCTAGTGTTGTCACTTCGATACTATCTGTAGAAGATGATTTAATCACATTCCAACCTACACGCTCAATGACAGATAACGCCCATACCGGATTAGTAGGCACATATACTGAGTTATCCGACATCTTGATAATTCTACCCGTAACTGTAACCGGATTTCCATCGCTAACTAGTTTGTTTGTTGATGAAACGTATGGAACAATGGCGTATGTATCTGCGATATCAGAAACTTTAACTCCAGCTCTAGCAATAGGAGTGAGATCACCAGAAGTCTTGTAAGCCTCTGCCACAAACAGTTGAGCGCCATCTACATCACCACGTGTAACTGTGATTTCCGCTTGCCCGTTTTTATCCGGCCATGCTACTTCTCCTTTTAACCATTTTGGATAGAAGGTAGAGATAAGATTAGCCCCTTGGTAGAGTTTAGCTGTAAGCGTTGTATTGGGTACACTGCTAGTCAACTGTTCAGTAATGGCCAATATCACCAAATAGTAAGAGCTAGCACCAACCTTTTGGATGTTGATGTCTAAGTCTTTAGTGATTTGATACTCAACACCTGATACAGTTGCCGTACAGCTATACGTCAATGTGTCATTAGCCGTATTGATCAAGCTGGCTAGATTGCCTATGATCTTAATTGCACCGGTTGCCGATTGCAACGAGAACTTTCCTGTACTATCTGATATCCATCCGTCAACGTCAACGCCATTAAACAAAAGCAATGTGCCATTATACGTATATCTATGATTAGATAGATTAACGGCTGCACCACGAGCTGAAGTTACATTCGGTGTTCGTATCGGTCGGTTCTCTTCCACTGTCCAATCCGGTGCAACTGCACCCGATTCAGGGTCTACCGTTTGATATAACGGTATGCCATTGTTCGCGAAGTACATGTTCAATGTATCTCCATTGCGAAGCCTCTTTACGGTTATCGCGCCTTGCGCATGAAAAATCTCAGCCATTCTTCCAGCCTCCTTCGTTAATTAGATTATTTATTTCACTATTAGTATATGACTTTCCTGATACAGCCTCCAATCGACTGTCATAGTCTCCATTAAGTGCTATACTATTCATCAACTCTTTTTCGTTGATGATTACTTTAGCCAACTTTACCTTATGCCATTTAATCGAGATTCCGATATCTACAGCTCTTGATTTTTCGAGTACAATGTATCTCATCTTAGTTTGTTATATATTGTTCACCATTCTCATCCGTATATGTTTCTCCTAGTTCGTCTGTAGCCAATGTAAAGACGCCTTTTTGTTCGGAATATACCCCAATATCCATCCAATCATCAATATAGGAACTTCCTACTCCAGCTCTAGCTAGGTTGATAATTGTTGTACTTCCTTCGTTATGCTCAACTCCAGTCTTATTGTAAGAATCAGTCTTCCACAATAGACGTAAAATAGGTTCAGGCACTGGAATTAGATCGTTGTTGTAATGTACAAGCACTCTGTTTCGATGTTCTACGTCTGTAGGCAGGATTGAAACATCGCTCATGATATCCGTAGTATATTCAGGATAAATCCTGTTAACAGAAAATTGAATGCGAGCACGTTCACGATTAGAATAATTGGGCGTAGTATCCTTAACAATGATCAAGTAGTCGGCTTTCTCAATAAGTCTTAGATCAAGCGTAAGACTTGTAATTGAGAATGCAGATATTCCCAAGTCAGCAGTCGTTTGTTGAGTCAAAGTTCCATCACCATTTACTTTGTAAAGCGTTAATGTATATCCATTAGCCATCAAAGTAGTACCCTTATGTACAGTAATAGGAATTATCCGCTCATATTGATTCCCATCGATAGCCGCATTTCGGTTTTCAGAAGATGCTATAATCAGATTATTAGCTACCTTATAATCGTAGATCAGAAGCTTGTCCATAAATGGATTATAAGTTACTGTTGGCTCTGCACTAATTGATATAGCCCAACTATCTTCACTCTTATCCGTTGTGGATAGGGTTATAGGATCAGTTTTAACCGGAACATTAAGGCCAAATCGTGCATCAGTAAATTCCGCCTCAAAATGAAGCTCAAATGATTCTGAAACATCGACATTGCGATAAATAGTAATTGTACCACGATTCTCACCGTAGGTTTCAATACTGTATTTACCTACCCATGTAGGTAGCGTAGTGATATCAAGCCCGTTTACGTACCACTTCATTAGCCCCAGGCTACTATTCATCACAGGCTTATTCCAACTACCGTCAGACGCACCTGCCATCACGTTTGGCCGAATGACACAAGGAGTAATACTTCTGTCAGGCTCGTAAGTCCCTACCGCTGCATCATAAACCTGAGTCACAGGGCTATTAGGCGTAAGAGTCTCTAAAGTTGCCACTGTAGTAAGCGGCTGGAAGTCTTTTCTTATTCGTTTTTTTATTTCCATACTCTTATATTGTTAGGATGGCAGATGCCAACGTTACATTTTCATTGTTTGCTTTGATTCTGAATAGGGTGCTAACCGTTGTATAAGAATTACTTCCCAGATCATCGTAGGTTAAATCAATTTCTCCATTGAAATTCAGATGATCAATATTCCAAACGTCGTCATTGGGCTGATCTCCACTCTCACGTTCAATAGTCCAATTGGTTACCTGAGACGTGATATCCGTAAATCCCCTTGTCACATTACAAGTAAGGTGTAGTATCTCTCCAGCGGCTATGAAATTATCTCCATCTGTACTTATATTTAGTACAGCGGGAAGATTTTCCAGTTGCTCAATCGTTCCACTCATCCATATATTGTTCAGGTAAGCGGACTTATCCGACATATTAAGACCGAAAACGGAAAGGTTCGTTAAGTCTCCGAACTGAATCGCTACATTAGCCTTGGTGTACTCCCAGTCGGTTACTCCTGTGAGCTGGCGTATATATGATGTTGTGATATACCAAGCTTTCTGCCTATCTGTATTCGTTGGATTGCCAAACTGAGCGAAATGCATTCCCGGTTTAGGCAGTATTTGTTTGGAATAGTTGGGCGAAGTGGGACGCATCACAAATGAAAACTCAGTGTTATTCTGAGTATCAATAATTTCTGTAATACGAAAGTAGCTTGTCCCAAACCCTTTGAAGGTATAGTTACCTATTCCGTCGTCCGATGATTCTAAATCGTTGTTTACAGCATTGTCTATATCATGCCATATACCCATGCAAAGATCATCAACATCTACTTTACCTATTCCATCTATAACTGTACCTTTCTCGTCTTCATCAAAACGCAATTTCATAGTTCCAGAAATACCATCCTCATTCAATATTACGCTATCTATTATACCTCCACCTTCAGTTAACCAGGTATGACCGGCTATTACTCTTGTTTTATTGTATGTAAGTACAGGTACTATCAGGCTTTCCCATAAGGTTAGATTCCGAGCTTCAATGTTACCATTGGGCTGTAGTCTAGCTCCTTGACCTGCTAAACCTCCGATAAAATCTCCTAGGTCTATATTTCCTTTAGAGATTATGCCTTTTAGGAATTTAATTACTTCGGCTGCCGTATCAGATACGTCTTTCCGAAGAAACATCGCCTTTGACCGTTTAGCAGAGAAGACATTGCTATCAGAAGGAGATGTATTATCATTAAGCCGAATGACATATACACCGCTACCACTTCCACCCGTGTAACTTTGTCCTTTGTAGGTGATGGCGTCAACCTTATCTTCAATATTGCCGAGACGGGAATAAGCGACAGTTTCACCAACGGTGTAGACAGGAGAATCATAAGGCTTATCCAGATTGTATTCAAAACCGATTATTCTTGATACACGTCCGTTCTCAAAGTAGCCTTTATTAATCAGATTAACTTTGTCACCAACAGCAAATGTTCTTGGAGTACCGTTGTTATACATGTAATCAGAGGACATCTTGCAGTCATAGGTTGATGGATCAATCTTAGTTTTGGCGACATACGCTTCCGTTCTTTCTTCTAGTTCTTGTTCGGCAGCTGGAAGCATATTCTCATTGATATAAGAGGTATCATAACCAAAAAGAACAAAGGTGTCACCAACGGCCGGTTTTAGAGTTTCATCAGGAAGATCTCTCTCTCCACTTTCTTCATTACTTCTGGTTATTTCAAGAACGGTGCTGTTTTCGTCGCTTGATTTTAAGTTTAATTTAAAGCTATAACCATTAAGCAAGCCACTTTCAAATTTTAGCTTCAAATCATCAAGCAGAAATTCCTTGCTGAAATTCTTTATGTCAGTAGTGATTGTATAAATAGGATACGTTTCACCGGTTGGTTTATTATTTTCATCGACGTAGTTTCCAGTTGATAATTCTACAGCAGTAACAGTAGAAGTCATACGAGGGTAGATATCATCGAAAACCACTATATCCTCAACGGCTTCTTCTTGTGACATACCCTCGTAAGCATCCACGTATGGAGTACCCGCAGGTAGCATCAATCTCCTTTGCACTACACCGTTAACTACGATCTGCTCATCAACCGGCCTGTAATTAGTCGGGATATTCCTGTCAGAACCGAAAGCGATAATACGGGTGGCGTAATCCGTCTTACTGGAAGAACGAGGCATGCTCTTTACATTGACATCTATCTCAAAGTCTACAGGGTCACCAAACTCGCAGCGTCCGAAATGGATAATATTATCGGTTACCCACCATTCACATTCCCATGCTTCTGCCATTGCGGTGAGGGCATCTATCATGTTTGTGCTATCGTAAGACACTAACTTAGCAGAGTTCTCTACGGTGGAATCAATGGAGAACTGAAACGCTGTACCTCTGAATTTATAGCCAAGATTAGTGAGGTTACGAAGGAATATTCCAAGATGAACGTCAAGGGTTGCAGTTAAGTTCCATGATGCTTCCTGCCCACCGTATTCAGGAGTGTATTTGAAAATCTTATTTTTCCATTTCCAGTAATAGGCATCTAAGCGAAGCTCATAATCATACCCTCCGTTATTCTCGTTATAGGTTGGTTTACAATTCTCGACATCGATTAGCTCAAAGAGACCTATTTCGTTGTCAATACCATCCCCAAGCCTAAAATAGACAGGTTCGTACACGCTAAACTTGAGAATTATATAGTCCTCTTTTTGAAGCATGAACTTTCCCTTTGAACCTTCATTTATGCAAGTTGAAAGGAGGATATTACCTTGTATGTCTTTGATATCTATCATATCCCCAAAGTTCGGAGATAAAAAAAAGAAGCCCAATTTTTAAGGGCTTCCATACACGACAATGGAAAGAATGTCGTGAATTAGGTTCAATCTATCAGATTATGATATAACATAATGACTACTTTTGAGGAAATAATATTTTTATGGCAGATTTAATCATAAACAATAAATACGCCTTCACGGAATGGGGCGTTCGTATGGGTGATGGTTTTCTTGATGCTTTAGGTGAGCCTGTACCGATGAAAGAATTCATTGAAAATAAAAGCCGATTAGAACATGGAAAACGTGTTATAACGACTAATCCCAAGTTAGACGAACGAGATTTAACTTTGTCTTTCACCATACAGGGCAGTACACAAGCGGACTATCAAACTAAGAAAACCAATTTTCTAAAAGAACTATACAAAGGAACTTTTACTATTCAAGTCCCGTCCAACAACAGTGAAATTTATCACCTAATTTATACAGGTAAAAGTATTACTTATGGGCAAAGTTTAACCGGTTGTTTTGGAAAATTTTCAGCTAAATTTAATGAACCTAATCCGTACAATAGAGAATAAATGAAACAATTTTTCTACATAAGCTTACATAAAAAAGCGGGCTATTATTTGCTCCATTAACTTAGAAAAATGGTATAATACATTTTAACTCACTATGATAATAAACTCGAATTAAAGCAAAAAGAAGATTAGAAAAGAAGTTTACACAATAAAATCACGTTTCGACCTAGAAAAATTACAAAAAATGGTTGAGTAGTTAAATATTGTTGCTACATTTGTATGTTGTTTAATTGAAATAAATGTACGATTATGGGATGGGTTCTTTTACTTATATTTTTATGTGTCATATCTTTCATGGCTGGATGGACTACATTAGGGTGGGTTTTAGTCGCTTTTTTCGTAGTCATTGGAGTTGCTCTTATATGGGCTAACAATGAAAACCAAAAGAAGCAAGAAGAACTAAAACATCTAAAAGAAAAAGTAGCTATTAAAAGAAAAGCTGAAAAAGAAGCTAAAATCCCGATCTATAATGCTCAAAAAGAGGAACTAATTTCTAAATATGGAGAGCCTGACAAAACTTTTATTTTTGAAGAACTTAATCTTCAGAAAGAAATAATTGTATTTGGAAAAGTGAATCGTATTTGGCTTTTAGGGAAAGACCTACCAATGAGCGATATCTTAAGTTGCACATTTAACGATAATCAGCGCATAGAAAAAGGTAAAGTTTCCTATGAGACAAAAACCAGCACTGGCAATATGGCGAAGCGTGCTATTGTCGGAGGTGTTTTGACGGGTGGTGTTGGGGCTATTGTCGGTGGAGCTACTGCGAGAAAGGAAACGACTGTTACGCAAGAAAATGACAAAGTAGTACACGATTATACAGTTGTTATTAATATAAATAGTTTATCAGAACCGATAATAAGGATTTCTCTTGGCTCAGATGGCGCAAAAGTCAATGAAATAGTAGGACTTATGAATGTTATAATAAGCAGGCGTAAATAGCTTAATAAAGCCCTGTTTCATTACGATTCAGGGCTTTATAAAATAACTATTGTTGTTTAAGAAATAGTTCGATGATTTCAGTATTTTCCTTAACACGAATGACCTTCTTATACAACACAAATTCTTTGTTCCCATGTATGAATATCATCCCACTTGTATTATAGGCAATGAAGCTAGATAAAGAGAAATCATGCTCGATAACCTCATCCCCATAATGTAATTTTAGCTTCTTTTCCATTTTAATATATTTCAATAGTCAATAATTATCCTGCCATAGCTTTAGTGTTATTCTTCACTTCTGCTATATCAGTTTTAATATCTTTCAAGTATTTCGCAGACATACCTGTATTCTCCCTTATCGCCACTGTCTCCAGATAAGTACTTGCTAAGATATTTCTTGTATCATCGGCAATATTCCTAATATCAGAGTTTACAGTAAGAATTTCATCCGCTTTTCCCGATAGATCTTTTAGCGACATTGTTTGTTCAATAGATTGTAGTCTAATCTGTTCTCCAGCTATCTGTAAAGCAGTGAAACGGCCATTCAACTCTTCACCCTCATCTTGACTCATAGTTTGGTAACCCTTGGAAGTAGAAGACTGATCAGATGACACCGAATCGCCAGTGTAGCCAATAGTATTAGCTAAATCATTACGCTCTTTAATGGCTGAATCTACGTAACCTTCATACTCCTGTCTTAGAGAATTGAGCTCAAGCTTTCTCTTAGTCTCATCTTCAATCGTCATAGCTTCAGACCATTTTTCGTACCATCCTTTAAGCTTGTCGTAGTATTTATTTCCTATCTCGTTAGATAACAGAGAACGCATAAACATTTCACTTAAATCTTCAGAAAAGTCAGATGCATCCGCTTTCATGTCCATGAGTGTATCTATGAAATTATCATATACACCGTCAAATGTAGTCTGTGTTAGCTGTTCCTGAACCTGTTTTTGAATGTCCTCTATCTTCTCGCTTCCTTCTATTATTTTATTTAAATAATCTCTAGTTTCATCATTAAGCTTTGACCAAAAGACAGGCGCATCGGATTTAAGTTTTTCTAGTTGATCTGCTGTCAAACTAAATAAGCCTTCCATACGACCTCCGACATCATCTGGATTCATACCAATTGAATTTGCGAAGCTATCCCATTGATCCCAACCTTCACGGCTCATGTTTTTTCTTATACGTCTTCCTATCGAACTTGACCCCATACTTGCTCCCGAATTAAGCAATTCCAGTCCTAATGTACGATAGCTATCTATGCTATTTTGAACAATTGCAGCCGCTTCCATTCCAACTTTGTCGGCTTCAGCTCCATAGGATATATCTATATATTCTCTCTTCTTATCTATTAATTCATCCCATATATCATTTAAAATATCATACTTAGCTTTCATCTCATTGTACTCGTCATAATTTGCTCCAAACAAACCATCAAGCGCGGTAACAACCTTTGATATGCCATTAACAGCCGCCATTGCTCCACCAACGATATCACCGGACATAATCTGTCCAACACCTGCGGCGGTTTGACCAAGCCCCCCAATAGCATCACCTACGCCAGCTATCTTATTACCTAGATCGTCATTCCCGAAAATGTCTCCTAAGGATTGTCCGAACTGAGAAATCGAAGGGGAAAATGAGTTTACGGCGTTACCTATATCCGTTATACCTTGAGCAATATTCTTCTTACCACCTTGACTTATAGTCTTAATAGCTGATTTGATATCCGATTCAAAGAGCTTAAACGGGCTTTTGCTGCCTAATTCTCCTTTTAGCTTTGATATGGCATTCCTTAGACTTTCGACTTCATCAACCGATGACTCAAGGTTATTTAATGAGTTTTCGCTTACACCTAGATTGATAATGTCTTTCTTAGATACGGACTTTCCCCCAATAGTAGCATTACCCTGTTCATCTTTAGGGGATTCAAGGTACTTCATTAAGAGTTCAGCTTTGTCGATGATAGTCTGTATCTCGTTAACGCTTTTTTTTGAAGAGTCAGCAAAGAGCTGTCCCATAAGAGTAGCACTGTTTTGAATTGAATTATCAAGGTCATCAAGCTCATTCTGCATCTGTTTGCCCAGAGTCGCCTTTTCTCCATCTGTATCAGCTTTCTTTATCTTATCCTGATATAGTTCCTGTATGGCTTTTCGCTTTTCCAGATAAGAGCCAAAATCTTTCAGATATTCATTCCATGAGTTTTTTGATTTCTGATAAAAATCTTCCTGCTCTTTGATGAATCCTGCAATTACCGATTTGTATTTCTCATCGAACCCATTGGTTTCGCTATCCGATAGAGTAATACCGGAAGCGTCAAAGCTTTTTCCTTTATTCTTTGGATTGGCCTCGAAAACTGACCGGGCGTCATCGACCTTTTTACGCAAAGCGTCTTCTTTTTGGCGGTCAATGGTTTGCATCTCTTTCTCAAAATTAAGCTCCATTTGGGCAATAGTCTTCTCGCTACCCTCATCCATTGCTTTGATACGAGCTTCATCAACGGAGGTTTGCAAGTCCTCGGAAGCACGCTTCTCTTCTGTAGCTTGCTTGGAAAGAAGGACGTTATATTTATCGGTCTGTTTGCGAAGCTTATCAGCCTGATTCTCCTGTTTAGCTGTTTTAGAATCCGAATATATATCAATGTTCTTTTGGGCTGTTTGAATCTGTTTAGAATATTTCTCCCATTCTTCTGAACCCTTCTTCTCTACTCCTAAAGCATCCCGGGAAGCTTCAGCTTCTTGTTTTCTCTTCTCCCAATAAGACTTGTTCTTTGTCTCTGTTTTGGTTTTCTTTGGCTTATTTGCCTCGGTTTGGAGCTTTTCAATATCCTCAACGGCTTTGTTAGCCAATTTGACCGATTCTTCGGCTTCTAATTTTTGCTTTTGTAACTTATCTATAACAGATGCCTTTTGTCCACTAGGTGATTCTGCCTGTTCCTGAATTGCAACATTCAATTTGGAATTAACAGAGTTAAGTTCGTTCTGCCTTAGCACTGCACTTGTTTTTACCCCAATTCTTTCACGCCTGTTAAGCTCTTCTGATATTTGCTTATTCAACGAAAGGATATCCATTAGTTTAAGCTTCTCGATGTCCATATTGGAGAACACCGTAGGCATGAGCTTTTGAAGTTCCTTATAAGCTTTTGTTTTATCGTATTGGGTGGATGTCTCGCTTTTAATGGTAGATATCAATCCCTCAACACTTCCTCTCAATTCATCCAATTGTCTTTTAGAAGCAGAAGAAGTTTCGTTAAATCGTTTCTGTGCTTTTTCGGCAACGGAAGTGTGGTCAGCTAGCGTCCACATAGCAATACCTAACGTTACTACAGCAGCACCGACAGCAACATAAGGGTTCATTGCTAAAACTTTGTTATAAGCAGCTTGAGCAAGAGTAGCCGCTTTCGTGGCGGTCACTTTGGACCACACGGCTTTAGAAAAACCCTCTTCCAACACAGCATTTAAAACTAAAGCAGCACGGTATGTCCCATAAGTAGCCACTAGTCCGGAAATAACCCGACCGATGGTTTCGTAGTTATTTACCAAGTAGGTAGTAGCTCCTATTCCAGACTTAATAATACCTTCGTTGCTTTCTCCTATCTCATTCAACTTGTTATTAATCGTATCGGAAAGAATAGACATTTGCCCGGCAACCTCCTGGCTCTGCTTCTCTGACATACCGTAGAACTTACCCCCTGCGGATGTTGCATCAATGAACGCTTGCTGAACCGTCTCTGCGGAAATAGCACCTTTTGACATTTCATCTTTGAGCTGAGCCATTGACTTGCCTGTCTTTTCGGAAATAATCTGCAATGGATTGAAGCCGGCGTTAATCATCTGATTCAAATCCTGCCCCATAAGCTTACCGGCTGCCGATGTTTGGCTAAATGCCAGCGATAGAGATTGGAACTTCTGACTTTCTCCACGGGAAATGTCGCCAATTGCTTGTATGAATCTTGGCACCTTTTCAGCTTCTACGTTAAAGCCTACCATCATCTCGGTAGCGGATTGTACATCTTTCAATTCAAGTGGGGAAATGGCGGCATATTGTTTGATTTCAGAGAGTAATGATTTGGATTTATCCTTACCTACCATTGTTTCAAGTGAAATCTCCATAGACCGGAACTGCCCTCTAACATTGATAATTTCAGAGCCTAACTGCTTGAGAACTGCAATCCCTCCGATAACACCTAATGCTCTTCCTAAAGAGAATGTAGATGAAGTGGTGTCTATTACCTGGGTGTTGTAAAGAGCGTATTCATCCTTTAGCTTCTTTACCGATAACCGGGCGTTGGCTTGCTGTTGAGTCAATCCGAACAGAGCCGCCTTTTCCTCGTTCAAGGCTTTCTTGGCACCATTTAGCTCTGCCAAAGCGCTACTTGCTTGCAAGGGGTTTCTACGAACATTATTATAAGCTGTAGTAAGCTTACGAACATCTGCTTCAACATCTTTGACAACAGTTTTTTGATCAATGATTTTCTGGGTAAAATCATTAACAGCTTGAGAGCCTTTATAAATCTTACTCTTTAGATCATCTCCCATAACTACAGCAGCTTTTGCGGCTTCACTAACCATTCCTTTTAGCTGAGATTGCGCTTCATTAATCTGCCTGTTTAATGTAGCCACAGCATGAGGTGATTTATTGGCATCCATAGATTTTAATTGAGATTCTAACTTGGTAATCTCTTCACGTAGCTTTACCACCTGATCCCAATCACTCGCTACCCTGAAATATAATTTAGGCATATTATTTTCTTGTTTTGTTCTTAAAAAATTCGTCCTCTGTTACTTCTTCCATAACTTCGCCACTCACTGTATGAAGCTTATCTTTCTGCATGATTATTAAATTCCTATATGGAATAAGTTCAAAGACTTCTCGATAAGTTAAATGAAGATTCTCCATAAAAGAAGCAATCTGACCTAAGAGTGTATCATTACCTACGACTTGGGTTTTGCCGCTATCTTTGACATGGACTTCAGAGAAGCGGCACAGGCGAAAAAAGCATCTCCTCCCAATAGTGGAAGAACCTCTTCGATGATGCTTTTCAACTCTTGTAGGCTCAATGATTCAAGAGACTTTCCTATTCTGTGAGCCTTCCAGCGCCAACACTTCACATCACCGACAACCAAAGCAGATAATCCCTTAATAATATAGGGTGCGTTTTCGGGCAATTCAGCCAACACAGTTGTTTTATTATATTCTCCATCCATACCTATCTTTGAGAACTCGGACACGGCTCTACAAAGGATTTTGATCGTTGGAGGATAAACAGTGTACGCTTTCATCCCAATTTTAATAGTGGCGAAATCTTCACCCAACACACTATCTGATACTAATTTTGCAGCTTCATTCATAATGTTAAATTAAAAAAGGGATACGGGAACCATCCCACATCCCTTTTGTGTTATCTACCTTTTCACCTATTACCCTTCAGGGATTTCAACTTCTGCCTGATCTCTCCATACTTCCGAAGCGAGTCCGGTAACACCAGTTTCCATTGCAACGGCTGATACTCCCAAACCGATATTCTTCTCTACAAAGTTTCCTTTTGCTATGATAGAAGCATTAGGAAATACAATGTAATTACCAGTTTTAGTCTGAGCTATAATGCATTTGTTGATATTTTCGGTTGCTCCTCTATCCCAACCGGTAGCAGTAGCTACTCCACCTTGTAAAGCGGCCTTATCTTCATAAAGATATTCTCCAAGAGTAAAGGCTATTGTTACGGCCCCGTCACGTTCTCTGTCTTTGTAATAGATCTTACCAGTCAGCTGATTGGTATAATCCGTAACAGTAGGATCATCTTCTGTATAACCCCAAGTATCTTGATGCACATTTTTCACCTCTTTAGTTGCTGCATTAGCAATCAAAGCTTTAATTTCGGCACCCGTTAAAGATGCACCTGCAATAGATGCTATAGGGGTAGCATACCATAATTTTTTAATTCCTATATACTGTTTAGCCATAGTTATTTTACATTTAAAATTTCAAATAAAATTCTTACATTCACATAATGACACTTTAAACCAGCATCCGATTCACGACCGATAGAAGAAATTCCATAGCGGTATGTAGTCCCGTCATAGGAGCTTACCACGTCATCCAAGATAGTTTGAGCCTGTCTTTCAAGTTCACCTAAACGAATAGAATTAGCGGAGTTCTTACTTCGATCAGGCACACATAAGTTCACCTCTACAAAACCTTTCTTCCAATAAGTGCCAGGCGATTGTTTCTTGGCGTGAATGACAATCCGCTCGGTTTTTAGTTCTCCGACTAAGATCTCCCCGTCAGGTACCCTATCAATCCCGAAAACCGTACAATCACGATAGAGAATGTTCGCTATGTCACTACTTACTATCATTACTCAAATTCTTCTTTTGCTCGTTTCTCCGCATGTAAAGCGGCACCACTTAAAACATCATAACCTTTAGATTCCACGTATGAAGCATATTCAGCCTCGTTCTTAAGCAATATCCCCTCTTCATCAACTTCTCCCTCATTGGACGCTCTTAATACTCCTGTGCGGTTCTGATAATCACCGTTATCCTTTGCATATTGGACTGATTCATCCGCTATCTCTCGCTCTTTTGTAAGAACACGAGACTTCTCGTCATCAATCCAAGAATCCACATCTGAAAAGTCAAAATCTACATCCATAACTCTGAATAATTAAAGTAGTTAGTTGATTTAACAGTATAAACCGTCCCGTTTCCTCTCACTGTCTCACCATCCATGCACCTAACTTCATCACCTGCTTTCAGAGAGACTTTCTTCTCACATACGACATGATAGTTTGGTCTGTAAACAGAACCATTATCAGAGGTAAACTCTTTTGTCGTATTATCATCGCACCGACATCCACACACAATCTGCCAACTCTCTCCTCCTGTACCGGGAATAGGTTGTCCGTATTCATTGCGATCCGGCTCAGTAATAACTTTAACTTGCAATATGTGAGGAGTAAATATCATAGGAACGTTACTTTAGGTTTATTGCTTAACTCATCCGTTAACCCATATTCCTTGCATGCCCAAGAGTAATAATCTTTAATTCCTTGAATATTCCAAGACATAGAAAATCCACTCTCTGAAATAGACTGTGCACGCAATAATAGATTCGGTATAAATTTCACAATAGCTACATTGACTTTTAGCTTGTTATCCTCGGTTACTTCACCATCAGCTTCAAGCGAAATATCCAAAAGGTCAGCCTCCGACAACTGAATGCCGAAGGTCTGAAACTTCTGTTTTATGTAGTCACCAATTATCATGCTTCAATTCCCAAAGCTGTTTTTAAAGCCTTTGTTTTCTCTTCATCCAAAGCAACAATATTTGCAATCAAAGTTTCCTCTTTCATGTTCATAGTTCCTTTTTCACCAATAGCTTTCAAAGCATCAACAACCGCTTTCTTCTCAAAATCTTTATCAAAGAGAGAAAGAGTTGCCTTCTCTTCTTTCTTCTCTTCAACAGCCTCAATTAAACCACGAGACACCAAATCTTTCACTCGAGATTCATCTGTGATTTCAAGCTCTTTACCAACTTGATGCAATTCTTTGGTGAACTTATCACGGAAAATACTAATAACTCTTACTTTCATTTTTAGCCCTCCTGAACTGCATTAATAACCGATAAATCGAAATTCACAATCTGAGTAGGATTACTGATCTGAGGAATCCATTCGGCAGTGTACTCAAGATAACGGCCATTCTTATCTCTGTATTGAGAAATAAGCATATTGCCGTCTGCCTGTGTGTACGTCCGTCCGGGGAGAGGATCTGTAGATTCGTAAGGAGTATGGAAACGCATATACCCTACCTTATCCTGCTGCAATAAGGTGATTCGGCCGTCTGCATAGACCTGTTGATTCTTTCCGGTTTGATCTTTTACGTAATCTTCCTTAATCTCAATAGCTGGAAGACCGAGACCAGTGAAAACCTGTGAGGCAAGTTCGGAAGTTACCAAAGCGGCACTCGCCATAACCTCACGCTGGCCAAGAATCATCTTGAACTTATCACCCAATTCAGGGCTGCCAACGATGTTCTTTACGAATGTCCCACGAGACATAATCATCTTGGAGAATGTTCCATAGTCAGCCTTCAAAGAGTTGATTTCCGCTTGCAGATAAGAGATGAACTTGTCAGCTACAGCAGCCTCAGGGGTGATGAACTTGAATGGAAGATCAATTTCCAACACATCCGGTGTATTTGCATCTGCACGGTCATCTTTGTTCTTGACGTTTGCAGAGCCTGTCATCAACAAAGAGCCTACAACCAAATCCATACGCTTGTGGGCTGCCAACATCACCTGACGGAAGTCATCATAAACGAAATTGATAATCTCGCTCAAAGCGCTGTTTTGATCGGTCGTCTTAGCAGCATTGAATTTATCAATCAAGTCTTGCAAATCGGAAAGGCGGTCAATAGACATCTGATAAGCATCACCCAAATAAGCAATCTCACCATATCCTGACCCAATGTTCCGGCGTTCACGGATAGGTTTCTCACCATAGCGTGAATTAACAGAACCGGCCATTACACCCGAAACAGTACCAATATAGTCTTTGAATACACGGGTAGTAGTACGACGGAAGTCAAGATACTGCAACCAATAGATAGCATCTAATCTCGTTTGAGTAACACGTCTAATGATAGCTGAAATAATGTTCGCATCATTAAAAAGAGTTTCAATAGTTAACATCATATCTTATTCCTCCTTATTCGTTAAATTGAAAATCTTTTCCCAAGTTCGCTTTATCCTTATCAGAGAAAGGAACTACTAACTTATCAGGTTCAATCTCACGAGCTGCTGATAATAAAGCAACCAGATTAATACCATCCTCTACTTTCCGGCTCTCAAAAAGAGCTGAATTTGCGACATTCATAGGTGTAGTTCCACCGGCTGCGGTTGCCTCGAAAAGGATAGCGTCCTTAGCGATATTGGCACCAAAATCAGCTACGGTCAACAGATCATAATCTACATTCGACTTATTGATAGCCGAAACTGTGGTACCCTTAGTACCGTTACCCAAAAACATCCCTACATAAGCATAAGAGCCTTTCTTGATTTTTAGGCTCGTACCTCCTGAAACATAGTCTTCAACCACCTTCACATTTCTTACTACCTTGCACGTCTTGTATTTCAAGTCGGCAACGATAGGAATAAATGAAGGGAGATTATCACCTGTATTCAGGTTTGTCGTGTCGAGCTTAAACGGCCCTCTACGACGAACGCCCGTACTAACATCGTATCTTTCTTCTACAGATGGTTCCGGGGTTAAGTTGTACTTAAATCCTGCACTCATTTTTACTTCTTGTTTTGTTCTACAATCTCTTCTGTACCTTTATTGATCAGATTAGCAATCTCGGTACTTTCTTTCTCAAACTTTTGCTCCGGTGTTTCAGGAGCCTGTACACCTTTGAAACCTTCATTGCTAAATTCCTGTTTTACATCCTTGAAATAGATGTCTAAGTCTGCATCATCGGGAATAGCGTAACGCTTCGCCTGTGACTCGGGAATCCCGTACTCTTTGGCTTTGGCTAGTATATCCGCACTGCGTTGCGTCTGTACCTCTTTTGCTTTAAAGCCTGCAAGTTCATCCGAAAGAGGTTTGACAGCCGCATTCACCGCATTAGCGACAATTGTAGCAATATCATCCGGTTTCGGCGTTGGAACAGGGTTTGGATTAGGATTAGGATTCTCGATTGGTTTTCCATCCTTTAGGTTATGCTTCTTCTCGTAGTTCCGAACGGAAGTAGAGGTAGCATCCCCGGCGCGGAAATCACCATAACTTGTTAACACGTCCGAGAAGGAAATCCCATCAACAATAGATGTTATTTGGCTTTCGTCCGTTAGACCTTCTGCCTTTTTGGTGGCGATCCGGTCAAGAATAGCATCATCGACACCGACAAATTTCGTTTTCAATGCTGCTAATAGTTTTACTTTCATACCGTATGAATATTAAATTGTTAATTTGAAATTCGTTGGTATAAAGGTAGTTATAGGGTATTTGTATGGGAAATTTTAGAAGGTAGGATACACGACAATCGTTCCATTGTCGTAAAATCACAAAAAATAGCGGCAACTCCGAAGAATCACCGCTATTCACGATTATGAAAACTGAAAAGCTACAAATTATTCAACCATTTTAAATTTCTTCCCACAGTTAGGACATGTGATACACTTTTCATTAGAAGAGAATAATTCAGTAATATCAACGTCTAAAGCCTTTGCTATACTTTGGAGCGTTTCCAGTTGAGGATTTCCACTTATTGCGGAATGAAGGGATTGATATGTTATGCCTAACTTCTTGGCTAATAACTGCTGTGTCAAACCTTTCTCTTTGCATATTTCTGATATTCTTAACATTATAATTAGATTTTACGTTTAAAGACTAGACGCAAAGATATAAAAATAATATTCGACTACTATAATATAAAAACAAAATAATATCAAAGTATTATATTTTATTATTTGGATATATAACATTATAATATTATATTTGAAGAAATTTATAAATACATAATATTATGAATGAAATTTGGAAAGACATTGAAGGGTATGAAGGCGATTACCAAGTATCAAATTTAGGTAGAGTAAAATCTTTACCTAAAGAATGTTTTAACGGTAAAGGATATTTCATCAGAAACGGGTGTATATTGAAACCCATAAAAAGTAAAAAGGGGTATTTTAACGTATGGTGCAGAAAGAATATATTCAAGGTTCACCGTTTAGTTGCAAAAGCTTTTATACCAAATCCGCAAAACCTGCCACAGGTAAACTATATAGATGGAGATAAAGCGAATAACTTCGTATCAAATCTCGAATGGGTTACTGATGGAGAAAACCTACTTCACGCATATAGAGTTCTCGGCAGAAAGCAAAAAACGGGTAAAAATCATCCTCATTCACGAGCTGTAAAACAATTAAAAGACGGAATAGTAATAAATACATTTGAAACGCTAACTGAGGCAGCACGTATTACGGGCTTTCATCATTCAGGGATTTCAATGTGTTGTAATGGAAAAATCAAAAAGCACAAGGGCTATCAATGGAAATACAGAGAGGAGTGATCTCACTCCTCTTTTACGTTCTGTTTCTGTGATTCCATATTCTGCTTTTCTTTTTGTTCTTCTTTTATTTCAGCAAGTTCTTCTTCTATACGATCTTGGTTACCGGCAAATATAACTCCATGTCTCTGTGACCATACACCACCTTCGACAGCTTTCACTGCGGTAGAAACTTTATCATCTACATTATCCAGCCGATAAGGCACCAAATCAACGTCAATATCAATTGTTTTAGAAGCACTATCGAATTCATAAGGATTGATAGCTCCCAAAGCTGAGACCAAGAAGTTAACACGTCTTTGCATGAAATCTCCGATTACCTCTCCATGATTTTCTACCTGTAAATGAGTAGATAAAAACACGTAATCAAAAGCCACACCCGACAAAGCGTTACCAGAACCTTTTAAACTTTCAAAACTGATTTGAGGTGTATTTGTCATGGAATAAGCTTTATCAAAAAGTATCTTCATCTCGAGTTCAATCGTTGTCGGCACCTGTGACCATGTGAGATATTGAGCATCTGCTCCCTCACCCTCAAGCTTCACCATCCGGTCTTTTGTCTTTCCTGCAAAGCCGCTTACATCACCAATCAGTTTCAGTAAAGGGAAGAAGTGATAGTCGATACAATCAGCATAATTGGAAAGGAGTTTCTCTAGTCTCACCCGGAATGTCTTAATTTTATGGCAATAGGTCTCTGGACGGTAAGCGTACAATACAGGAAGTTTAAGAAAACCATGCCTAAAAGTTTTGCCTTCAGGAGTATTCCAAGTCTTATTCAATTCCCATTGGTAGACAGAATCCTTAGTCACTGTCATGAATACGGTTATCTCGTTATTATCCAGATCTTTCTTCTTGTACTCACGAGACATTGCCACCAAGTCACCATAATCATCAAAGAACGGATAAAGCTCGTCCCCTCTGAATGGAGACCACAGTACACTGCGAAGTTTCTTTGTGGGCTTTACTTTACCTCCGAAAGTAGTCTTAACCTTGGCCCAGAATTTAGCCCAAAAAGAATCATCATCGGTCACATACCAATATTCGGCAATCTCCTGTTCACTTAACCAAGAACGAACAACCTTCTTGTTTTGATACTTGATTTTATTCTTTTGAAGGACAGACTTCAAAGCAGCGAACAAACTCTTCTCGCCATCATCGGAAGGAGTACAGTCCATTGAAGGCTCGGTACCGACAGTGAATGCAGTCTGAATGTTTACGATGTCCTGCTCCAAAGGAATAGCAATACGGTTCACCTCTTCCGTTTCGTATTGAGCTTCTTGCTCATAGGTTTTGCCAGTCTTTTCATCAAAGACTTTCTTTGCCTCTTTTTTGAGTACTTTACGATCAGGGTATTTCTTTTTATCTACCATTATCTCGTGCAGGTCAGGGTTCCAATCTTCCCATAGCTTTCTACGATCAGGTAGAACAGTCTTTCTGCCTTTCTTGAGATACTGAATCTTTTTATCAGTATCCTCCAGTGCTAATATTTCTTGTAATGTCATAATCCAATATCTTAATGCGTGAATATTCCTGTTAAATCTTTTGGCTTCTGAATCTTACCAAGAAGCTCGCCCAATACATAATAACGAGCAGCATCAATGCAATTATGTACAAGAACTCCATTAGCGAAGAACTCATGTTCGTCTTCTATTGTTAGGTCGTATACTTCACAATAACTCTCACCCCTTATTATTACGTCGGTTAAGTCCTGCCAACTTAGCACCGCATTCTTTCGAGCAAGTTCTTGGTTTGATGTATTTGTTTCCAATAAACTTCCTTCCGCAGAATTGGCACACAAATTCAGTGTTATTGCATTTTGCCGTTGTTTGCCACAGCTTATGGCATCGCTTTGAGCAGAACCGTTGGTGCACATTTGTGGCGATATATTCCTCACCACATTGTACGCAAGCCCTTGGAGTAGATTGCAATCTAATAATCGCTTTTTCTCTTCGCTGTTCCCAATTTCCTTCTGAAAAAGCCCCCCTTGTATTAAGTCCTTTAGCCGTGATGTTTTCAATCTTTTCGAGGTGCAATTTACCATGTTCACTAATCGTAACAGCCATAAGATTGGATACATCATTGTTAAGCGGATTGTGGTCGATATGATGTATGATTTTCCCTTTGGGAATTCTTCCAAAAGAGTTCTCATATACTGCATGATGCAATAGCTTTTGGCAATACCTATCTCCTTCTTTCCATTTGCAGTAATAATAGTTGGGATGTTTTCCGTTAGGGTATCGTTTATATATCCGTCCGTCGAATTTGACAGAACACACAACCTGTCCATTTTTGTTAACTGTTCGTACTTCTTCCATTTTCCGTTTACGTTAAATTTATGCTCTAAGGTAGCAAAGAAAGTTCGTTTTTCAAAGCCTATAACTAGTTCTTTTTCAACCACTTTCCTTATTCCATTACAGTGTTTTTTTAGTACTTTTTTATAGCCTTTCCTTGTCAGCACATAGTCACCTTCTGCAATATCTTTAATCGGAATATCCCCATTAATTGTTGTAACCAATGTATCGCCACGAAAGCAGTGATTATTTGCATCAATAGGCGTGTTTATATACCTTCCATCTTTATCCTTATCCCAAACATAACTCCGAAGTTCATTTTGCAGATTATAAGAGCGTTTGGTTACAAAGATTTCCATACTCTGCATTTTATCTATTCCAGCATTAATAGACCCTGCGCCCTTTTCAACAGGATATATCTTTATTCCGCCATTATGAATTTCTTGAATAAGACGTGGGTCTGCGCTATCAGCAATAGTTTTCATATTCCATTTCCTTAAAGACTGAATAATATCAGTAGAAAGTAATCCTGTACGATAGTCCAACTCGTCAATGTAAATTGCGTTATCTACAATTCCGCAACGAACAATAGCAGTACAATCCACACTATACCCAAAATCGAGCCCTACAGCTATCTTCTTTGCCCATGCCGGGAACTCATCTACAATACCCCATTTCTTGAATACCGCCCCTTCTGCTACATCTGCCCAGCGGCCAATAACTACATGAGCATACTTTTCAGGATCACTCACCTTCATGCTTTCAATCTCTGTCAAGAACTCCGGTGAAAGATTCTCCAGGTTATCTAAGTAGGTTGTGTGAATATGCAGTACGTTCGGATGAGTGGAGATTTGCACCTGTACACCATCAATCTCGACAAGTTTATGAGTTTTCTCAATGTACTTTTTATAGATGAAGTGATTGGAATCACAAGGGTTCATAATGATGAGAATCCGATTCTGGATGCCCTTCTTACGGATAGAGAGCATTATCTTATCAAACTCTTCTTCATTGGTCCACTCCTCCGCTTCATCGCAGACAAAGGTTGTTATGCCTTGAATGGACTTCAGCTTTGCAGTCTGATTTCCTGATGAAGTTTTAATACCGCGGAACATGATACGGCTGTTAGTCATTTTGTTGACTATATCCGTCTTAGTAGTCTTGAAATATTTCGTTGTTCCATCTAGCTCAATCTTCTCCATCATTTCGGGAATAATAGATATTCCAGCCGAAACCATTGTATAACGAGTATAAAGAATCTGATGAACGATCTTCTCCGCAGGCGTCATTTCAAAAGTCAGCCTCTCAATAAAGGTAGAAGCATTGAATGATTTACCGGAACCACGCCCACCAGTGATGAGAATAATAAATTTCTCTTTGTCAAGGTACAATGGATGATAAATATCCTGTGGAGTGATCATTTCTCCTCTCCTTTCACCTGATCTTTGATCCACGAATCAATATCAACACCTTTTTGGGGATCAGCGGGAATATCTTCTTCCTCATCTTGCTTTCTTTCAACTTTCCTCCACTCTTCGTCATGATGATATAGCCAAACAGACATCGCCTGTAAACTTGGAGCAAGCTCGCTTTCTACACTTTGAATCTCTTCATCACCCGTATAATCTCCATTGATATCTTTCAGCTTACGTCTAGTGACACTCTTAGTTTTTATTCCACCAACAGCCATTGCAAGGAACTTAGCCCTCACTGCTGCGGTGATCGTCGCACGCCCACGCGATAATACTTCACACAATTCCGGGTGCAAACTCTTCTTCTCACAGAATCTTTGCGGGGCTATACCCAAAGCATAAGCTATTTCTTTATCTGTGAATCCTTTCTTTGCAAACGATTCCACAGAGGAAAGAAACTCTTCTCCTGCATAATCAAACTTTGGTTTTCTTCCTCTATTGCTCTTTGCTGTATTTTTAGATTCACCTCTTGCCATAATTAATCGATTCTTTCTATCATTTCATCAAATACTGAACCCACGATAAACTTTTCGTTTGCGTCAAATCCAAATCTTTCACAGAAAGCTGCTTTCTCTTCATAGGAGGAGAAGGATAACATGAGATAGGCGTCCATATCATCTGCTTTCTCTTGTGCTGACTGCTTTACCTGTTCTTTAACTTCTTTCATGTGAGCGGTCTTTTCGGCCTTCTCCAACTGCTTGGCGGCTTTTTCTGCTTCTTTCTGTTCTGTAACAGGTGACATCATATCAGTAAGTGCATCGGCCAATGAATTTTCTTCTTCTGTTTGGAGAAGGAAGTCACACCCGATAAGATTCAGATCGATATCTGTCAGTCCAGCATCTTTCCAATCAATGTCAGGAACAAGTTCACGTAAAGCATCATAATCCCAAGAGCCCATAGCATTTGGATTATTCGTTAAGATGTTTAGCTCCTTTTCCCTCTTTTCGTCAACATCAATAAGCTCTACACGAATTAGATAATCATTATCCGGATACTTATTCAACTCATCCATAACGGATAAACGCTGATGCCCGGATACAAGCGTCATGCCCGTACGCTTGTTTACTACCAAACCGCCTACAAGACCAAACTTCTTTATTCCCCGTTTGAGTGTTTTCTTCGCTTCTTCAGATATCTTACGGGGATTATACCCTGCTAGTTGAATGACAGAACGTTTAAGCTCTACCGATTCTGATGTTATGTATTTACTTAATTCCATTATAGTGCTCAAATAAAATTCTTCTACTCATTGGAAATACCTTGTAAATTCTCTCAAGGTCTTCAGGGCAGTTCTTTTCTAACCATAAAAAGCATTCGACATTAAAGCCAATACCACCGCTGGCGTTCTTGGAATATCTCACCGGTTCAGGTAATCCCTTTTGCTTCATATAAGCGAGAATGTCCTTTTGTGTCCAATCGGCCAATGAATAAACTAATCCTTTCTGTTCGTAAGGAAAACCCATTCTATTCAACATTAAACGTCTGTTCATTGAATCGGCTTTCTTCATGCCTAAAAAGACATAATCAATATCGTATTTCAATCTCATGGACTTAACCACATCGGCAAGCTTCAGTAACTTTACTCTAGAATTGGGAACACAGTACATACCAGATTTGAGTATGTAGGTCAAATTCCAGTGAGGGATCTGGATCAACTCGATCTTTGGATATTTTGCTTTTGTCCACTTTACCCAGCGCTCGATATGCTCTAGGTCTTTCACAAAATACATGAACACACATACTATCCGGTCAAACTTAGGATACATCAAGTCTAGTAACACCAAACTATCTTTACCTAAACTACAAAAGAGTATTACGCTGTCAGTTTTTTCTCTGATAGCCGCAATACTCTTATATGTTTCATCAAGCAACATAGTTAACCACCCGATAAACCTAAACCTCTACGGACTTCACCGTATTTCTGCCTACGGGTAACAAACTGCCCTGTGCCACCTGAAAAACTCCTTCGCCCAGTTACGCCCTTACTTGCACTGGCGCTAGTACCAACTTTAATACTTGTAGCCATACTTACTAATTTTTTAGATTAAACAAATTGTATAGCCCTTCACTATACTTACTTTACGCTCTTTTCTATCACTTTACCCAGATTATAGACTATATCAATCATTTGGTTTTTCTGACCTCTATAGTCGTAATAGATAGGCTTATTATTCTCATCTACAATCTCTTCGAGATGACTACCCACAACTTCGACTAAAGCACTATCACGATCTTTGTTATAACCTACAAAGAATTGGATTGCATCATATTTAATAATATCAATTATCGCATCTTCTTCGTCAAGGATAACGTACTTCTTTTGCGTTGTAGGTCTTACCTCTCTGAACTCTTGTTTCTTTGAGCCTTTTATTATCTCATTGAAGAAACTTTGTTTAATAATAAGTTGTAATACTTTCATAATCGTGTTATTTCAAAAGTTAATATTCATAGTTACGGGGCAGAGATTTACTCTACCCTTTTGTACTTCAAAGGTACCACATATATGCTTTTTCAAGAAAAATAAGGCAACGCCATTTACGACAATCAGGCTATTGTCGTGCTTTAATTTACACTCATAATATCCAATAGCTTGCATAAGTCACTCAAAAATTAGCCTTTAACTTTAATTGCTTAAAAACTTCTTTCAGTTCTGAATCAGTGTAACAACTTGCCACTTCACGAGATAAGCAGTTATGGTTAGCTACTATCTCTATTGCTTTTTCTTTCGAAACTTTATAAATTTTCATAATCGTATATATTGTGGTAGCCCAAAGGCTACCAAGTTAAACTTAAAATAGTATTCTAAAATGTTGCGTAAATCTTATTAGTTCTTGATGTTCAGCTATTTCTAAATACGTAAGATCATTTTTTTCAAGCTCAGATATACGATTAACTACTTGCTCGAATAATTTGTTATCAGTATATTTCAAGGCGATTTTTCTCACCTCATTATGATAGTTATTATCAGTTAGGCGTTCAGCTTTCTTCTTATCAGAAGCCTTTGTAATCTGTATCTCTTCAATTATAATCTGACAGTGGTTTTGAGTTTCACCGCCAAAGTTTGTTGTCCACGTTATTGTTTTCATAATCGTATATCTTTAAATTGATTGAATCATACCTTTTGCCAAGAAATTAACGTAGTTCATAACATCACCATTCAAAAAATCTATCTTTCTAAATGTGTTCTCTACCTGGTTGATGATATTTTTAGGCATTGAATAGATAAAATTAACCAATGCTTCTATTGTCAATCCTATATTACCTTCGTTCTCTAAAATAGAAGTATCTAAACTTATGTTCTTTTCTTCTAATAATGTTTCAATGTAATGTTTCATAATCGTGTATATCAAATTAGTTATTAACTCGTTTCATTTTGACATTGCAAATATAGTATTTTGTGTATCAAATAATACTTTTATATAGTTAATTAATTATAATATTATTATTTTGCGTAACATATAATAATTATATAAGTATATTTGCATTTATGGAAAAGGAAGATAAAAGAAGAGTCATACACGTAGAAATTAAAATGACCGGAGAACACAAGTATTTTGCTTCACCGGCTGCCATATATGATGTGTTTACAAGCGAACAACTTGGAATCGCTCGGCAATCATTGCTGAACTATTGGCAGAAGATGGAAAAGCCCTATGAAAATGCTATATGTATAATCAGGAAGGGGGAATTGGAACGAAAAAAGAAAATTAAAATAGAGAAAGGAGAGTAATATGCCCTATTGGTTACAATTTATAGTTTTTGCCATAATTGCCGGACTAGTACAATATATCGTTTCTTACTTCACTGAAAAGGGCAAAAACCTTGCCACAAAAGAAGACATTAAGGATATTACCGATAAAGTGGAGTCTGTAAAAGCGAGCTACAATGAGGCTCTTGAACGGCATAAATTAGAACTTCAAAAGGAGTTTGAGTCGCATAAGTATATCAAAGAATTATGCAATAAGATAGATCATGAATTGCTAAAAAAACTTATTAAATGTAGGAAGGAGATAGAAGACCATTTAATGCAGCACTTAGACGACTCAAAATATGATTCATGTGTGAGTTCAATTAAACCGCTATATGACTATTTAAAAAATTATCAAGCTAGATATCAAGATAATAAGAATGGATGTGATATAATTAGTACTTATGAAAAGATAATTCATCTCGATGACGGAGACGTTATTCAAAATAATGAATACGAAGACCTCCTTAATATCATTTTAAATTTTATAAATCAATTTATTGCCGAATTCGTACCAAAACTATAAGCCGGAGCACTAAACCCCGGCTTTATTTTTCGTGCTATGGAACACGCTTCATTTGATTAGTTCTTTGACTCTTAAACGATTTATAATCTCGGTGTAAAGATAATCTATATCCTTACGAAAGTTCTTGTAATTCTGATACATAAACACGACATCAGCACAATTGTCGGATATTGTTGACTTGGAAGCAATATTTGTCACCTCACACAACTTATCCCTCAGCCCGCAAAGCATCTTCCCACCAGCTAAAGTACTTGGTGAATACAGGAAGAGAATAATGAATAGAAACTTCTTCCGCTGCGTTACGCTTTCCAAACAGGGCGGGAAATCCATATTAGAGAGTATCTCTGCAAACCACTTGTATAGTTCAGAAATAAGCCCTAAATCACTTAGTAGAGGGGATGATAACTCACTTTCTCTTTCGGAAAGCCTTGATTTTTGTTCACGGATAGTTTTTAACTCTGATATTGTAGAAAAATCTTTCACCATAACACGATTATTTAAAAAGTAAATAGTATATTTGTATCATAATCGTGTATAGGAGGATTGAGTGGTCGTGCGCTTGGTTCTCCTTTCTTATTTTAAGGACTTATCCCTTTCTTGGATAGGTAAATTCTCCCGGTCTACTTTCCTACTCCACATCATAGCAGAATAGAGTCCACCGGCATACAAAAAGAGTTCCTCGCTATTTGTAAGGAACTCCACTCTCAAAGCTAATTTCATTGAATCAGCTAATAATTCTTGATCTAATTCCATAAGATTAATTTAATAACAAAAAAAGATACCAAATAACCATCTAACAGGCTACCCGGTATTTAAAGAGTCACTATCACGTGATGAAAGTGGAAAAATCTAATGTAAATCTAACATAACTCTAGTGGGAGTCATATATAACTACTAAAAACGAAACCATCAAGGTCAACTTTTCATTGCAATTTCCTTGACAGTTATATTTAAATATATCGGATGCTCAGGGAGATCCATAGTAAGCCTTCGGTAAACTCCGTACTATAGATCTAATAAAACCTTGAGATTCAACTTAACAATTTTGTCTCAAGGTTTTCTATTATTTCATTGTTTTCGATGATCTGACAGATTTCATGGTTTTCAA
>JAFABG010000035.1 GCA_023426145.1 Bacteroidota bacterium | reverse complement strand
AGCCGTTATTACGACTGCAAAAATAGAATTTCAAATCCGTTTCATTTCAAAACACCACTTAAACGACTATATTTCAATTATTTCAAAGAACTATTTACCCATTTTTACGGGACAGTAATGACAATTCGTTTATAATAGTATTGATACTTTTTCCTGTTCCAACCTTGACTATGCGAGCAAGATATTGTATACTGATAGCTAGTTTATCTGCATAAAAACGTACAAAGTGTTCTTCTCTAAAATTCTGCGTAACTAGCGTATGAAATTCTTGTAACACATGATCTTTATGACTAATTTGCTTTTTAATTATTGTCTTTCGTGAAAGGATATCAGCAATGTCTAGAAATAAGGCATTACAAGCAGCTTGTATTCTACGAAAAAGGAATTGATGCTCCATATTCAACAACTGCATTAACACTTCCAACTGACTGCGAATAACTTGAGATTCATTTAGAGTCAACTGAATTGTATATTGTTTATTTTGCCTCATCGTTGCCAGCAAAATAGCAGTTATCTGGGTAAGATAAGAATCATCCGTTCGCATAGATTCAGAAATAGAAAGAGTGATAAACTGAACATCTGGGCTGGAATAAAGATGATCAGTAAGATAGTTTCCCCCATGAATAAGTAACATATTGGCTTCGAGTGCTATAAATTCCCCATTTAATAAAATCTCAGAATGCCCCTGAAGAATGAGAATCAGATATAATTCACGATTAAAATAACGCTCATTTTCCGGATAACTTCGGTCTTTATATTCACTCGTAAAACAAACTACATCCTCCTTGTAATGAGGAATACCAGGATGTGCCTTTAATAGTTCTGTATTGTCAAAAATGAGATATTTTACCATTTTAATCGTCCTATTTAAGCAGTAAAGTTACTATTTGTTTCGGATATGACAAAAATATTGTGGAATTAGATAATTCAAGTCAAACAAAAAAATGAGACCTTTGCACACTCTTCCTTACGCACAATAAGAAAGCAATTTTTTTAAGGTAAAAGATATGAAAATGAAAAGCGTTTTAAAAAGGTATTTTGTATTTGTAGCAGGATTATACTTCCTTGCAGCTGGTGTAGTATTGATTGTCCGTTCCGCACTAGGAACCACTCCTATTTCAAGCGTAAATTACGTATTAAGTCTAAACAGTCCTCTATCATTGGGCACTTGCACATTTCTCATTAATATTTTATTGATTTTAGGACAGTTTTGGTTAATACGTAAATACAGGACTCGTCAAGATGTTATTGAAATTCTTCTTCAATTTCCCTTCTCTTTCATTTTTTCGGCATTTATTGATTTTAATATGGCTATGACAACAAACCTTCACCCTCAAAATTACGGCATGTCGATCGCTTTATTACTAATAGGTTGCATAACTCAATCTATCGGAGTGGTGCTTGAGCTGAAACCTAAAGTGTCAATGATGAGTGCTGAATCATTTGTAAAATACGCTTCGCGCCATTACAACAAAGAGTTTGGTAAGTTCAAAGTTTATTTTGATGTTTCATTAGTGTCATTGGCAGTTATTCTTTCACTTCTATTATCACAATGCATTGAGGGTGTACGCGAAGGTTCACTTATTGCCGCTTGTGTCACAGGATACATTGTCACTTTCTTAAACCAAAGAATAATGACAAGGAAGAATCTTTATAGACTATTACCTGTTCTTAAATAATTGAACAATAAAAGCGACTTCTTTAAAGAGAGATTTACAAAATATTCCTTTAAAGAAGTCGCTTTTATTCTATCCTATTTCATACTTTACTTTGCTCTGTTGTCTATCTCTTTAAGAAGTTCATCTACAGCCTCACGCAGTTGTGAATCTTCACCTTTAACTATTGTTTCCGGACTATTAGCGACTTTAAAATCAGGCTCTAGTTGAGAATTCTCCAAGTAACTACCATCTGGCAGGCGATAACCCACAATTGGAATTCCAAACACTAGTGAAGGATCTTGCAATCTTTCCCAAGATACACTTGTCATCGTTCCTGGAACAGGCATACCAACCAATTTCCCAATATTTTGATGTCTATATACCCATGGAGTACCGTGAGCATTTGAATAATTAGCTTCACACTGTAGCATAATTGAAGGTTTATTCCATCGTCTACTAGGCATATCACAAGCTTCACGTCCTCGTACTACCTGAGTAAAATATTTCTGCCCACTAAACAGTATCTCAATATCTTCGTGCAGACGACCGCCACCATTAAAACGAGTATCTATGACTATACCTTCACAATTGTTATATTTTCCCAGTATATCAGAGTAAACTGTACGGAAACTATCATCTCCCATAGATTCAATATGAACATATCCCAACCGACCATTTGACCATTTTGCAACCTCTTCAGCACGTTGCTTCACCCAGCGTTTATACAAGAGTTCATTGAATTGGCCACTCGTAATTGGTTTCACCACCTCGTCCCAACGATCTTTAGTCTTTGGGTTATAAAAAGAAATCAAGATTTTCTTTCCTGCCTTGTTATTCAAAAGAGAAGCCATATCTTTATGCAAAGAGAGAATCTCTCCATCAATTTTCTCAATCACATATCCTGCTTTCACCTGCGTACGCGAATGATCAAAAGGACCGTTTTCAACAACCTCGGCAATCCTCATTCCATCACCTTGATAAGACCAGTCGAATAATAAACCAAGATTAGCAGTTATATCTCCATTATTTGGGGGATAATAACGCCCCCCTGTATGAGATACATTTAATTCGCCTAACCACTCACTCAACAACTCTGCAAAATCATAGTTATTAGCGATATGAGGAAGAAATTTACGATAAGTAGCAGTCATAGCATCCCAATCGACTCCATGCATTTGTGGGTTATAGAAACGCTTTTTATGCTGTTTATAAACATGATCAAACATAGCCTCACGCTCAGCCGCTAAATCCAGTTTCATTTCAGCCAAATAACTTATGGGCTTTAAAATATCTGATTTAACATCCATTTTCTTCATATTCTTACTTCCCAACAAGAATAAATCTCCTTTTTTATCAAGCATTAGTGATGCCCAAGCCGAATTGAGTTTATGCAGGCGCTTGGTCTCTTTCTCACGAAGATTCATTTTCCATAAATCGTACCCTTCTTCAAAAGCTGAAAAATAATATAGATTTTCACCATCTTTTGAAAGAATGGCACTACCTAACTCAGACGAATTAGGAGTCAAGCGTACAATACGATCTTCAATGTGGTTAAGTTCCACAATGATATCCTTTTTAGTTGCTTTTTCATCTTCCATTTCATCATTATCAGCCTCGCCATCTACCGTCGACTCTTTATCTGATTGATCCTTTTTCGGTTTACCCCCTTTTTTCCGTTTATCAGCCTCTTTTTCTTTAGCCTTCTTTTGTTCCTTTTCAAAATCCTTAAGTAGCTCAAAGTCTTCCTTACTCAACCGATAACGGTCATAAGCTTCTTGATTAAGGAAAACGAGCATTACATCTTGTTGAGATCCCCAAGAAGCATGTGCCCGCATGCCATAGCGCTCTGTCTGAAACAAGATTGCATTTCCATTGAGTACCCAACGTGGTGAACCACTTGTATAACCACTGTTAGTTAGATTGATAATTTTTCCCCCCTGCGCACTCACTAAACCTACATCTGAATATGGATCATGATGATTACCTATAAATTCGAGTGCAAACCATTTTCCATCGGGCGACCATTCATAATCAAAGCCACCACTTGTATTATACCAAGTTGAGCCATCCGTTATCTGGCGTATCTTTTGAGTTTTAAGATTAAGAACCATTAATCGGTTGCGATCTTCAATAAAAGCTAATTCTTTACCATCAGGAGAATATTGCGGGAAAGTCCGTTCTATCGTTTTTGATGGGAGTAATACTTCTTCTTCAATGAGCGTTGCATTAGAAAAGTTTGGTTCTTCCTCACGACTAATCTTAGCCGTATAGAGTTGCCAGTTACCCGTCCGTTCACTAGCATAAATCAATGTACGATTGTCTGGAGCAAACGATACCGTTGCTTCTTGAGCAGATGTGTTTGTGATTTGCTTTGTCGTACTATAATCGGTTGACGTTACAAAAACATCGCCACGTACAATAAAAGCCACTTGCTTACCATCTGGAGAAACTGAAGCCGACGTGGCTCCTTGAGCAAATTTAAGCGTTGTTATTTCTTTCTCATCATCACGCACGAGATTTATTGGAACTTTCTTAGGAGAAGCACCAAGCTCTTGCGTATAAATTTCTCCATCATAAGTATAGCACAATGTACCTTTACTACTCATTGATAAGAAACGAACAGGATGGGTGGAGAAAGAAGTGATCGTTTTCACTTCCTGCGGAGTCTTCAACGAAAAGTTATATACATTAAACGAACCTCCATTGCGCTCACTTAAAAAATAGACAGATCCACCATCTGGCGCATATAATGGGTTACGATCTTCTCCCTCTCTATTCGTCAGATTGAGATGCTTTCCGGATTGAATGTCATATAACCATATATCTCTCGTTATCGACGAGGTGTGATGCTTTCTCCACTCATCTTCAAAACCTTTACGATCCTGATAAAGGAAACTCTTCCCCATTTTATCAAAGCAAACCATTTCGGCTGGAGTACCCAATACCTGCTCTACACGTCCTCCACCTGCAGGAACCTTATATAATTCAGTCATTGCATTAGTAGGGAACAAAGCACTTTGGGCAGGATCCTGAATGGAAGCAGAGAAAAATACATACTTCCCATCCGGAGAAAAAGCTGACGGGATTTCAGAAGCTGAATGATCAGTTAGTCTTTGGGCAACTCCCCCACTAGCAGACATTATAAAAAGATCGAGGTTCCCATTTCGGTCACTAGAAAAAGCCAACTGACTTCCATCAGGCGACCATATTGGGTTCGCTTCATAAGAAGATTGTGTGGTTAATTGAATCGCATTGCCGCCTAGCGAGGATACTTTATAAATATCACCTTTATAGCAAAAGGCAATTTCAGACCCATCAGGTGAAATACGCACATCACGCATCCACAAAGGATTAGTAGCAGCCCCTGATAAAGTGATCAAGGCCAGCATTAAAGAAGTGATAAGTTTTTTCATATGATAATTTTTACGTTTTTACTCGCTATAATCTGTTTCAATAATTCGTCCGGTGTGGTTATAAAAAATTTTCTCTCCAAAGTCTTTATAGAACAAAGCATATTTATCAACACCTGTACAATGACAGACACCTATTTCACGAGGTGTGTATTCACGTAAATACTCTGCAACTAGCGAGTACTTTTTATAATCGGCATTATGAATGTGAAAGCCCCCTAATAACAGATTGCATGGAAGAGTAGGAAAAGCCTTTCGTATTGTTCGCATGACATTGGTTATGCCACGATGAGAACAAGCACTAATGATTGAGAAACTAATAGAGTCAACTAGTACAAGTGCCAATTCATCCTGAAAAGTATCAGGCTTCTTTACAGCGTCCTTCAAAACGAAAAATCGCTCAAAATGGGTATCTTCTTCATCTACAATTTCTATATGTGGAAATAGCACTACACCAGGAATCAGTTCGGTTTGTCGATCAATGAAAAGAAATCGAGATAAATCAAATTCCTCAAAATGCTTCATTCCATTTTCACGATCTTCTTTAAATTTACGTTGGAAAATAGCCGAAACGCATACGATCTTTGCATGCGAATTTATCTCCATAAAATATCGCAAACCACCGGTATGATCACTATGTCCATGAGAAAGTATCAAGTAATTAACCTTGTTCAGGTCAATATGTAATAAGCGAGCATTTCGAATAAATAAATCAGATGCACCAGTATCAAAAAGTAAGCAATATCCTGAAGTCTCAATATAAAGAGAAAGACCATGTTCGGCCTGTAGTTTACGCCCATAAACGCAATTTTCTACAAGAGTCGTTATCTTATAACCCATAGTGTAAGATGCTAATGAATGGCAATAAATAAAAAAATCTGCTACAAAAATAAGACATTTTAATAGTACGACAAGCAATATAGGTAATTTTTAGCTCAAAGATTAAGTAAAACATTTTATTTCATTTATTCTTATTCAACAATAGATTTGCTTTCTTTCATCCAAATCATTACCTTTACCTCCTTATCTAACCCTCTCATAAAATAGACAGATAAAAAAGGGAAACAATATGCAAACCATTCAGATACAACTTTATCAGTCACCTTGCGGAGAGCTACTATTGGGCTCTTTTAATGACAAACTCTGTATGTGTGACTGGACCTCTAATCAAGAACGCAGAACCATCATCGACAAGCGAATACAAAAAGGGTTACAGGCCTCCTTCGAGATGAAAGATTCTGAGGTGATAATGAGTGCAATAACTCAGTTGGATGAGTATTTTTCCAATCAAAGAAAAGAATTCGATATTCCTCTACTCCTAGTTGGTACTACTTTTCAGAAAAGTGTATGGAGTGAATTGACGAATATTCCTTATGGAAAGACTATATCTTATTCGCAAGTCTCACAAATGCTGAATAACCCAAAGGCTATACGAGCTGTAGCTAATTCTATTGGCGCAAACGCGATTTCAATATTTATACCTTGTCACAGAGTAATTGGAAGTAATCACCAATTAACAGGATATGCCGGTGGACTTGAGGCCAAAGAGAAGCTTTTAACTTTAGAATCCATCCATCAGCACTTTTCACTTTAATTACAATGTCACTATCCTTACTTTATAATGACATTATTTCGCTAATAGAATGACACTATGCCCGCTCGATAATGACACTATTTCAAAATGACTATCACGTCTTTATATATCACCCCTTTAAATCCATTTTCAAGTCATTTCGCAAACGCCTCAATCTCCTGCCAAAAATGGCAGTGGCAGATCTGTTAAAATCCCTCAAAAATGCAACAATAAATTCCGTTTACCATTAAAAACGATGAAAAAAAATGCTTGAAATAACCAACGGGAAAAAAAAGGAGTGACAACCCATTTTTTTAGCCTTGTGGTACAATAATTGTTGCCCGACAACACTGACAATAATCTTATATGCATGCACTATGAGCAAGCAAATTTTTCAAACTGACTCTACCTCACGGTGGAAGCATTTCAAATGGACGATCCGATTAGTAGGACTTGTCGCATTATTTTTTGCAGCAGTATTCTTGCTGATGTTTATATTTGAAGCTAATCCGGTCCTTCCGTTTAAAAAAGATTATCGTAGTGTAATCACTGCGCAGAAATCGTATCTTAAGCCCAATAAGATATCGAAAGAATACAAAAAATTTCGAGACTTCTTCCATGAAAAGAAAATGCACAACAATTACATGCGTGAAACGATCCACAAACGAGTAAGTGTTGAACATGCCGACAGTCTCAAGGCACAAAAAATCTCCGAGTGGAACGACAAGCCTTCAGGCATACGTTCAGCTTGGTATGTTACTTGGGATCCTGAATCATATCTCTCTTTAAAAAGGAATATTGGAAAAGTCAATTTAATAATTCCCGAATGGTTCTTTATTAATCCCAAAACGGGTAAACTTGAAACGGCTATTGATACTAAAGGGTATGAGTTGATCAAACACAAAGGAGTACCCATTATGCCCATGCTCACTAATAATTTCGGAGGTAAATTCCGCGACAGAGCTATTGGCAATATCTTGCAACACCCTAAGAAACGTATTCATTTCATTAATGAATTCATTAGTGTCCCGTTAAAATCGGGACGAATTAATAATTAATCAAACCATCCCGGAAAAAAGGGATTAAGTTGCTCTTTGACTTCATTGAAATTAGTCTTATTGAACAGATCTTGTAAAGGTGTTT